>CALXYL010000013.1 GCA_944392985.1 uncultured Spirochaetaceae bacterium | reverse complement strand
TCCGCATGATTATCCTTCTCCTGAGGCGCTCCGTAATCCGGTGTCCCTCGGCAGCAAACCCGGGCTTCTGCATCCTGGGCAGATGTACCGCTCAAGCCTGACTATGATGTAATGCAGATGCCCGACCAGCTCTATGTCCTGATACACCGATTCCCGGCTGCCGTGCACATGCATCCTCCTCCCGCATCCCGGGCATTCCTTCTCCTCTTCGTTGTCTGAATGCACTCGGGTGACATATATTTCCTTGCCTCTGCTGCTGAGCCTCAGTTCTGGTTCCTTATCCACAATGAAATGTGGAAGCTCATGGCGTATTATGATACTCTCTTGCACGGGATGATCTTCCTTTTGATTTGTTCTTGCTTTTTTCAAATCTTAAAGGATTTCATCCCTCTTTTGTTGCGTTGCTATTCCCTTAATCCCACAACTTTCTGAACAGAGCCGAAAACAGCAGGCCATCTCCGCGGATGATTCCTGCTGCCCAGTTTGATACTAGCGACCTTTGTGCCGCCATATGTTCATGTCCTTGGTACTAAAACTCAGGACAAAGTCTCATAAAAAAACCCCATTGCGGACAAAAGGAGGTAAACCGCACATGGGGAACAAAAGGAGGTTAGAATGGAAGTTCTGCTTCCACTTTCTGGCCATAATATAGCGAGTTCTCCAAAGTATGAAAAGAGGTTTTCAGAAAATTTCCAAAAATTTTGAAACATTGTTGCATTTTCCGGCATGGTGTCAGTTTTATCAGAGCCAATTATATACGTCAGATGAAGTAACAAACACAGTCTATTCTGACACTTGATGTTCTCTCTGCCTGTCGGCGGAGAAGAAAAGCCCGACACCGGAGCATCGGGCTTCGCTGATCGAAGGCAGTCTCAGTCGGAGTTCTTCATCGAGAACGGCTGCCTTGTGTTCTCAAGGACATCCCTCCAGAGGGATCCCTCGATGTCCACATGGCTGCGCTTTGAGACCGCGACCTTGATCGGAACATAGACAAACTGGTTGTTGACGCGCGAGGCGATGCACTGTGTCTTGCCGGCCATCGCCGCGTGCACCGCGTGAGCTCCGATACGGGCGCAGTAGATCGAATCATAGCTGTCTGCCGGGGCGGAACGGATGATGTACGATGGATCGATGTACTTGATCGTCGTAGCGATTCCCTGCTCCGCGAAATACTCCTTCATAGCGTTCTTCAGGAATATGCCGATATCGTGGAACTTGACGTTGCCGGAAGCATCCGTCTCCCCTGTCTGCGGCAGGAACTCCTGGCCAGCACCCTCTGCGATGAGGATGACAGCATGGCCTCTTTCAAGAAGGCGCCTCTTCACGTTCTCAAGAAGTCCATTCGGCCCTTCAAGATCGAATGGGGATTCAGGAATGAGACAGAAGTTGACGTCCGACTGTGCAAGGGATGCATTTGCGGCAATGAATCCAGACTCCCTGCCCATGACCTTCACCAGTCCAATGCCATTTATGGCACCGGTCGCTTCTGCGTGAGCGCCCCTGATAACAGGCACGACCTGCGCTACAGCTGTATCAAAGCCGAAGGAAGCATCGATGAAGGAAAGATCATTGTCGATGGTCTTTGGGACGCCTACAACAGCGATCTTGAGACCGCGCCTCTTGATCTCCTCTCCGATATCCTGGGTACCGCGGAGGGTTCCGTCGCCACCGATGGTGATGAGTATGTTGATATTCATCCTCTCCAGTGAATCAACGATCTCCTCAACCTGCTTTCCACCGCCACGGGCCGAACCGAGGATCGTACCACCCTTTTCAAGGATATCATCGACAACATCAGGATCGAGTGGGATGACCGGCCATGGTGAGTTCTCAAGAAGGCCAAGGTAGCCATACTGGATACCGGAGATCCTCCTGACGCCATAGCGATACCAGAAGCAGCGCACAACGGATCTGATGACATTGTTAAGTCCGGGGCAGAGGCCGCCGCATGTACAGATCGCGGCATGGACATGGGCAGGATTGAAGTAGATCTTCTCCCTTGGCCCTGCGATCTCAAGCGTATCGGAATGGAGTATCTCCGATTTGCCATCAACTTCCTCTGCCTCGATAGAGAAGAGGATCCTCTCTGAATCACGGACGTAATCGGCAAGCCCATCGCCTCCGCGCTTGGACATCCTGATCGGCGAATTGAGTTTCGCCGGACCTAGCGTTTCAATCGTGAAATCGTACTGTTCCTTCGTGCTCATATCCCTTCCTCCATGAGCTTATCAACAGATGCTGAGAAAGCCTCAAACCGGCGTTCGGCATCCGCCTTTGCTTCCGTCTGGAATTCCCTGTATAGGGAAATATACTTCCTTGCAAATGGTGTAAGCGAAGCACCTGAGCGTTCCGCTCCACCCTTCTTCCTATCCAGCACAGGACGCCCGAGATTCGCCTCAAGCATATCAAGCATCGCCCTTGCCTTCGTATAGGAAAGTCCCATGCTGCGGCTGGCAGAGAGCAGGGAGCCCGTCTCCTCGACACGTTCAAGAAGCCAGAGGACTCCGGCTCCCATGAACTTCCGGCCTTCGCCATCGAGGATATAGAGCTTCGTGCTCAGCTCCATATCTCCCCCGCCGCCTTGTAAACGGTATCAACAAGCTCTTCCAGCCCTTCCGGCTCCACAGAGCAGTATGCGAGGCGGAGAGTGCCTCCCATGATGTTGATGACACCGATCTGATACTTATCCAGCAGATAGAGCCTCAGCTCCTCCGCGCTCCGTCCGTGGGTATCGAACGCCATGAAAT
The DNA here is from genome assembly GCA_944392985.1 of uncultured Spirochaetaceae bacterium. GTDB lineage: Bacteria > Spirochaetota > Spirochaetia > Sphaerochaetales > Sphaerochaetaceae > Ornithospirochaeta. The sequence goes on along the minus strand of CALXYL010000013.1, from coordinate 57,489 downwards.
AGCCTGAATTGAAATCATAAGGAGTAAGCAGGTTATCGCCATCATGCTTCCTGACAGCCTTATGGACGATTTCATAGCGCTTCTTCATCTCGCTGAAGATCTCAGCCTTGTCCGCCTCATACCTGCTGCCGTTCCTCATGGCTTCCACGATAAGGCTCTGACCGGGCCTGTCGCAGTTGGAGACGGTGCAGCGGATCATCCCAAGCGTTTTCTTCGTGAGAGCGTCAAGATGTGCATCCGAGAAGCCCTTTGAAGCATATGTTATGAAGCCTACCCTGAAGCCCCATACCATCTCCTCCTTCGTTGCCGCGTCTCCCTTGACCGCGAAGATGTTCTCATGTGCATCGGCGAAATAGGAGAAAAGCGACTGCTTCTCGGTGTCCTCCTCGAAGAAGAGGCCGAAGTAGGCATCATCGGAGATGACAAGCACCTTCTTGCCTGTATCCGCAACGCTGACCACAGCATCGACAAGGCGCTTCGCCTCCTCCTGGCTCGGCGTGTATCCTGTTGGGTTGTTCGGGAAATTGAGGATGATCCTCACATGATCTCCAGGAACGGAGAGCAGTGCTTCCTTCATCCCATCGATGTTGAAACCTCCCTCCTTCCCGTAGAATGGGAAGAGAACGGGCTCCGCCCCGATAAGATCGCGGAAGATCAGATCGTAGTTGTCCCAGAAGAGATCCGGGCAGACAACAGCATCTCCCTCTGACACGAAGAGCTGGGCAACCATGCTGATCGCATGTGTCAGGCCGCCTGTAACAAGAGGAAGAGAGAACTTCTTCCCGCTTAGCGCAGGATTCTTCCTCAGCATCGCCTCCTTCCAAAGGGAACGCAGCGTCTTATCACCACCACCGGGAGCATACGAGAATATCTGGGATGGCTTGAAGAGACCTTCCCTGAATGATGAATAGATATCCTCAAGGTAAAAAGGCTCGCCATGCTTCGTTGCAAGACCGACAGTCGCGTTGTAGCGCTTTGCCTTCTCCTTAGCCTCATCGCTCTGGGCGACGATTCCCTTCGGAAAATACATCCGCCTGCCGATCGAGGACAGGAAACCATAGGCAACTGAATCAGAAAGCACGCTGTTAAGCTCTTCTGCAAGGATGTTCATAAGCTCTCCTCCTATTTCCTTATACCTCATTTATCAATGTTGGTCACTAGAACAGCAGAAGCTGTCCATCCTCGCCTCTTTCCGTTCCCGCTCCGATTGCCGAAAGGAACTCCTCCTCTGTGACAATCTGGACACCGAGCCTCTCAGCCTCCTTCCGCTTTGATCCACCGCCTTCCCCTGCAAGGAGGTGCGTGGTCTTGGACGTGACTGATGATACTGTCCTTCCTCCGCGCTTCTCGATCTCCCGAAGTGCCTTGGAGCGGGGATTGAATGCCTTGAATGATCCGGTTATGCACCAGACCTGTCCGGAGAACACCTGATCCTCCGCTTTCTCCTCCACCTGGTCGGAAGCCGCATCAAGATGAAGCCCAGCCTTCCTGAGCGCCTCTATCGTCTCCCTGAGACGGGGAGAGCTGAATGCCTCGATTATCCTCTCTCCCATCACAGAGCCGAATCCCGGGATAGAGGCGAAGGCGGAAGGATCCTTGAGATCAGCGGCTTCAAGGATCCTGTCGATCGAATCAAAGCCATTCTCAACGAGCATCTGGGCTGTTTTCCTGCCGATCTCCGCAACACCAAGTGACGAAAGGACAGTGACGAAGGGACGGGAAAGGCTTTCCCTGATTCCTTTCTCCAGCTGTCCGATGCTCTTTTCGCCCATACCTGGCAACGAAGCTGCCGCTGTGAAGTCAGCCGTGTAGATATCCTCGATTCCTTTAAGGATCCCCGCATCATAGAGAAGTGCGACTGTCTTAGGGCCAAGGGTCTCAATATCCATCTGATCTGCAGATGCAAAGTATGAGATGCGTCCCTTCACCTGATCGGGACAATCATAGTCAGGGCAGAACTGCAGTCCACCTACCTGCACGATCGGGGTATGGCAGCAGGGGCAGTCATGAGGGAGGCGGTAGACGGTGTTGCCATCGGTGTTCTTCTCGATGACGTTCTCAACCGCAGGGATCACATCACCGCGCTTTGAGATGGATACGGTATCCCCGATTGCCAGCTCAAGCTCATCGATATACTCCTGGTTATGGAGCGTTGCCCTCCTGATCGTAGAACCGCCGAGCTTCGTGGGAGTGATCTCCGCAACAGGAGTGATACGCCCTGTGCGTCCCACCTGCACGGTTATTCCAAGCAGCCTTGCTTCCGCCTGTGGAGCATCGAACTTGTAGGCGATCGCCCATCGGGGATGATGCTCTGTATACCCGAAGCGCTCCCTTACATCCAGCTCATTGATCTTGAATACAAGGCCATCGATCTCATATGGCAGCCCAGCCCTCTCCTCCGCCTTCTTCCTGATGAAACCATCGATATCCGAAAAGGCATATGCCTCACCATCCAGCCCAGCCTCATCCAGTTTCCTGCGGGCAGTCTCAGCGTCGGAAGAGAAGAAAGCAAGATGCGGATTGATCCTGAACCCCAGAGCCTTCAGCTTGGCAAGGATGTGCAGATGATCCTGCGGCGTGCTGTCCTTATCGTCCCAGAACCCCTCATAGCAGAAGATCGTAAGCGGAACCCTCCGCGCCTCGCTGCTCTTCTGCCTTCTCACCGTGCCCGCCGCCAGATTCCGCGGATTCGCAGCCCTTTTCGATTCATCAGTCTCAGCTTCGTTAAGGCGGAGGAAATCCTCCTTCCCCAGGTATACTTCCCCTCGCACAGCGATATCGATGCTCTCAGGAAGGGAAAGTGGGACTGATGGCATCGTCATGATATTAGGCGTCACATCATTGCCGATCTCCCCATTGCCGCGTGTAACTGCCCTGACCAGCACCCCCTTCTCATAATAAAGGACCATGGAAATCCCATCGATCTTCTCTTCCGCGGCGAAGGAAAGAAGCCCTCCCTCCTTCTGTATGGAACGATTGAAGAAATCCAGCACAGCACCATCGGAATATGCCTTATCCAAAGAAAGGACGGGAATGGTATGCCTTACTTCCGGGAAATCATTCGTCAGATCCGAGCCGACACGCTTTGTCGGGGAATCCGGATGCTGGAGATCAGGGTGCTCCCTCTCCAGTGCGGCAAGATGGTCGGAAAGCCTGTCATACTCGCTATCGGGGATAAGCGAGATGCCTTCCTTGTAGTATTTATCCTGATACATCTTCAGCTTTTCAGTCAGCCTGTCGATCTCTTCCCTTGCATTCATACTGCTACGATAATACCCTGAACGATGGCATAACGCCATAACCTCTCTCGTTGCACTGCAGAAGGAGAGATGGTATGCTCTGAGCATGGCGGAACGCAAGAATTTCTCCCGGTACAGCATGCGCTGCGGACTCCTTCTCCATGCGAAGGAAGGCGCACAGCGCATCTCCGAACTCAATCTCCCTGAGATGGATTCACGTTATCTTGTACTGACAGGAGGAGATCTTCCAGGCACCAATTCCATTGAATTCCTCGGCCGCACGATGCCGATCATCGCGAAGGAGACAATCACCTACCCCGATCAGATCATACTCGCGCTCTTCGCTCCAGACTATGAATCCGCAGCCCTGATGATGCGCAGGATCGGGGTATCCACAGAGCCGCTTGAGGATGGAGTTGACAACACGACGCTTCCGGACAGCCTTGAATACAGCTGGGGAGAGATGGACAGCAACGAGGATGGGCGCTACACGGTGAAGGAGACAGACTTCTCCATGACCCGCCTTGCCCGTCACAACAGGAGACTGTACACAGTGACGGCATGGATGGACGGGGCCATGATGCACATAGAGGCACCTTCCCAATGGACCGAGCTCATCAGGAATACGGTAGAGAGGGCCACAGGATACCCGAAGAGGAATATCTCCATCCATCTCAGCCCGTTCACGGCGAAGCATGATGAATTCCTGATAGACCCAGCAGTCCTTGCTGCTATAGCCGCATCCGCCGCGATCAAGACAGGCATGCCATGTGAGATCAGGTCCGAAGGATTCTTCTCCCGCCCCGCGGTGAACGTCCATCGCCGCGTACTGCTGGACGAGGAATCAAGACCGGTATACGAGACAGCGGAGATGACTGTGGATCAAGGTGCTTTCGCCTTCGCCCCGGAGGAATACCAGAGGCAGGCGATGACCGGGCTTATACCCCCATACCCGCTCAAGGGCTTCCGGGCAACGGTACGCATCACGTCCTCCCCGTTCCAGCCGGCATCCTTCTGCGGTTCCCTTGGATACAGCGAGGCACTGGCCTCCACCGAATACCACATCTCCCGCCTTGCTGAAACAGCGGGGACAACCCCTCATCTCTACAGGCTCGCAATAGAGAAGGAAAAGCGTAAGTTCACGGATTACATCCCCGGCTTCGAGCTCAGTGGCATCAAGGCCCGTACGGAGGATGTGGCAGAGAGATCATCATATGACCGCAAATGGTCCGCTAATGTTTTCCAGAGGGAGGAATTCGGACTTCTCGGATACATCAAGGGCATCGGGATCGCCAGCGGTGCCGGAATCTCCGGATTCTCCACAACCCTTGCCAAGGAATCCGGATTCTCCGCGATGATGACATTCACGCAGAAGAAGAACGTGACGATCAACACTTCCGCCATCAACCATCAGGGGACGATGCGCATATGGAAGAAGAGGATATCCGACAGGCTGACACCCGGTCGTCCCGAAGGCGTTCTTTTCCTTGACCCCGGCCCGGATACCCTGGACTCAGGCCCGGATGTCCTTTCCCGCCTTGTAAGCTCATTCACGCTGCAGATGGAAAGCGCCGCAAAGAGGCTGAGCGTCCTCAAGGAATCGGAGAAGCTGCCGGTATCGCTCAAATTCGATGCGGAGAATGCATCCTACCCATGCGAGTTCGAGAACACTGGCTGCGGTGCTGTCGTCTGCGAGATCAGGATCGACAGGGCGACAATGATCCCCTCAGTCTCCGGAGTGTGGGCTTCCTTCTCCTTCCCGACCATCATGGACAGGGTCCCCTTGGAGAATTCCCTCAGGCGCACGATCATGATGACACTGCAGGAAAACGGTATGAATATCCCCCTTTCATTCCATATATCGATTGATATAAAGGAAGAAGGCACTGATGACACGATAGCATCCGTTCATCAGCTGGCGCGGGGACTGACACTCGGGGCACTGTCGAATGCGCTTTCACAGGCCGCGGGGAACAGGATCTCCTCCCTGCCTATAAGCGCAGAGGAGCTTAACACAGCATTTGGGGAGGACAGATGAAGATCGACTGCACGATAGATGGGAAAACCCTTACACTTTCCCTCAACTCAGATAAGCCGCTCTCCCTGATCCTGCGCGAGAACATGGGGGATGATGGCGCTGTCAACCACTGCAATGGGGAGATGTGCGGACTATGCACCGTGCTTGTTGACGGGAAGGCAATGCTTTCCTGCCTCGTCCCGGCATTCGAGATCAGGGGAAAGACCGTAGTCACATTCGACAGCTTCCGCAAGACGAGGAACATGAAGGACATAGAGAAGGCATATGAGGCAGCAGGCCGCTTTCCCTGCTCTGAGTGCTATGCCTCCCGTTCCCTGATCTTCGAGTCCCTGATTGAGGAAGGAATCACAGATGAGGAGGAGATACTCAAGGAGCTCTCGATTGTCCGCTGTCCCTGCATGGATCCAGAAGATGCGATCAGCATCGTGCGCAAAGGCATAGAGATAAGGAGGAAGAGGAATGTACGAAGGACTCAGCTCGCCTAATATACACACTCCTGCCAACCTCAGTGAGTACGCATCCATAATCCTCCACTACCCTGCTTCATCGCTCTGGGCCGGAGGAACATTCATAATGTCCCGTCCGGATGCCTATCCATCACACAGGATGAATGCAGAGATCATCTACCTCGGGGAGATCGAGGAGATGCATCGCTTCCAGCGCAATGACCGCTTTGCCGAATTCGGTGCGATGGTGACGCTCGATGAGATCATGAGCACTGGGAAAACCGTGCTCCCAAGAGCCCTGATCGAGAATATACAGACCATCGGAAGCCGCCTGATCACCCGCCGTGCCACGCTGGGAGGAGCAATCGCCGCAAAGGATTTCACGACATCCTTCCCCGGAACCCTGATCGCTCTCGATGCCACTGTCGAAGTGCGCTTCATGAAGAAGAAGCGCCTTCATTCACGCTGGATGCCGCTCACAAGGCTTCTGGACAGATCCGGACGGATTGCACTGCCTCCCCAGGGACTGATCTCACGCGTCAGGATCGCATTCTCAGACAAGAACTGCCAGTTCTTCTCACAGGCTGGATCCTTCATGCTCGCACCTGAGGATTCCGTCTCTGCCGCATTCACCGCCTCCCTTGATCAGGACATACTGATCAACCCGAAGATCGCGATAACATATCCACTGCACGGGATCTGCTATTCCCGTGACATCGACAGCATCTTCTCCTCTCTCCGCTTCCCCCTCGATGACGATGAGGAGAACACGCTTGAATCGATGATCTTCACATTCGTCGAGTCCTCCTTCCCTGATATATCCCCTCTGCAGAAAACACGGACAAGGGGAATCATGAGGAGCATCATCGACACCCTGAATGAACGCTCACTCACTTCTTCCGAGGAGGAGTGAGACACAACTACGATCAATGTAGGGACAAAAGACGCTCTCTGCCTTATAATCCGATGCAATGAGCTTCGTACATCTCCATAACCATTCTGATTTCTCGCTTCTCGATGGAGCGGCTTCCATACCGCGTTATGTTGCCAAGGCAAAGGCTACGGGAATGCCGGCTCTGGCGCTGACTGATCACGGAAACATGTTCGGTGCCGTCACCTTCTATGAAGCCTGCCGCAAGGAAGGAATCAACCCGATAGTCGGCTGTGAGTTCTACATCGCCAATGACAGGCATGACCGCTCTCCTGCCGCAGATGGGAACAGATACTACCACCTGATCTGTCTGGCCATGAGCGACAAGGGCTACCACAACCTGATGGAGCTGAATTCCATCTCATACAAGGAAGGCTTCTACTACAAGCCAAGGATCGATCATGAAGTGCTTGCCGCACACAGCGAGGATCTGATCTGCCTCTCTGCCTGCCTTGCGGGTGAGGTTGCGCAGGCACTGCTGCATGATGAATACGAGAAGGCGAAGGAAAAGGCCCTCTGGTACAAGGGGTTGTTCGGCGACAGATACTACATCGAGATGCAGGATCATGGGCTTCCTGAGGACAGGAAGATACTGCCGCTCCTGCTGCGCCTTGCACGCGAATGTGACATCCCGCCTGTCTGCACCAATGATATCCACTACATCGAGAAGGATGACTGGAATGCCCATGACACGCTCCTCTGCATCGGAACCGCGACGAAGAAGAGCGACAGGAACAGGCTCAGATACAAGGAGGGCGAATTCTACTTCCGCACGCCCGAGGAGATGGCAGAGCTCTTCTCCTGGTGTCCTGAAGCCGTGGAGAATACAGGGAAGATCGCGGAGCGCTGCCATCTAGAGATCGCCTTCCCCGGTCCTATCCTTCCCAAGTGCACGATCCCGCCTGAGTTTGAATCAGATGCGGATTATCTTACTTATCTGGCAAACGAGGGACTGAAGAAGCGGTATCCGGTTGTCACTCCGGAACTGCAGAAAAGGCTCGACTACGAGCTGGGAATCATCATACAGATGGATTTCCCCGCATACTTCCTCATTGTCAGGGACTACATCCACTGGGCAAAGACACATGGAATCCCCGTCGGGCCAGGGCGAGGAAGCGGCGCGGGATCGCTTGTGGCATATGCCACGACCATCACCGATGTCGATCCGATCAAGTACAACCTGCTCTTCGAACGCTTTCTGAACCCTGAACGCGTCTCTCTTCCGGACTTCGATGTTGATTTCTGCTTCGAAGGAAGGGGGCAGGTAATCGAATACGTGACTGAGCACTATGGTAAGGATAGGGTCGGTCAGATCATAACGTTCGGAACACTCAAGCCGAAGGCCGTTGTGAAGGATGTTTGCCGTGTCCTCGATATCCCCTACGAGGAATCGAACAGGATCTGTTCCCTGATCTCAGATGAGCTGAAGATGACGCTGGACAAGGCGTTTGAGCTTGAGCCGAAGCTGAAGCAGATCGAGGAGAGCGGGCCGCTGTACCAGGAGCTCTTTGATACCGCACGCCGCCTTGAAGGGCTGAACAGGCATTCATCGCTTCATGCCGCAGGTGTTGTCATCGGGAGGGAGAACCTCGACCAATACGTACCGCTCTATGCCGATCCTAAGACCGGGGGCATCGCAACGCAGTATCCGATGACGCAGATCGAGAACTGCGGCCTTGTGAAGATGGACTTCCTGGGATTGAAGACGCTCACGCTGATCAAGCACACCATCGAGCTCATCCACAAGAAGGAGCCCGATTTCGATATCAACAGAATCGATGAGCATGATGTGAAAACCTTTGATATGCTCTGCAGGGGCGATTCAAAATGCGTATTCCAGTTTGAATCCGACGGCATGGCAGATATCCTACGGCGCGAGCATCCCCAGACCATTGAGGAGCTTGTCGCTTTGAACGCCCTGTACAGGCCAGGCCCGATGCAGTTCATCGACCAGTTCATCGACTCAAAGCTCGGGAAGAGGAAGATAACCTACCCCGATCCATGCCTTGAGGATGTGCTGAAGGAGACATACGGAGTCATCGTCTATCAGGAACAGGTCATGAAGGTTGCCCAGATCATCGCAGGCTATACGCTCGGTCAGGCGGATATCCTCAGAAGGATCATGGGCAAGAAGAAGAAAGAGAAGCTGGCGGAAGAGCTCGTCAAATTCAAGGCAGGAGCCGTGAAGAACGGCTTCACCGAGCAGCACGCCGAGGAAATATTCCACATCCTTGAGCCATTCGCAGGCTATGGCTTCAACAAATCACATGCGGTTGCATACTCAATCGTGGCATACCAGACAGCGTACCTCAAGGCAAACTATGGAGCCGAGTTCCTTGCTGCCAACCTGACGAATGAGATGAACAACCCCGCCAAGTTCACCGAGTATCTGAACCTTGCACCGAAGTACGGGCTGAAGATCCTCCCTCCGTCCATCAATAAATCGGAGAAGCACTTCAATGTTGTCGATGGGGATATCATCTACGGGCTGGCAGGAATAAAGAATGTCGGCGAGAACATCGTCGGGGAGATCATCAGGGAACGCAATGAGCATGGGCCGTATAAGGATTTCATGGATTTCCTCTCCCGCCAGAGCGAAAGCATCAACTCCAAGACTGTTGAATCACTGATCAAGGCGGGAGCATTCGATGATCTCGGCACCGATTCGGCAACGCTCCTTGCGAACCTTGAGGATGCCCTCCGCTTCGACAAGGAAGCAAAGGAAGCCTCTGCCTATGGACAGCTTTCCCTCTTCGGCTCCGATGATCCCGTTATCGGGGAATTCAGGATGAGAAGCGCAGAGCCGATGCCGAAGGAAGAGAGGCTCAGGATGGAGAAGGAGTATCTTGGATTCTACATCTCCGGCCATCCCCTTGATGAGTATGAGGAGCAGATCACTGCAGCAGTCCGTGTCAGCCTTGCCGCGCCGGAAATGATTCCTCTCAACGAGGAGACCTCGATCATCGCGATGGTCACATCGGTGAGGCAGGTAATAACGAAGGCCGACAAGAAGAAGATGGGAATATACTCCCTCCAGACAAAGGAAGGGGAAGTCGATGCAGTGGCGTTCCCTTCCGTCTATGACACGATCAGGGACAGAGTCGAGGAGGATGGGATATATGGCTTCACAGGGACATTCAGAAGAAAGGATGGTGACACAAGGCTCTCATTCACCCTTTCCTCCGTATGCTCTCCATACGAGCTGAAGGCAGAGGCAATACGCATGATCCACATCCAGCTGAAGGACAGCAGCCCGTACAGGAGCGAGGATCTCAGGCCGATCGCGGCATCGCTGCAGAGCCATGAGGGCTATACCCCTGTCACCTTCACGATCAGCGGCAATGACTGCGAGGAACTCAGGGCAGGAGGAATGTACCAGGTGGAATATTCCAGGGAGCTTCTGAGGGAACTTGAGGAAATGCCACTGGTCAGCCGGGTCTGGATTTCCTAAATTCATATTGGAGGCTTTCATGCACGCACTGATGCAGATTTCGCTGTTCGCAGCAAGGCTCATAGAACTCTATTCATTCCTGATCTGGATCAGGATCATCATGTCATGGTTCCGCCCTTATCCAAGGCCGGGCTCGTTCACCTATTACATCGCAAGGGCAGTTGATCCGTATCTCGGCCTCTTCCGTTCTGACAAGGCGCGGATCGGTATGCTCGACTTCTCCCCGATCATCGCAATCGGAGTGCTTGCCGTCGTCCAGTCCCTTCTTGCCGTCTATGGCTCGTTCGGCTTCCTGACGCTGGGGATCATACTGGCGCAGATCATCTCCGCGATCTGGAGCTATGGTATATCGATATTCCTCTTCTTCTCGATCATCATACTCATCTTCCGCGCCATCGCAGCCTTTACACATAGTCCGTCCCTATACAGCATGTATGGGCAGTTCTCGGATCCCATCTCCAATATGGTCAGGAAGTGCTTCACGACGAGGATCCCAAGAGACAGCACCATCGCGCTGATCTCGCTTGCCATAAACATCGCGCTCTATTTCGTGCTCAAGCAGGCATTCATGATCCTCGCTGACCTCGCGCTGAGGCTGCCGCTGTAAAATGGAGAGGGAGAGAAGCATCACCGAGGTTCCGGGCATTGGGAAGAAGGCCGCAGCAGACCTTCTTGCACTAGGTGTCACGACTCTACGCTCGATGCTTTTCCTCCGTCCAAGGGCATATGACGACAGGCGGGAGGAACGCCGCCTTGCGGATGCAAGCATAAGCGATCCGACAATCTCCTGCAGGATCACGGTGCTCAGGCATGAGGAATTCCGCACTCAGCGCGGGATGACGCTGAAGGTCCGGGCCGAAGATGATGATGGCACGAGGCTGGAGATACTCTGCTTCAACAGGAATTTCCTCAAGGATCAGCTGAAGCTGGGTTCCTCATGGTACATCTACGGCAAGGTATCGAAAATACGCGGAATCTACCAGATCGCCTCATTCGAGATAAAGAGAACGAAGGAGGAAGCTGGCATCGGGAAGATCCTTCCTGTCTATCCTCTTTCAGGAAGCCTTACTGAGAAGATGCTCAGGAGGGCTTCATCCTATGCGCTCGATGCTCTCTCCCCAATGCCGGACGAGCTTCCAGCCAGCTTGTATGACCGCCTTGGACTCATGCATCACAGCCAGGCATATCGCGCTCTCCACTACCCTGAGACGATGGAGGAAGCTGAAGAAGCGCTGAGGACCCTTTCCTTCACGGAGCTGTTCCTCCTCGAGCTGTCGATGCTCAGGAACCGGAAAATGCGTGCAAAGCGCATTGGAAGCCAGCCTTCCAGAAGGGAGAAGGCGCTGCTTCAATCCCTCCCCTTCCAGCTGACGGATGACCAGATGAAGGCAGCTGAGGAAATACGGGAGGACATGGACAGCGGGATTCCGATGCAGCGTCTGCTGCAAGGTGATGTCGGATCAGGAAAGACGCTTGTCGCATGGCTGACAGCACTTCATGCGATCGACAGCGGCAAGCAGGTCGCATTCATGGCCCCGACAGAGCTCCTTGCAAGGCAGCATGCCGATGGAGCGGCTGCCCTTCTTGCACCTCTGGGCGTCAGGATCGCATTCATCACAGGCAGTGTCAAAGGGGAGAGCCGCCGCCTTCTGCTCAAATCACTGAAGGAGGGATCAACCGATCTTGCCATAGGCACACACGCCCTCTTTTCCGAGGATGTATCATTCCACGATCTTGGATATGTCATAATCGATGAACAGCACCGCTTCGGGGTGATGCAGAGGGAAGCCCTGAGGAAGAAAGGCAGCAATGCCTCCATACTCTCGATGACGGCCACCCCGATACCCCGCTCGCTTGCCCTTACGCTCTTCGCGGACAGCGCTGTATCCACGCTTCATTCAATGCCGAATGGAAGGATTCCGGTAAGGACATATCTTGTAAGCGAATCACGGCGCGCTGAGATGTACAATGCCGTGGGTGTCGAGTTCCAGCGTGGGCATCAGGCATATTTCGTCTACCCAAGGATAGATGATGAGGGAGAGGGAGACCTGAGGGATGTCACGACGATGCATGACTTTCTAAGGAAGGAATACCCCGGCATCCAATCCTGCCTGATACATTCAAGGCTTCCGGATGATGAGAAGATGCAGATACTCCGCTCATTCAGGGAGAAGAAGCTGCAGTACCTTGTCGCGACATCGGTCGTAGAGGTAGGGATTGATGTCCCTGAAGCGACTTGCATGGTCATAGAGCACGCAGAGCGCTTCGGTCTGGCGGCCCTTCATCAGCTCAGGGGACGGGTCGGGCGCAGCACTCTCCCTTCCTACTGCTTCCTTGTCTATGGCAGCAATCTCACAGATGATGCAAAGCAGAGGCTGAACATCATGAGGGAAACAACAGACGGATTCTGCATCGCCGAGAAGGATCTTGAGATACGCGGCCCGGGAGAGATCACCGGCGAGAAGCAATCCGGATTCCTCCACCTGCGCTTCGCTTCCCTTACAGGCAGCATCGAGATGGTAGAGATGGCGAGGGAGGAAGCTGAGAAGGTTGTCCAGGAGGACAGGGGACTGCTGAAAGCTGAGAATGCACCGCTTCGCCAGGCATTGGCAAAAAGCGGGGAAAGAGGGATATAATCCAAGCGGAGGCAATATGGCAGTGACAAGGGAAGGGGCCGAAGGTCTTTTCAGGAAATACAATAAATCGGAGAGCCTTTATCATCATGCGCTTTCCGTCGAAGCGGTTATGAAGGAAGCGGCGGCACGCTTTGGCGAAGATCCGGAATACTGGGGGATCGTCGGCTTCCTGCATGATATCGACTGGGAGATGTTTCCAGAGGAGCATTGCCACAAGGCACCGGAGCTGCTGAAGGAGATCGATGCTCCGGAGGAGATGGTTCACGCTATCTGCAGTCATGGGTATGGCCTCGTGTCGGATGTGGAACCTACCCTTCTCATGGAGAAGATGCTCTACACTGTTGATGAGCTTACGGGTCTCATCACGGCAACAGCTCTCATGAGGCCGGAGAAGATGAAAGGCATTTCCGTGAAATCCATCAAGAAGAAGTGGAAGGACAGATCCTTCGCAGCAGGTGTCAATCGCGCTGTCATAGAAAAGGGATGCGGAATGCTTGGCATGGAGACAGCCGACATAATCCAGCTTGCCATTGACGGCATAACACATGTTGCCCAGGAAATAGGGCTCTGGCCTGAGGAAGGCTGATAGCCCCGATGCGCATCACAGGTGGAAAATACGTAAGGCGGCAGATCAAATGCCCGCCAGGGGTGATCAGGCCCGCAATGGACAGGATGAGGGAATCGCTGTTCTCGATCCTTGGGGACCTGAGCGATACATCATTCCTGGATCTCTTCTCCGGGTCTGGCTGCGTCGCGATCGAAGCCGCCTCACGCGGGGCATCCCCGGTGCATCTGGTGGAGATGGACAGGGGCAAGAAGGCCACAATCGAGCAGAACCTCTCATTCGTGGAGGAAAACCACAGGCTGTTCATGATGGATGCCCTGCGGTTCCTCTCATCAGGGGCATACAGCTATTCGATTGTCTATGCTGATCCCCCATTTCCCATGGAGGAGAAGATAAGCATCCTCCGTGCTACCGAAAAAGGCGGCGCGGTCAAGGACAACGGCCTGTTCATAATCCACATCCCCACAGAGGAGAGGAAGGCATGGCCGGAAAGGGAAGGATCATTCTCCTTGTCCGATGAAAGGAAGTATGGCAGGTCTATCCTGCTTTTCTATAGGAAGGAAGGAAAAGATGTTCAGAATTGACGAGAATGGAATCGGATATGATGAAATGGAGGTCAGGAGCTCCGACACGGACAGGTTCTTCAAGGCCCGTATCCCATTCTTCTTCACAATGCTGCAGGAAGCCGCCGCGAAGCATTCTTCGCAGAGCCACTGCGCAATACCGGAGTTCGTTGCCAACGAGAACAAGACCTGGGTCATTGTAAGGGCGAAGATGACGATTGACCGTCTGCCGGACTGGATGGAGACAGTCAGCATCGAGACCTGGCCGGAGGAGCCTTACAGGATGTTCGCTCCCCGTATCGTCACAGGTCGGACAGAAAAGGGAGAAAGCGTATTCACGACTGTCAGCCACTGGGTGGTCATCGATATCGGAAGGCACCGCCCAATCCGGCCGAATGAGGCTCTGCAGTATTTCACGATACCTAGCAGGGAGCTTCGCTATATCGATCCAGATATCGGGAAGCTGAGGATCGCTGATGATTTCAGCGGCTACCGCCTTCCTGATTTCCATCCGCAAACGTACTACTATGATACTGACACGAATGGACACATCAACAATGTCAGCTACATCAACTGGACCTGCGATGCCTTTCCATTCACATTCCTGGATTCACACAGGATACATACCATCGACTGCCACTGGATCAAGCAGACATTCGATGGTGATGATCTTGTTGTCGAGACATATTCCGAGAGCGAGGATCCCCTTTCAGAGGATCAGCCGGTTTTCTTCACCCGCATCGCGAAGCGCATGGAGGACGGAACGCTCTCCCCTGTTTTCGAGGCAGAGACAGGCTGGGTAAGAAGGTGATCAATAGTGGGGCGGCCGCCTTGACGGGCGTGCCGGCCCCGACACCTCTATCAGATCCTCCACCTTGCGCTCGAGCGCCTCTATCCTCTTCTCAAGGATCGAAATGGTCCTTTCCCTTTCGATTACGGCATTATTCAGCTCATCATACTGGCTTTCCAGATAGCTGATCTTTATCTCCATCCTCTCGATTTCATCATTCATGCCATGATGATAGCACGTCTTTTGCGATTATGAGCGTACCATATGATAGAATCTAGGAAGGAGGGCGTATGAAAGGCGAAAGGATTGCACAGCTTGAGCTCCTTCTCAGGTCGCATCCGGAGGGCCTGAGGCGGGCAGAGATCGCTAGGAGGATGGGAGTCCACCGTTCAACGATCTCACGCTATGTCGATGATCTTTCCGAATACATAGACATCTATGAGGAGAACAACCTGATCAAGCTGAGGGAGAAGGATGATGGATCCTCTCCGATGGAGCTCTCGGTCTATGAAAGCCTCGCTTTCAACATGGGAGCGGAGGCGCTTGCTTCCACTGCGGAATTCGCCAACCCGCATCTGGCATCAGGGTTGAGGAAGCTGGCGATGAATATGCGCTCCTATGCTCCGAAGATCAGCGAGAACGCCCTTTCACTGGCAGAGCGCATCGACAAGGCGATACAAAGCGACAGAAGCGTCGCTGGCCATTACAACGCAATACTTGAAGTCCTGATAGACTGCTGGGTATCCGGAAGGATCGCAAGGATAACAACGACACAGCCTGAAGAGGAGGAAATCGAGATCGCACCCTATTTCATCGGATACAAAGGTGAAGGTGAAGGACGCAGACCGATTACCGTGACAGGGCGCCTCAGGCATACGAAGGATATCATCACGCTGGATATCGCATCGATAACCGAAGCCCGGATGCTCGATGAGACATACACGATCCCGGACAACCTCAAGCCATTCTCGCGCAGCGTTGAGGAGCGGTATGAGGCAATCGATATGATTCCCCTCAAGATGGTCATAAAGGAGAAGAGCGCGCTCAATTCCTTCTCATCGATCATCCATGACAAGCCGAAGATGGAGAGACAGGAGAATGGAAGCTGGATATGCACGATGAAGGCGGAGAACTCGATAGAGCTCATGCTCCGCATCATACAGAGCGGAACATCGGTGCGTGTCATTGAGCCGGAGCCGTTCTGCCGCAAGCTCGTGTCGATGCTCGAAAGCATACTGAGGATGTACCGCTGATGTATTCAATACTGCTTGTGGATGACGAGGATGAGGTAAGGCGCTCGATCAGGGAGTGCACTCCATGGGAGGAATATGGATTCTCAGTCATAGGCGAAGCCTCGAATGGACGCGAGGCACTGGACTTCCTTGATGACACGATGCCCGATGTAATCATCACTGATATACGGATGCCCTATCTGGATGGTATTGGATTCATAGAGGAGGTCAGGAAGAACCGCTCTGAATCGGTGGAGGTTATCATCCTTTCCGGATACGACGAATTCACATTCGCACAGACAGCGATGCGGCTGAATGTCGCTGAGTATGTGCTTAAGCCGGTAAGCATCAGCTCGATGAAGGATGTGCTCAGGCGAGCCAAGGCCCGCCTTGATGATGACAAGGCGAAGGCTTCCGAGATAATGAAGCTGGAATCCGTCTACCAGGATGCAATGGAGATATACAGGGAACGCTATCTGATATCCCTGATGGTACCCCCTCCCTTTCAGCGTAAGGCAGATTCCCCTTCTGATGAGGACAAGGCAAGTGAGTATGCACCTGGGGTCAACCGCCCGATGCTTGCTGTCGCGATCATCGATCTGCCGCAGGAGACGCTTTCATCCGTCGCTGTCGATGAGATCAGGAGCGAATCACTGGATACAGAGGACTGGATCATACCATTCATCTATGAGCACCAGCTTGTGCTTATATTCACGTCGGAGATGGAAGCAGCATTCTCCTCTCTCTTCTCAAAGCAGATATTCCGCTTCCTTTCCCTGCTCCAGTCCCGGATCATCCATTACTTCTCAAAGCCATTCAGCATAGGGGTCGGCGAGATCATAACGGATAAGCGCCATCTGCCTGAAAGCTATCGAAGCGCGCTGGAAGCCCTGAACTATCTGCAGCTTGATCCCGATCAGCATATCATCGGGATCGGGGATGTCGAGGCAACGGAAAGGGATGTGTCGGACTCCTTAGGCGACAACAGGACGGAGCTTGTGCTGCAGATCAAGTTCGGAACTCCTGAAAGCACAGAGAAGGCAATCCATTCATTCTTCCAAGGGCTGACAGAGACTCCTAATATACAGAACGCCATGGTGAATGTCCTCTCAGTGATCTCCGGAATCTGCGAATCATATGGAAGGAACATCGCCACGCTGCTGGATGATGAGGATCTGTTCATCGCGCTCTCGCATGCAAACAGCCTTTCCAGAGCTGAGCGGCTGATGACCAAGCTGGCTCTCAAGGCTAACGGAATGGCATCCGGCGTACGTGAGAATTCCCGGATACAGTTCGTGGAGAAGGCGAAGAGGATCATAGGGGAACGCTATGCCGATCCAGTATTCGGCCTTGACCAGATCGCGGAGGAGATATCCGTTTCCCCTGCATACTTCTCAACGACATTCAAGAAGGAGACAGGTGTCTCGTTCGTGCAGTATCTGACATCAGCGAGGCTTGAGAAGGCAAAGGAGCTACTGAAGAATACCGATGCCAAGACTTATGAGATCGCGGAAAGGACTGGTTTCTCCGAACCGAATTACTTCTCATTCATTTTCCGCAAGAACATCGGGTTATCACCATCACAGTACAGGACGAAGATGCGATGATGAGGAAACCTGTATCGATACATACCCTCATCACTGGATCGATGGCACTTGTCATCAGCATGTTCGTGATCATAGTCAGCTCGCTGATGGGTATTTTCGTATCAAAGGCGATCGAGGACAATGCCATGTCATCGATGAACGAGATCGTGACACAGGTCAACAGCAACCTGAGCACATATATTTCAGACATAATCGATGTATCGGACTATGTCAGGGAGCTATCGCGCTTCTCCACGGATCTTGCTGCCGATGAAATAAAGATACGGCTCGAATCCCTGATCAACTCAAGGGATGACCTTGTCAGCATCTCCGCATTCGACATGAACGGACGGATGCTTGTCTCCACAGAACCGTTTATCGCAGAGGACAGCAGCTCAATCATCATTGAGCGCTGGTTCAGCAGGGCCCATGATGGCGAGGGGGATTTCTTCTTCACCGGTCCCCATCGCAGCTCCATCACGGATGATCTCGTCCTGTCCTACTCCACCATCATCACCTATGGGGACATCAGCAGGAAGCCATCTCCTGCAGTTCTTCTGATCGATCTCAACTTCAATGCCGTGGAGGAGCTCCTTGAAAGCGTAAGGCTCTCCGATACAGGCTACGCCTACATCATCTCGAATGATGGCGCCATCATCTACCATCCATATGAAAGGCAGATCATCGAAGGCACAAGGAATGAGGATCTTCTTGGTGTTTCGGAGAATGTATTCGGCTCATACATCTCCACCTTCGAGGACCGGGAGCGGATGACGATCATCCAGACAGTGGAGAACACCAGATGGCGCATAGTCGGCGTGGCCTTCATGGATGAGCTTCTGGAACCTCTGAGGATATTCCGCATGACGCTCTTTGCCGTTATGGGGATATCGCTTCTGGCGGCATTCCTTCTCTCGCGCATCATCTCCCGTGTCATCACAAAGCCGCTCAGGGAGCTTGAGATGAATATGAGGGATGTGCAGAACGGGAACTTCCATGTCTCGGAAACGGAAGGGAAATCAAAGGAAGTCGAGTCGCTCTCCCATTCGTTCCAGGTGATGGTTGACAGGATCGAGGACCTGATGGAGGAAGTGAGAAAGACAGAAGCCGTGAAGAGGCAGAGGGAACTCGACGCCCTGCAGGCGAAGATCAACCCGCACTTCCTGTACAACACGCTTGACAGCGTGGTCTGGATGGCGGAGACAGGAAACAACAAGGGAGTCGTAAGGATGGTGACTGCCCTGGCAAGCCTCTTCAGGATATCAATCGCGAAAGGGCATGACATCATAACACTGAAAGAGGAGCTTTCCCATGTCGAAAGCTATCTTGATATCCAGTCGATGCGCTACAAGGACCGCTTCCGCTTCACGATCGATCTCCCCTCTGAGCTTGAGAACGTCCCAACGATAAAGCTCATCATACAGCCCATCGTGGAGAACTCAATATACCATGGGATCAAGTACCTGCAGGAAGAGGGCCTCATCACGATCAAGGCCAGGGATATAGGAGAAGGCAGGATCGCGATCACCATCCGCGATAATGGCGTAGGGATGAAGCAGGAGGTCCTTGATTCAATACTGAGCGAGGATAATCCGCACAGCCAGGGAAACGGAATCGGGCTCAGGAACATCGATGAGAGGATCAGGCTCACCTATGGAAGCTCTTTTGGCCTCTCGATTGAATCAGAACCCGATGAAGGGACTGCTGTCACCATCACGATCCCCCACCTGCCTCCGATCGATCCGATAGTGAATACGAGGCTTTCCTGATCAGAAAGCTGACCGGATCAGCCACTTAAGGCGTATATATGGTTGGCTGCGTCATTTCCCTTCACAGATTGCAGCTGATAGCTGGAGGGCATCGCCCAATCCAATCCAGCCGCAGCTCTTCGGAGGAGAGCATCATCACATGGTCTGGCCGGCAGCATCCCCCCGCTGCCGGTCTTTCATTCCTCTGCTGCCTTTCCAGGAAGAGGTGAATACGGTATCCAGACATAACGATCATCGGTGATACTGTAGCCTATGACCTCTTCCGTAGGCACTCTTCCTTCAGCAAGCTCCTTGGCGATGCGGTATGCAGCCCTCCCCTGGTTTTCGGCATCATTGAACACAGTTCCCAGCAATGTTCCATTCTCCAATGCCTTTCTGCCTGTAGGGGTTCCGTCGATACCGACAACGGGAATGAAATCACCGCCATTGAAATACCCTCTTTCCTGAAGTGCCTCTATAGCTCCGAGTGCAAGGTCATCGTTATTGGCAAAGACTGCCTCTATCGCATCTCCGGATCGGTTCAGGAATGATGCCATGACATCATATCCCTCCTCACGTCTCCATCTGGTCGTATCCTCATGCAGCTTGTCCAGCATGATACCAGCTGAAAGCAGCGTCTCGATGAAATACTCCGTCCTTAGCTCTGTATCCTGATGCCCTGTCTCTCCTCGTATTATGACGAACTGCATCCTTCCATCCCCATTGCGATCGGCCTCAGGATGGGAAAGCCAGTAAGAGGCCATGATCCTTCCAGCCATCACGCCGGAATCAACGGCATCAGCCCCGACATAGTAGACCTTGTCCCACTTCGCCATATCATCCTTGACAGGCTCCCTGTTGAAGAAAACGAGAGGCACGTCATTCTGCCGGCATTTCTCGATTATCACGCCAGAGGCAGTGCGATCGACGGAATTGACTATGATCGCGCTATACCCGTCCTTGATGAACTGCTCAATCTGCTCATTCTGCGTCTGCTGGCGCCCCGCGGCATCGACTATGGTGACAGGTACATCCCCTTCACTGCACACGGCTATCGCATCACGCACCTCCGCAATGAATGAATCCTCGAAATCATAGATGGCAACGCCGATCTTCACATCGTCAGATGATCCCATCGCAAGGAGGGAGACACAAGGAAGGAGAAGAATGAAAAGCAGGAAGATCCGTCTCAAATCATCACCTATAAGGAAAAGGCTGAGCCTGAGCCCAGCCTTGATCGGAAGAAAGGGATATCACTTCTTCTTGAGATACTTGATGCTATCGAGGGAGACAGCAGCAAGGATGATGAATCCCTTGAATACGAACTGGAGGTTCGTATCGATACCAAGGAACGTAAGGCAGTAAGTGAGCGAGGTGAAGATCACAACGCCTATTGCCGCACCGCCTATCTTTCCGATACCTCCATTGAATGATATTCCACCGACAACACACGCCGCGATGGCGTCCATCTCATAGCCTTGGCCTGTTCCCGCTGACGCGTTCGCCCTGAATGCCTCTAGGAATGATCCGCAACCATAGAATACACCAGCCATGATGAATACGCCGACTGTGACCCAGAATACGGAGATGCCGGAAACAGCCGCCGCCTCAGCATTTCCGCCGACAGCATACATGTTCTTTCCGAATGTCGTCTTGTTCCAGATGATCCATGCGATGATGATTGCAATCACTGCGGGGATGATGAGCTTCGGGAACGTGATGTACTGCCCATTGAGCACACCGAGCGTCCAGCGCCCGCCGATCAGGCTCCTTATCTCACTGTCGATCGATCCGACAGGAGTACCGGAAGTCCCGTAGAAGAGCATTCCGTAGATGATCAGCTGGTTAGCCATCGTCGAGATGAACGGATGCATCTTGAAGCGTGCTGTGAAGAAACCAGCAACAGCGCTGAAGAATACACAGAGGACAACAGCCAGCAGAAGAGCCATCAGTACCCTGACACCCATCGGAAGCGGAGTGAAATCCCATGTCGGGAAGCCGAAGAGGGATACGATGTTCATTCCCGGATGGAGTATGAGACCGGTCGTGACAGAACCGAGAGCGACCATTCTTCCGATGGAGAGGTCAGTACCTGCAAGCAGGATGAGACCGGCAACACCGAGTGCATAGAACATCCTTGTCGATGCCTGCTCAAGGATCGTGAGGATATTCGGCAGTGACAGAAGGTTTCCGGATCCCATGAGAGGCGCGGCGATGATACAGACGATGAAGAAGATGATGATCGCGATATAAAGCCCATTGGCGAGGAAGAATGAGGATGGAGTGAAGTTCCTCACGAAGTTCTTCCACTTCATCTGCATATCCTCACCGAAGGCGGACTTGCCGTTCCTCAGCTCCCTGTTCTTCTGTATGTGGTCAACGAATGCCTGATGCTTTGCGGCCTTGGCCTTGTCCAGCTGATCCTTGTAGCGTGCCTTGGAATCATAGAGGGCGCTCTTGAGCTCATAGCGGCAGATCTCTATCTCGCTCTTGAGCATCTGGGGATCGCCTCCGGCAAGGCGGTTCTTCGTCTCCTCTTCCCTTTCGGCAGCATTCGCCTTGATCTGGGCAACTTCCTTCTCATAGAAGTCCTTTGCCCCGGCCATCTTCCTGTTCTGCTTCTCGTTTACAGCTTTCTCGATCTCCTTTGAGACGGAATTGACGTACTTCACCGCTTCCTTCGACAGCGCGGCTATCTCAGCCTTATTGGCGGCGGCGACTTCCTTCGCCTTCTCTATCTCCGCCTCAAGGCTCCTGATACGCATATTCCTCTCTTCCTGATCAATCAGCTTGTTCTTCCTGATTGAAGCAATCTCGATTCGGCAGTCATTGATCCTGGTAACGCCGTCAGCTCTGAGTGCACGGAGCTTTTCGGTATACTCCTGGATTTTCCTATCTTCCTCCAGCGTTGCTATCCTTTCCTTTATATCCGCCATTTTCCCACTCCTTACAGATACTTGGCAGAGAGCCTGAGAAGCTCTTCCTGATTGGTCTCATTGGTATTGACGATACCAGCAAGCCTATGGTTGCTCATGACCGCTATGCGGTTCGTTATACCAAGGATCTCCGGCATCTCGGAAGAGACGACGATAATCGTCTTGCCCTCCTTTGCCATTCTGATGATCAGCTGATAGATCTCATATTTTGCACCGACATCAATACCTCGGGTCGGTTCATCCATCAGGAATACATCAGGAGCCCTTTCCATCCACTTTCCGATGATGACCTTCTGCTGGTTTCCTCCTGAAAGCGCCGTGATCAGCTCATCAGGGGAGACGCATTTCGTATTCATCACCGAGATCTCCCTGTTCGTCGCCTCATACATCTTCTTGTTATCGAGAAGATGGAAGCTCTTGTACGCTTCGAGGTTCGTGATCGTGGTATTGAACTTGATCGTATCCTTGCCGAACATGCCATTGAGCTTGCGTTCCTCCGTAACGAGGGCAAATGAGTGCTCCATCGCGTCCTTTGAGGAGCGGAAGCGCAGTTTCCGGCCATCAACAGAGACCTCGCCACTGGCAATCGTCCTGATTCCGAAGAGCGTCTCAAGCAGCTCTGATCGACCTGCGCCCACAAGACCGTACAGGCCGAATATCTCGCCCCTCCTTACGGAGAATGAGATATCATGCAGGACTGGAGCGAACTTTGTCTTGAGATCCTTCACGACGAGGTACTCCTTCCCTGGCGTGTTATCCACATCGGGGAAGCGCTTGTCCAGCGAACGGCCGACCATTGCGGCGATCAGCTCATTCATATCCGTATCGGCGACATGCTTCTTGAAGATCATCTTGCCATCACGGAGAACAGCGACATCATCGCAGATCTCGAAGATCTCATCCATCTTGTGTGAAATATATACGAAGGAAACGCCCTGCTTCCTGAGATCATCGACAATAGAGAAGAGCTTCCTGACCTCCCTTTCAGTCAGTGAGCTCGTTGGCTCATCAAGGACGATCAGCTTTGCATCGTAGCTGACAGCCTTGGCAATCTCGACCATCTGGCGCTGTGAGACTGACATCGTCCTCATCACCGTCTTCGGATTGACATTCATCTTGAGCCGAGCAAAGAGATTGTTGCTTTCCCTTAGCATCCTCGCCTCATCAACGATACCTCCCGTCGTGGGATAACGTCCGAGGAAGAGGTTGTCCATGACAGTGCGATCCAGGCACTGCTGAAGCTCCTGGTGCACCATGGCCACGCCGTTTTCCAGTGCATCCTTCGGATTCTTGAAATCAATAGGATGGCCGAAAAGCGAGATCTGGCCTTCATCCTTTGCATAGATGCCGAAAAGGCATTTCATCATCGTGGACTTGCCTGCGCCGTTCTCCCCCATAAGGCCGCACACAGTTCCTTCTTCCACGGTGAGGTTGATGCCATCGAGGACCCTGTTCTTTGCAAAGGATTTGGATAGATTCCTTATTTCAAGTACGGTTTTACCGCTCATCTTATCCTTCCCAACTATGCATCGAATATCGATGATGGCGGACGCTGAGCATCCGCCACCATGCCCTTACCAGAAAAGGATCAGTACTGGAGCCTATCCAGATAGTCCCTTCCGGAGTTCGTCCTGACCATGTTGATGGCATATGCATCATAGCTGTTGAGGTTCATGAACCTGTCAAGGCAGGAGGACTCGTTCTGGCCATCACCCTGTACGATCGTGAGATCGATGTTCAGCAGCGGTGCATAATACTGCAGAGCCGGAATATAGGATGAAGAAAGGAAGTTATCGCCTGAGTTGTAGATCGTCAGGATGACTCTCTTCTCAGGAGCCTCTGTCTGCTTGATTCCAGCATCCCTTGCGCCAGCCTGGTACTCTGTCCAGTTGCTTGCGTTGACACCGGTGTTCTGAGCGAGGAGAGCCTTGGTCTCTGGGACGTAGTCAACTGCCGCGGAGATCTTGTTGCCATACTGGTCGGGCTCTGTGATACCAGCTGTGACGACCGCATCACCTGTCAGACCGTCAAGAAGGTTCCTGATGACCTGGAGCGTAGCAGTTGCCTGGGCATCGACGTTCTGGGAAACCGTACCGGTAAGCGTTCCAGCTCCGATAGCCTCAATAGCATCAGCGTTGGCATCGTAACCGAAGATAGGAACTCCTGCAGGATAGTTGGAAGCCTGGAGACAGCCCATTGCCATACCATCGTTGTTGGAGATGACCATATCAATCTGGTCACCAAGCCTTGTTGCCCAGCCGCCCATTGCGTCTGTCGCAGCATTGGCGTTCCATGTCGTTCCGTCAGTACCTGTCATAGCGCGGGAATCGAGCTCAACAACCTTCATTGTCGTTCCGCCGACATTGGCTGAGCCTTCCTGTGCAACTCCTGGATCAGTGGAGCCTGCCCATGTGCCAAGCGCTTCCCTGATGCCCTGTGTCCTTGCCTTGGAATCATTGTGTCCGACATCTCCGATGCACAGGACGTAACCGATGATACCATCACCATTGCGATCAACGACCGCAGGATCTGCGGATGCGAGGAAATCAACGATAAGCTGTCCCTGGACCGCGCCGCCGCCAGCTGCATCGAATCCGACATAGTATGTCTTATCGTTCCAGTTCATGACTTCCATATCGATCTCACCCGTAACGGGATCGGAAGGCTGCCTATTGAAGAATACAACCGGCTTCTCAGCGTTCATGACGACCGCGCCGGCCTCGCCTGCTCCAGCTGCGAAAAGCGATGTGCAGATCATTGCCATAAGAAGAATGGCGACTATGGATTTTCTCATCCAGACCTCCTTGGTGCAGGCCGAAGCCTGCGATATTGGTTTTACCTCTAAGGAAAGTCTCCCATCGCTTACAGAAGCCGTACATATAGGATTTTTTCAGGAAACTCTGTTTTTTTTCACTGTTCGGAGGAAAAAGGAAGGGCGGCCACGCCGCCCCTTCCTCAGCTGATGATTCCCAGCTTCCTTGCGATCGGCAGTGATTTCACATACCCGAACGCGCCGGGGACACCGATCTCCTGAAGCCTGGCTATGGCATCATATGCCCTCTTCTCATCGCCATGGATCATGCTGAACCAATAGAGTCCGTAGAGCATCGCGCATTCCTCAAGATGGACGCGGCCAGGTCGCGGGAGGACCTTCTTCTCCATCTCCTCCTCATTGATGAATTCATCCGGGCTGACGATTCCCTTGTACAGCTGCACCGTCCTCTCATAGCCGTAATCCATCTGCGGGGCCTTTATGGAGCAGTCGATGAGATCCAGCGATTCCTCAGCCTTCCCATACTCCCCGATCTCCGCGTAGGAGGTGTAGATCCAGTGGATCAGCGGATAGTGCTCCTGAGGGGCGGTAAGACGGAGACACTCCCTGAAATCATCGATGGACTCCGCCACGAAGCCGTTCGTGTTGAGCTCAGTCGCCCTGTAATACCAGAAGAGCCAGTTCGACGGATCAAGCTGGAGAGCAACGGTATAATCCGCAAGCGCTTCATAGCATTCCTTCTTCAGGCTGTGCTTCGTTCCACGTCCGAAGTAGTTATAGGCGTAGAAAGGAGCATACATGATGCCGCGGGAGTGGGCCTCGATTGCCTCATCATAGCGCTTCTGCGTACTGAGAGCCTTTCCCATGACATACCAGGCATATGGATCGGTCTCATCCTTATCGACAAGGGCCTGTCCCTCCTCCATCGTCGGCTGCATCATCAGCATCCTGCGCATCTCCTCATTGCGCTTCTCGTTGAACACGAATTTCATTCCTTTTCCTCCTTTGCTGGCTGTCTTCCCTGAAGGAAGGACCTGATGTCATCAGTAAGATCCTTGATGTTCTGGTTTCCGATGTAGATCATATGCCCCGACGGATAGCCCTTGATGGAGACCCTGTCCATCGGCAGATGGGCGTGATCGAGCATATAGTAGGCAACTCCTATCTCGGTAGCCATATCATAATAGCCGTTCGCGAAGAATGCCCTCATCCCCGGTGTTCTCCACATAGCGTTGTACAGATGCTGGCCTGTAGTCAGCTCCGCTTCCTTGTTCCACTTCTTGTAGAGAGCGCAGGACGACATATACGGCCTGTCGAAATCCTTGATCCCGAGGATTGGGAAGATGCCGCCGAGAAGGGCGGAGAGGAAGTATGGATTGTACTTGCCGCGGGATGCATCGGTTGCAAGCCCGTACTCGATCTCATCTGTGAACGGATCATAAAGGGGCCTTGTCATCCTCGCATCAAGGCGGGATACAGCGCGTCCGCTCTTCCTGATGACCTCATGACGGAAGGACGCGTCATCGATGATAAGATTCCTCTCCTCAAGGTAGCCATCGGACACTCCTGCAAAATGCATCAGCTTCCTCTTGAGCGCTTTCCTCTCCTTCTCCGGAAGTGAGCTTCCCCTGTAAAGACCCTGCAGGTACTCCGTATCGGCGAAGGCCTTCGCCTTGCTGACCCATTCATCAAGAGGAATGGAGTGATCCGTATTGTGGTACCAGTTGATCGCAGCGTATGTCGGGAAGCCAAGGACCGCCGGCTCAGTGGGTACTTCCCTGTTGAAATACTTGCCTGTCGTGACGGTGTTGCCGATGAACACAATGCCATCGAAGGCGAAGTCATAGCTTCTCTCCGCGCTTCCTCTCGCTGCGATTCCAGCTGCGACGGAAGCACGGGTACAGCCATAGCTTTCACCGATGAGGTACTTCGGGCTGAGCCATCTGCCATACTTCTGGATCCATCTCTGGACGAAATTGAGGAAGGCTTCGGCATCCTCCTCGACACCGAAGAACTTCTCCCCCTTCGTCTCATCAATCAGGACACCATAGCCGGTGGATACAGGGTCGACAAGCACTATGTCCGCGATATCCAACAGGCATTCGGGGTTGTCTATGACCTCGTAGGGAGGAAGCCCGGTCATGTCATCGACATCATCCTTGTACGCAAGCCTCTTGGTGCCGAGGAATCCCGTGTGCACCATGCATGATGAAGTGCCAGGCCCTCCATTGAAGCCGAAGATGACTGGCCTCTTTGAAAGATCAGCAACATCATCCCTGAAATAGGAGAACGAGAAGATCGATGCTATCGCCTTCCCGTCCCCGTCATAGATCACATTATCCTCGCTGACTGTATGATAGGAGAAACGCTCCCCTCTCAGCTCTATCTCACCCTTCCCCTCGAACACGGCAGGGGAAAACACATCTCCTTTGAACATATTGCCTCCTTTTGAAAGCATGGAAGGCCGAAGCCTTCCATACCATTATCATACTAGTTCCTGCACCTCAGGTTGTCCCAGAAGATCGCGTTGTTGACGTTGACCTCAAAACCCTCGACCTTATCGGTCATCGTCCAGACATTGTACCTGTCATTTGTCCAGACGGCTGCGGGATCATCGATGTAGAGGATCTGCTCAGCCTGACGATAAAGATCAAGCCTCTTCTCCTCATCGAGCTCTGATTTAGCCTCATTGAGGAGCCTGTCGACCTCTGCATTTGAGTACCAGCCGTAGTTATTGTTGTTGTTTCCGTCCGGTGATGTCGTCCAGATCCTCCTCAGGCCCTCGTCGCAGTCAGCGGTTCCGGCACCAAAGCCCATGATGAACATCGCCCACGGGAACCTCTCGCCGGGATATGTCCTGCCACCCATGGAGGAGTTGAACGTAGCGACATCAACAGTCTCGATCGTTGCATTGATTCCGACTTCAGAGAGCATCGCGACGACCATCTCGCAGGTTTCTGTTGCCTTGTTGTATGTAGGATCGCACATGATGCTGATCTCAAAACCACCACCGGGATAACCAGCCTCTGCAAGAAGCTCTCTGGATTTATCAAGATCCTGCTGGATCACGCCGAAGTCATTGTATCCCCAGACGTTCGGGTTGACAGGGGACGTACATGCCTTCTCGCCGATGGACGCATAGAGCGTGTCAACGATGAGCTGGCGGTCAATCGCGTAGGAGATCGCCTGGCGGACACGTGTATCCTTCGTGTATTCATTCGCGCAGTTGAACTGCAGGCCGTGTGCCCCGATTCCCTCATACATCTTCACCTGGATGCCAGGTGTTTCCTGCAGACGAGGAACCTCGGACGTATTGACAGTGGTTATATCAACCTGTCCGGTCTCAATCGCGACAAGGCGCGCATTGGCGTCAGAGACGATGAGGATATCGATCTTCTTCGTTGGCACCTCTCCGCGGTAATAGCCTTCGAATGACTCAAGCACCATCTCCTGGTCCCTGTCCCAGTACGCAAGGCGGTACGGACCTGTTCCGTTCACTGACTCCGCAGTAAGACCAAGCTCCATGCCATACTTCTCGATGTAATCGGCATCGAGTATCAGGTTCGAGCGATGAGTCAGGTTCGCAAGGAGGCTCGCGATCTGCTCCGTTGTGACAAGGCAGACTGTGTAGTCATCAACGGCGTAGACATCCTTGATGTAGCCGCTGACAAGCGAGCTGTAGCGGATAGCGGTGTTATCCAGAAGCCTTCTGTAGGATGCGACGACATCGGCTGAGGTGAGCTCCTTGCCGTTGTGGAACTTCACTCCATGGCGGAGGTTGAATGTCCATGTCACGCCATCCTCTCCGACTGACCAGCTCTCAGCAAGGTCCCCCTCGATGCTTCCATCGAGAGCCCTCCTCACGAGCTGCGAATACACAGCGCGGAGGTAGACGTCGTTGGTGTTGTTCATCTGACCATCCATGTAGTTCTGGTCAGCACCGGTTGCGATCGTGATCGTGTCCTTGAACTCTGGAAGAGGAGCTGTATTCTCCTCTTCCGAGCCCCCGGCAAAGACAGCTGCGGCTGAAAGTACAGCCACGATGAGCATTGCCATCAGTTTCTTCATTTTCCTCTCCTTCTTCTAGTTCCTGCAGCGCAGGTTATCCCAGAAGATTGCATTATTCACATTCACCTCGAAGCCCTCGACCTTATCGGACATCGTCCAGATATTGTACCTGTCGTTGGTGAAGATCGCGGCAGGATCATCAAGGAAGATGATCTGCTGGGCCTGGCGGTAAAGATCAAGCCTCTTTTCCTCATCGAGCTCGGCCTTCGCCTCATTGAGAAGCCTGTCGACCTCAGCATTGGAGTACCAGCCGTAGTTATTGTTGTTGTTCCCGTCAGGGGATGTCTCCCAGATCCTCCTCAGGCCCTCGTCACAGTCAGCGGTTCCGGCACCGAATCCCATGAAGAACATCGCCCATGGGAAATCCTCTCCCGGATACGACCTGTTGCCGCGGGAACCCTTGAATGTAGCGTTATCGACAACCTCGATCGTCGCATGGATTCCGACCTCCTCGAGCATCGCCACAATCATCTCGCAGGTCTCGGTTGAACGGTTGTAGCTAGGCTCAACCATGATGCTGATCTCGAATCCGTCGGGGTACCCGGCTTCAGTAAGGAGCTGTCTGGCCTTCTCCTGATCCTGCTGGATCACTCCGAAGTCATGGTAGCCCCAGACATTCGGATTGACGGGAGCAGTGCAGACCGTCTCTCCGATTGACGCATAGAGCGTGTCGATGATGAGCTGGCGGTCGATCGCGTAGGAGATCGCCTGGCGGACGCGCGGATCCTTCATATACTCATTGCCGCAGTTGAACTGCAGGCCATGTGATCCGATGCCCTCATACATCTTCACCTGGATGCCCGGTGTCTCCTGGAGGCGAGGGATCTCCGATGTGTTGACAGTAGAGATGTCGACCTGTCCGGTCTCAATCGCGAAAAGACGTGCGTTCGCATCGGAGACGATGAGGATATCGATCTTCTTCGTAGGCACCTCACCGCGGAAATAGTCCTCGAATGATTCAAGTACCATCTCCTGTCCCCTATCCCAGTATGTCAGGCGGTACGGACCTGTTCCGTTCACTGACTCCGCAGTGAGACCGAGATCCATTCCATACTTCTCGATGTAGTCAGCATCCATGATCAGGTTGGAGCGGTGTGTGAGGTTCGCAAGCATGCTCGCGATCTGCTCCGTGGTGACGATGCAGACTGTGTAGTCATCAACGGCATAGACTTCCTTGATGTATCCCTTCGCATAGGAATTGTACCTTACGGCTGTATTGTTCAGGAGCCTGTCGTATGATGCAACGACATCAGCTGAGGTGAGTTCCTTGCCGTTGTGGAACTTCACTCCATGGCGGAGGTTGAATGTCCAGGTCACACCATCCTCTCCGACTGACCAGCTCTCAGCAAGGTCCCCCTCGATGCTTCCATCGAGAGCCCTCCTCACGAGCTGTGAATACACAGCGCGGAGGTAGACATCGTTGGTGTTGTTCATCTGGCCATCCATGTAGTTCTGGTCACTGCCGGTTGCGATCGTGATCGTGTCCTTGAACTCCGGAAGAGGCGCTGAACCCACCTCTTCCTTCCCTCCGCCTGCGAAAGCAGAGATTGCAGCGATTGCTGCAAGCAGCAGCACTATAGCGGTTCTCCTCATTTGATCCCTCCTTTTCCACCGATTGGTTATTTGATGATTCCCAGCTTCCTCGCAATCGGGATTGATTTCGTATAGCCGAAAGCACCCTTGACTGCGACCTTCTGGAGCTGGGCGATGGCATCATACGCCTTCTTCTCGTCCCCATGGATCATCCAGTACCAGTAAAGGCCATAAAGCATGCCGTTCTCCTCGAGATGGACCCTGCCCGGCTGATCTAGGACGACCTTCTTCATCTCCTCCTCGTTGATATACTCCTCGGGTTTGACAATGCCCTTATAAAGCTGCACGGAACGTCTGTAGCCATAGTTGCGCTTCGGGCACTCAACAATGCCATCGACATAGTCGAGGCTGGCCTCAGCCTTGGCATAGTCTCCCTTCTCGGCATATGTCGTATACAGCCAGTGGACTATAACATAGCGCTGGGAAGGGATTGTGAGCGGTATGCACTCTTCAAGATCAGAAAGGGAAGCATCGAGATCGCCATGCATATTCTCCGCAGTGGCTCTGTAATACCAGTACGTCCAGACTGATGGATCAAGCTGGATTGCCATCGTGAAGTCCGCGAGCGCTGCATAGTAGTGCCCCATGCCGTTGTGGCGGCGTCCGCGGCCGAAGTAATTCGGAGCATAGAACGGCGCATACATGATGCCGTGGGAATAGGCTTCCAGCGATTCCTCATTCCTTCCCTCAAGGCCAAGCGCCATGCCCATGCGGAACCATGCCTTGGCATCGGTATCATCCTTATCAAGGAGAGCCTGTGCCTCAGCGACTGTCGGCCTCATCATAAGCACGTCAGAGATCTCATCCGTTTTCTTCTGGTTGTAGACGAATTTCATGTTCCCCCCTTTCCCTATTTGATGATTCCCAGCTTCCTTGCAATCGGCTGTGACTTCAGCAAGCCGAATGTTCCAGGATAGCCGATCTCCTGCAGCCTTGCGATTGCGTCATATGCCTTCTTCTCATCGCCATGGATCATCCAGTACCAGTAAAGGCCATAGAGCATATGGCTTTCCTCGAAATGGACCCTGTTCGGTCTATCGATGACCACCTTAGCCATCTTCTCCTCGTCGATGTAATCCTCTGGCTTCACGATGCCCTTATACAGCTGCACAGCCCTCTCATAGCCATAATCCATCTGCGGCGCCTTGAGTGAGCAATCAATCAGATCAAGAGACTCCTCTGCCTTCTTGTAGTCACCAAGCTCCGCGTATGTCGTGTAGAGCCAGTGGATGAGAGGATAATGCTCATGCGGATCGGTAAGAAGGAGGCACTGCCTGAAATCATCGATGGAATCCTGAAGGAGCCCACCCCTTACGTTTGCAGTCGTTGCCCTGTAATACCAGTATGTCCAATTTGAAGGATCGAGCTGGATCGCAACCGTGAAATCCGCCATCGCCTGCTTCCATTCACCAGCTGCATTGTGGCGGCGGCCGCGGCCGAAGTAATTCGGAGCATAGAACGGCGCATACATGATGCCCATGGAATAGGCATCGATCGCCTCTTCGATCCTCTCCTCCTCAGCCAGTGCTGTCCCCATTACATACCATGAATATGGATCGGTATCGTCCTTATCCAGAAGAGCCTGTGCCTCAGCGACTGTCGGCCTCATCATCAGGATCTTCCTCTGCTCCTCGTTCTTCTTCTCGTTGTAGACGAACTTCATTGCTTTGCTCCTCCGTTTGCCTTGACTGCCGATTCACGGCAATCCAGACAAGCGATGGAAGGATGCAGCGGCATCCCTCCATCGAAGCAAGCTAGTTCCTGCATCTCAGGTTGTCCCAGAAGATCGCGTTGTTGACGTTGACCTCAAAACCCTCGACCTTATCGGACATCGTCCAGATACTGTATCTGTCATTCGTGAATATCGCGGCGGGATCGTCGATGAAGAGGATCTGCTCAGCCTGACGATAAAGATCAAGCCTCTTCTCCTCATCGAGCTCAGCCTTCGCTTCCTCAAGAAGCCTATCGACCTCTGCATTTGAGTACCAGCCGTAGTTATTGTTGTTGTTCCCATCTGGCGATGTCGTCCAGATCCTCCTCAGGCCCTCGTCGCAGTCAGCGGTTCCAGCGCCGAAACCCATGAAGAACATCGCCCATGGGAACCTCTCGCCAGGGTATGTCCTGCTTCCCATCGAAGCATTGAATCCTGCATTATCCACAACCTCGATCGTCGCGCGGATACCGACCTCGGCAAGCATCGCGACAATCATCTCACAGGTCTCGGTGGACTTGTTGTAGTTCGGATAGAGCATGATGCTGATCTCGAATCCATCAGGGTACCCGGCTTCTGCAAGGAGCGCTCTGGCCTTCTCCTGATCCTGCTGGATCACGCCGAAGTCATTGTAGCCCCAGACATTCGGATTGACGGGAGATGTACAGACCTTCTCCCCGATATCCGAATAGAGGGTATCGATGATGAGCTGGCGGTCGATCGCGTAGGAGATCGCCTGGCGGACACGCGGATCCTTCATGTACTCATTCGCGCAGTTGAACTGAAGCCCCTGTGATGCGATGCTCTCATACATCTTCACCTGGATGCCCGGTGTCTGCTGGAGACGCGGGATTTCAGAGGTGTTCACTATTGAGATATCAACCTGGCCCGTTTCAAGGGCGATGAGACGAGCATTGGCGTCGGAGACGATGAGGATATCGATCTTCTTTGTGGGTACCTCACCGCGGAAATAATCCTCAAAGGCTTCAAAGACCATCTCCTGATCCTTATCCCAGTACGCAAGGCGGTACGGACCTGTTCCGTTCACTGACTCCGCAGTAAGACCAAGCTCCATGCCATACTTCTCGATGTAATCGGCATCGAGTATCAGGTTCGAGCGATGAGTCAGGTTCGCAAGGAGGCTCGCGATCTGCTCCGTTGTGACAAGGCAGACTGTGTAGTCATCAACGGCGTAGACATCCTTGATGTAGCCGCTGACAAGCGTGCTGTAGCGTATGGAAGGATTATCCAGAAGCCTTCTGTACGATGCGACGACGTCAGCTGAGGTAAGTTCCTTGCCGTTATGGAACTTCACTCCATGGCGGAGGTTGAATGTCCATGTCACGCCATCATCCCCGACTGACCAGCTCTCGGCAAGGTCTCCTTCGATGTTCCCATCAAGACCTCTTCTCACGAGCTGGGAGTAGACAGCCCTAAGGTAGACATCATTGGTGACATTCATATGTCCATCCATGTAGTTCTGGTCACTGCCGGTCGCGATCGTGATCGTGTCCTTGAACTCCGGAAGAGGCGCTGAGCTCTTCTCCTTTCCTCCCCCTGCGAACACGAAGGCGACAGCAAGGAATGCAATCAGCATTGTTGATACCAGTCTCTTCATCTTCTTCTCCTTTTTCCTTGGTTTTTCTTTACAAGATGACATGCCACGAAATGATCCGGCGAGATCTCGACAAGCTCCGGCACCACCTCAGAGCATTCCTTCGTAGCGAAGGGACACCTGGTGTGGAAGCAGCAGCCTGCTGGTGGATGCCGCGGCGATGGAACATCTCCCTGGATCTCGGCCTGCATCGTCTTCATCTCAGGATCAGGTACGGGAATCGCGCTGAGCAGGGCCTTCGTATATGGATGCAGCGCATTCTCGAAAAGCTCATCCTTTGATGTGATCTCAACGATATGCCCAAGATACATAACGGCGATCCTATCGCAGAGATGGTGCACGACACTGAGGTTGTGGGAGATGAATATGTATGTCAGACCCCTCTTCTCCTTCAGTTCCTGCATCAGGTTCAGTATCTGGGCCTGGATCGATACATCCAGAGCGGAAACAGGCTCGTCGCAGATGATCAGCTCAGGGCTGAGCGTCAGCGCTCTCGCAATCCCGATCCTCTGGCGCTGACCGCCTGAGAACTCATGAGGATAGCGGGTGATCTGATCGCTGTTGAGACCGACTTCTGTCATAAGGCGCTCTACGAGCTTCTGCCTCTCCTCCTTCGTTCCGATCTTATGCTCATCAAGAGGCTCCCTGATGCATCGGCCGACAGTGAAACGCGGATCAAGGGACGAATACGGATCCTGGAAGATGATCTGGATCTTCTTCGCCATTTCCTTGCTGTAGCGCTTCTTCTCATCGAGGATCGTCTCACCGTGGAGCTTGATGTCCCCCTCCGTCGGGCGGAGAAGGCCGACTATAGTGTGGCCCGTCGTTGACTTTCCACAGCCGGACTCGCCGACGATTCCGAAAGCCTCCTTCTTGTAGACACGGAAGGAGATGCCGTCGACAGCCTTCACATACTCCTTTCTTGAGAAGATGGTATTGGCCTTGACGGGGTAATATACCTTGAGGTTCTCCACCTCAAGCAGCACTTCCTTCTTTTCTTCCATCATTCCACCTCCCCTTCCTTCGCGTACTTCCAGCAGCGGACCTTCCTGCCATCAGGAAGAGTGACAAGAGGAGGAGCCTTCCTTGAGCAGATCTCCATGCACTCCTCACAGCGCGGAGAGAAGCGGCATCCTTCAGGATAATCCTTCGGGCTGGGGATGCTTCCTTTGATGGAGAAGAGCGTGTCCTTCTTATCTGTCGGCATCGGTATCGATTTCAGCAATCCAGACGTATATGGATGGAGAGGATCAGCGAAGATGCTCTTCACGTCCGCATACTCAACCGCAAGACCGGCATACATGACCATGACCCTCTTCGCAATCTGGGCAACGACACCGAGATCATGCGTGATGAGTATGATCGACGTATGGTTCTCCTTCTGGAGATCCTTGAGCAGATGCATGATCTGCGCCTGGATGGTAACATCAAGGGCTGTCGTAGGCTCATCAGCGATGAGGATATCAGGATTGCAGGCAAGGGCCATAGCGATCATGACTCGCTGCCTCATGCCACCGGAAAGCTGGTGCGGATACTCATCCAGCACGGCTTCTGCCGATGGGATCTTGACCTTGTTCAGCATCTCCAGTGCCTTTGCCCTGGCCTCCTTCTTCTTCAGGCCCTGATGCAGATGAAGGATGTCACAGATCTGATAACCGATGGTGAATACAGGATTGAGCGATGTCAGAGGCTCCTGGAAAATCATCGAGATATGATTGCCTCTGATGCTCCTCATCTCCTTCTCGCTCTTCTCAAGAAGGTTCTCACCCTTGAATACGATCTCGCCATCGACGATCTTTCCCGGAGGTGTTGCGACAATCCGCAGGATTGAAAGGGATGTAACGCTCTTTCCGCATCCTGATTCACCGACGATTGCCAGCGTCTCATCCGGCATCAGGTCAAAGTCCAGCCCGTCAACAGCCGGCATGACACCCTCTTCCGTATAGAAATATGTCTTCAGGTTCCTGACCTTAAGCAATGCTTCTTCCATAAAGACTCCTTACTTGGTGTTCTTGAGCTTCGGATCGAGCGCATCGCGCAGTCCGTCACCAACGAGGCTGAAGCTCATGACTACAAGCGTGATGGCAATTCCGGGGAAGATAGCCTCCCAGGGATTCGACCTGAGGACATCCTTTGCCTTGTTGAGCATAGCACCCCATTCAGGATTAGGTGGCTGGACACCAAGGCCGAGGAACGACAGCGATGATGATGTAAGGATCGCCGAACCGAGGTTGAGCGTGACATTGACGATCATCTGCGAGACTGAGTTCGGGACGATGTGCTTGCATATGATCTTTATGTTGCTTTCCCCGATCACCTTAGCAGCTCCGATATACTGGGCATCCTTGTTGGTAAGGACAACGCCACGGACCATTCGCGCTATGGAAGGTATTGAGAATACCGCTATAGCGACAATCGTATTTCCTGTGCCGTTGCCCAGGATCGCGACGATCACGATAGCCAGAAGCAGTCCGGGGAAGGCAAGAAGGACATCGATCACCCTTGAGATGACAGAGTCTACCCAGCCTCCATAATATCCGGCAAGCACTCCGAGTATGATGCCGATAAGACAGCCGGAGAGGACGCCGGAGAAGCTGATGTACATGGAGACACGTGCTCCATACACGATCCTTGTAAGGATATCACGTCCAAGATAATCAGTTCCGCAGGGATGCTTCAGGCTCGGCCCCTGCCCGATCTCCCTCAGGTTCTGCTCCAGTGGTCCGCCGGGGAAGAACAGTGGCCCGAAGATGGCCATGAAGAAGAAAATGAAGAGTATGACAAGCCCTATGACAGAGACCTTTCTCTTGATGAATCTTCTGAGTATTGGATTCTTCATGCCGGCCTCACTTTATCTTGACCCTTGGATCGACGAAGCCATAGAGGATGTCGACAAAGGTATTGACGATGACGAACGAGCAGGAAAGGACAAGAACGGTACTCTGTATCGCCGGGTAATCACGGCCATTGACGCTATTGACGAGGAATGTACCGATACCGGGGATATTGAAGATCGTCTCGACCATTGTAGCACCCGCAAGAAGGCTTCCGAATCTCAGTCCGATTGCCGTCAGGACAGGGATGAAGGCATTCTTGAATGCGTAGGCGAGGATGATCTTCGTCTTTGAGACACCATATGCCCTTGCAGTCCTTGTGTAGTCCTGGTTGATGACATCAAGCATCGATGAGCGCGTTGTCCTTGATATCATTCCGATAGCGCCAAGGCCAAGCGTAGTGATCGGCAGTATCGCATGCCGCCATGTACTCATACCCAAGCTCGGCAGAACGCCAAGATGGAGACAGAAATAGAGCATCAGAAGCATCGCCAGGAAGAAGGATGGCACGGACACGGCAATCATGGAGATTACCATGACGATATTATCCCCTGCCTTGTTATGGAACGTCGATGCAATGACGCCCGCAATGACACCAAGGAAGGAGCCGAGAACCGTTCCTCCGATGGCGAGTATAATCGTGTAATGATACCTGTTGCCCAGTTCTGTGGCGATCGTCTTATGGGTCAGGATCGAGGTGCCTAGGTCTCCATGGAATATACCAGTGATCCATCTCAGGTACTGCACGATCAATGGATCATTGAGACCATACTGCTCCCTCATCGCATCAAGCGTTTCCTCGCTGACGCCCTCACCCTCCGATACGCCGTAAAGGAGGGTGATAGGATCGCCGGGGATGATCCTCACCATAAGGAAGACCACCACCGACACAAGGAAAAGCGTTGGTATCAGCTGCAGAAGCCGTCTGAGTATATACTTCAGCATAGTGCGGCTATGACGCTCATCTCCAGGAGATACCCATCATCGATCTTCGACTCGATGCAGACCCTAGCCGGTGATCGCCCCGGCGTTGTCCATGCATTGTAGACCTCGTTCATCTCCTTCTTGAGAGACATATCGGAGATGTAGATCGTCACCATGAGTAGGTGGTCCTTGTCAGTGCCATAGAGCTTAAAGAGCTCATCATAGCGCTCAAGAAGAGCCTTCGTCTGCTCCTTGATCGTAGGATGCTTCTTTCCATCGACATGCCCGGTGAAGTAGATCACGCCATTATGGACGGTTGCACGCGAGAATGTCGGGGTCGGGTCAATGTACTTGATATCCTCCGCCATATTCCCCTCCTTATTTGATTATCCCGAGCTTCTTTGCGATTGGGATTGACTTCGTATAGCCGAACGCGCCGGGAACTCCGATTTCCTGGAGCCTTGCGATTGCATCATAGGCTGCCTTGTCATTGCCATTCATCGTCTGGAACCAGTAAAGGCCATAGAGCATGCCGCATTCCTCAAGGTGAACCCTGCCAGGGCGGTTGAGAACCTTCTTGGCCATCTCCTCCTCATTGATGAAATCCTCCGGCTTGACGATGCCCTTGTAAAGCTGGACAGCCCTCTCATAGCCATAATCCATCTGCGGAGCATGGGCCTTGCTGCAGTCAATCAGATCAAGGACCTTCTTCGCCTCATCGAATCTGCCAAGCTCACAGTTCGACGTATAGAGCCAGTGGATAAGAGGATAATGCTCATCAGGGATCGAGAGGGAAAGGCACTGCTTGAAATCATAGATGCAGTTCTCGTACTCCTCGTGGATGTTCCATGTCGTTGCCCTGTAATACCAGTATGTCCAGTTTGAAGGATCGATCTGGATGCAGAGTGTGAAATCAGCGATAGCCTGGCGCCACTCACCTATTGCATTATGGCGACGGCCGCGACCAAAGTAATTGGGCGCATAGAACGGAGCATATGCTATACCGATTGAGTGGGCATCAATGGCTTCCTCAACCTTATCGAGGTTAGCAAGCGCAACGCCCTTCTTATACCATGCAAGCGGATCGGTCTCGTCCTTTGCAAGCTCGGCCTCAGCCTCCTCAAGAGTAGGCTGCATCATGAGGATGTTCCTCATTTCAAGATTCTTCTCTTCGTTGTAAACGAACTTCATGTGGTTTCCTCCAAGCACTCCTTTTCAGCGCTTGGGGAAATATTACCACAATCAAAGGTGGTGGTATAGTGTCAGTATGTATGATTATGCATGCAATATACGCATTAATGCAAAAAAATATTAAGGGATCAGATCTCACCGATGGGGATCCCCCTCACGGTGAATTTCCCCTTGCTCCCCGTCCTTCCCTCTCCTATGACGGACTTTCCATCATAATGCCCGTCAATGGAGAAATCGATACGGCCGACGTATGAATCGACTGTACCTGCAACGGAGAAGGTATCCTCCCCTGTCATCATCCCCTGGAATGCGCCTTCATACCCGATGAAGGAGTATGTGCCCTCAATCCTGTCCTCATCGATAGAGAACTCAAAATCAGCGGGGAATTCCCCATAGAATGTATTGATCTCCGCATGCACCCGACTCATAGCTACAGATAATATAACCTATATCGCCACTGCTCTGAAACGGAAAAACAACATATATGCGATTGTTGTCGAAAAAAGAAGAAGGGCTGCCATAAGACAGCCCCTCCGTTGGCAAAAGCCAGCTTAGATGGTCTCGCCGAGAACCTCGCCGCACCTCTGATAGAATGCAAGCCTTTCCTTTGCATCCTCCGCAGCTGCTGCGAAGAGCTCATCAGCATGCTCTGGGTTCGTCTTGTAGAGTGACGCATACCTTGTCTCACCCTTGATGAACTCCTGGTAGTCTCCAGTTGCCGGCTTGGTCTCCCATACGAACCTCTTTCCTGCCTCAAGGCGAGGATCGAAGCGGTACAGCGGCCAGTAGCCAGCCTCGACAGCCTTCTTTGCCTCAACCTGAGAGAACCTCATGTTGATACCGTGGTTGATACACGGAGCGTAGCAGAAGACGATCGAAGGACCGTTGTATGCGACAGCTTCCTGAAGAGCCTTCTGAGCCTGGAGCCTGTTATAGCCAAGCGCGATGGACGCGACATACGCATGTCCATAGCTCATCATCATGAAGCCCATGTTCTTCTTGCCGACCTTCTTTCCTGCATTCGCGAACTTCGCGACAGCGGCCATCGGGGTCGACTTGGAAGCCTGTCCACCGGTATTGGAATAGACCTCTGTATCAAGGACGAGGATCGTCACGTTCTTGCCGGAAGCAACGACGTGGTCAACACCGCCGAATCCGATATCATAAGCCCATCCATCACCACCGATGATGATGACATCCTTCTCAGAGAAGTAATCCTGCAGCTCAACGATCTTGTCGAGGAGAGCCTGGGAAGCTGCATCCTTCGCCTTCTCGGAAGCAAGCACAGCCTGTACTTCCTTCTGAGCTGTGATCGAAGCCTCTGTTGTGTCCTCCCAGAGTGAGTAGCACTTCTCGATAGCTGCCTTGAGAGCATCGGAGCATCCTGCTGCGATGAGCTCATCGCACTTCATCCTGAGAAGCGTCCTGTTGGAATCGACAGCGAGGCGCATACCGAGTCCATACTCTGCATTATCCTCGAAGAGCGAGTTGCCCCAAGCCGGTCCACGGCCATCAGCCCTCTTCGTGTAAGGAATGGTCGGGAACGTTCCAGAGTAGATCGAGGAGCATCCTGTTGCATTTGCGATGACTGCCCTCTCTCCGCAGATCTGGCTGAGCATCTTCACATACGGTGTCTCACCACAGCCAGCACAGGCGCCCGAGAACTCGAAAAGCGGCTGCTTGAACTGGAGACCCTTGACAGTTCCCATGTTGAGACCGTCGAGGTTGTCATATGTGAGGCCCTCGAAGAACGTGCAGTTCTCGATCTCACCATTAGCCCTCTCCTCAGCAATCGGCTTGAGCTCAAGAGCCTTCTCCTTAGCCGGGCATGCCTCTACGCAGACGCCACATCCCTGGCAGTCCTCTGTATAGACCTGGATCTTGAAAAGGAGGTTCCTGTCGTTCTTCGTATTCGACTTGATCGCATGGAATGTCGCAGGAGCCTTCTCCATATCCTCAGGAGTGATCTGCTTAGCGCGGATCGCTGCATGCGGACAGGACTGGACACACTGGTTGCACTGGATACACTTCGTGCTGTCCCAGTGAGGAACATATGCAGCAACGCCTCTCTTCTCCAGCTTTGCCGTTCCTGTAGGCAGCTTGCCGTCATAGGACATCTGGGAAACAGGAATGTCATTGCCCTGGAGGTGCATGATGCGCTCAATGACGTTCTTCGTGAAATCGTCTGCATCATCCGGGATAAGCCTCTTCGGCTCATAGCTCTTCGTGATGGATGCCGGAACCTTGACCTCGACGAGAGCTGCGGAAGCTCCATCGACTGCTGCCCAGTTCTTGTTGACAACTTCCTCGCCCTTCTTGAGGAACGTCTTCTTGATGTACTTCTTGATCAGCTCGATTGCCTCTGTCTCAGGAAGGACATTCGCGATCTTGAAGAACGCAGCCTGCATGACGGTGTTGATCCTCGAGCCAAGGCCAACGCTCCTTGCAATGTCGAGAGCATCGATGTTGTAGAAGTGGATATGCTTGTTGATGATCTGCTCCTGCATATCCTTCGTAAGATGCTCGAACACCTCGTCAGAAGGAATCTGGCTGTTGAGAAGGAATACGCCACCATCCTTGAGAGCGGAAAGCATATCATAGCGTCCGATATAAGCCGGGTTATGGCATGCGACGAAGTCAGCATGGTCAATCAGCCATGGCATGTCGAGCTTGCCCTTTCCGAACCTGAGGTGGGAGATCGTGATACCGCCGGACTTCTTCGAGTCATATGCGAAGTATGCCTGAGCGTTCATATCGGTGTTGTCGCCGATGATCTTGATGGAGTTCTTGTTAGCACCGACAGTACCATCGGAACCAAGGCCCCAGAACATGCAGGAGACAACGCCTTCCGGTGTAACGTCGATCTTGTCGCTGACAGGGATCGAGCGGCCGGTCACATCGTCATTGATACCGATTGTGAAATCATGCCATGCATCGTCGCGTGCAAGGAAGTCGAATACTGACTTCGCATGGGTCGGAGTGAAGTCCTTCGAGGAAAGACCATAGCGGCCTCCGATGACCTTCATTCCTGTCCTGCCCTGCTGTGCAAGCGCTGTGACGACATCCTCATAGAGAGGCTCACCAAGAGCACCTGGCTCCTTCGTCCTATCCATGACTGCGATCCTCTTTGCAGATGCCGGGATGCAGGAAACGAATGCGGAAGCGGAGAACGGCCTGTAGAGCCTGACCTTCACAAGTCCGACCTTGCCGCCCTTCTTGTTGAGGTAATCAACAACCCACTCGAATGTATCAGCAGCTGAACCCATGATGACGATGACATCCGTTGCATCAGGTGCGCCGACATAGTCGAAGAGGTGATACTGCCTTCCTGTGAGGGCCGCAACCTTGTCCATGTACTTCTGGACGATTGCAGGAACTGCATCATAGTACGGATTGACGGTCTCCCTTCCCTGGAAGTAAACATCCTCATTCTGTGCTGCGACCTTTGTCATCGGGTGCTCAGGGCGCTGTGCGCGTGAGCGGAAGCGCTCGATGTACTTCTCGTCGACAAGCGTGCGGATGTCATTATAGGAGATCTCCTCGACCTTCTGGATCTCATGGGATGTCCTGAAGCCATCGAAGAAAGCAAGGAACGGAACCTGTGACTCAAGTGTCGCGAGATGAGCAACAAGAGCCATATCCATCGTCTCCTGGATGCTGGAAGCACATGTCATCGCAAAGCCAGTGTTGCGGCATGCCATGACATCGGAGTGATCACCGAAGATCGAAAGCGACTGTGCAGCGAGTGACCTAGCCGAAACGTGGAATACCGTCGGGATCATCTCACCAGCGATCTTGTACATGTTCGGGATCATAAGGAGAAGACCCTGTGACGCTGTGAATGTGGTCGTCAGGGCACCTGCGGCAAGAGCACCATGAACAGCACCAGCGGCACCAGCCTCTGACTGCATCTCCATGATGTCTACTTTCTTGCCCCAGAGATTCTCGCGGCCTGTCGAGGACCACTGCTCTGCATACTCGCCCATAGGTGAGGACGGAGTAATCGGGTAAATAGCGGCTACATCACTGAAGGCGTATGCTATGTGCGCCGCAGCGGTGTTTCCATCAATGGTAACCATTTTCTTGTCTGCCATTTCAACACTCCTCAAATATTTCATGTGGCAATGCCACAGCCATAACCGATAACAGAAGGGTATCAGCCAATTACATAGATTATCGCAAGTCGGGGGAGAATACAACCGAAGAATATATAGCTTACGTGGGGAAAGAAGGAAAAAGGAGCGGCTCCGCATGGATTCCAGCCAGAAGGACAACCACAAGCATGGCAGAACGGGCATTGCCCAGCCGCGGACCTTATTCCCGGATGACTTAGTTAGCTATGGCTAACCATTATTTATCATATCCTCTCCTCCCTCGTCAATATGATTCTGGAAAAAATAATCCGCCTCTCCGAAGAAAGGCGGACGATCCGAGGTGAATCCCTATCAGCCGAAGTTGAAGAGGGCAACAGCCGAGATCCTTGTGGACTCCCACATCGGAGTGAAGATACCGCCGATGTCGTCGCTGTTGAATCCTGCCTCGCCAGGAAGAGTTACCACAGCACCGATTCCAAGAGGTCCGAGGTTGATTGTCACAGCTGCCCTATAGACGAGCTTGGAAGATGCGATCGCATCGCCGAAATCGCTGAACGGAAGTCCGTTCATGGACCAGGATCCATCCTGCCCAATGCGCTGGAAATCAAGCTGGGTGCCAGCACCGACTGCGATGTCAGCGAACTCCCCAAGCGGGATGTTGACATTGAGAGTCGGGATTGTCGCGATGCTGAAGCTGCCCTCAGTGCCGAATCCGATTGTCGCAGGGATATCGATGCTGAAGAACTTCGCCGGGTTGATACGGATATCAGCACCGAATGAGAAGTTGTTGATGTCCTTGAGATCCTCAACCTCAAAATCAAGACCTTCGTCGCTGACTACTGTCTTGTTGTAGGAAACGAGACCACCAAGCTGGAACACCGGTGCCGCGAAAGCTGCAGAAACCATAAGAAGTGCAAGAAGAACTGCAAGAATTCTCTTTTTCATTTTTTATCCTCCATAAGCATCCGTTCGGATGCACATCATTTTCCTTTACTGCAAAGGTATTATTGCATGCAATCCGGAAAAATTCCATCACGAATATAATGGTG
Organism: uncultured Spirochaetaceae bacterium; assembly: GCA_944392985.1. GTDB lineage: Bacteria > Spirochaetota > Spirochaetia > Sphaerochaetales > Sphaerochaetaceae > Ornithospirochaeta. Next base: position 13,476 of record CALXYL010000013.1, on the reverse strand, counting down.
GCTACCGGATGCCGGCAACCCTTACGTCAGATCATATCCGCTAGCCGCGAAACCCGCCGCGATTGCCGCTCCGAGATCCTCCGGGGAGATAGCGCCAAGAATCGCCTCCATGCTGCTGTTCTCCTCGTCATAGCGGGCCTTTGCCGCCGCCCTGAGATCATCTGCAGAGGCTCCCTGGAGAATCAGGTTGATATCACCTTCAACAACAGGGGCCTCCCCTGCCGCTGCGGCCGCTGCCTGTGCTTCCGCCTGGGCGATATTCTCAAGAAGCTCAAGGTATCTCTCCTGGAGAATGACCTGATCCTTGGCTACCTTGTTCTTATACTCATTGGCCTCAAGCTCATAGATATCATCAAGGTCCTTCACGCTGACGGAAACGAGTGACCAGACCGTTCCATCCGGTGCCGTCCAGCGCTGCTCCGTCTTGATCCCGCGGATTGAGATGCTGACAGTCTGCACCGTGATCTGCTCAAATGCCGAGAGCATCTGGCCCTCGCTGTCGTTGGAATATGTCGCCACGGCATCGCTCATCATGACCTGGAGCTTCCTCGAGAGATCCGCACGTGCGTTTGCGTCCGCTGCTGTCCTGCTGTTCTGCTCAGTCTGGAGCTTGGCAGAGCCTACTCCATATACATATCTATTGCTCTGGGGAACGATCGTCGTCCAGATTGGGGATCCATCCTCATTCTTCTCGTTGATATCCGTCTCCGTTGCGCAGGAAGAAAGGACAAGCGCAAGCACAAGGACAATACCCAGAACCCTGATCTTCATGAAAACCTCCTTACAGCTTCGCTCCGACTAGAGCGCTATATGTGCGCGCCGCAGGATCGTATGAATAAGCAAGGACGGTGAAGCCCTCAAGGATATTGAAGCCGATCTGGTAGGCATAAACCTCCATGTTCTCCTCATCCATGCTTATCTCCTCATTGACTGCGACGATTGAATCCTGATGGTTGAGGACAAGATTGACAGCACCTTCGTAGGCGGCCGCGTTTATCGAGTCCTGTATATAGTAGTATTCCTTGACTGTTCCTACAGCGAATACATAGCCTGGAACCTTTATTGGCTGCTTCTCCCAGTCCACGCCATGATTCCATTCGATACGTGAGGCATCGCCATATGAGATAAAAGCCGCTGCTCCTATATCATCGCCATACCATACGAGATCGACGATCTCCATATTCTTCATGACATCGCTGTAGATCTCCGGACTGTAATCACCGGAAGAATAGACACGCATCCTGTCGATATCCCTTCTGGTATCGGTATGGATATCGAGATCAGCCCGCATCCTCAGCTCCTGCGCCACCGATGCCATCGTACAGGCATTCTCAAGAGCAACCCTGAGCGCTTTGGCCTTGTCGGTATATGGGCCGGAAAGCCCCATATAGACGGTTCCTTCATATTCCTCATAATCCCTGAATACCGTTGAATTGAAGGCATCCCGCCCTGCTGCGGCAAAAATGGACGGACCCTGCGGCGACAATACCGCAAGGCCCGCAATGATCAGCACTATGGCAACTGCCCTGCGTGATGCTGATCGGATCATCTTACTCCGTCACGCTCGGTGAGCTGAAGAACATATCGATAGCAGCGTTCATCATGGCGTTAGCCTCTGCTGCTGCCTCGTTCTTCTCAAAACCAGCCTGGCTTGCAGACTCTGTCACTGCGCCATACATCTGATCCTTTACGTTCTCCACGGGGATTCCCATAAGAACATAGACACCACCATCAGCATCTACCCAGAAAGCTTCCTGTGTTGATCCGGAAAGGACAGCCTGTGCCCTCTGCTTTGCAATCGTCTCGAATGCATCGACAGCCTGCCTGTTCTCTCCGCTGCCAGCATCGTTGGTGTATGTGGTGATGATCTCATCAACAGCAATATTCACCCACTCTGCGAGGAGAGTCCTTGCCTCAGCCTGAGCTCTCTTGATTGAGTTCATCTGAGTAGCCTGCTTTGCATAGCCTACTGCGTAATGCACATCCTGTGTGGACTGGTCAGACATGACCCACTCAGGCATTGCATTGGGATCAGCTGCGCTTTCCGCGGAATCGGTTGAAGCGCATCCAGCGAGCACGATCAGTGCAACAAGTGCTGCAAGAAGCAATTTCTTCATCTCTATACTCCTTTATCAAAAATAAAGCATTTCAAAGGGATTGCCCCTGACGCTATCTGCGAAGCAGGGGAATAAAAGATGGACAGCATCTCCCATAACCGAGCCCCCACAGACTGCATCGCTAGTCAGTCTAGCGTGAGTTCGTTTCAAGGTCAATGAAAAGAGAAAGCACCGACCTCACTTCAGATCCGCAGCCCAGTATCAAATATGTAGCCGATGGTGATCCCTAAGCCTGCGCTGAAATCATCCTTTTCCCCAATACCCACGGAAAGATCAAGGGACAGGGAAACCTCTACCAGTCCGGATCCTGCAGGAAAGGACGCACCCACGTTTCCATTTATGATGGCCTGGGATGCTGCGTCGAACCCGACCCCGGCTCCTATCCTGCCAACGAAAGGCATGCCATCCAGATGAAGCAGAAGCCCCATACCTCCGAGGACACGTAGGCAGACCATGCCGCTTTTCTCCGTATGGAGCATGTCATCAACGACATAGATATGCTTTCTGCCGGTCAGGCTGACATCCGCGGAAAGCGAGTAGAGGAAATTGATGTAATCATCAGTATCATTGAAATGCATCAGGACTTCCGCCCCTACTCCGCCTCCTCCCTGTGTTATTCCATCATGAGGGAAGATAAAAGACCCGATTGCATACGGCTTGATCAGCAACACGGAGTCCCCGATAAAACCATCAATGACCTTTTGCTTATCTTCCTTTGCGACCTGCTTATCGTGTTCAGTGACCTGCCTATCGATGCGGCCCTCAAAGCCAGGCTTCCCCATCGCGGCCCTGTCCTCCGGACGCATCCTCCTCAAAGATGTGAGCACTGCCGCAGAAAGCGATTCCAGATCAAGGCCATAAAGATCGACGATATCATCAAGATGCTCTTCGCTCCTTACTGCTGAGGCATTTGCTTTATAGTTGAAGCCGGTCTGCATGTCCTGATCCAGGCTGAAGCTGAAATCGAAAAGCGCATCGAGATCAAATGGCAGTTCAATCAGATTGATTGATTCACCAAGCTGTCTGTCGGAAATGATCCTCTCTCCTGTATCCCTTCTGGTTACGGAGAATGAATCGATACTCATGTAGATTCCGTAGCCTATCGGATCATACTGGATGCTCGTTCCTAGTTCGAGGATGAAGAGGGAGGTGTTGTCCTTCAGCATATTGATCCACTGACTTGCCACGAAGAGATACTCCTCATAAGCAAAGAAATCATTATATGAGGGGATATTCTCACCGGACCAATCTGCATAGGGAATCGAAAAATCAATCCTATGATCCTGTCCTCCGATGTTGACCTGAGCATAACCGAGGAATGCCCCAGCTTCGCTATCATAGTCCGTGATGGCCACTGAAACATCCTGCTGTGCGGAAGAGAGGATGAAATCATAGCCGATGATGGATTGCGCCACGGAGGCAATCTGCTTGATGTTTGAGGCCATCATATCGAGAAGGGTACCAAACTGCCTGTTGATCTCTTGGGAATACTGGGGGAGTATCGTCTTTCTGACCTCATTCTCCGCTCCCGCTCTCCTTCTTGAGATTGCCGTCGCAGTTGGTTTCCCGTTCGCATCAAGCTCAATCGCCGCATGGGGTCTTGCCATCAGCTCGGCAATATATGCCTCAGCTTCCTTGGAATACTCCTCATCCAGCCGCTCTATCGCATCTGATCCTGTCCTTTTCGCCGCTGACAGTCCCTGTGAAAGCCTCATGATGGAATCAATGGCGCGTGATACCTGGCTGAATGCCTCATCTTCTGCTTCAGCATCAAACTCTGGCACAGCTATGCCAGAAAGTTCCGCAAGCCTCGCCTGCGTCTGCTCATGAAGGGCCTGGATACGCGCCTCATTATCTGAGCGAAGCTCGGAAAGACGCGTCTCAAGATCCTGCCTTTCCCTCTCCATCTCATCTGTCAGAAGGCCGAACGCCGCACTGATGTCATACTGATCCAGCTGCTGATCAATCGAAGTCTCCTCCGCATACAGCTTAGCGTTGCGCTGAGCCTCGACCTGGGATCTTGAGACTGGAAGCTCCGGCACAGAGTTGCTCAAGGATCTGTCAAGGCTGGTTGCCACAATACGGTTCGACTCATATTCATCAAGCAAGTCAATCAGCTGGTCTATCTGCACATATGAAACGGAATCAAGATCCGCAAGATTTCCCAATTCTCCAAACTGCTCCGCTATTGTCACGGAAAGCTCATCGAGCCTTGCATAATACTCCGACGCAGATGCCTCGGGAAGCACGGCCTCAACGCGCCAAAGGCCATCTTCCATACGTTCAGGAACACCAAAGGAGTAACCGACAAGATCAAACTCCGATGCCTGCAGACTGCTGCTCCCATACTGCTCTACGGCATTTTCCCCATCCTTCTCATATGAAGAAGTCATGACGAGAGTGGACACATTCGTTGAAATCTGCCCCGCAAGGGTGGAAAGCGCATCGCTACGGGCATCGGACACTGTCTCCCCAAACCCCACTGCCGTGAAAGCATCAGCAAAGGAGCTGGACAGGATGAGAGCGAGAAGCAGCAGGAATGCAATGTATTTTCTATGATTCATTCGCTGTCCCTCCTCCATTAGCCCTGCTGATACCGATAAACAGAACCATTTCTTGTTTCAATCAGCACATATTCATTGCCGCAAGCAAGATGACAGGACATGATAACATCGTTGTTTTTGACACGAGTCAAAGTCAACTCTTCAATTATATAATCTCTCGTTATGTAATCCTCATTTTTCAACCGAATAGTTGCCCCACCCCTTGATAGATCACGTATCTGTGAGAATCCCGTGATTTCCGAGGAATCCAAGGATATTCTTGCTTCACTCACGAGATCTTTAGCATAGTATAGAAAATCAGTTGTATATGAAGCTCCATTTCCTGAATACGAGACTTCGTTATCTTCTATCGTGACATTCCATTTCCCTATACTGGTCCCAAAGGTGAAATCAGCGCTTTCTATGAACAAATCTGTTGCTGTTGCTTCAGCTGTAATGGTTCCTGTTATATAATCACCTGTCCGCTCATAGAAATAATTGCTGAATTCAACGGAAACACTATCCCCACTCTTATAATTCAGCATAGAGCCATTGATGCCATAATCTGCCAGTTTATCAAGATAATACTGAGCATCGATAATGGTACTTGGGCCTTCAATAAGAATATTTCCAGGATTTCCTATGGCATGATTTCCAATACATGAGTACATAATTCTGCCATTTTCCGCCTCAACAATAATATCTTCATTTCCAGAAAGATCTAGAAGAAAACCCAACTGAGAATCAAAAGTATTTTCCTCTATCTGTTCTCTAATGACTTTCATGGAATCAATATTGAAAGTGCTCAGATCCCAAGAAGAATCAAATGCATATATCTTCTCATTTTCGATGCATCTTTCCATCAGGAAATAATCAAACAATGAATAATAAGAGAAATTGCTATCTACCAGCTTTTGCATATAGGAAATCACAATGTTCTCAATAAGGTACATGGAAACAGAAGAAGATCCCTGCACAATAGTTCCATTTTCTATACGTATAAGTTCATCGTTAATTTCAAGCACCGCAGAATCAACATTGACCGAGAAACTACTGGAATCAGCATCTTCTACAGTTGCTTCAAGATGGCCGCTTACGACACTATCGCTTTCAATGTGATAAGAAGATTCGGGTATTATTCCCCAGAACTTATCCCCTTCCCTATATCCATCGCTACCATCGCCAAACTTGGAAACCAGAAGATTGTAATAATACATTCCATCGGGTTGGTTTTCCGGCCCCTTGATAATTGAATCACTTGGAGATCCTTCCTCTTGAGAACCCAGCTTATAGTAAACCACATCCTTACCCAATTTGGATGCTGAGCCAGAGAGCTCTATCTCTACTGAATAACCGCTCCCATCAGAAAGGCTGATCCTGATTGCTATATCAGAATCAAATGCATTGCCTTCCTGCTTCTCCCTGACGATCCGGTATGAATCCAAGGAACACCATCTCATAACCCACTCTTCATCGAAAACTGCATTCAGAAGCAGGGGCTCAGACATTTCTCTTTCAAATAGGAAGTAATCTGATGTATCGGATTTGAATTGGCTTTCATGGAAATTTACGCAATAGGATAGGAGAATCTTCTGTATAGTGTTTATATCCAAAGAACCATCAACAATTTCACCACCTATTACAGTTATTCTCTCATCATCAACCAGAAGAGAGGCTGCCTCAACATAAACGGAATCCCCAGAGATCTCTACCTCAAACCCTCCTTTGATGCTTTTCCCTGTTCCCTGATGAAAGAAAGGTGTGTTGATTACAGCCTTGATCCTGTCGCCATCCTTATATTCATCACTGCCATCACCATATCTCCCAACGATGATATCGCTTATGAATGCAGCCGACGGTATGTATTCTGCACCTGCTGGAATGCTGAGCCTGCCTGGTTCTCCCTCATGATATGATCCGATGCTATAGAATCTGCACTTCCAGTTTTCAATGATGGATCCTGTATTCGTCTCAGCCTCAATCCATATCGGTTCATCCCCGTCCAGAATGAACTGCACTGCCAAAGCTGAGGTGTATGAATCATTTTCCTGTTTCTCCCGGATTGCCTTGAAAGATCTTACTGCATAGCTCTTCTGCGCGCCTGAAGAATCATTTGCCTGTATTGAATCTCCTCCAGCTTCCCTTGCTATGAGGAAATAATCCGAGCTGTACTCCGAGAATCCAGTGTCAACAAGATTATCCATATAATCCTTCACAATTGATTGGATTTCCTCAATTGCGGATTCACCGCTCTGGACTATACCGTTATCAACAATGACAGGATTGTCATCAAGAAGAAGGATTGCCTGTTCTACTTCGATATCTGATGGATCCAAGACTACTGCCGAAAAAGACCCTGATACAGTAATATCCCCATAATGATAATCATAGATATTGGCTTTGATCCTATCACCTGCTTTATAGCCTTCACTCATATCGCCATACTTTTCGATCAGAAGGTTAATAATAGCGCGCAGACGGATACTCGCTTGGAACTGGAGGTACATCAGGTTCATCTGGAGAATCCGGTTCCCCTTCATCTGGAACAACCGGTTCGATTATCTCCTCTGAATAGAACGTGCATCCTGCAGCCAAAAGAAGGAATAGAATGCTGAGAATCATCAATGTATATCTGAGAAAAGCCCTTGCTACCATCATCTGATATCAACCCCAACTCCTGTGTATTATCACAATATGGAGGGCTTTCCAAGGATGACAAAGATGTCCCGGAAACCATAGCTTCCGGGACAGGGGGTATAGGAGGTTCATCCAATCAGAAACCCTGATCGCACATCGCGTCAGCTACTTTCCTGAATGCTGCTATGTTCGCGCCCTTTGCGTAATCGATATATCCATCATCCTCCCTGCCATGGGCGACGCACTCATGATGGATTGAATCCATGATCGTCTGAAGGCGGCTGTCCACCTCTTCCGCGCTCCAGAAGTAATGCATCGCATTCTGGCTCATCTCAAGACCGGAAACCGCGACACCTCCTGCATTCGCTGCTTTTCCAGGAGCGAAAAGGACCCTGTTCTTCTTCAATAGCGCTATGGCATCTGCCGTGCATCCCATGTTCGAGGTCTCAACGACATACTTCACACCGTTACGCACGAGAGCAGCGGCATCCTCCTCATTGAGCTCATTCTGGATAGCACATGGAAAAGCAAGATCGACAGGGACCTCCCAAGGCTTCTTCCCTGGCACGAACTCCGCCTTGAAGCGGTTTGCATATGGCTTCACTACATCATTGTTGCTTGCTCTGAGCTGCAGCATATAGGCCCATTTCTCGGGGGTGTTGATGCCATTCTCATCATAGATATATCCATCAGGACCTGAGATGGTAACGACCTTCGCCCCGAGCTGTGACGCCTTCATCACCGCTCCCCAGGCGACATTCCCGAACCCTGACACGGCGATGCGCTTTCCATTCATCTTCTCCCCATTCTCATGGAGCATGTCCCTGGCAAAGTACATCGTTCCGAAGCCTGTCGCCTCGGGCCTTATCCTGGAGCCTCCCCATCCAAGGCCCTTTCCTGTAAGGACTCCAGTGTTCTCCGTCATGATCCGCTTGTACTGGCCATAGAGGAAGCCTATCTCCCTCCCACCTACTCCGATATCCCCGGCGGGAATGTCGGTATCCGGACCGATATACTTATAGAGCTCCGTCATGAATGAGCGGCAGAAGCGGAGAATCTCCGCATCAGAGCGTCCTTTCGGGGAGAAGTCAGAACCGCCCTTACCTCCTCCCATCGGAAGCGTTGTCAGTGCATTCTTGAATATCTGCTCGAAAGCAAGGAACTTCATCGTCCCTTCCGTAACGGAAGCATGGAAGCGGAGACCTCCCTTATAAGGGCCAAGGGCGTTGTTGAACTGCACCCTGTATCCCCTGTTCACCCTTATGTTCCCATCATCATCCTCCCATTCGACCTTGAAGGAGATGACGCGGTCTGGCTCCGTGATGCGCTCAAGGATCCTGTTCTGGATATAGCGCGGATTGTCATTGACGGTATCTATGACAGATTCCACGACTTCCCTTACTGCCTGTATGAATTCAGGCTCCGCAGGATTCCTCCGTTCGATATCCGCAATGAAATCATCAATTCTATACACATCGGCCTCCGATTCCAGATTAAGGCACTATCCCGATGCCGTCAATCGAAAGATACATCAGTTTTTCAGTTGAAAATTTATCATTACATATGTTTTAACACTTTTTTACTATGATTACCTCATAATTCTGCTGAATATTTTTTGTTTCTGGCCTGTTTGCATCCATCCGGGAACAGCATTCCCTTTCGTGCTATACTCCACATATGAACAGAAGGGACAGCATCATATATGCTTCAGCATTGGCAGCGCTCGCGACTGAGCTTGCTGCGGTCATAATCGCAATACTCGCCCAGCCTCTTTCCGATACAGCGCTGCGCATTTTCGGCATCATCATCCTCATCACTGCAATACCCGCGGCATACGGCTTTGTCAGGAAGCTGATGGAAAGGAGAAGATGATGTACCTCCTCGACCCCACATGGCTGCCATTCTCGAATCTGATGCTGCGCCATGTCTACAGCGTGCTCCTCATATGCTCAGATTATGACAGGTTCATGCTCGAGGAGGATGGAAGGGTCGAGGAAGAGCTATACAGGGAATACACAGCACTCGGCCTCTCGACACCGCCGAAGATACTGCATGCGTCAAACGAGGAGATCGCACTCCAAATGATCGATGCGCAGCGCTTCGACCTTGTGATCTCGATGCTGGATCTCGGCTCTGAACGTGTGGAGGGACTTGCAAAGGCCATCAAGGAAAAGGTTCCCGACATGCCCGTCATAGCCCTCTCCCCCTCTCCTGACCACAGGAAGGCAAAGGAGCTCAGGGGAGAGAACTGCCCGTATATCGATTATCTTTTCTACTGGCAGGGCAATGCCTCGCTCTTCCTTGCCATGGTCAAGCTCATAGAGGACAGGATGAATGTCCAGCATGACACAGATGAGGCTGATGTGCAGGTCATAATACTCGTGGAGGATTCCATACGGTTCATCTCCTCATACCTGCCTCAGATGTACATGTGCCTGATCAGACAGAACAGGCTTTCCATACTTGAAGCCCTGAATGAGTGGGGAAAGACACTGAGGATGAGGGGGCGGCCGAAGATCCTCCTTGCACGCAGCTATGAGGAGGCGTGGGATACCTACTCACGATACCGGCAGAACATACTCGGCGTCATCACGGACATAAACTTCCCGTCAGAATCAGGATCCGAAGGTTCCGGGATAAGGCTTGCGGATGCGATCCGGCAGGACAATCAGGAGCTTCCTATCCTGATCCAGAGCACTGAGATGAAGAACAAAGCCGATGCGGACAGGATCGGCGCGGATTTCCTCTGGAAGCTCTCCCCCTCCCTTCTGCAGAAGCTGGAGGAGCATTTCCTCAGGTACTACAACTTCGGCCCATTCATCTTCCGTGATCCAGAAACAGGGAAGGAGATCGGAAGAGCGGACACGATGAAGGAAGTCCAGGAGATCCTCAAGAATCTGCCTCTTCCTTCCTTCAGATACCATTCAAAGCGGAATGATTTCTCACGATGGCTCAGGGCACAGTCTCTTTACATGCTTGCGGCGAAGATCAAGAACATCAATCTTGATACAGGGCTGTCCGACAGGGAAGTAAGGGATCTCCTCTACACGACGATACGCGATTACCGCAGGGAAAGGACAAGAGGAGTCATAGCGCAGTTCTCCGCCCAGTCATACGATGAGACGGTGCTGTTCGCAAGGATCGGGAACGGATCGCTGGGTGGAAAAGGCCGCGGCTTGGCATTCATCGCGATGGAGATGAAGGCGAATGGGATACAGGCAATGTATCCATCCGTCTACCTTTCAATCCCAAGGACGATTGTCATAACGACGGAACTCTTCGATGCCTTCATGGAGGAAAACGGCTTCTCCTGCCAGGATTTCCAGGAGAAGGAGGATATGGAGATACTCCGTGCATTCCTTGCATCAAGGATGCCTGAAAGCCTCATAAGCGACCTCAGAGCTGCACTCGCTGTCATCAGGAAGCCTCTGTCAGTAAGATCATCTTCCCTTCTGGAGGATTCGCATTTCCAGCCATTTGCGGGCGTCTACCAGACATCGATGATAGCCAACTGCGGCACGGATGAGGAACGCCTCGACTCACTTGTCCAATCAGTTAAGACCGTGTGGGCATCGACATACTCAAGCACAGCAAGGGAATACCTCAGAAGCACGCTCCACTCACCCGAAGAGGAAAAGATGGCTGTCATCATCCAGCAGGTGACGGGATCAGCCCACGGGGATTACTGGTATCCGAATGTGTCTGGCGTCGCAAGATCGCTCAATTACTATCCGATTCCAGGGCAGAAAGCCGAGGATGGTGTGGGAATGCTCTCCTTCGGGCTTGGCAAGACCATAGTCGACACAGGCACCTCCCTCCGCTTCTGTCCCGCAAAGCCGCGCATGCCGTCGGATTCGCTCACAGGGGAATCTTCCGTACAGGACAGCTTCTTTGCGCTCTCGCTATCTGGACACTTTGATCCTGAAAAGGATCAGGACAACCTCGTGCAGCTTCCAATTGAAGAGGAGACGAGGAAGTTCCCAAAGGCATTCAAGGGTATTGCCTCCGTTCTCGACCCATATACGGGAACACTCAGCGAATCAACACGCGCGGAAGGGATCAGGATGCTGACATTCAACGGGATCCTGAAGTATGAGACACTTCCGCTTGCCCCGATCATCTCGGATATGCTCAGCCTTGGCGCAAAGGCAATGGCCGAGCCGGTGGAAATCGAATTCGCAGTCAACACGGAACACGAGGACCGCCCTGATTTCTCCATACTCCAGATCCGCCCTATATCGGGAACAAGCGGATACACTGAAGTCCCGATTACCGAGAGCGACAGGGAGAATGCGCTTGTACATGCATTGAAGGTAATGGGGAATGGCGTCATCGATGATATAAAGGAGATCATCACGATCAAGCCGGATGCCTTCGACAGAAAGGAGATGACGGAGATGGCGAGGGAGCTGGAACAGCTGAACAGGAAAGCGGAAGGCCCTTATGTCCTCATCGCCGCAGGTCGTCTGGGCTCCTCGGATCGCTGGCTTGGCATCCCGTGCACATGGTCACAGATCTCAAAGGCCCATGTGATAGTCGAGACAGGGCTTAAGGAAATGCAGGTCGAGCCGAGCCAGGGCACCCATTTCTTCCAGAACATGACATCATTGGGATGCATCTACCTGACCATCAATCCGACATATGGGGATGGCTCATTCTGCTACGAAGGGATCTCCCAGCTGCAGCACACGGAGGAGACAAGGCATTTCCTCGCCGTCCGAAGCGACAGGCCCCTCATCATAAAGGCAAGCGGACTTGATGGGGAAGCCATAATAAAAGCGCCGTAAACCATTATCTGTTACAGAGGCAGCTGTTTTGTAATATAATGTGGACATGCTTGAACAGCAGAAAAGGAGAGTATCATGACATCCACTCTTTATACGCCTACGCGCGTGACGCTCGGCCAGGGTGCAGAGGACAACCTCGGCAATGAACTCAGGGCCTTCGGTGCAAGGAAGGTCCTCATGCATTATGGATCCGAGAGGATCATCAGGAACGGCCTGATGAAGAAGCTCACGGACCAGCTGGACAAGGAAGGCATCGATTATGTCCTTCTCGGAGGAGTCAAACCGAATCCAAGGCTTTCGCTTATCAGGGAGGGAATCGATCTCTGCAGGAAGGAAGGAATCGACTTCATCGTTGCAGCAGGCGGCGGATCGGTAATCGACAGCGCAAAGGCAATCGCATATGGCCTCTATGACAAGGATGGGGATGTATGGGATTTCTATACAGGAGCAAGGAAGCCCCAGGGTTCATATCCGATCGGCGTCGTGCTCACGCTCTCCGCAACAGGTTCAGAGATGAGCGACAGCTCCGTCATCACGAATGAGGATGGCGACCTGAAGAGAGGATGCAACTCAGACTGGTGCAGGCCGCGCTTTGCGCTGCTCAACCCGGAACTGACCTACTCCGTTCCCCCATACCAGACATCATGCGGCACAGCGGACATGATGATGCACACACTGGAGAGGTACTTCCACTCCGGTGCCTCCCTTGAGTTCACGAACAACCTCTCGTTCGCCCTTCTCAGGACAGTCGCGAAGTATGGAAGGATCGCGCTTGAGAACCCAGAGGACTATGAAGCAAGGAAGAACCTCATGTGGGCATCCTCCCTCTCCCACAACAACCTCATGGCAATGGGCCATGACCAGAGAGGAGACTGGGCATGCCACCAGATCGAGCATGAGCTTTCCGGCATGTTCGATGTTGCCCACGGTGCTGGCCTCACTGCGATCTGGGGCACATGGGCACGCCATGTATGCCATGTGGACAGGGAACGCTTCATCGCGCTTGGGGAAAACGTATTCGGCACGAAGAGAACAGGAAACGACGAAGCGGATGCGGAAGCCGCGATCGTGGCTTTCGAGGAGTATTTCCGCAGCATCAATATGCCTACAAGCATTGAGGAGCTCGGAGTCAACCTCACGCCGGAGCAGATCGAGGAGCTTGCCGACAAAGCGGTATTCCATGGAAAGAGGACCCTTGGAGCCTTCATGACACTGCACAAGGATGACATAAAGGCAATCTACGAAGGAGCTGCAAAGAGGAAGTGATTCCCTTAACGCAAGCAGAGGGCGCATTCCAGATGAAGGATGCGCCCTTTTCAACCTTAATCTCCAGGAGTCTCCACCTTCTAAGCAGAGCGAAAGGTGGAGAGGAATGGAGGAGGAAACATCGGG
>CALXYL010000012.1 GCA_944392985.1 uncultured Spirochaetaceae bacterium | reverse complement strand
AAGGTTCGTTTCTTCATGACTTTTTGTCAACGAGAAAACATTTAAAACCATCTTTTTCTGTTTTTCTTGACTTACGGACTCAAATAAATTTATTTACAGTCTCCAGGATCGAATGTACAGATAATGAATTGATAGAACTCGGATTCGGGATTGCTGCAGGTGAAATCAACTATGAAGAGATCCTTGACTGGATTCTCAATCATGAGAGTTAATCCATGCCAATGATAATATATACCCATACTATATCTGGTAACCTAGTCCACGAAACGAATCACGCTCCTCGATAATGCAATATCGCCTACAGGAACAATCCTTGATTATTTCCATGCCTGATCATGGACAAGATAAACCTATCTTGAAAGAACCTTCTTCTGCCATGTCCTCTTTCCGCACTCAGGGCATTTCATCAGACGGGATCTTCCAATATGCATCGCCATGACGACACGGCTGAAATCTGGAACGTATCTATGATGGCAGGATCTACATTCGTAGTATCCTGCATCCCGCTCGATGTTCAATGCAAAGTATATCCCTACAAAGAGTATCAAGAGCGCAATCAGAACCAGGAAAGACATAAGTACGGTTCCTGGAGCCAGGAATGCCGCTGTGAATATGATTGTGAGGGCAGAGACAGTGGCAAGAACACCTATAACTGTCTCAAGTCTGAGCAGATACCTATTGTTCTCCTCTTCCTTCTCCCTTATCTCAAGAATGAGTTTTTCCGCTTTGACCTTATAGTCCTCTTCCATTGCCTCTTCTCCCGTGAGCAGTTCCGTGATACTGATACCCAGAATACTGCACAAATCCAGCATTATGGATGCATCAGGAAGGGCGAGTCCCCTCTCCCATTTTGATACAGCCCTGTCTGTTATACCCAATCTCTCAGCAACTTCAGCCTGAGTAAGGGATTTCTCCTTTCTTTTGGCTGCGACGAATTTTCCTGTTTTTATCTGATCAATCATTTGCTCTCCAAGGGAACTTTCCGTTCCCCGGTTTCAATATTATGTGTTTTGCCTTCTGAGTTAAACAAACCATTGGTTGAGTTCATCGTTAATCAATGTGGTGTGTGTTCTGATTCTTCAGCCACTCTTACGAGTTCAATCTGAGCGAGGCGGAGCATCACTACCCCGCCTCTTTCCGTCACACATCACCGAAGATATGTTCAGAAGTGTTCCCGGGCTTCAGCAATGATCTTCTCGATGAATCCAGCTTTTCCCTCCGTATAGGCTCTACGGTTATCCGGGAAAGAAGCTGCAAGCTGTTTCTTCAGCTTTTCATATTCAGCAGCTTTGTCCGGATGGGAATTCAGATAGTCACGGAAAATCATATAGTTATCCCATGCCTTCCCATGCCATTTCACAATATGGATATGATGAGTACGTATGTTCCCCTCTCCTATTATGAAGAGAATCTGCTCGGGGACATCAATTCCCCGGTAAAATATCCCGTATTCAGCCAATTCATCGATGTGTGAAGTTACTGATTGAACATCATCAAGCGATACGGCTATATCCACAATAGGCTTTGCATCTATTGATTCTATGGCTGTACTTCCTACGTGCTGGATATCCCTAGCCTCAGGAATGACTTTCCATAAGATCCTGATTGCCTTTTCTGCCGCAGATCCCCTTTCGTTATCATGGGAGAGCAATTCCGTTTTTCCTCTTTCAAGTCCAAGATGCATCGACTTCTCCACGATTTTCCTATGTATATCCAGACAGTATAGCAAAATCCAGCGAGGCGAAGCATGATTGCCCCGACGACAAGCCTCTGATCTGAATCAGATCCAAGAAACAAGGCTTTTTCAGAATATCCACAAGAGAGTCTGAACCTCCCCTCTCCTATGATATTCCAATGCTGCAGGATGCTTAGAAACTCAGAAGCCTTCCTGAATTGCCGGTTCTCTCCACCTGCCAGACATGATCGGTACAGGCAGAAAGGAAGGCATCATCATGACTTACGAGAAGCACTGTCATGTCCCTTCCGTCCTCTCTGATCATCTTCTCAAGTATCCGCATCGATACTATATCCAGATGGTTTGTCGGCTCATCCATCAGCAATACAGAGCGGCCCTCCCTCCGGGACAGCGCAAGAGCGAGCTTCTTCATTTCTCCTGGACTTGGGGATGATGAAGAGGACAATGCTGCAGGTTCTGAACCCAGCCGGAACATATCGGAAAGCACAGCACCCTTCTCATAATCCTCAAGCGAATCAAAAGCCCTGAGGAGGCGTCCTTTCTCCTCCTCGCTGGTTTCCTGTGGAATATAGAGGACGAAGCGATCCTTTCCCTGGCTGACGAGGTGTCTGTAGAAGGCTTCAAGGAAGAGGGTCTTTCCGCTTCCATTCCTGCCTTTTATGGCGATATGGGAGCCAGGTGCTATGGAAAGGGCAGGTATGGAAAGCGAATAATCACCACGCTGGATGACACTCTCAGGAAAGGAGAGGAGCGGAACGCGCATTCCTCCCATCAGCGACAGTCCCTCCTTCCTAAGAAGTGGCTTCCCGATAGAATTGAGCTTATCCTCGAGCTGAGCTGAATGCGACATATGATTCCTCATGGCCCCATCAAGCGAAGCATCCTTGCCTGTAAGGCGCGCGCTATCTATCCTGGCCTTGGCATCATGGTCATTGCGGTCTATTCCACGCTTCGACAGATCTTTCTGCTTTGCCCTGCTCCTTTCCCTTAGGCGCTGTACTATCCTGTTCTCCGCTGATAAACCAGCAAGAAGCCCATCATATGTATCTCGTCCTGCCTTTCTCCTCCGATCGCTTTCATCCAGCGCCTGTGGAAGGGGAAGAGGGATGTCCTCAGCGGCAACACCATCGCTGCTGCGTGAAAGAAGCACTGTCCGAGACGAAAGAGCTGAAGAGAATGCCCTGTCATGCGAAACAACCACACCAAGACCATCGAATGACCAAAGCGCGTTGATCATAAGATCACGGCTGTATGAGTCAAGATGGTTGGTTGGCTCATCGAGAATCAGTATTCCAGGAGAATGTGAGAGCGCCGCAAGCAGCTGCAGTCTTTTCCTCTCCCCACCTGAAAGCGTCTCCTCCCTTTCTATCATGCTATCTGAAAGCGCAAGCGCAGATTTGAGCCTTCCGACATGGTTATCACCAGAGAAGATATCGCTCCAGTCATATGGAGAGAGACCCGTGAACACCTGTGGGCACAGAATCACATCACCGCCGGCCCTGACGCTGCCTGAGTCAGGAACGATAAGCCCTGCTGCAATGGAAGCAAGCGTGCTTTTTCCCGTTCCATTCGCGCCAGCTATCACAGTCCAGCCATCTGAGAATGATAAGGAGAAATCAGAGAACAGCACATTCCCTGATCCAGGGTATGAGAATGAAATACGATCAAGATGCAGAAACATCATCACCTCCAAGAAAATCAAGCGCTCAGTTATTCTTGTAGATTGATGACATTCCAGCCTCCGTTTCCTGCAATCTAGCATACAGGAGCATTCAGTACAAGGAGATCAAAGAATTAAACCCGCTTCTTCGTCAACCCCGCAGTCAGATCTATCCTTTGTGGGTTCTGATGAAATCGTCAATCTCCGCGGCGCTGGGCATCGCTGGGGAAGTCCCGATTCTCGTCACGGAGAGATTTGATACGACATTGGCATATTCCACCGCATCCATAAAATCATAACCCTTGCCTAATGCCGTAAGGAGACCACCGCTGAATGCATCTCCTGCACCTGTTGTGTCAACCACAGCAATATCCTTATAGTTGCTTAAGAACCTTTCCTCTTCTTCTGTCTTTGCATACACTCCACTGCTACCAAGAGTGATTACAGCATTCTGAACACCTCTAGCCATGAAGTAGTCTGCAATCCTACAGCAATCAGATGGCTGATCATAGGCGATTGAGGAAAGTATCTGTGCTTCCACCTCATTCGGAGTGATTGCATAGAGTCTGGAGAGAATTTCATCAGATACAGGCTGGACGGGGGCTGGATTGAGTATGATTCTGATTCCCCTGCTATAAGCTCGTTCAATAATCATCTCAATCGCATCAAGATTGATTTCCAGCTGGATAAGCAGATACGCCACCCCATCAAGATGCTGGAACATCTGATTCACCTCTTCCTCAGTTATCGTACCGCAGGCACC
The DNA here is from genome assembly GCA_944392985.1 of uncultured Spirochaetaceae bacterium. GTDB lineage: Bacteria > Spirochaetota > Spirochaetia > Sphaerochaetales > Sphaerochaetaceae > Ornithospirochaeta. The sequence goes on along the minus strand of CALXYL010000012.1, from coordinate 60,175 downwards.
TGAAACAACGACAATCTCATTCTGGCTGGTCACCTCATCAACGGAAATGAGGGCAATACCTGTTCCATTGTCCTTATCATGGAAAACCAAGCTGTCGCTGATTCCAGAATCCTTCATCGAATCGGAAAGGATATCAGCAAAACTGTCCGTTCCTGTTTTGGTTGAAAAGAAAACATTTCCTCCAGCTTTTGCAGCTGCAACAGCCTGATTGTATCCCTTTCCTCCTGGTCCCATGCGGAAGAATGAACCTTTCACTGTCTCGCCTGGTACGGGAAGATGAGGCGTACGAGCCATCAGATCAACAACGAAACTACCGATAACCGCTATTCTTTTCATTCTGGCTCCTTAAATGAACAATTCCTCATATGGGCGCTTCCAGACATGATGAATATCATTTTCATCTCGATAATAACACCTATCCCTGGTGACATATCCAATTGGAGCCTCTTCGATGACGATTGTCTCATCCGGCTTTCCTAATGCTACAAGGAGCTTGAACTTCATTGATTCTGGCTCATTCACAAGGTCGTGCATGACTTTATCGGAAAGACATCCCAGCATGCATCCTCCAAATCCCATTTCAACTGCCCTTAAAAGAATAGCATAGGCGGCGATACCTGCATCCTTCTCAAGAGCCTGATCATTATAACCAAGCGTTGTATCAACCCAGATGGAAATAAAACTGGTAGGCTCCTTGCCTGGATGGGGAAGCCTTGGTTCTTTCATACGTCCGGCCCATCGAGTCTTCCCAAGGATTCTGGATACTTCCTCCTCATCCTCACTGATATGAAAGCGAAGGGCTTGTATATTCCCGCTAGAAGGACAGTATCTTGTTACCTTCACGAGCTCTTCCAGCTCTTCATGGGAAAGGCGGCAGATCCTGTCAAAGCCCCTATAGCTTCTGGTATTCATAGCAAGTTCAGTGAAAGTCATCAGCTCATTCCTCCGTCACTCCTGGCATCTGGAGAATGACCTTGAACGCTTTTCTTTCACGGACAAGCTCAAAACCTGCTTCGGCTTCCTGCATAGGTAGTACATGACTGTAATACTGAGAAGGCACAAGTACGCCCTTAACAACAAGGTCGCAGACTTCCTTGTTTACCCAATGCTCATGGTATGGCCAGTTGAGAGTATGGATTGAGATATTGTTTGGGACATCAAATATATTCATATTCGCTTTCTCCCTTGATAGGACGCCATACAATCCTAGCTTTCCACCATCCTTCAGTAAGGAAGCCATCCTGCATGCATTCCCAAGATTACCCACAGCATCAACAACAAGATCGAACCTGTGCCCTGATAATGCCTCAACAGGATCTGTATTCTGTGAATTGAAAGCATCATCGACATGGATGCAGTTCTTGATATGCTCAAGGCGATCATCATGATGTCCAATCAATGAAACCCGGCATGCTCCCTGAGCCTTGGCACTGCACGCAATTCCCATTGCAACAGGCCCATCCCCTATTACGAGAACATCCATTCCAGGCTTCAGCCCAAAATTCACAAGAGCACTGTAATTCTCCTTGAAAGTAAGCAGCATGACAGCATCACGATAAGAAACACCATCAGGAATCAGATTGCCACGATAAGTCGGAATCGGAGGCTGCTTCCCCAACGGAACACCATCTTCCATCATGGCTTTGATATCATGGGTAATACCATATTCTGCCATCTGCCCAAAGCTGGATGAGAAGCCAGAGGATGGATCAACCGTTCCTATAGGCGACACAACTCGATCACCGACTTTCCAGTTCCGTACTTTCCTACCCGTCTTAACGATAAATCCGACACTTTCATGTCCAAGTATCGTTGGATATGGAGTCTCCTTATCTGCGACTTTGTTGCTTATCAGCTTGAGATCCGTTCCATTGCATATACCACAATACGTGATCTTCGTAAGGCATTCATAATCCCCCGGTACAGGTACAGGGATCTCTACGATTCCAACCCTATCCTTTTCAATGGCCGCAACAGCTTTCATCATGTCTGGCATACCTTTATCCTCCATTTGAATCAATCAAGGATCCTTCTGATTTCCACAGCCATAGCTTCCGCAAAACGCTGATGGCTATCCTTTGTCATATGCAGGCTGTCCTCTCCTGGCTCAGCAACGGAAGAGGCGGGAAAGAATGAACAGCCCAGCATATCCGCAACCCTTTCATATTCTGCTGGGAGCTTTTCCGCCTCCAGCATTGATGTTTTGTCATTTTCCCAATAAATACTCTCTTCGATCCCATCTCCGATCATTATAGGAGAGATGATAAGCACCTGGGGAATATCCACTTCCTCTGCCCTGCACCACTTGCGGATTGACTCAACAAGTTTCTTCATTGCATAAGCAGATACCTTCGCAGAGACAGAATACTGTGTCTTGAGATCATTCGTACCGAGCATGATCAGAACAAGATCAATGGGACTGTGGGTCTTCAGTATGAAAGGAATCATCCTGATTGCACTTCTCATCTCGTCAGAAGCATCATTGAAAGAGGTGGTTCTGCTATTATATCCCTCTTCTATGACATAATACCCATCACCTAATATCCTCTGCAGGATACCTGTCCACCTTTCCTCTCGCGGGAAACGAGATCCAGTAGATGGATCAACTCCATAGGTATTCGAATCACCAAGGCACAGGATTGACTTGATCATATCGCAATTCCCAAACGCTTCCGCCACGATTCGGTTGTTCTCCAGATAGCCCGGAGCTCATTGATTCCTCCTTCATTAAGGAGGGAAACATCACGGGATCTGGTATTGATGCTCATCCTTGCCCCGTATTCATTCTGGAACCACTTTGCACTTACCGGATAACAGCGGGCCTCAACCATACTTGTGATACTGAGGTAATCCTGCAGCTCCTCTGAAACAGCTGGCTCTTTCCTGAAATTGTCATAAAGCCAGCGGTACAGATCAAGATGGTAATTCGCCATGATTCCGTTATAACCGTCATATCCATATCTGAGTGATGGAAGAACGGAATCCGTGTGAGCATTGAACAGGGATAGATCTGATCCCTTTGCAATTTCAGCACGACGTCTCTGGATAGCGTCGCTGCCGGAGACATCCTTCACGAATACGAGCTTTCTTTCCTTGACAGCAAATCGCAGGAAATCATCGGAAAACAGCTTGAGGAAAGGATATGGACATTCATAAAGCCCAAAGACCGTATCAGGCAATGCATTGCATATCCTGTTGAAGTTACTCATGAACACGTCATCGCCATCATTCCTGCCTGCGAGCCTGTTCGAAACAAGGACAACAGCTTCAACACCTGTCTCTGCCATGTGTCCCAGCTCATCAATCTGCTGTTCCGGCGAATCTGACGTGTGACCTGAAGCCACGATCCTGACCCTTCCGGCATTTGCATCCAGCACAGCCTTGGCAATATCAATCTTCTCCTGTGGCGAAAGGAAGAACATCTCAGAACTCTGGCAAACTGCGAAAATGCCATGCGCACCATGCTGTATGTACCAGTCCACAAGTCCGGCTATTGCCTTGAAATCCACCTTTCCAGCCTCTGTAAAGGGCGTGATCATTGTCGGATAGCATCCGTGATATACCTTTTCCATCCTTGCCTCCTACTCAGCAATCCGCAGGATTTCTGCGACATCCCTCTCGTCAAGCTGAAACACAGAACCAACTTTCTTAGTTCCGAAGAAGGTAGCTTTATGTGATAGTTTTTTGATCATTTCTTCAGATAGATGGATTCCCATATCCGAAAGATGCACAGGCATCCCGATTTCATGGAAGAAATCCCTGAATGCTATAATCGACTTCTCGGCATCTTCCAGAATGCTATCCGACGGATTGAATCCAAAAACACCATATCCGAGATGGGCAAACCGATCAGGAATCCTGTCTTTAACATATTCCGCCCATGCCGGCCATATAACAGCGAGCCCGGCACCATGAGCAACATCGAATTCACCAGAGAGCTCGTGTTCAATGAAGTGCGATGCCCAATCACCTCCAGACGCATTGCCCATTTCCATCAAGCCATTATGGGAAAGGGAAGAAGCCCACATAATGGAAGCCCTCGCTTGGTAATCATCAGGTTTCTTCATTACCTTATGTGCGGCCTCCATTACTGTTCTCAATAATGCAATCGCTAGATTATCTGTAAGATCCAGGCTATTTCCTTTGAAAAGGAACCTTTCCATTGTATGCATCTGTATATCGACAATACCGCATGCTGTTTGATAAAGCGGAAGAGAGTACGTAAGCTCGGGATTCTCAAAAGCTATCTTCAATCGGCATACATCCGATCCCAAGCCTCGCTTCAAGGCTCCTTCCTCATTGGTTATGACAGAGCTGTTGCTCATTTCAGACCCGGCAGCGGCCATAGTGAGGATAGCACCGACAGGCAATGTACGCTCTGGAACAGCCTTCTTAAGATATAGATCCCAGATATCGCCATCATACACAGCGGCATACCCTATGGCCTTTGCAGAATCGATTACTGATCCGCCACCAATTGCAAGAATGAAATCCACGCCATTCTCACGGCAGATGGAAGCTCCCTTCCGCACAAGCGAGAGTCGGGGATTGGAGACAACGCCTCCCAGCTCAATATGGGAAATCCTCTCATCATCAAGCATCGAAAGCACCGTTCCAAGGAAACCATTCTGAACAATCCTGGAAGATCCATAGTGAACAAGGACCTTCCTTGCTCCAAGACGTTTCAATCCCTTGCCAACTGCCTTTTCAGCATCCTTTCCGAAAATCACTTCAGTAGGAGAATAATACACAGTTCTTTCCATCAGATACGCCGGACATAATCAAGACTATGCCCAGCTCCTCCATTGCTGATTGATCAGGTCTTATCAAGATCCCTTGTCTTTAGCGAATAGATACGGGCACGAAGCATATCAATATGATGATCAGCTCCAGCGAGATTGCCCTTATCTCCCCATTTCGGATAAGTCTCATGATCATTGACAACCTGTATATGCTTCGTCCGGAACTGGATACGGGACAGATTCCAGACACTTGTATCAAAATGCCACCGCTTTGATGACGTCTCTCCTCCTGCTGATACCGTCACCCGTATCTCATTCTTCACGCAATCCAGATTGAACAGACACCTTATGCGATCACCCGGATTGAAGGAAAGCAGATGCAGCTCTGATCCGAAAACCCTGGAATTCACGTACCCATCACCATGGACGATGATTTTCGCGGGTTCCCGTCCGCTGTCATCCTGGAATGCTATGGCAAGTCCCCTTTCCGGTACCGCCTGGTCGATGGATATCTCCATTTCTGCCTCAAAAAATGCAGATGGCTTGATTGCCCTCTCTGCTATAGCGGATATATATGGATCATCCTCCCACATCTCCAAAGCACCATCATGGAGGTCTATTCCGCCCCATGATGGAACAAGAAGGTTCCAGTTCGCTGCGATATCCTTCCATGACAGAGAGGACATATCCTCATTGATATCATTCTCTTCATGAGCCCTGAGAGGAACAGAGATCCTGCTTACGTATATATCCTCCTTATTATTGCTGTACGTAAGATAGAACGCATCTTCATCCGGACGTGGATTGTATTCGCCTATTCCGCGTATATACTGCGGGCCAAGATTCTTCAGACGGCCTGAATACCTACAAGCAGGAACGATAGGCAGAACTGATAGTATATCTCCAAAATCCTGTCCATTCTCCCCTTCTGCAACAGCAAGTGGCCATCGATGGGCAGTATCAGTTGTTGGATTGTATGCTATGACATAGGATCCGGTCCGTACCTTCTGTCCCCATACTTTACCGGTCGAAGTCTCGAGCGTATGGGATCGTCTTGCATCGCTCCAGGTCTCTCCCCCATCATGACTCACCGTGACAAGTGCATTCTTCATGATGCAGATCTTATCCTTGCCATTTCCCGGAAGAGTGTATATGCAAGGAGCCTCTCCTGGCGGAAGGGTGAAGAAACCGCTCTGATCAAAGCGCTCCTCTTCCCACCACTGCTGCGTCACGCAGCGGTCCTTCAGGAGATCATGGCATGCCTCCTTGAAACCTTCATCATCTGATTCCTCGAAATATGGGAAGTTGTCGACATTCTCCCTGCTGTACCCGCCGCTGGAATCATAACGGAGGAAATAGATTGGACCAAAGGAAAAATCATGATGTATTTCCCTTATCGCCCTGCCGACACCATATCCGCTGCCTGGCATCACGAGACTGATATCAGTCATATCCCATGTCTTGACACTATCCTTGGGAGGAAGCTCCGGCGTAAGACGTGGATCTGTCGGAGATATTCCATAATATGCCATTGCCAGCATCCTGCCATTCTCTGCAAGATAGAATGACATGCGCTGGTGGATGACGCTATGAGTCATCTTCCCCTTGAGATGCTCCTTTCCTTCGCCATTATAAGGGGCTGTAGGGAAATCCTGTGCGGGGAATATCTCCACAGGCTTCCCAAAATGATGGCCGTCGGATGACCTGATCAGGAAAACCCTTGTATGCCCTTCATGTTCGCTTACAGGATTTGCCAGATACTGCACCATCAGTTCCCCTTGGAAATAAGCGATATTCGGTGCATGGGCATATGTCCAGCCCAAGCCCTCCGGCGAAGTCTCGGCACATTGAGTTGATCGCATGATCTGTATGTTCGTGACTCCCATCGCGTGAGGCAGGGCTCCGTCAGTAAAACGGATGTCGGCTTTTTTCGTAACATGGCATCGGATGAGATCATCCTTCATGATTTCCTTGTAATGAGACATAAGAAAGCTCTCCTGATTTTATAAAGAAAGATGCATGCAGCGGGTCCAATGGACCCAGCTGCACAGTTTTCAGCTATCAGCCTTCCTCGGCATAAAGCTCTGTCATGATAGCTGCCCATTCATCAAGCATTTCCTGGCAGGAGATCCTACCAGCCATCGCCTCCTGAACAAGACCGTCAATCTCGCTGGTAAGCGTTGAGCTATAGCTTGGCATATAAGTCGGTGTATCATAGAAAAGCGTATCGGGACTGAGGATGACTTCCGAACCTGTTGCCATCCAGGGTTTCTCTGGATCATTTACATAGCTCTCCGGATCATTGAGGATACTGGCGACACAAGGAAGGAGCCCGATGTTCTCATTATAGATCTCAGCGCCTTCCTCTGCGCAGATGAAATAGACGAATTTCCATGCTGCATCGACATCATCACAGGAAGAATTGATCGCAAATCCATCCCAGCTCAGGCGCTGCATAACCCTTGTCCCTTCAAGGCTCTTCGGGAAAGGAAGGGCAGCGAACTTGGAAAGATCCCCATTGAAAACCTTATAATGATCTGCTGCAGATCCCGTATTATGCTGGATAATCGCGGCGGTCCCTGTCTGGAAAGCACCAGCCAGCTGTCCCCACCCATAATTAATATCTCCTTCTCCACTATAGTTATTGTAGAGTCCAAGATACTGCTCGCAGAACTCAACATGGCGAGGGTCATTGACAGTGCACTGTCCATTCTCATCAAAGTAATTTGTTATACCGGAATAAGAATACATGAGCATTTCAAGATTCGTTGCCGCACCAGAACCACCTCTGAGTGCAATTCCATACCTTCCGGCATCCTTATCAGTCAGCGCCTTTACATCATCAAAGAATTCAGGCCAGGTTTCAGGAAGGGCAAGTCCCTTCTCCGCGAACCAATCAGGGCGTATCCAAAGGCAGTAGAAGTTTGTTCCCGAAGGAAGATAATAAAGCCTTCCGCCATCGCGATCGAAAGAAGTTGCGGATTCTATCGCGCTGTCAAGGATGGCATCATTACCCTGCTCAGCATACATATCGGTAATATCAACGACATAACCGTTCTCAATATACGTCGCGATATTCTTTGAAGTGATATTGAGGATGTCAGGACCTGTACCTGCCTCAAAACCAAGCATCAGCTTATCCGTCGCATCCCCAGGAAGGCCTGTAAAGTCCACCTTGATATCCGGATACTTTGCTTCGAAGGCCGCAATGATTTCCTCCATCATATCCTGACGGTCTTCCGTCATATCATCCATCCATATGGAGACATGACGCATCGAATCTCCACCCTTGTCCTCTCCTGTGCCAGCGGCAAACAGTGTGACCGCTGCAAGCATGATAGCCAATAATGCAGTCAGCTTCTTCATTTCCTACTCCTTTTGTTTTCAAACCCCGAAGGGAAATCAGCCTTTGATAGCACCAGCACTCATTCCGCTCACAAGATATCTCTGTACATAACCAAAGAGGCAAAGCGGTGGAATGATGGCCGTAATAGCACCGGCGGCAAGACCGCCATAATCTATTGACATCTGCGTGATCATATAGCGCAGCCCCACAGAAAGCGGGAACTTCGATCCCGATGAAAGGAAGGTATATGGCAGGAGGTACTCATTCCAGCAATTGATGAATGCGAATGAGAAGACCGTAAGGATACCGGGAACGATAACAGGAAGTATGACAGTGAACAATGTCTGCATCTTCGTACAGCCGTCAATCTCTGCTGCTTCGTCAATCTCCTTCGGCACCCCGCTCATAAACCCTTTCATCAGCAGCGTCTGGAACGGAATCGCAGTTGCAATCTCAACGATAATACATGAAGCGAGCTTATCCACAAGCCCAAGATCTCTCATCAGAAGGTACAGTGGGGAGATGATGATGATCCTCGGCAGCATCTGTGTCATGAGCATGAAAACCATGAAAAGATTCTTTCCACGGAAACGGAATCTGCTTAATGCAAAGCCATTCAAAATGACAATGATGGTCACACAGATGACTGCACTTATCGAGATGATCGCACTATTCATGAAATACTGCGAGATACGTCCCGTCGACCACGATTTCGTGTAATTCTCAAGCGTAAATGGATCTGGAAGTATTGTAAAATGTTCGCTGACAATATCGCTTGAGTGCTTGAATGACAATGACAATGTCCAGAAAATCGGAGTCACGACAAAGAATACAAGCACAATCAGCGGGATATAGATCACAAAGATATTGATTGTTTTCTCCTTCCATGATGTTTTCATCTCAGTTGTCCTCCATTCCATAGGAATTCGCTTTCAGATAAGCGATCGTGAAACCTATGAGAATCAAGAAGGAAAGCATTGCAAGGGTGCTTCCATATCCATAATTGCCTGTTGTCACAGATGTTTCATACATATAGAGCGCAAATGTTGTCGTTACTCCCAACGGACCTCCATTTGTCATTGTCATAATGAGATCCACTGACTGGAATGCCCATATGCAGCGCATAAGAGTGGCATACATGATCGATTCCTTGATAAGAGGAAGCGTTATCCTGAAAAGGACTGTCGCTCGATTTGCTCCATCCATCTTTGCTGATTCATAGACTTCATCCGGTATAGTCTGCAAAGCAGCAAGGATCGTTATTGCAAGGAATGGTATGCCGCGCCAGAGCTCAGCAATCACAACGGATGGAAATGCAAGCGATGTATTGCCAAGCCAGGACCGAGGCGTCAAACCCCACATTTCGAAAACATTGTTGATCAATCCGAAATTGTCATCGAAGATCAGCATCCAGAGGATTCCTGTAAGTACCCCGGATATTGCCCATGGAACGAATATGACGGTTCTAAGCACCCCCTGCAGCTTCATCCGCCTGTTGAGAAGCAAGGCTGCCATAAGACCTATCACCGTCTGAAGTCCGACTTCCACAACTACCCATTTCAATGAGATCAGGAGTGATGGAAGAAGATCATCATCCTGGAAAAGAGCCTTGTAATTCTCCAACCCGATGAATCCATACTGCTTAGGCTTTGTTCTCTGGTAATTGAAGAAACTATTGATCAGCGCCCTGATCATCGGATACAGGAGGAATGTCACAAGGAAAACCACAGCAGGCAATATGAGAAGATATGGCAACCAGGTATTGAAACCCGGCTTCCTATTCAATGTACGGTTACTTACCATCAGTCGTTTTCCACTCCTCATTCTTGTTTCGGTATCGTTAACGTAAATTCATTCTCAATCATTCAACGCCGCACGTCAACAAAAACTTTATGAATTTTTATCTATAGGATTTGTTTGAAATTACATAAAAATTTGTCTTGAATTTTGTAGAAAATCAAAAGATAATACCGAGTGTACGATAACGGATTTTGAATATGACAATAAAGGAAATCGCCAAAGCAGCAAATGTATCAATAGGCACTGTCGACAGGGTGCTGAACAATAGGAATGGTGTTAGCCAGAAAACAAAGGCTACAATCGAAAGGATAATCGAGGAGTCCGGATACAAGAGGAATGCGTATGCAAGCAATCTCAAGCTCGGCACCTCGATGAAAATCGGCTTGCTGATTCCGAATCTTGATTCAGAATTCGGATATTGGGGACAGGTTTATTCCGGAATCGAGAAAGCTATAAACGAACTATCATCATTCGGGGTAAGCGTATATCCTTTCTTTTTTGACAGGGATAAGGAAAACGCATTCCTAGAGGCATTCGACAAACTGCGTTCCCATGATTGCGATGCATATCTGCTCTCCCCTCTTCCCCTGAAGGATGTGACGGCACTGCAGCTGAAGGACATTGACAAGCCGATTGCCTTCATTGACAGCGCCTTCCCTTCCTTTAAGCCAGCATTCGTCATTGCCCAGAATCCATACAGAGGCGGATACACAGCCGCCAAGATGATGAAGCTCATAACAAGGGAAACTGGGACCTTCCTGGTTTTCCAGATCCATCCTGATGCATACAACAGTTTCGAAAGGGCCCGTGGCTTCAAGGAGAATATGCAGCAGGACAGCCGTAACACAATTGTCTACATAGATGTGAAATCATTGGACGATATCGATCAGGCTTTGGAGGATTCTTTCTTAAGATATAAGGATATAAAAGGGATCTTCTGCGTGAACTGTATTGTCAACCGCATCGGGAACTACCTGGTTCAGAATCGATTGAAGGACAAGGTGATTGCCATAGGCTTTGACCTTGTTGAAGAGAATGCAGAAGCCTTACGGAATGGCAGTATCGACTGCATAATAAGCCAGCGTCCAGCGTACCAAGGATATATGGCCATATCCCAGCTTTACCGATACATGATAAGCAAGACTGACTGGACCGCCAAAATCGAAATACCGATTGATATCTATTTCAAGGAGAATATCCCGGAAAGCAGGGAGGAAGACCTTCTCTGAAGCCATGCTTTGGTACGGCCTATCCACTTCCAGGAAACGCATCTGATGATAAAGGAGGAATCAGAGATGAAAAGAGCTGCAGGAATAGAACCGGTCATAGGAATCCGCCCGATAATCGATGCCAGGGAAGGAATGCTCGATGTCAGAGGCTCCCTCGAAGCACAGACAATGGGAATGGCAGAAAGTGCAAAGAGGCTCCTTGAGGACAACATTCGCACTTCCGACGGAAAGCCGGTCAAGGTCGTTATTGCCTCCCACTCCATTGGGCGGGTTGCAGAAGCTGCGGCATGTGCAGATGAGTTCAGGAAAGCAGGTGTATCCATAACACTCAGCGTTACCCCATGCTGGTGCTACGGCTCTGAGACAATGGATACAGATCCTATGACGATCAAGGCGGTCTGGGGACTCAATGCAACGGAAAGACCTGGGGCTGTCTATCTCGCCTGTGTCCTCGCGGCATATGCCCGCAAGGGGCTTCCCGCATTCGGTATATATGGACATGACGTGCAGAAACCTGACGCGGAAATGACAGAGGATGTGAAGGAAAAGATCCTCCTTTTCGCGAAAGCTGCAGTAGCTGCGGTAAGCATGAGAGGAAGATCATACCTGCAGATCGGATCCCAGTGCATGGGGATATCAGGTTCAATGATTGATCCTGATTTCTTCGAGGAATACCTTGGGATGCGTGTTGAATCAATTGATGAAGTAGAAGTCCTGCGAAGGATTGAGAAGGGGCTCTTCGACCATGATGAATTCGAGAAAGCTATCGCATGGACCAGGAAAAACTGCAGGGAAGGATTTGACAAGAATCCAGTAGAAGCGCAGAAAACGAAAGAGGATAAGGAAAAGGATTGGGCCTTCACTGTGAAATGCGCGCTTATCATCAGGGATCTGATGCAAGGCAATCCAAAACTCAGCGAAATGGGATTCTATGAGGAAAGCCTTGGGCATAACGCTATTGCCGCAGGATTCCAGGGACAGCGCCAATGGACTGACAACTACCCAAACACCGATTTCCCGGAGGCGATCCTCAATTCAACATTTGATTGGAACGGAGGAAGGGAAACTTCCATTCTTGCCACAGAGAATGACACACTCAATGCAGCCAGCATGCTTCTTCTTAAGCTGCTGACAAACCGCGCAGTCATGTTCGCCGATGTAAGGACATGCTGGACCGATAGTGCTATCAAAGCCGAATATGATTATGACCTGCAAGGAAAAGCCGCAAAAGCGCATGGTTTTATCCACCTGATCAATTCAGGGGCTTGCTGCCTTGATGCCTGCGGAGCAGTCAAGGACAGTGAAGGGACAGCTGTTTTCAAACCGTTCTGGGAAATGACAGAAAAGGATATAAACTGCTGCTTGAATGCAACTGAATGGGCGCCCGCTGATCTTGGATACTTCCGCGGTGGCGGTTTCTCCTCACGTTTCATTACAGTATCGGAAATGCCTCTTACGATGATAAGGATCAATATCGTGAAAGGAATCGGTCCCGTTGCTCAGATTGCCGAAGGCTATTCAGTCATTCTACCAGATAATATTGCAGATGCGATCTGGAAGAGGACTGATTACACATGGCCATGCACATGGTTCGCGCCTTGCGTCAACGATTCCGACAGTTTCAAGGACGCATATTCAGTGATGAATGCATGGGGAGCAAACCATGGAGCTATCGGCTATGGACACGTTGGCGATGAAGTCATAACCCTATGCTCAATGCTCCGGATACCAGTCTGTCTGCACAATGTAAGTTCAGACAGGATATTCCGTCCTGCATGCTGGAACGCATTCGGAATGGACAAGGAAGGCGCAGACTACAGGGCATGTGCAGCTTACGGACCGCTTTACCGCTGATAGTGATGATCTGCAAGGCCATGGACAGGGGAATGCTGCACAAGAGGCGAATCAATGGTACAGCGAAAGAATGTATACCTTGACAACAGCACCTTCGACAGCCTTGCGGATGACACAGTCTGCGAGCCACTACGGGCTTACATTTGTGTTCCTGTTCGACAGGAGATGTTCTTATATCATTTTAATAAGGCAATAACATGTATTCCTATCATATTTATTCAGAAACAATACATTCATTATATAAATATTCTGGATCAATATCGCTGTCATTTGGCCAAACCACAGATGAATAAGCCGCTTTTGCCTGCAGGAAAAAGGCAACATCCCGTTGTTTCTGATAGACAGGATATTGAAGATTTGGTTTGAAGTCATAAATCCCCTTCTTGCCATCAGCAAAGGTCAGAAGAAGGGTGTAATCTTCTCTTGGAACAACGGAGGTAACATACCATTTTGGTTTTTTGCGCATGCCTTTCTCCTTTTGCATCAGCGAAGCGGCTCGATATTGAAAAGCTGTTCATGTTCTTCAGCAAGTCTCCAATTCGCTTCCAGTTCGTCTTTATGCAGTTCTGTCCATGCTGCGATGAGCTTCATCTGTCTTTTCGGCATTTCGCCCTCAATAAGGTTCCCTTCAAGATCGAATAATGCTTCATACTCCTGATAGTATGCGTGGAAATGCGGAGGATTGTGTTCGTTCGTATTGAACATGCGTATCAGTATCCCGTAAAACATTGAAATCGTCGGCATCTGCATCTCCTATTAATATCGTAAAGCCTTCATGATGAAATATCAATAATTCTCTATCTGCATGGAACATGCCTCTATCCCCTTACCTTGCAGCCTTGCAGATTGACACTGCCAGCATGACAAGAACCAGGGCTTTCCTCATACCTTGACCTGACCTCGCTTTATCTTCCTTGTCGTCGTCTCCTCCATCGGGGAAGGGACAATGGTGACGCGCTCGATCTTCTGGAAGCTCTCCAGGCCCTTGTTGACCTGTGAGACGATTGAATCGATCCTGTTCTTCACTTCCTCATCGGAAGCACCCTTGAAATGATCAGGATCAGGATAGACAACCGCCTCGACAGCCTCACCCGGCACTCCTGGGTTCTTCTGGTATCCCCTGACCATGATCTGGCTGATCTCGCTATAGAGCTGGAACATGTCCTCGATCTCCTCGGGAAAGACATTCTTTCCACCCTCTGTGACGATGATGTTCTTTGCCCTGCCCTTCAGGAACACGTATCCATCCTTGTCCATATAGCCGAGATCACCTGTTCTCATATAGCCATTCCTGTCAAAGAGGGCAGCTGTGTTCTCAGGATCATTGTAATAACCCTTGCAGACATTCGGCCCCTTGATGCGGATCTCGCCAACTCCATCCTCATCCTTATCTGCAATGATAAGATCAATGAAGGCAAGAGGATGTCCGATTGAGGCTGTCTTGAAATGCTCCGGGGGATTGAGCGTGACAATCGGAGAGGCCTCCGTAAGCCCGTAGCCTTGGATGAATTCAAGCCCCAGCCCGTGATACGCCCAGACGACCTTCGATGAAAGCGGGCCGGCGCCGGAAATAAGGAGCCTTACCTTATCCAGGCCTGCCTTGGATGTGATTGCGCTTCGGAAGAACGGAGCGAGAGGGGATGCACCCGTGGCTTTGTGGACAATGCTGTTGATCTCCATGAGGAATCTGACGACAGCATACTTCAGCCTGCCCTGCTGTCTGACTTTGGTCATGATTCCCGAAAGGAGCTTGTTGTATAGCATCGGGATGCCCATGAATACAGTCACGCCTCCCCTCTTCATATCATCAAGCATCCTCGAAACGGCGAAACCATGGCCGAAAAGGCATTCAGCGCCTATCCTCACCGCTTCCAGAAGGACGGCAGTGCAGCAGTAACTGTGGTGCAGAGGAAGAAGCGCGTATGTCACATCCTTGCTGCTGAGCATCTTCACCTCATTCACAGTCATATAGACATCTGATGTGATATTCGCATGCGTCAGCACAACACCCTTCTCATTGCCTGTGGTACCCGATGTGAAGAGAATCGCTGCTGTATCATCCTCAGACACAGTCGGAAGCGCGCCCGGTTCATCTGCAGCCTCAGAAAGACGCATCCATCTCCCAGCGTTCTCAAGGGATGCCGCCCCAAGGAGGGAAGAGAACCACTCTCCGTCCTCTGCCTCCAGCTCGCTGAGAAGCCCTGTATCGGCGATGATGAACCTGACATCCGCGAACTTCGCGAGCCTCACGCATTTATCAGCACGCATCTGCGCATCCATCGGAACCGCTATCGCATCTGATTCGGGGATAGCGAAGTATGCCAGGGCCCAATCAGGGCTGTTGCGGCCCATCAGCATCACCTTGTCACCCTTCCTGACACCCATACGCCTCAGGTACGCAGCCTCCCTCCTGATCGTTTCAAGCGCCTCTGAAAATGAGATGCATACCTTCTCATGCCCATGAAAAACGGAGAACGCGGTCTTGCCGCCATACATATCCTGTGAGATCCTGAAAAGCTCAGGCAATGTCGGCCACTTTCCCTTGAGGAGTGAGCCGCGGTATCTATCCAGATCATCCCATGGATGGGATGAGTTACATGTTCCTGCCATACCTGATTGTCTGCATAACAAAGCCACCCACGTCAAGATTCTCTCCCCTTCTTCTTGCCGCTTCGTCCCCTTCCAATTAAATTAAACGTACAAAGAGTATTGAGGAATCTATGGATAATATAATCAGCACAGCGGAAAACAATGAGGCAATGCCTACCAGGGCAATCGTACTGCCACTGCTTGAACGGCCTCTTTTCCCTGAGACATTCACAACCCTTCTTATCGGGAGGCCACAGGACGTGCAGACCATCGGGCGCGTAATCGATGGCGATGGCTATTTCGTCGCTCTTCTGCAGGACCGCGATGAGGGCTTCAGGAACGTGGGAACGCTTGCGAAGGTCTCAAGGTTCATCCGGTTGCCGAACAACTGCATACATGCATTCGTCTCCACCCTTCAGCGTGTGAGGATCGAGAGAACATACATCGACGGGTCGATTGTCACTGCTGATTTCACGGAAGAGCCTGATACAGCGTTCGACAGCACAGAGGCAATCAGCTATGTCAGGCTGCTGCGTGAATCGATCACAGCGCTCAGCCAGTCGTCGAATCTCTTCTCATTCGCAACGGATGTCAATGTGTCGAACATCGACGACCCGTCCCTGCTCTCATACTATGCCGCCTCCTCGATAAACGCCCCAGGCGCATTCCTCCAGGAAGTGCTGGAGACAACGGATCCGAAGGCAAGGATCGAGAAGCTCCTGTCCTTTATCGCTGCAGAGAAGGACATACTCGACAAGGAGAATGAGATCAGGCAGGAGATCTACGACAGGATAAAGAACCGCAACAAGGAGCAGCTGCTGAGAGAGCAGATCAAGGCGCTCAACAGCGAGCTTTCCGAGATCACAGGGAAACCCGGGGCATCCGGTGGAAAGGGCAGCAATGATGACCTTTGGACGAAAGCCCGGAACACACCGCTTCCAGAAGCATACCGGCAGCAGGTCGACAAGGAGCTCGACAAGCTCTCCGGACTGGAGACGATGAATCCGGAATACGCGATGACGAAGCTCTACATCGAAACCCTTCTTGCCCTGCCCTTCTCATTCGAGGACAAGGCCCCTGACTATTCCATCCAGAAGGTGAAGAGCGTCCTGGAGCATGACCACTATGGCATGAAGGAAGTCAAGGAGAGGATCGTGGAGTTCCTCGCCTCACGGCTCAAGGCAGGCAATGGCAAGGGCGCGATCATCTGCCTTTCCGGCCCTCCAGGAGTCGGGAAGACCTCGATCGGATACTCAATCGCAAGGGCTCTGGACAAGAGGATATTCCGGTTCAGTGTCGGTGGAATGAGGGACGAAGCGGAGATCAAGGGCCACAGAAGGACCTATGTGGGCGCGATGCCCGGAAAGATCATCCAGGCGATGAAGACCGTGGGAGTTCCAGATCCTGTCATCCTCATCGATGAGATCGACAAGATGGGTGAATCCTTCCAGGGCGATCCTGCATCGGCGCTCCTCGAGGTGCTTGATCCCGAGCAGAACACCAGCTTCCAGGACTTCTATATCGACCTGCCATACGATCTTTCGAACGTGCTCTTCATAGTCACTGCGAATGATCCATCAAGGATACCTGAGCCCCTTCTCGACAGGATGGAGATCATCGAGCTCTCGGGATACACGCCGGAGGAGAAGATACACATCGGACACGATTACCTTGTTCCGCGACTGCTCAGGAAGAACGGCCTCGCGACAAAGGAGATACGCTTTGACAGCAAGGCGCTCTCGACCATCGCAGAGGAATATGCGAGAGAGGCGGGAGTCCGCAATTACGAGAAAGCCCTCGACAAGATCATGAGGAAGGTCGCTCTTGAGATACTGGAGAACGGCAAGGAGCTGAAGCTACCTGTAAGGATCAGCAGACGCAGCGTGCAGAAGTATCTCGGCAAGCCTCTCTTCCCCGCTGATGATATCGTGAAGGCTGACAAGAGCGGCACCGCGATAGGGCTTGCATGGACAAGCATGGGAGGGGACGTCCTCCTGATAGAAGCGGAATCCCTGCCGATGAAGGGTGATCTGAAGGTCACGGGCCAGCTTGGCTCCGTAATGCAGGAATCTGTCTCCATCGCGTGGTCATCCCTGAAGAAGGAGGCGTACCTGAGAGGTCTTGACCTTGCATTCTTCGACGAGGAGACAGTCCATATCCACATACCGGAAGGCGCTGTGCCGAAGGATGGGCCTTCTGCAGGAATCACGCTCTTCACGGCGCTCTGGTCGATGTATAGGGACGAGACCATCAAGCCGGGACTCGCGATGACAGGAGAGCTGACGCTGACAGGACGCGTGATGCCGATCGGAGGGCTGAAGGAGAAGATACTCGCAGCAAGGCGCAACGGCATCAAGGAGATCATCATCCCGGAACGCAACAGAAGCGATCTTGAGAAGCTCGATGGATCAGTCAGGGGAGATGTCATATTCCACCCCGTCTCGGATATATCCGAGGTCATTGCGATCGCATTCCCCAAAGAGACATCAAAGCGCCTGTCAAAGCCCCTTCTTGCCGCTCTGCAGGAGGAACGCAGGAAGAAGGCCGAGGAGGAGAAGGAGCGGGATGCTCTCAAGCAGGCGGCTGCATTCGAGAAGGTGATGCGATGGCAATAGAGCTGCTTTCACCGGCCGGTGACTACGAGAAGCTGAAGACAGCATTCAGCTATGGCGCGGATGCGGCGTACATGGGAATGACGGAATTCTCGCTGCGCCGCAATGCCGGCAACTTCTCCCAGGAGGAGATTGAGAAGGTGCGTGACCTTAAGGAAAAGACAGGCAAGCACCTTTACTGCACGATGAACATACTCTTCCATCAGCGTGACATGGAGCGTATCCAGAGCATGGCTGATGAGATAAGGGCGTGGCCGTTTGATGCGTTCATCATCTCGGACATCGGTCTCGTGCCGTTCCTGCAGAGGAACTTCCCCGACAGGACACTGCATCTCTCAACGCAGGCTTCATGCCTGAACTCTGAGAGCGTGAGGATGTACCGAAGCATGGGCTTCTCCCGCGTGATCCTTGGAAGGGAAGCAAGCCTTGATGACATACGGCGCATACACGATGCCGTGCCAGAGATAGAGCTTGAGGCATTCGTCCATGGCGCGATGTGCATGGCCTACTCCGGACGCTGCCTCCTTTCTGCTCATCTGGCAGGCAGAAGCGGCAACCAAGGTGACTGCTCACATACATGCCGCTGGAATTACCGCCTTGCACTGGAGGAAGAGGAAAGACCGGGGATCTACTATCCCATCAGCGAGCAGGATGGATACACGACGATCCTCTCCTCCAAGGATCTGTGCATGATCGACCATGTGAAGGAGCTTGAGGAGGCGGGACTTTCCTCGCTGAAGATCGAGGGAAGGATGAAATCCATCTACTATGTCGCAATAGTGACCAGAGCCTACAGGAAGGCCATAGATGGCTCCAGTGATGCCGAGAAGTACAGAAGGGATCTCTTCGATGTATCCCACAGGGAATACACGACAGGCTTCTTCTTCTCATCAGGCCCTGTTGATGCCTCCTCCGATGTATCAAGGCCAACAAGCTATGGCTACCAGAGGAACTACCTCTTCCTTGGATCCATAGGAAAATGCATCGGTGATGGCATATATGAAGTGGATATTCGCAACCAGATAAGAGCCGAAGGCCTTGAATTCATCGGACCGGACATCCCGCTTCTTACAGCCTCAGACATAACGCTCCTCGAAGGGGATATGAATGAAACGGAGAAGCTGGACCACGGCAGGAAAGGATACATCAGGACAAAGGCACCTCTGAAGGAGGGATATATCATCCGGCGCCTTTCAGAGAACCCACTTGTGAAATAGGAAGATGATATGGGAAAGACACCAATGATCATTGCCATCTGGCTTCTTGCCGCCTCGCTCTGGGGCTATACTGATTCATTTGCACAGATGCAGTCCGATCCGCTGTTCCTTTCGATGCTCGATGCCGTGAAAAACGGAAGAAGCGAAGCGGAGGCGGAGAGCGCTTATGATGCATATGTCGCCGCGGAGGATGATCCTGTCTGCCTTTCACGGGCGGAGTACCACATGGTCCGCTACCATCAGGATATGGGCAACGATTTCATGGCACGCGCCCATCTTGAGGAGGAGATGAGGTATCTTGGACTCATCGGGGAGGAAGCAAGCGAAGTGGAAGCCCTTGCTGCTGAGGTTGATGCGACCTCTTCCGAATACTATGTGGACCATAAGCTCGGTGTGGGGATGGAGAACAGCCGGCTGGTGAAGGAGATGTACAGACGCTTCCCTGATGAGTTCTATGCCGCGATCCAGGAGGGCTTCAGACTGCTCTACACTCCTCCGATAGCAGGGGGCTCCGCAAGAAAAGCGCTCAGGATCTTCGATTCAGTCGAATCTGATATGGAAGGGATCTCCCGTCTTGACCGCTATTCGCTCCTTGTCGGCAAGGCAATGGCCCTCTCGGAGCTTGGACGGTATGATGAAAGCGACGCATACCTTGATATGGCTGAGGCAATCTACACATTCGATCCAGCTGCGGCCGAAACACGCGCCGAGAATGCCAGGAATCGTTGAGACCACATAGGCTATTCTGTCCAGAAATACAGATCAGTGCTTTACGGGACAGCATTCATCATGCATAAATCTATTGTACAGGAGGAACGCAAATGGATATCTGGCTTGGAATATATGCTTCATTGATGATGATCCTAGGCGTGTATGCGATCGTGAACATAACGCTGAACCTCCTTTATTTCAAGAAGCTCGACAGGGTGGAGGACAGGAATGATGGCCCGCTGATCTCCGTCGTCATACCTGCGCGCAATGAGGAAGGGAACATCGGGAAGCTCCTGGATTCGATGCTTGCACAGGATTACCAGAACCTTGAGATCCTTGTCATAAATGACCAGAGTACCGACAGGACGCAGGATATACTCGATGAATACAGCAGGAAGGATGGGAGGATCAGGGTATTCCAGACCGATCCCTCAAAACCATTCATAAAGAACGGCAAGATCAATGCGCTGATGCAGCTCATCCCGCACGCAAGGGGCGAGTATATGCTCTGTACCGACGCCGATACCGTCCACAGCCCGGACTGCCTCTCCCATGCCTACTCCATAATGCGCGCCCACTCGCTGGATATCATCTCAGGATTCCCGAAGGAGCTCTGCCAGACATTCTCTGGAAGTATCTGCGTCGCCGCGATGATGCTGACATATGCATTCGTGCCGCAGTGGTTCGTTTACAGGTTCCCCATCCCTGCCGCCTCATTTGCGATCGGCCAGTTCATAATGATGAGAAAAGATGCATATGATGAGACAGGCGGGTATGCAGGAATAGCCGATGGCACGTGCGATGATATCGGCATCGTTCGCCTATTCGTCAAGAAGCACAGGAAGTACGCGTTCATTGACCTTTCAAGGTATTCATCATGCAGGATGTACAGGACAGGCCGTGAATCCTTCCGCGGCATCGAGCGCTCGATCGTGGGCGTCATACCCCCAAAGCCCATCGCGCTTCTGCCGACAACCGCTGTCGTCATCATATTCTCGCATATTTCGCTCTCCCCCATCGCATCCGTGCTCTTCCTCATCTTCACATCCCTATCCCCCATGACACTCTGCCTTCTGGTGGGGACAGTGCTGTTCCATGCTGCATGGTATATCGGATGCCGCACTGCGAAATGGCCGGGACTGATCTCCATCTCATGCTCGCTGACGCTTATCGCGGTCTCTGCAATGTACATACATGGCCTTTTCAGGAGCCTTTCCGGCAAGGGATTCGAGTGGAAAGGCCGTCTCATAAGATGAAAATCCCTCAATCTAAATATTTTTGCCGATTTCTGTTGAAATTCAAACTCCCTGTGGTACAATTCATTTATTAGAACCACAGGGAGGTACAGTATGTCTGTTCATGAAGAGCTGGTTTCGCAGTTCAGCACATATGTAGCTGAAAGCACGCGCTTTGAAGAGAAGGGCGTGAAGGCATCTGCTGCCAGAGCACGCAAGGCGCTTGCTGAGATTGCGAAGCTCTGCAAGGAAAGAAGGAAGGAAATCCAGGAATCCAAGACTGCGGATAATGCCTGATAGAAGGATGCAAAGGGAAAATAGGGAGGCATCCTGTGAAGCAGGGAAAGGGGCGGCTCAGCGAAGCCGCCTTTTCCATTTCAGGAATATATCTAGCCAAGATACCCCTCCCCTGCTATCATTGCGCTTGCACACCGGGTGACCGGTAGACTTAACGAAGAAGGGCTGGCCTAGCCAGACAGATATCCATGGAATGAAAGGACCGGAAAGAGAGTGAACGAGAGAAACCTGACAAACGAGTGGTTCATCGGGCGCCAGAATGACACTGAGTCATCTGCAAGAAGCTATCCGAGGAAGTTCCCATTTGCGCTGAAGAAGGCAAAGGGAGTGTGGGTTGAGGATGTTGAGGGAAATGAATACCTTGATTTCCTCTGCGGCGCAGGGACGCTTGCCCTGGGGCATAATGACAGCGAAGTCAATCAGGCGATGATCGATCTCATCGGATCAGGTGCTCCTCTTCATACCCTCGATCTCACGACACCGGTCAAGGACAGGTTCGTCGAGACCATCTTCTCCGTACTTCCAGAGGAGATGCAGGGAAATGCCAGGATACAGTTCTGCTCTCCTTCCGGCACGGATGCAGTCGATGCGGCGATCAAGCTGTGCAAGACCGCCACAGGGCGCGGGAGCGTGATCGCATTCAGCGGCGGCTACCATGGGATGGGTCATGGCGCGCTTGCGCTGACAGGCAATCTCAACGCGAAATCAAAGGTGCAGGGTCTGATGCCAGGAGTGCAGTTCATGCCCTACCCCTACTCTTATCGCTGTCCGTTCGGACTTGGAGGAGATGCAGGAACAGCTGCTGCCTCCGCCTATTTCGAGAGGGTCCTCAAGGATCCGGAGAGCGGGATCCCGCTTCCCGCGGCTGTCATAATCGAGCCGATCCAGGGAGAAGGAGGTGTCATCCCAGCTCCTCCTGCGTTCCTGCAGACGGTGCGCCGTGTCACGAAGGAACTCGGCATCCCGCTGATCGTTGATGAGATACAGTGCGGTATCGGGCGCAGCGGGGACATGTTCGCATTCCAGGAAAGCCGAATCATCCCGGATGCGATACTGATGAGCAAGGCAATCGGCGGCAGCCAGCCGATGAGCGTCGTTGTATATGACAAGGCTCTCGACAAATGGACTGCAGGAGCCCATGCAGGCACATTCCGAGGGAACCAGCTTGCAATGGCAGCGGGCACGGTCGTCCTTAAAAGGGTCTCCGACCCCGCTTTCCTCAGTGAGGTAAGGAGGAAAGGGGAAAAGCTCCGCGCGGCAATGGAATCCCTCAAGGCCGAGATCTCGATCATCGGCGATATCAGAGGCCGCGGTCTGATGCAGGGCATCGAATTCATCGATCCCAGAGGGGAAAAGGATATAATGGGCCACCCGGAGGCTTCCGGCACGATAAGCGCGGCTGTGCAGAGAAGGTGCTTCGAGAAGCATCTCATAATGGAGAAAGGTGGACGCAACGGAAGCGTGATGCGCTGTCTCTGCGCCCTGAACGTAACAGATGATGAGATCGATACGATGATCTCCATCTTCTCATCCGCTGTAAAGGAAATCGAGAGTGAGCTCATCTGAACCGATGGTGCTGTCATGCCATGAGGATGACAAGGATGCATTCCGCCGCATGATCCATGATGCAGCAGAGGCGATCCTTTCCTCTTTCAGCGATGATTCCGCCTTCTCAGGCATCGACCCATATGAGCTGAGGAGGGAGATCGCAAAGCTGCAGCTGCTGCCGGAACATGGCAGTGGATGGGATGAGACGATCAGGAACGTCAGGGAGGCTATACTGCCCCATATGCTGCGGACCTGGTCCCCTTCCTATATGCCTCACCTCCATTCCCCTGCCCTGCTTGAGTCGATTGCAGCTGAGCTGATCATCGCCGCATTCAACTCCTCGATGGACAGCTGGGACCAGGGGCCAGCTGCCACTGAGATCGAGGAAATGACCATCAAGCAGCTCTGCAGCCTCTTCGGATACGGCAGCGGAAGCGATGGCGTATTCACATCAGGCGGAAGCCAGTCCAACATCTCAGCAGCTGTGGCTCTCAGGGACAGGTTCATACAGCAGAAGCTCGGATGGGACACCAAAAAGCATGGACTGCCCGAGGAATACCGCAGAATACGCATATACACGTCGGAGATATCTCACTTCTCATTCGATAAAGGCGCGCACATGATGGGGCTTGGATACGATGCAGTCGTGAAGCTGCCGGTTGACGGCCTGGAAAGGATCGACACAGCCAAGGCGGAGCAGATCATCAGTGATGATGAGGCTAATGGACTGATCCCATTCATGATCGTGGCAACAATCGGAACAACTGATTTCGGAAGCATTGACTGCATCGGGGAGCTGAGGGCAATAGCAGACAGGCACGGGATGTTCCTCCACGCTGACGCGGCATATGGATCAGGGGCTGTCCTCTCCTCATACAGCCATCGGCTGGGTGACCTCTCCCTTGCGGACTCCATCACCATCGACTTCCACAAGATGTTCCTGCTTCCCATCAGCGCATCAGCGCTGCTTGTGAAGGAGCGATGCACGCTATCTGCATTCGAGCTGCATGCTGATTACCTCAACAGGGAGGAGGATGAGGAGGATGGATACATCAACCTCGTTGGGAAATCGATGCAGACGACAAGACGCTTTGATGCGCTCAAGGTCTACGTCTCGTTCCGCATGAGGGGCCGCGACGGCTATCGGCAGATCATGGATACAGCAATCGGCAATGCAGAATACTTCTTCTCAGAGATCAGCAGGGATGAGGATTTCATCGCTCCGATCGCACCGGAGCTGAGCTCCGTCGTATTCGCACTGAAAGGCGGGGATGAAAGGAACAGAAAGACAAGAAGAACCCTTCTGAAGGAGGGAATCGTCATAGGCCAGACTGTATTCCGGGGCATGGTCGCACTGAAGTTCACGCTCCTGAACCCCGCTCTTGGCCATGATCACATCGACTCACTCATCAGGAGGATCAAGGAAATCGGTCACTCGTTCTGAAGCATCCTCCAGAGCGTTGACCGGCTGACTCCGAGCTTTCTGGCAGTGATCGTCCTGTTGCCATCCTCTTCCTCAAGCACCGCTTCGGCGATATCGCGCTCGATCTCCTTCAAGCTCCTGCCATCGTAACGGAAGCTCCTTTCGGCAGGGGCATACAGCCTCTTCTCCTCTGCGATCGCTGCACTCATATCATCTGCTGTTATCACATCATGCCCGGCAGAGGCCGTCAGCCTTCGCAGTATGCGTGCAAGCTCATCGTTGTTGTATGGCCAGTCATGCCTGCGCATTATCTCAAAGGCCTTCTCGTCGATCGTCAGCACGCTCGATCCCTGCGTCCTGTTGATGAAGTTGATATAGATATTCGCGATGCTCGCGATATCATCAATATGCTCCCTCAGAGGCGTTGTCGTCAGCGTCATGCATTGCAGGCGGTTGATGAACTTCAGGCAGGGAGCGACAAGAGGCTCTGCTCTGTGTATCGTCGCGGATGCAATGATATACGCCCTGGATCCGAGCTTGTACTCCTCATTGAGCTCTATCAGCTCATCGACTGTGTCGGCATCAAGCTCGCTGATGTTCTTCAGATTGAACACAGCCTTCAGCTCTGGCGCATTGCGGTAGAGCGTCCTGATGAATTCAGGTGTCCTCTTTCCTGCAATGCCGCAGTCAATATCATAAAGAGGCTCCCCCGAATGCTTTGATGAGATGTAGAGGTACTGCGAAAGAGGCCCCTTCCCTGTGCCAGGCTCCCCGATGATCATCACCGGATAATCCCTTTCGGCAAACGAATCGAGGATGTCGATCTCCCGGGCGGAGGCATTCGTCACAGCAAAGAAGCTCTTCTCATACTCAATGGTCGCCCGGCGTGAATTGCGTACAGAGATACCGCTTTCCTCAAGGATGAAGGGAAAGCGTGTACGGCGGATATAATACGCGGCAATGGGATTGCCACCAGCATCGAGCTTTCGGCCTATGGCGCTGTAGAGCGTACCGTAATCATCATAATCCAGGCTGCTCACATCTCCAGGCTTCAGTGCTGCGGCATTCTGCTTCATCGCATTCAGGAAGCCTTCCGGCATATCCCGGGTCTTGTCTGGATTCGCAATTCCTGCAGACGTGAAAACCACGATCGGATTGGGACAGCCATCCACGATTCCGAAGAAAGACTTTATCAGGCCATTCCTCTCAACGTGCTGCCGTCCGAGCTTCACCGCCATATCAAGGGCGGCAGAGATGCTTTCAGAAGCGCTGTTTATCAGAATGAAGTTCAGCTTGTATGTACGGGCTATCCTTGCACCCGTCATATCACAGACGATATTCGTGACTCCTTCCTGCCTGAGGCGCTTCATCGCCTCCTCAGATTCCTCAGCGCTTCCAGTCGTTATGACCTCGATATCCATGCCGTTGGAAAGCACTTCCTTGAGGAACACCGCATTCTTCGTGATGGTCGGGAAGCCTATTATCGCATATTTCTTCTTCGCATCATCTGCCAGCCGCAACGAGCGGAGGATATCATAGAGGGAAATGGAGATGTCTATTACAGGGAAGCCCCTAGCCTCCAGGAGCTCTGCGGTACCTCCTCGCGAGATGATGACATCATACCCGTCGGAGAAGCGGCGCTGAGCGATTGCCACGCCATCCTCCAGGTCTCCCGTATAGACATCGATATCGATATCACTGCGCTTCCTTGCCTCATTCCTGAGCTGGATGGCAAGCCCATCATATGGTGCTATGCCGAGAGCCCTGACACGTCTCATCTGCGTTCCCCTCTAAAGCATTATAATACACGTTTCAATCTGAAACAGCAGATTTCATTTCCTTCTATGCGCAAGCGATGCAGCGAAAAGAACAGCATTGACAAGGCTCAGCTCACTGCTTCTTCCTGTTCCTGCGAGAGCGAATCCCGTTCCATGATCCACGCTTGTGCGGATTATCGGCAGGCCAAGGGTGACATTCACCCCTTCCACAGCCTTCCATTCACCGCGCTCCCTATCATAGACGAAGCCAACCGTCTTAACAGGGATATGCCCCTGATCATGGTACATCGCGACAACGGCATCATACCAGCCGCCAAGAGCTTCAGGGAATACGCTGTCAGGGGGTACAGGTCCGACTGCATCGATGCCGTCCTTCACCGCCTCCTCGATAGCGGGAATGATCTCATCAATCTCCTCCCTCCCGAAAAGGCCATGCTCTCCTGAATGCGGATTCAGCCCGGCTACAGCGATCCTCGGCTTCTCAATGCCGATGGAGCGAAGCGCATCCCAGGCAAGGCGGATCACCTCCCCGACCCGCTCCTTCCTCACCCTGTCACAGGCTTCCCTCAGCGAGCAGTGCGTCGATACATGGACAACACGCAGATCCCCATGAACAAGCATCATCGCATAGTGCTTCGTGCCTGTGTAAGTGGCGTATATCTCAGTGTGGCCATCGAAATGCGTATGCCCGTCGGAAAAGGATCCTCTGCTCTGCTGCAGCGCGAGGTTCAGCGCCTCCTTGTTAAGCGCGTTTGTACAGGTCGCATCGACGGATCCCCTCATGGCAAGCTCTATCGCCTTCTTCACGGACAGGAATGCCGCACGGCCACCCTCGGCGCTGACCTTTCCAACCGGGAAAGATGAAGGATCTTCCAGCAGATCCTCATGAAGCACATCGATCGTACCGTATTCAAAGGCGGCTTCGCTGACACTGCGGCAGATACGTACAGGAACATCGGGATACCCGACAAAGGAAGCTGCCCTCCTGATAACCCTCGCATCACCCACGACCAAAGGACGGACTGAATCATATATCTCCTTATGCAGCAGTGCCTTGACTGTTATCTCAGGCCCATTCCCCGCGGGATCACCCATTGTTATCGCTACTATCGGCCTGTTCATTCCATTCCCTTCCTGCGGTTCTCCTCAAGAACCTTCCTTATGGCCTCAACCGCCTCATCGGAAAGACCATTGAAAGGCGCACGGCATGGACCGACACCATAGCCAAGAAGCTCCACGGCCTTCTTCACTATCGTATTTGGATTGCCGTATCTGAAGCATTCCCTGAATGATCCGATGCTCTCATTGGCAGCTATCGCCTCATCAATGCGTCCCTCCAGGAAGAGGCTGTAGATCGATGCTATCGTCTTAGGATACACATTCGCGCATCCAGCAATCCCTCCGCAACCACCTGCAATGAGCGTCCAGATTATGAGGCGGTCGTTGCCGGAGAGGATCCTGAAATCCGGGTTGACCCTGTGTGAAGCGGAAATATAGGAGAGTATGTTGGCGAAATCCCCGCTGGAATCCTTCGCACCGACGATATTCTCCACTTCCGCAAGGTGAGCGACTGTATCGGGAGTGAGCTTATTGCCCGTCCTCGCCGGGATATTGTAGAGAACGATCGGAAGATGCACAGCTGAGGCAACTTTTCTGTAATGGGCGATGAGCTCATTCTGGCTCGCCGCCGCGAATGAAGGAGTGATGATAGAAAGGACATCAGCCCCCATCTCCTCCGCCATCAGGCTCTGCTCCACAGTCTCCTTCGTGGATATGCATCCCGTACCTGCATAGACAGGAACACGGCCTCCTGCTGCTTCGATCACGGCCTTCAGTGCAATCCTCTTCTCCTCCGAGGAAAGGATATACCCTTCCCCGTTTGTTCCGAAGGCGAAAACGCCATGGACTCCGGCCTGGATAAGACGTTCCGTCTGCCTCTTCAGCTCCTCCGTGTTTATTGAACCATCATCGTGCATCGGTGTCACGACTGGGACGATGATGCCCTTGATCATGCTGCTGTCAATCATGTTTTCCTCACATAAGTCCAAGATAAAGGCTTCTGGCATCCTCCAGGGATACAGGGCGCGCATTGTTCACAAGCAGGCGCTGTACCTCAAGCGCGGATGAAGCAAGAGAATCGATATCCTCATCCTTTATTCCGAAGTCCCGGAGGGAACGCGGGATACCAAGATGGCGGACGATCTCCTCAAGCCGCGTTATGACAGCCTCTGCCTTTTCCTCTCTGCTGAGATCCCTCTCCCCTTCAGGGAAGGAAGCATCATATGCAGATGCGAGCCTGTCAAGGCAGTATGGCATATTGAAGCGCATCACAGGCGAAAGGAGGATCGCATTCGACACGCCATGCGCGATATGGAATCTTCCTCCAAGAGGATAGCTGAGGGCATGGACCGCTGTCGTTCCCGAGCTTGTGATTGCAATGCCCGCATAGAATGCCGCGATCTGCATCATCCTCTTCTCCTCGATTGCCGAGATGTCATCACATGCCTTCTCGATATTCCCCATGATCAGGGCAAGCGCCTTGAGAGCGAACGTGTCGGAGAAGGGATTCGCCTTCAGGCTTGTATAGCACTCTATCGCGTGGGCAAGCGCATCAAGACCTGTAGCAGCCGCGATGTGCCGTGGAAGGCTCTGGATCATGACAGGATCGAGTATAACGTAATCGGCGATCATGCTGTCATTGACGATGCCGACCTTCAGCTCATCCTCGGGAACCGCTACTATCGCATTAGGCGTTGCCTCGCTTCCCGTCCCTGCCGTCGTTGGGATCATTATCGTGCATGCCCTCTTCCTTCCCAGCCTGGGGTTGCCGAGAAGATCACGGACAGTGCAGCCGGAAAGCACAGAGACGAGCTTCGCCGTATCCATCACGCTCCCGCCGCCAAGGGCTATTATCATGGGGCAGTCAGGCCCGATGCGGTCAGCAATGCGCTGAACAGCGGAGTATTCCGGCTCAGCAGGGATATCGTTGATGATGGAAAAGGATGCATCGGCTTTCGTGATCCGCTCCGTGACAAGGCTGCAGAGCCCCGCTGCTTCAATGCCCTTATCAGTGAAGAGCACGACACGTTCCGCTTTCTCTGACTGGAGGATTGCGGCGAGGTTGTCCACCGCCTCCTCCCCTGCATAGACTGCCTTAGGCAGCTTGAGGCTGTATTTTGCAAGCATGTCCCATCCTCCGATCAATAATGCCTGACAGCCTGGGGATCGCCATCAACGCCCTTGAGGACCTTCGCTCCCCTGATCCAGTCCTCTGTCACCTCGACATACTTGATGTTCTTCCTTCCGCCCCATGTATAGGCGATTGAAATGGTTCCATCAGCGCACTGCATCATGACAGGATACTCATAGCGCCTGTTGTTTATATCATTCCAGCGTCCTGTGAATCCCTCACCGTTCTCGACGATGCGGCGGAAGTTCCATGTCATTCCCTCGTCCTCGCTGATACCCACCTCAACCGGGCAGCGCTGGTCAGGCCAGAGCGTCTTGTCCGACGAATAGCTGAACCCTACTGGATTGTAGACCATGGCAATGGCTCCGCTCTGGAGGCGGATGGCGGAGATGCTGGAGTTGTTGTTCGGCAGCTCAGTCCTCTCCGGCACGGACCATGTATCGCCATTGTCATTGGAGACAGAGCGGTATACAAAGTCAGCAAAGCGGCTCCTCAGGAGAGCCACAAGATGCCCCTCACCCATCTCAAGGATGTTCGCGTGCACACGCCCGGCGCTCTCAGGAACGACAACCTCCCTCCAGCTCTTCCCTTCATCATCGGAAATCTGCATCACAGTGATGTTGCTTCCGTTGCGCGTCTCATCAGGGAAGCAGATCCAGTTTCCGAAGATCCAGCGGCCATTGGAGAGCTTCTGTATCTTCTGGCGGCAGAATGAGCCAGGACGGGAGAAGAGCGTCTCGGTCGCTGACCAGGTATGGCCGTTGTCAAAGGACTTCTTCACACGTATCTCCGCAGTGCACTGGAGGCTGAAATTGGGCTTCGTCTCGGGAGTCCTCGAAAGCTGTGCAGTATATACAAGCCAGATCTCACCGTCGTCCTTAAGGAAGAGAGAAGGATTCTGCTCGCTCCTTGTCTCGTCATCCGATACCTTCACAGGCTCCGTCCATCTGTCTGAGCCCTTATCGAGGCGGGAGAGCACGATGCTGATATCCGCATAACCCTCCCTGGAACCGGCAAACCATGCTGCAAGGATATCCCCATTGGGCAGTTCCAGCAGATCCACCGCGTGGCATGATGCGAACGGTTCATTCGGAAGCAGCGATTCCAGCGCACCTGTAATCGGATTGGTATACAGCCTTCCATCTGTTGTAAGCGTATTGAGCGCGATAGCGTTTCTCTTCATTGAAAACCTCCTTTCAACCCTTCACCGAACCGATGAGGATTCCATTCCTGAAGTATTTCTGTACGAATGGATATGCGATTACGATAGGCAGCATGGCGATGATGATCGCGGCGGCCTTCATGTTCTGCTGATTGAGCGAGATGCCATTTATGATTGTGTTGGCGAATGTCGTTCCCTCAGTACCGATTGTCACGTTGGCAAGCACCTGCTGGATCGTCTTGAGCTCCTTCGTCTTGAGGAACATCTGAGGCACAAGGTACTGGTTCCAGATCGCGACACCATTGAAGAGTGCAATCGTCGCGATGATCGGCTTGGTAACCGGAATGAATATCTTCGAGAGTATGGAGAAGTCATTTGCACCATCGACGATGGCCGCCTCCTCCAGTTCCTTCGGCATTCCCTCAAGGTATGCCTTCGTGATGATCAGATACTGCGTATTGATGGCATCGGGTATGATCATGACCCAGATGTTGTCGATGAAACCCAGCGAGCTGTAGGCGATGTAGCGGGGAATCATTCCGGCATCGAATACCCATGTCAGGACGAAAAGCGACATTATGAGGTAGCGGCACTTTATCCTCGGCCTTGTCAGCACGTACGCCGTTGAATATGTCAGCAGCACGGAAACGATCGTTCCAAGGATCGTGTATATCGCGCTGTTGCGCACTCCTGTCATTATGTCGAAGCGAGGGTTCGTGAATACGTAGATGAACGACTGCAGATTCACTCCCTTCGGGAAGAACGAGACATCACCCCGGATCAGGAACTTCCCATCGCTGATCGCGATGAAGAACGTATAAAGGAACGGGACGATGCAGACCAACCCGACAATGGATAGGATCAGCGTGTTTATGATATCGAATGCACCTATTCTGCGTCTCATTGCCTGCCTCCTTAGAAGACCCTTGTCTCTGCGAATCTGTCAGCGAGCTTGTTGGCGATGATGACAAGGATGAAAGCAAGCACTGACTTGACGAGATTGACAGCCGTACCGTAGCTGTAATCGGGGAACCCAAGCGACTGGAACGCAATGCGGTAGACATAGGACTGTATCACATCCGATGTCGCGGCGTTGCTCGGGTTGTACATAAGGATGATACGCTCGGTCTGGACCGTGAAGATCTGACCGATGCTGATGATTAGCATCGTGATGATGGATGTTGAGATACCGGGAATAGTGACATGGATCATCTTTCCCCAGCGCTGGCATCCGTCGACCTCTGCAGCTTCATAGAGCTCAGGGTTGATTGCCGTTATGCCGGCAATGTAGATGATTGCGTTGTAGCCGAATGTCTGCCAGATCTGAAGGAGTATATAAAGCGGCCGGAACCACTCAGGACGAGCCATGAAGTTCACAGCATCCCCTCCGAAATGGCGTATGATGACATTGACGATACCCGTGGAAGGGTTGAGCATCGTGGCAAGGATGCTGACCATAACCGCCGATGAGATGAAATACGGCAGGAAACTGAGCGACTGAACGCTGTTCTTTACGACACGGGAGCGCTCCTCATTGAGAAGCAGTGCGAAGATGATCGGTATCGGGAATACGCAGACAATCGACAGTATGGCGATGATCACCGTATTTGATATAAGCGTCAGCATGTACTTGTCAGTGAACATCCGCTGGAAGTTCTCAAGGCCGACCCATGTGCTCCCTGTTATACCGCGGAAAGCGCTGAAATCCTGGAATGCTATGACCATTCCTGCCACAGGAAACAGCTTGAACAGAACCAGGCTCACAACGCCGGGAAGAAGGAGGACATAGAGCCTCCAGTTAAGAAGCACATCCCGCCTGAGCCTCTCTCCGAGACCTGCAGGAGGAAGAAGCCTTGTATCATTATTCTTTCTTTTCATAGCATCCACCAATTCCTATAAAGAGGCATGGCCGGGCTGCCCCGGCCAGCCATGCAGCATCAGAGTCCGAAGGTCGTCTTGTACGCCTCG
Organism: uncultured Spirochaetaceae bacterium; assembly: GCA_944392985.1. GTDB lineage: Bacteria > Spirochaetota > Spirochaetia > Sphaerochaetales > Sphaerochaetaceae > Ornithospirochaeta. The sequence continues at coordinate 27,474 of CALXYL010000012.1, read as the reverse complement.
TACTGGATATCCTCGATCCTCTGGAGTCCAAGCGCATCCATCTGCTCGACAAATGCGTTCCATGTCTCTTCATTGAGCGGAGTATTGCCGACGATGAATCCGGTGAGACCTGCGAGCTCAGCGTTATAAACGCTGGCAACAAGGTTTGAAAGCTCCTGCTCCTGCTCCGTCGTGTATACAAGGACTGGGCGGGCAAGAAGGGCCTCAGGCACAAGATACCTGGAAGCTGCCTCTGCGATGAGCGGAGTGTTCCATGCGTAGAATGCTTCCTGATCAACAGGCTTGCAGACAGTCTGCCTATCGGAGAGGAATGACCACTTCTTCGTACCTTCTGGCTTCGATTCCTCAGCGGTATAGTCAACGATGAACTCCCTGGAGCCATCCTCATTCGTCTTGAAGCTCTCGCCCTCGACACCCCAGTTGGCAAGGATCATGCCTTCCTCTGAATAGAAGTAATCGATGAACTCGAGGATTGTCCTGATGGTTTCCTCGTCGCAGGATGCGTTGATCGCAACAGCATTGTCAGATCTCCAGAGGAGTGCCGATGTCTGCTTGAGGATGTTGCCCTCGTCATCAACGAGCCATGGGAGCACCTGCATATCGAAATCAGGATCATTGTCAGGACCGCCATTGGTCATGAACCACTCTGCCCTGTTGTAGAAGTCAAGGAAGAGGGAGGCATTGCCGCTGAGCATCTGGGACTCCCAGTCGCCTTCGGTGTTCGTTCCATCGATCCAGCTGGGATTGATGAGCCCTTCATCGTACCAGGTCTTTATCGTCTGGATCCACTCATAAGCCCTTGGTGCCTTGATATCGAAGCTGTAATCCTTCTCATGGGAGTAGTAGATACCGCTGGATCCTTCCGCATCCGCATATGAAGCCGCATCAAAGAGGTATGCGAATCTTGTAGGAGCATTCTCCCTTCCGCTGAACGGATAGTAGTTCGGGTTGTCCTTGCCATAGTACGCCTTGAGTGCGCGCATCGCCTCAGTGAGATCCTCTACAGTCGTGACCTCAGCAGGATCAATGCCGACAGCCCTGAAATGATCTGCTCTGTATCCGATGAAGTCAGCAAGGACCGGGGACTCCCTGATCATCGCGTAGATAGCGCCATCATCGGAAGAGATGAGCCTTTCATAGTCAGGGTTTGCATCAAGGTATGCCTGGATGTTCGGAGCATATTTCTCGATGTATGGCCTGAGATCCACGAATGCGCCCTGCGCTCCATAGACCTTTGCCTGTGCGAGGCGGAGCATCGTTCCATCTGGAAGCGTTCCGGATGCGAGACGCTGGTCGACTTCGTTGAATGTGTCATTGAGCTCAAGCGGTCCCTCGACGTAATCGACGTGGATTCCCGTCCTCTCCTCCGCGACATCATACCACTTCAGATCCCTGAGCCATGTGATGAACTGGCTCCTGAGGAACCATGAATAGGTCCTCGGCTCATCCTGTGTGGATGTATCCGCAGCCACTGCTGTGCTTGTTGAGGCAGAAGCCTTGGAGGATGACGCCGGAGTCTCCTCCTTGCTGCATCCAACAAGTACCATCAGCAATGCAAGAAGGATAGCCAGGGATATTGCAGTAACCTTCCTCTTCATATTGAAACCTCCTGTTTCCTGTATTTATCAAGGATCTTCGTGAGGATATCCTCCCCTCCGAACCCTCCTGATTTCGAAATCACCGGAACCGCCCTGCCGTCCTTATGCAGAACGGAAAGGACGATTCCCTTCTCTATCTCCTCTATCGGCTCTATCTCGGAGCTTCCTGCCTTATCCAGGAAGCTGAGCATCGTATCGCCGCCGATGATGAAGAGCCCAAGTCCGTCAACAGACGCAAGAAGCCGGACAGCAAGTTCCCCGAGGGATGATGAGACTGCATTCCCAAGATTCGTCTCCGAAAGCGATGCACCTTCCCTCTCCCCCTCTGTGTCAACGATCACAGCACCATTCATCGAAAGTCCCGATGCTATGCTCCCGATGATTTCCTGCCCCTTATCGCTGTCGAAGAATGATGGATCAGAAAGCATCGACTCATTGAGCCTTATGCGCTCCGTTCCGCAGTCCTCTTCATGCTGGATCTGCCTTTTCGATACCTCGTTCACGCTGCCGCAGATGATCAGCATAGGAAGCCCGACCTTCACTCTGCTCTCCTGCTTCTTCGGGAACGGGAATACACGTGAAAGGGCATCTGCAAAGCCTGCGCAGCCCGCAAATGCACTGAACCCGGAGGAAAGCAGTCCCGCTGCGATCCTGTCGAGATCCTCGTTATCCTTCGAATCATAGATGACGATCCCATCCCCCTCCTCAGAGGGTGGAAGGTATCCGGCATCCACTGAGTCCCTGACTGACACATCGGATTGGGTGAAGAGATCGGAGACCTTGCTGCTCCTCACCCTGTCGAATGGATCACAGCCAAGCTCAGTGCACAGCAGCGGCTTTCCATTGACATACAGCACACCATGCTCAACAGTCCTTCCCAGATCAGGGAAAGCCGGAACATATGGAAGGACGCTGACGCCATCGGCTTCCATGAAGGCCCTGATCTCCTCGGAGATATTCCCCCTGAGCACGGAATCCGTTTTCTTGTAGAGATACCGGACTCCCGCCGCACGGCATTGCTGCACCACAGAGGAAACGATGCGTGCAGCCGCTTCCCCATCCAGATGCCGCGTTGATGCGTCTATTGATATCACTTCATAGCCTTCGTCCAGATACTCGCTCAGGCTCCGAGGATCAGCTTTTGTGATGGTCATCGTTCTTGCGCCTGCATTCGCAAACTGGATCCCTGTATCAAGAGCTCCAGTAAGATCATCTGCGATGACCGCAAGAAAAGGAGTATTGTGTTTCAAATTAGAACATGACATTTTACATTTCTCTCCTTCTCTGAGGGAAAGACTATCATTACAGAAACAGAAAAGCCAATAAAATTTGATAGAAATCACATCATGTTTTGTTTTGAAACAAAATCGCATTCAGAAGTGTTCAAAACAACACCATTGATTTATTTTGCAACACAAACTGATGTTTGAAATATTGACAGTAAAAATGGCTGGGACAAAGCCCAGCCACTGCCTCACAGGGAGAGGATGCGTTGCCAGACACCCTCATCGGCGGGAATCCCTTCCTTCAGGTTCTCCTCCCTTATCCTTCCGGTCATCTCGCCTGTGTAGATGATCGGTCTCGCAGGATCAGATGGGATGGAGGATTTCAGATCCGCTATCGCTCCCTCGACGATGTCATCAACTGCATCCTCATCTGAGATCTTCCTGTAATCAATCGCCATGAAGAACTGGCTGACACCATGCTCATCGCCATCCAGACGTCCGACGGCTGCCACGGATGCACCCATCGACAGCGCAGAGGCGAAGATATCGAGGGCAAAGGACATTGCCGCCCCCTTCCAGTATCCTGTAGGGATGATGCGCTTGGTCCTGATGACTGCATCAGGATCCTTTGTGAGCCTTCCATTCTCGTCAAAGCCTGCATCGACGGGCATTGTCCTGTGCTCAAGCCTGGCAAGCTCAAGCGCACCATATGAGAACTGTGACATAGCCGAGTCGACAATGATCGGAGAGCCGTTTCTCCTGGGGAACGCCATCATGAATGGATTGTTTCCGATACGGGAGTCAATGGCACCCCATGTAGGCATGTTCGGAATCGTATTGGTGAAGCACATCGCCGCAAATCCGCCTTCTACCGCCTGATAGCCATACGTTGCTGCGCGGAGCCAGTGGTTCGTATTGCGGAGGGCGACTATGCCCACTCCGTGCTCCGTGGCCAGCTCCATCGCGCGGGACATGGAGAAAAGCGCGTTCGTGATCCCAAGGCCCAGCCTGCCATCGTAGTTCTCCATGGCACCGAATGAATGGATCAGCTCAGGCTCCGTTCCGGGAATGACAATCCCCTCATCGATGTTCCTCACCAGCCGCTCAAACCGGTTAAGGCCATGGGTATAGATGCCCTCAAGCGAATTCCTTGCCATCTCATATCCGACTTTCTCCGCCTGCCAGGCAGGCACTCCGTGCTTCTCCAGCTTCTCAGCAAGGACCTTTCTGGCCTCCTCAAACGCTACCCTCATACAAGGCTCCTCATGAAATCGGCATACAAGCCGAGCTGGTCCTCAAATGATATTCCCTCTGCGCCCGGGGAGGACCGCTCCCATTCAAGCGAGAAGAATCCATCATATCCATTCTCAAGGACATGCCTGACGATCGAGGAAACGGGGATGATACCGTCACCGATGGCAGTATAGTCATAGAAACCGCCTTCAGGGCGTGTCCTGACATCCTTGATATGCATATGCCTGACCCTGCTGCCGATACATCGCCAGGTCGCCCTGAAATCCTCACCCATCATCCATGGATGGATTATATCCCAGAGAACACCATAGCATCCGGGTGCTCCGTCAAGTATCCGGGAAAGCGTCCTTCCATCCTGTGCGCTGTCATGGGTCTCGATGATGATGCCGACCGGGGAATCAGCTGTGCGCTCCATTATGGAATGCACATTGTCCATCACGGCTTCCATCTCCACTCCGGGAGGAAGGGCACCCATGAACACCCTGACATTCCCTGCCCCTATGAAGGATGCAAGATCGATGGTGTGGAGAAGCGAGTCAGCCTCCTTCCCCGCCCCCTTTCCATCAATCTGTGCCAGATGCTCATAGGATGTAAGGCACGGAACCTCCAGGCCGCTGTCCTTCAGAAGATGGATCGCATCCCTAATGTACGAGAAGGATGACTCTGCGGATATATGGCTGTTTCCCATGCCGCGCAGCTCTATTCCATCAAGATGGTGGCTCTTGGCAATAGCTACAGCCTCCTCAAGGCTTCTTTCCTTCACAGAGAGCGTTGTATATGACAGCTTCATAGCACGTCCTCCAGCCTTACTGTGTTGTTCATCCTGCTGATCTCCTCCTCATCGCCCTCAGGATCGATTTCGATCGTGCAGCCCTTCAGGTCAAGGCCACGCGTCCAGAGAGGTATCTCCATCGACTTCGGATAGAGATCGACGGGCGCCTCAATCGGCGGGATATGATTATGCCTCAGCTCCTTGCCGGAGGCATCCTTGAGCACAAGGCGCGTGCGGACCGACGCTACTGCTCCGATGTTATGGACAACGGTGCGGATGCAGTCGGGACGTATGATGACATCCTTCGCCGAGATAGCTAGATCAGGAAGCTCCTTCCTCTCCTTCTCCTTTTCAAGGCTGAGCGTGTATTCATCGGATCCTGGCATGAAGGAAATATCCACGCCGGGGCCGAAACGCCTTGCATCGAAAGTGGCCTTCCCACTTCCTGATGTAATGCTCCACCTGCCTTCCCTGAGGTTGTCAGGAACCATCACCGCATGCACGGGGGAATCGGAAAGGCAGAACGATCTGAACACAAGATGGGTTGGATCAGCTTCTGTCACAAGTATCGCGACATCGCTCTCCTGCCCCTCATCGAAGCGCCATCTTATGAAGTGCCTCGGATAGAGTGAGAACCGTATATGGGCAATTCCTCCGCATCTATCCTCCTGCAGTGCGGAGATATCGATGACACAGCGATCCACCCAGAGCTGTCCGTCGGTATTGATGTACTCCCTCAGCGCGGCATCGCGAAGAAGTGTTTCATACCGATCTGCAGTGTATTCCTCAGGATCCTTTCCCTTGAGCCTGTCCTGCGGCAGCGCATATAGAGATGGATCAATCGGCTCAAGATACTTCCTGTCCCCTGTAAGGTCATAGGCAGCATAGAAGAGCGGCCACTCCCTCGTCCTCTCATGCACCTGATCCGTCTCGTCGACAGTATCGACAAGCACATGGAGGCGTCCGTCATAGTAATGGCAGAGCATCGAATCCGCAAGCTCCAGGATCAGCTTCCTCGCCTTCGGGGATCCGTTGTACCGCGCAAGCATATACGTGGGATGGAGCACATGGAACGAATCGGATGCACTGTACCGCCAAGGATGCTCCATCGCGATGCGCACTCCTGAGTAGTAGCCGCTCATGAAATGGCGATGCCCTTTCTCCGTATAGCCTGTGACATAGCCTATACCACGGCAGTTATCCATTGCCCTCTCGATGTAAAGAGGATCATCAGGGAAGAGCGTCAGGCACTGACCAAGGGCCTGGATCCCCTCCTCGAGGGTGTGCAGCTGATCCGTCTGTATGGAGCAGAGCCCATTCGTGAACATGCCCTGGTCATAGAACGCCTCCATCTCAGTCCGCAGCGAGCGCGCGATCTTATCAGGCATGCATCCAGCGATTGCAGGACCGGGCCACCATGCTGTGAGATCACCATCATCGGAAAGCCCTCCTCCGAACTCACCATTCCCAATCTGCCTCTTGTCGATCCACCAGGAAAGGAAGCGCTTGACGCGCGCCATATACTCAATCTGACGCCATGCCCAGCGTGGAACGCTATCGGGACACTGGCTCTGGACGAACGAGGGCGCCTCCACCTTGAATTTGTCATATCTGTATTCCTGTGCAATCCTGTTGTCCGGATCAACATCGAGAAGATCATCAAGATCCGCCTTGAAGCGGCGGAACATATTGAAACGCTCATCCGAGGGATTCTCCTCAACGAGGTTGGCATAGTTGTCCCTGACCTGTGTAAGCCTGTCAGCAATATGCTCTGCCTTCGCCTCCTCCCTGCTCTTGAACACGAGGTCCACAGAAAGCCCGGAAACAAATGAGGCATCAAGATCCTCGGAAGATGCAATCGTCATGTACAGAACCCCGCCCTCAGGAAGTATGCGATCCCTTGTATCGAGGAAGATTTCCTTTGCAGAGCCCTCCTTGATCGAGAAGGAGGCGTTGATCAGATTACGGTACCACCACAGGGGATCACGGACCTGGATATTGACCTTGCAAAGCCCATCTCCCTTCCCTATACCCGGCAGGCGGACAAGCACTCCGTCAAGGCCCTTGTCCCTCCCTGATCTGTATCTGATCGCGATGTTCACGAATGGAAGCGGTGGCAGAGAGGGGTTCCTGTCAGGAGAGCCGGGATAGAGAGTGAAGCGCTCATCCTCCATCATGCGCCCTCTGATGAATGCATTGATGCCCTCATATCCTTCGGGAACAGCAGAGGTGAGATGATAGCTTTCGATCACCCTTCCAGCCGGAACAGTCCCCGGATGGATATCAAAGAGCGAGATATCCCCAATCGGTTCCTCGATTTCATCATTCTCGAACTCTATCGCGGCTTCCCTCATTGGCTCTGGAAGGCAGAGGAAGCTCCTTTCGGATGATTCCCTGCGCGTTTCAAGAGGAGTCTCCCCTCCGATCGTGTGCAAGCGCATCATGCCATGGGCGGATCCAGACATCGCAATGCAGTTGAACTCCTCGCCCCGGGGCGTGAAGAAAGTGATCTTCTTACCCGATACCGAGTAGCAGTCCCAGTCAGGAAGCACGAAGTAGTCAAGGCGACCAGGAAGGCGGGAACGATTGTATACGCCAGGCCATGTCGTCTCGCGGATCCCGTCGCATGCCTTCCACCACCAGCGCTTATGGTCATACGCCTCATGTATCTCGACCTTGCGCACGGTATAGCAGCGCTGCGTAAGATGGTATGGCCCTGCAGGGCAGTCAAAGCCGAAGCGGCTGTCCCATTCAGCTCTGACTGCAGGATCGGAAAGGCTCCTCATTCCATCTGTGGAAACCTCTGGCTCCTTCCCTGCTGCAAGGCGCGCTGCATCCTCTGAGCCAAGCATCCTGCCATAGATCCTGATCTCCGCGAAATCCCCGGTCCTCATGTAGTTGTAGCTCGACTGGACCTGTGCATTGCTTATGATGCGCGAGTGCGTACCGAACTGGTCGAGCCCCGCATAGAGAAGAGACCTCTTCCTTATCTCCCCGACGCATTCCCCGTTGACGAAGAGGGACACTCCGATATTCTCATCCCAGGTGAACATGATATGGATCCATTCATCAGGGGATGGAAGCACATCGAAGTGATGGCTCAGCCGGAGCCTTGAGAGATTGATATCAGTGGCAAAGGCATCGATGCCGCTCCCGTTGTAGTCGATGCGGATAAAGAGCGCATCCCAGCTCGAATGATCGGCAAAGGCTACTCTGAAAAGGGGGAATTCCGTCTCCCCGAGCGCTTCCCTGCTCCTCCAGAAGAATGAGATCGTGCCTCTTTCGGAATAGATATTTCCAGGAGCCCTATAGGCAAGAAGCTGGGAAGGATGGCATCTCAGAACCTTGCCGAACCTCTCATCGTCGATGGATTCGACAGAACGGAGGAAGTTCGGCTCACCGGAGCCATTATGAACCTCAGGTACAGCAGGATCAAAGCCGGAAAGCCTGAAAAGAAGGGTTTTATCGAACATACCTCACCCCTTTATGCCAGATGATGTGATTCCCTCTACAAAGTATTTCTGGCATGCGAAGAAAATGATGAAGAGAGGGATTATGGTGCAGACCGACATCGCCATGACCTCATTCCACTGCACTGTTTCGGTGGATGTATCAATAGCAAGGCGGAGACCGAGCGCGACTGTGAACTTGCGCGGCGAGTTGATGAAGATGAGCTGGTTGTAGAAATCATCCCACGTCCAGATGAACTGAAAAAGGCCAGCGGAGAAGATCGCGGGCTTGAGAAGCGGGAGGATGATCTTTCGGAGGATCATCATGGCGCTGCAGCCATCCATCTTCGCCGATTCATCGAATGATGTCGGTATATTCCTCATGAACTGGATCAGGAGGAAGATGAAGAACGGGTAGCAGGCGAAGATCGCAGGCACGTAGAATGGCAGGTAGCTGTCGAGCCATCCCAGGTTCTTGAACAGCATGAAGCGCGGGATGATGATGACTGTGCTAGGAAGCATCATCGTGGAGATCATCGCCGGGAAGAGTATCTTCCTGAACGGGAAGCTGAACCTCGCGAACCCATAGGCAACAAGGGAGCAGGAGACTATGGTGAAGAATACCACGGGAATGACGAGGGCAAATGTATTGAGGAAGTAGTTGGTGAATGTTATCGAGCCGGAAGCTCCAGCCTGCCATCCATTGACGTAGTTCTCCCACCTGTACTTCTCCGGAAAGAGGCTCAGTGAGGTGAACACCTCATTCGACTCCTTGAAGGAGGCGAAGAACATGAATACAACGGGATAGATGAGCACGAAGCATACAGCGATAAGCACTATATGCCGGATTACGTTCTTTGCTTTGTTGGATATCCTCATTTCCTCACCCCCTCATCGGCGTAGTAAACCCACGCATCGGAAGATTTGAATACAAGTGCGGTAAGCGCGATGATGACGACGAAGAGTGCCCAGGACTCTGCGCATGCATATCCGACGTTGTAGTATTTGAAGGCATCATCATAGAGCTTCATTCCGATGATGTAGGTTTTCTTCATCGGACCGCCATTCGTTATGACGAACGCGCTTGTGAAGTTCTGCAGTGCCTGGACAGTCTGCATGATGAGATTGAAGAAGATGACGGAAGAGACCTGCGGAACTGTTATCTTCCTGAATTTGAGCCACCAGGAAGCGCCATCGACATCAGCAGCCTCATAAAGATCCCGCGGAATCTGCTTGAGGGCAGCAAGGAATATGACCATCGAGGATCCGAACTGCCAGACCTGGAGAAGGCTCAGCGTTCCCAGCGCGATGCCTGGATCCGTAAGCCAGTCCACAGGGCCCAGCCCAACTGTGCCGATGATGTGGTTGATCATGCCGTCATGCATGAACAGGACACGCCAGAGGACGGAGACGGCAACTGAGCCGCCGAGGATCGAAGGAAGGTAGTACAGTGCCCTGTAGACCCCGATTCCCCTGACCTTCTGGTTGAGGATCATCGCTATGATAAGCGCGAATGCGATCTTCGCGGGTATGGCCATGAGAGTATAAAGGCCTGTGATCTTCATCGATTCAAGGAACTGCTTGTCGATGGTGAACATCCTGATGTAGTTCTTCAGGCCGACGAATGACGGATCATTCGTGAATGTGTAGTTCGTGAATGAATAGAAGAGCGTAGCCAGTATCGGATAGAGCTGCAGGACAAGGAATCCTATCAGCCACGGAGTAATGAAGAAGAACCCAACCCACCGGTTCTGGCGGGCGAGAGATTTTGTAGTCTTGCTTTTCATATGGAACCCTATGATGGTACGGAGGCATCACTGCCCCCGCACCCGGAAAAGTAGGTCAGTTCGTGACGATCATCCCTATGCGTTCGATGATCTCATCAGCAGCTTCAAGCATTGAATCATACTGGCCGTATGCGATCTTCTCCATTATCTCGGTGAAGAGCGCCTCTACCTCTGAGTTGCCAGACCATGCATTGAGAGTGCTGCCTGCATTTGCGAGCGAATACTCGACATTCTCGATTGCGCTTGGATCAAGGACATCAGCGACGTAACCACGGCTCTCCTCGCGCGCTGGTACTGAGTAGTTGGAACCGATTGCCTTGGCAGCCGCTTCGGTTGTGAACATGAATTCAAGGAAGCGTACAGCTGCATCAGGATTCCTGGTCTCCTTGTTGACTGCATACAGCGTGACAGGGCGGACCTCGATGCCGGACTCGACACCGCCCTCAAGCTGTGGCATGACGTAACCGGTTGTCGTATAGTGTCCATCGATCTCACGCCTGGAAGCTGTCTCCGTCATGACGGATGTCCTTCCGAGGATCATGAACATCTTCCTGTTGAGCCAGTCAGGATTCTGCGTCATCGTGTTGTTGTAGACAGCGCTTATCGTGATTGGCTGGAACACGTTCTCCTTATAGCACCTGTCGACAAGCTCAAGTGCCTCTGAAAGCTCCTCTCTCGTGCATCCCATCGTTCCATCATCATTGATGAGCTGGCGTCCGGTAAGCTGCCTCAGATAGACCCTTGCATAATAAAGTGCCGCCTGCTTGGAATCCGTGCAGCAGAGATACCAGTCAGGATTCGCCGCATGGACCTTCTCCGCCAGAGCGAACATATCATCCCATGTGAAGTCCTTATCGTTGATGTCAAAACCGAACTGGGAGAGGATCTCTGTGTCGACAAGGGAGCCCATTCCATTGATTCCGATAGGCAGGAACAGCAGCTTGTCATTGAAGTAGCTGTAGTTATCGATGAGGTAGTCATCGAATGTATCGATCTGGAGCTGCTCAGCATACGGTGAAAGATCAAGGAAGAAATCTCCCTGCTGAACCGCTGTTGCGCACCACGGCTGGTCAACAGCCATTACATCCGGTGCCGCGCCCGATGTCAGCTGGATGAAGAACTTATCGCCATACTGGGCGAAAGCAGAATACTCAGGCTCCACCTTGATATCAGGGTTCTCAGCCTCAAATGCTGCGATCATATCAAGCATTGCCTTATGCCTGGCGTCTCCTCCCCACCAAGCGACACGTATTGTCGTTACTCCATCATCCGATGATGATTCCCCCGCGCCGCCAGCAAATACCTGGAACGAGCACAGCAGAAGCGCGATAACCATTGCGACAGAGAGTGCTTTTCTCATTGTCGTCCTCCTTTGAAGCTATGTTCCTACACCCCCAGCGTGCCTACAAGGTACGTCCAGACACTAAAATTTATCACATCAATGCGGTGTGGACACAGAAAGAAAGAGGCATATGCAGGATCCCGCATATGCCGTCAAGGATATTCTTCTCCTAATTTATTTTTAATACATCAAAATACTTATTCAACCATCTTAATCATAGATAAAATTTCGCATTCTTCCTCTTCCGTCAGTTCCCTCTCCTCTGAATTGGAGCTTCCGGTGTCGCTGTCCTCGACAATGAGGACTTTGGTGCCGGCATCCCACATATGGGCATGCCATACCGATGGAGGGATGTTGTACACTGTGTTCCTCTCCAGGCGCTCTGCATGGAAAGAAATCCCATCCTCTGAGACTTCCGCAGTGATGAGATATCCTCCTCCTTCAAGCAGGATGAATGATTCATCTGTCTGGAAATGCCTGGAGATGCTATGCACCTCCTCCCTTGCAGGTGCGTTGCTCACTGCGATCTTCCATGTTCCCGATGATCTGAAAAGCGTGCTGTATCCAGCCTTTTCGCTGCTGTACTTCCCTATTCCTCCGTCCATTCCTGCATCCCTCCTTCTGCTGTGAAGCTGAACCCTGTGAAGCTGAGCTCTCCGCAGAGCTTCGATGTCACCGTTATCATTTCCCCTTGGATCGAGACCCTCACCGAGAGGCTTCCGATCTCCTCTCCCATGAACTGGGAAAGGATCACCAATGTATCATCTTCCTTCCAAGCTCCCGATGCCGCGGCAGTGTATCCGGCAATCCCCTCTACAGGCCCTGCTGCATTCCTGCAGTATCCGAAGATGAACCCGATACGATGGGAGCCACGCACGATGGAGATGCGACCTTCTTCTTTTCCCAGGCTGATGGAAATGCTTCCACCATCCACAGCGGCGGAAAGGCATCCGTATCGCCATGCCCCAGAAGGCACCGGAGAACCAGATACATGGATCAGCGAAAGCGAGCTGATGCGATCCATCAGGGCTTTTTCATCACCCACTTCCTTGTTCCCGACTCCCTTCCTGATGATCTGGACAGCATCCATTATGCTTCCAGTGCCCCCTTGGATGGCCTGCACGTCGGCTGTCGTGACAACCAATAGATCCTCATCCGGGTAGGACAGGACGAGCTGCCCGCCATTGCCATACATCGCCCATCCTCCATCAATGAGCCAGAAGAAGTAACCATAGCCATGACGGAATGCAGATACCCCGTCCTGCGTGCCTTCTGAAGTGTCAGCCTGGAACGAAAGCGCCTCATCGATATATTCCCCAGAGACGCCATGAAGGCTTCTCTTCCCGACCCTGTACGCCAGTTCCGCAAGATCACGCGGCCTTGCCATCAGGCCGGAGTTCCCCTTCGATACACCTGTTCCCTCCTTCATGATGTATGCATCCTGGGAGAATGACACATCCTTGAGGAAAGTGCTTCTCATGAAGGAGATCAGATCCATTCTGGAAACCTTCTCGACGATCGCTCCAACGACATGGGCAGCCGTATCATCATAGGAGAAGAATGTGCCAGGCTGATGATCGCCATCGATAGTGCGGAAGAATGATCCAACCCAGTCGTCGGAATACGAACCGGTGTAGCTTGAACCGGGAACCAGCTTATGCGAGGCACGGCTATGGCATGTGCGCATGCTCAGCATATGGCGGAGCGTCAGGATTCGGAAGCGATCAGGGACTGCAGTCCCTAGGAAGAAATCCAGGACCTTGTCATCAAGGGAGATACGGCCATCTGACACAAGAACTCCAGCAGCAAGGGAGACAAGGCTCTTCGTCACGGAGAACATGCGGTGCAGCGTTCTGGCATGATATGGCTCCCAATATGCTTCAACGGCAGCCTTCCCTCCCCTTATGACGAGCAGGGAATGCATCGGGATCATATGGCTTTCCAGGAAATCAAGTGCCTCGGAAATACTCTCAGATCTGATTCCTGCCTCGCAAGGAGAGCAGTTAGTCCAGTCAATTCCATTCATCATCGCTGCCTTCCTCCGCATTTTCCACATCAGGAATGATGAAAACCACCTCGAAGCCCCTTCCCTCCGTGCTGTCAACAGAACACTGGAATGACTGACCATAGCGCAGCCGGAGACGGCGAACCACATTCCTCAGCCCGATATGGCTCTCTGTCATTGCTGAATCCGAGACAAGGTTCCCCCTCAGCTCAGCAAGGGAGGAGGACGATACGCCGGAACCATTGTCCCTGACAGCGATACGGACGGACTTTCCTTCCACGCTGACAGTGATGCTTATGCAGAGATCGGAGGAATCACCCGCCATGCCATGCTGTATCGAGTTCTCGACAAGCGGCTGGATGATCAGCTTCGGAACCTCGACATCCATTGCGTCGTCATCGATTTCCCACTCGAATGCAAGGCGATCCCCCATCCTGCTCTTCATCAGGTTCGTGTACAGCTTGGTTGCATCCACCTCCGCCGAGAGCATTACCGATGCCTCCGGATTCCGGAGAGAATACTGCAGGAAGCGAGAAAGATCCTCGATCATGCTGTTCGCCGCACATGGCCTTCCTACATCACGCAGCACCTCGAAATCTATCATCTGCAGGGAGTTGTAGAGGAAATGGGGATTTATCTGGTACTGAAGGGCCGATAGCTCAAGATACTTCGCCTCAATCTCCTTCTCATCAAGGGCGATCCTCGTGTACTCATTCCTGATGAACGTCCTGATCAGATGGTCATAGATGTACTGGTAGATATCATTCCCGCGGGTCCTTCCCTCATGGGTATCCCTGCCCTTCCTTGCATCGTCGAAAAGATCCGCGATTTCCTTGAGCCGCCGTGTCACTGAATACGATTCCCCCAACGATATAGCAACAGAGGCTATGCTGCAAAGCGCGATTGCCACAACCATGATCCTCAGAAGATCGTAGATATGGGAAAACAGATCCCTGTCGGCGATTGCAGTGATGCAGAGGATGCCGAAATCATCCATGTACTCAAAGAACACAGTGAACCCGGAAAGCTCACGGCTGACATTCATCCCCGAAGCCGCTTCAACTGCCTCCGAGATGCTCTCCGCAACAAGTGCCCTGTCCTCACGTGAGACAGATGAAGCGAATTCCGCGGCGAGTATATCGCCCAGCCTGTCAACGAGGAGTATGCTCTGCCCTTCCACAGGGTTGAGCATTGTCAGGAGCCTCTCGAAGAAAAGCATGTCGAAATTCACAGCGACATAGAAGCCCCTGCTGCTCCGTTCCATCACCGTCAGCGTGTCATAGTTGTTTCCTGGTATCCTGCGTCGGGAGATGCTGTAGCGCCTGTTGACAGGGATGCTTTCCATCCATCCGGGATCGAGGGATGTCTCATCGTTCCAGATATTCATCTGGTTCGTAAGGTACGCATGCTTCCCGTTGGGATAGTAAACATATATCGACTCAATGTACGTGCGTGAGTTGACGATGGCATTCATGTAGTTCGCGAGCTGCTTGCAGACGGAGAATTCATCATAATCCTCGAACTGCCCCGGGCTTGGAGAGGAGAACATCCGATGAAGCACATCGATATCATTCATCGAATCGAGGATATTCGTCACCTTAGACGTATCGTTGAACACCAATGATATCGTCTCCTGCAACCCAGAAAGTGAATTGAGCGAGCTCCGCTCGATGTTCGAGCTCTCCTTTGGGATGTAGTAGATCGAATACGCAAGGAAGATACAGGCCATCGGGAGGATGCTCATCATCATGAAATGGAGGAATGTGCGCAGGAAATGCCGTCTCACCAGCCTCACCGGCTCATAGTATGCTCCCTGCCTCATGCCCGTCCTTCCTCATACTCCGAGAAAGCCCTGCGGAAGCTCTTGGGATCGGAGTACCCGACTGCAGCCATGGCTTCATTACGGCTGCTTCCATTCCTGATCATCTCCGAAGCACGTCTCATCCTCTCCTCATGAAGGATCTGCGAGAACGTCATCCCCGTCTCCTTCCTGACCGCGGAAGCGACATGATTGGGACTCATTCCAAGGCTTGATGCGGCCTCGTTAAGGGAGGCAGAGCCTAGGTACTGGCTGATGTATCCCCGGACAAGACAGCTGATGCTCTTCACCGCCGGTTCCTCATCATGACCATGGGAAAGCTCTGCAACGGTGCTTTCTATCACCGCGGGGGAAACGGGCTTCACCAGGTACCTTATGACGCCGTTTCTCAGAGCCGTCCTCGCATATGAGAAGTCTGGATAGCCGGTCAGAATCACGAAACGCGTCTCAGGGCATATCCGGGCGACCTTTGCAGCGAACTCAAGCCCGTCCATGTCCGGCATCCTGATATCCGAGATGATGACATCGGGCGTGCATGCAGATGCCTCTTCCAATGCGCTAAGCGAACCGGGAAAGGCCTTCACTGTGTCCACCCCGATATCCTTCCACCTGACAAGCTCCAGCAGGCTCTCCCTGATATAAGCCTCATCATCAACTATGAATACCGTCATTCTTCCTTCTCCGCCATTCCATCGGCCCTATCCCATGGTACTGCTTGAATGCCCTTGTGAAATTCCCGACATTGCAGTAGCCAAGGCTTTCAGCGATCTCTGAAACACGCATGCCGAACACTCCAAGCATCTGTGTTGCCTTCTCCATGCGCATCTCCAGGACAAGAGCCCTGAAAGGCATGCCGAATTCATGCTCGATGCGCTCAGCAGCCTCCTCGGAGGATATGGAGCAGGAGGCCGCGAACTCCTGCAGGGAGGCGTCGGCAAGGCTGTCAGCGATGTATTGTCCGAATGCTGATCGGATATCATCCGCGGGAAGGGCTGGGGTCATCCTTTTTCCCTGGTCAAGACGCTTGGAAAGACGGCTGAACACATCCTTCATCTCCCTTACTGAGACAGGCTTGACTATATAATCGAAAGCCCCGCACCCTATGGCTTCCTGAGCATAGGAGAAATCCGCATAGGCGCTCAGAAGGACGACAGGCACGCGGAGCTTCCTCGCATTGATCTCCTTCAGCAGGTCAAGACCAGTCATCATCGGCATCCTTATATCGGAGAGGATCGCGTCAGGCGGTGTCTGGCAGATGCTGGCCATCGCCTTTAGACCATTATCGAAGGTGCGGGAAATATGGAAGCCCAGATCATGCCAGGGAAACAGGGAGACAATGCTCTCCCTGATTACTGCTTCATCATCAATGACAACCAGATCATACATGCCTTTCACCCGTTCCTCCGAAGGATTATACATCAACAACCCTGTCCATGACGAAGGAACTTTACACCTATCAGGAAGGCAAGGGAAAACCCCGCCACAAGCGGACGGGGCACGGCTTCAGAATGACCTGAGAAGCTCTATATGCTCCCTTGCCTTCTGGATCTTATCCTCGAACTCAGCCTTCTTGGACTTCTCCTTCTCGACAGCCTCGGCCCGGGCATGGGAGAGGAAGTTATCATTCGAGAGCTTCTTCATAGTACCTTCCAGAAGCGCCTCGTTCTTCTTTATCTCCCCTTCCAGCCTCTTCACCTCCTGTTCCACGTCTATCGCCTCGCGGACGAAGATGAATGCCTCGAATCCAGGTCCTGTCGCCGGCATCGCTCCCTTTATATCCTCGCTTCCATCTGTATCGACGGTGATGGAGGATGCGGACATGAAGGACGCAAGGAGTCCTGCCTCCTCTTCCATGAATGCTGCTGAAGGCGTCCTGCCAGCTGTCCTTATGACAACGCGGAGCTTCTTCTCAGGGGCGATCTGAAGGCCGGCGCGCGCCGCCCTCACAAGGCGTGCCGCTTCCTGGAGAAGCGATACGAGGGAATCAGCCTCTGGATCTGAAAGCGCTGCATCATAGAGAGGATATGATGATGAGATCACATCACCCTTATGGTTGGGCAGCTTCTGGTAGATCTCCTCAGTGATGAACGAGAGGAACGGATGCATGAGGCGCATGCTCTTCTCAAGGATGTCCATCAGGATCGAGACCTGCACATCCTTCTCCGCATCGCTTCCGTGGAGGAGCCTGCCCTTGGATGCCTCGATATACCAGTCGCAGAAATCATTCCAGAAGAATGAGTAGATAGCCTGTGCCGCCTCATTGAAGCGATACCCAGCCATGGCTTCCGAAATTGTCCTGGCGGCATCATTGAAGCGCGAGTATATCCACCTGTCCATGACAGTCATCGATGAGCGCTCAACTTCAACGAGATTCCTTCCCTCTATGTTCATCAGGAGGTAGCGCGTCGCGTTCCAGATCTTGTTCGCAAAGCGTGAGCCAAGACGGAATGAATCCATATCGATCATCACATCCTGTCCCTGCGCAGCGAGGTAGCAGAGCGTGAACTTCATCGCATCCGCACCATACCTGTCTATGACCTCGATCGGATCGATGCCGTTGCCAAGGGACTTCGACATCTTCCTGCCCTGGATATCCCTGACAAGACCTGTGATCACGATGTCATGGAACGGCGCTTTTCCAATGAACTCCTCTGACGCCATGATCATCCTGGAGATCCAGAAGAAGATGATGTCATACGCTGAGACGAGCGTATTCGTCGGGAAGAAGCGCTCCATATCCGGTGTCCTGTCAGGCCAGCCAAGCGTTGAGAACGGCCAAAGCCACGATGAGAACCATGTGTCAAGCACATCCTCATCCTGCCTAAGGCTATGGCTGTGGCAGTCAGGGCACTCATCAGGATCGGTACGCGATACGATCATCTTCCCGCAGTCATTGCAGTACCAGACGGGGATGCGATGGCCCCACCAGAGCTGGCGGGAGATGCACCAGTCGCGGATCGTCTCCATCCAATGGACGTAGGTATTCTCCCAGCGTTTCGGGTAGAACACGATATCCCCATCCCTCCATGCCTGAAGCGCCTTGTCAGCAAGGCTCTTCATGCTGACGAACCACTGCTCAGAAAGATAGGGCTCGACAGTCGTATGGCAGCGATAACAATGGCCGACATCATGGCTGTGGTCGGTGACCTTCACAAGATAACCGCCCTTCTCCAGATCCTCCACGACGAGCTTCCTCGCCTCCTCCGCCTGCATGCCACGGTATTTCACAGGGACATTGTCATTGAGAGTTCCGTCTGGATTGAGCAGGTTGATCGCCTCCAGGTTATGGCGGCGTCCGCACTCCCAGTCGTTCGGGTCATGCGCCGGTGTGATCTTCACCATGCCTGTGCCGAATTCCATATCGACGAAGCTGTCTGTGATGATTGGTATCCTTCTGTCAGTAAGCGGCAGCAGGAGCTCCTTTCCCACGACTGCCGTGTAGCGCTCATCGGCGGGATTAACGGCAACAGCGGTATCACCGAACATCGTCTCGGGCCTTGTCGTAGCGACTGTGATGTATCCAGAGCCATCGGCGTAAGGATATCTCACATCATAGAGCTTTCCGGGGACGTTCTCATACTCGACCTCATCATCAGCGAGCGCTGTACCGCACTTGGGGCAGTAGTTCACAAGATACTTGCCCTTGTAGATCAGGCCCCTTTCATAAAGGGTGACGAATGCTTCCCTTACAGCGCGGGAAAGCCCCTCGTCCATCGTGAAGCGCTCATGATCCCAATCGCAGGAGCAGCCCATCTTCTCCAGCTGCTTCTTTATGATGTCATGGTGCTTTTCCTTGACAAGCCAGGTGCGCTCGACGAACTTCTCCCGTCCGAGATCCTGCCTTCTCAGCCCTTCCTTCTGCAGCTGCCTCTCGACGACATTCTGCGTAGCGATACCGGCATGGTCGGTACCCGGAACCCAGAGCGTCGGACGTCCGAGCATCCTGTAGTATCTGACGATGATGTCCTGAAGGCTGTTGTTCAGGGCATGTCCCATATGGAGGATGCCTGTCACATTCGGTGGCGGCATGACGACGGAGAAGTGCTCCTTGTCTGAATCGGATGGAGCGAATTCCTTCTTCGCCTTCCACTCCTCATATATCCTTTCCTCGAAATCCTTGGGATCGTAGTTCCTTGCCAGTTCGACTGCCTTCATAACGCCTCCAGACCAACGTCTGGAGTTTATCAGATTCAGGGAAATCCAACAACTGAGCCGAAGAGCGGGGTTATTTTGTTTGGAAACCGTGGAATGAGAGAGTATAATCGTATAAATGGAGGGTGAGATGAAGAAGATTCTCTTCGCGGCATCTGAGTGCGTGCCGTTTGTGAAGACAGGGGGGCTTGCAGATGTCGTAGGCAGCCTTCCGCAGGCTTTCGACAGAAATGAATATGACATAAGGGTCATCCTGCCCAATTACCATGCGATCAAGCAGGAATGGCGCAGCAGGATGGAATGCATCTATTATTTCCAGATGGACAACAGGATCTATGTCGGTGTCCATCGCCTGGAACATGATGGCATAACATACTACTTCATCGATAATGAGCAGTATTTCTCAGGAATCGTGCCATACTATGATCTCTATCAGGATCTGGAGCGGTTTGCCTACTTCTCAAAGGCTGTGCTCTCAGCGCTTCCGCTCATCGGATTCCGCCCTGACATCATCCACTGCCATGACTGGCAGACATCGCTGATCCCTGTCTACCTCAATACCGTATTCCAGGGCGATCCCTTCTTCCGCGGGATAAGGACCGTGTTCACCATCCACAACATCCGCTTCAAAGGCGAATGGGATGTCGGGCATATCAAATGGGTATCGGCGCTTCCGGATGAAGTGTTCGAGCCAGGGCTCCTTGTAAGCCCCTACCAGGACAGGTCGATCCCGAAGAACGACTGGAACTGCACGATGATGCGCGGCGGCCTTGTCTATTCGGATTACATCACCACCGTAAGCAACAGCTACGCCTGGGAGATCCAGACGCCGGAGTTCGGCGAAGGACTTGAGGACATCCTGAAGTGGCGCCACGAAAGGCTCTGGGGAATCATCAACGGCATCGATTACAAGGCATGGAATCCTAAGACGGATAAGAACATAGGGAACGACTACTCCGTGCGCGACAGGAAGTCGAAGAGGAAGAAGAACAAGGTGGAGCTCCAGAAGGAAATGGGGCTGCCGGAGAATCCTGATGTGCTTACGCTCGCCATCGTCTCACGCCTCACGGATCAGAAAGGACTGGACATCATCGACCAGGCGATGGACAGGATATGCTCACTGAATGTCAACATAATCGTCCTTGGAACGGGCAATCAGTATTACGAGAACATGTTCAGGTATTATCAGGGGAAGTATCCTGACAAGGTGCGGGCGGCGATCACCTACTCTGATCCCCTTGCCCACAGGATCTATGCGGGCGCGGATGCAATCCTCGTCCCATCCGCATTCGAGCCATGCGGTCTGACCCAGCTGATCGCCCTGCGCTATGGCATGGTGCCGATCGTGCATGAGATAGGAGGTCTCAAGGATACAGTCAAGCCGTTCAACGAGTATGAGGACACAGGAACAGGATTCTCATTCCACAACTATTCAGGCGATGATCTTCTCGACCGCATCAAGCACGCTGAGTGGATCTGGTACAACCGCCATGAGCTCTGGGATCACATGCAGAAGCGCGGCATGGAAGAGGACTGGTCCTGGACGAAATCAGCAGAGATCTACAAGGACCTCTACTCGAGGATGTGAAAACAGGAAGGCAGGCTCCCGGGGCGTCAGCGCTGGGAGCTTTCCTCTCATATAACTGAAAAAGCAGGACTTTCGCCCTGCCTGCCATTTTCCAATCCCCAATGGCTATGCTTACTCTTCCGCCTCGGAGGAAGCAGGAAGAGGTTGCAATCCCTTGATTGATATATCAACGTTATACCCCTTGCTGTCAAGGTACTGGAGTATCTCCTCAAGGGAGAAACTGTCCAGGCTTGCGGTATCGGAGACAAAATGGACATTGCTGCTGTCCGCCTGCATCGCAAAGGATGGCAGGATATCCTCAGTCTGTCTGGCTGATGATCCGAAGAACATGAAGCCACCGATGAAGATGAACACAACAGCAGCTGCCGCGGTGATCAATGACGGCATCGAGACCTCAAGCCTGCGCCTTATGAAGCTGACCTTCCTGCCGCTTTCAAAATACTTCCTGTCAAGGAAGGAGTAGATACTGTCCTTGTTCCTCATCATTACGTCCTCCGGGAACTCAGCGGACAGTATCTTCCTCTCAAGAGCCCTCATATCCTCAAGATGCTTCCTGCATGCCGAACAATGAGCCAGATGCTCCTCCACCTGGGACCTATACGGCTCAGGCAGCTCCCCATCCAGATATGCCGACAGCATCTGCGAATCAATACACATCCCTATCCTCCGTCGAAAGGGCCTCCTCCAGCTTCTTCCTGGCCCTGTACACCCTCACCTTCACGTTAGTCTCGGAAATGCCAAGCACCTTGGCTATCGACCTGTAGTCCAGCCCGGAATACTCCTTCAGCTGGATCACCAGCCTGAGATTCTCAGGAAGGCTTTCGATAGCCGCCCTCACAGCTCGCCTCTCGTCAGCTTCCACGGCACTTGCCGCGGCATCGCGCGTCTGGGCAGAGGCTGAAGGATCGTGCCTGACCTTCTCGACCAGCTCGATCTCACGCTTGTTGCGCCGGATGTGGTTAAGCGCGAGGTTCTTGGCTACCCTGATCAGCCAGTACCGCGCATCATCCTCGCTGGGAAAGGTCATGTTCTTCACATAGAACCTCTCGAACGCTTCCTGCGTGAGATCCTCGGCGATTTCGATGTTATACACTATGTGCATGATCACCTGAATGATCAGATGATAATTCCCATCGTAGATGCGCCTGAAGTCATCCCGGTCAGTGCTCTTTATCTCCATCTTATTAACACCCAGTTCAGGAAAAGGTTACACATTCGGCACAAGAACAGCGCCCTGCGGTGTGTCCTTCACAGAATATCCGCGCCTCTGAAGCTCATCCCTGATCTCATCAGCACGCTTGAAATCCCTTGCCTTCCTCGCCTCATTCCTCTCAGCAAGCAGCCGAAGATCATCCTCTGAACCAACAGTCGCCATCCTGCTTTCCGCCTTATCCAGCCCAAGCCCAAGGATCCTATCCATATGGTATGCCGCGGCAAGGCGGTCGGAGTCGGACAGATCCTGGTCCTTCATCATCTTCCACAGTATGGAGAGCGCCTGAGGGGCACTGAGGTCATTCGACATTGCAGAGTCGAAATCCTTCATATAGCCCTCGGCCTTGCCTGAAGGCTGAGATGCAGGCGATGCAGCTGCCTTGCATTCAGCGATCCTGTCCATCAGTCCCTTTCTCGCGCTTCTGGCGGCATCAAGGGCCTCGAAGGTGAAGCGCAGCTGGCTCCTGTAATGGCCTGTAAGGCAGAAATAGCGGTAATCGAGGGCATCATAGCCCTTTGCTTCAAGATCAGGGAGGGTGACGAAGCCTCCTGATGACTTCGACATCTTGGCATTCCCCATGAGCAGGAACTCACCATGGCACCAGTAGTTCACCCAGGTCTTTCCCGTCGCCGCCTCTGACTGTGCGATCTCATTCGTATGATGCACAGGGATCGCATCTATTCCGCCGCAATGGATATCGAAATGCTCACCAAGGTATTTCATGGACATCGCGGAGCACTCGATATGCCACCCCGGATACCCCCTTCCCCATGGTGAATCCCACGTCATCGCCTGTCCAGCGAACTTCGAGTTCGTGAACCAAAGCACGAAATCCTTCGGATTGCGCTTCATGGAATCGATCTCGATCCTTGCTCCGCTTCTTAGGTCATCGAGATTGAGACGGGCGAGCTTGCCGTAATCATCAATCGAATCTATGGAGAAATAGACATTCCCGCCAGCTGTATACGTGTGGCCTCCAGCTTCCAGCCTCCTGATCAGATCGATCATCTCCTGGATATGGTCAGTTGCCTTGCAGACGATTGTCGGACGCTGGATGCCAAGCGCTTCCTCATCGCGGAAGAATGCCTTTGTGTAGAATTCCGCGATATCCCATACGCTGCGCCCTGTTTCCCTGGCGCTCTTCTCCATCTTGTCCTCACCATCATCCCCATCTCCGGTCAGATGCCCGACATCCGTGATGTTCATCACATGCTTGACTGAGTATCCTTCATTCTCCAGCGTCCTGCGGAGAAGATCCTCGAAGATATAGGTACGGAGATTGCCGATATGAGCAAAATTGTAGACAGTAGGGCCGCAGCAGTACATCGAGACCTGCCCCGGTACAATGGGTACGAAATCCTCAACGCGTCTCGACATGGTGTTATATAGCTTCATAGTCCTCACCTCGCAGTGTCATATTATGCTGAAAAGAGGCTTTTTGAAACAGCCATGCAGGAAGCAATGGAAAGAAAGCCACTCATTGCACCGATGCTGTTCCACGAAAATCCAGATTCCGCAGATATGGAGCACTCTTATTATTGTAAGAAACCCATATTTGGATAATAAGGCAACATCCTGTTATGCATGAGCGGCAGATCTGCATGATAAGCAGGAAGTCCTGGATACAGGATACTGGACTAGTCAACGCGGTGCTGTCACAATACTTCCATGACTCCTTTCCGCCCAGAAACAAGGCTTGTCATCGCCCACGATGTGGACATGAGCATCTATTCCTCGCTGTCGACAGGGGGAAAAGCCGAGATGTATGCAGAACCTAGGAGCATCATCGATATCCAGGATGCGCTTGAGTTCGCATACAGGCATTCCCTGCCGGTTACCGTGATCGGAGCGGGAACCCATATCCTCGTCTCGGACAGCGGCATTCCCGGCCTTGTGATACGGACGGCGGGTATGAAGGGCATATCAATCAGGGGAACGCTCCTCTCCGCGGCTCCGGGGGAGAGCCTGGACAATATAATCAATGTCGCAATAGAGCATAATCTGATAGGTCTGGAGCGCCTTGCGGGAATCCCTGGCACGATCGCCGGCGCAATCGCGGTGAATGCCTCAGCAAATGGCTGCTCGATCGAGGAGTATTTCCTCTATGCTGACTGCCTTCAGATGGATGGGAGGATAATAAGGCATCCATTCTTCCATGAATACTTCCAGAAGCAGGCAAGCGTGTTCGGCGAGAGCGAGATAATCATCTCAATCGCGCTGTCCCTGACACCCTCAAGGGCCTCTGCGGAAGCACGGGTGAGGAAGGAGGAATATGTCGAGAGGATGTTCATCCCGCCCTGCCGCCGCTTCTCCGGCGAGATATTCCGCGACCCGCAGGAAATGAGCGCAGCAGAGGCGATCAGAAAGGCAGGACTCACTGGGCCGAATGGAACAAGGGCAGGATTCTCCGAGTATCAGTGCAATACGATCTTCACCTACCCTGGCTGTACCTCCGCTGAGATACATGCGCTTATCACAAGGGCGAAGCGGGAGGTAAAGGAAAAGCTGGGAATCGAGCTTGAGACATCGATTGCAATGCTCGGTCAATTCACAGAAGCAGGCTGAGCGAGAGCGTGGCCTCAAGCTCTGATGATACAGTGATGCTGATCCCGGCATTCTCCGTCCTGATGTCGATGATGAATGAGACGGAAGCCTCCCCTCGCCTGTAGATGGCGCGGAAATGCCCGCCATCCAGAGCCGCTATGAACCCGCCATCTGTCTCATATCCAAGCGAGATGAAAGGGAGGATCAGAAGGAATACCTCATCATGGCTTCGCCTTCCCCTTGCTGTGAAAGACACATCCGCCGAGGCATACAGCTTCGCATCCCCGATGCTAAGCACTGAAGCGGCTGAAGCGCTGAACGTCCTGAATTCATTGCTGAATACCGGCACCCCTCCCCATTCAAGGGAGAACTCATGCGTAAAGCCATCGCGTCCGAAGCTGCCGCGGATGCCGAAGGCAGAGGTGGTGCTATCCGGAAGGAGGGCATTCAGACCTCCTGCAGACAGGATGAGTGAATAGCGGTCATGGGAGATGCCAATGGAGGCGAATGCCTTTGTACCGGTCTCAGGAGCGAGGGAAGCAAGGATCTCAGCATGCATCAGCCCTGTGCCGAATGACAGTCCCGCATAATAAGCCTCATGCTCCGCGTTTCCTGTCCAGTCCTGATGGAAAACATGATCCTCCTTTCCCCTTCCTGCATACAGCAAGGCAATCCCGAAAGGATCGGAGGAGAGGAAGAAGCCCGAAAGGAAGCGCTCATCAGAAGAGAGGACAAGGCTGAGGGGCCCTATTTCCATGACAAAGCCATCCATGCTGGAGCCCTTTCCCGGCGCCTGTACCTCCGGCTTCAGGCTTCCCCGTGGTGAATATGGATCGGAAATCTTCCTGACGATGCCCGCGGCCCCTATATCCCCATAGGAAAGGATGCCGCTCCTGAACGACGCACGTCCGCTTCCGGCATCAAAAGAGGCCATTCCGGAAGAGAACGAGCTTCCGTTGGGGGCGAGCCTCAGCTCAGCTGCCGGCAATGGGAACAGGAAGAATGGAAGCAGCAGAAGAAGGAGTTTCCTCATGCCTTATATTCCCGGAAAACAGGAAGGATGGTGAAAAACCGCAGTTTCCCCATCTATGCCACGCGGATAGTGACTTTCCCTCGTTTTTCTGATAACTTCTCCACCTGTAAGGATCAGGAGAATCTGAATATGGTTATACTTACTCTCAACTGCGGCAGCTCATCTGCCAAGTACCAGGTATATGACTGGGATCAGAAGGATGTGCTCTCTGTAGGCGTTGTCGAGCGCATCGGACTCGAATACTCCACGATTGAGCAGAAGTCAATCGGCAAGGAGACCTATCAGGAGCGCTTCGTTTCCCCGACACACAAGGAAGCGATCGAACTCATACTCAAGATGCTTGTCGATGAGAAGTACGGATGCATCAAGTCCCTTTCGGAGATCGGAGCCGTAGGTCATCGTGTTCTCCATGGCGGCGAGCTCTTCAAGAAGTCCACGCTTGTCACAGATGAGGTCGTCGAGCAGCTCAAGACCCTCATCCCGCTTGGACCGCTTCACATGCCAGCCAACATCATGGGCATCGAGGCGGCGAGGAAGCTGATGCCGAATGTCCCCCATGCAATCGTCATGGACACTGCATTCCATCAGACAATGCCGGAAGAGGCATTCATGTATGCCGTTCCATATGAGTGGTATACAAAGTACAATGTACGCCGCTATGGCTTCCATGGAACAAGCCATCTCTACTGCGCAAAGCGCGCCGCACTTCTTCTCGGGAAGGAGAACAAGGACACGAATGTCATCATCCTCCACATCGGCAACGGAGCCTCAGCATGCGCTGTCAGGAATGGCGTGTGCGTTGAGACATCCATGGGCCTTACCCCGCTTGAGGGCCTCGTGATGGGATCACGCTCAGGGGATATCGACCCGGCTATCATCCCATATATCTGCACAAACACCGGCCTCACTGCCCAGGATATGGACACATATCTCAACAAGAAGTCAGGACTTGTCGGCATCTGCGGAATGTCTGACAGGCGCGATGTGCACCAGGCTGCCATGAATGGCGACAAGAAGGCCCAGCTCGGCGTCAGCATGGAGATCCACAGGATCAAGAAGTATATCGGCGCGTATGCCGCGCTCCTTGGCCGCGTGGATGCCATCGTATTCACCGCAGGTGTCGGTGAGATGGGCGAGCACATCAGGGAAGGCGCATGCGAAGGACTTGAGAGCCTCGGAATCATGATCGACAAGGAGAAGAATGATCTCTCTCACTGCCGCAATGCCGAAACCTGCATCTCCAAGGATGAAAGCCCTGTGAAGATCTTCGTCATCCCGACAGACGAGGAGCTTGTCATGACAGAGGATGCATATGCGCTGATGAATGGCACATATGACATCCACACGAACTTCCACTACACCTTCGAGGATCCGGGCTATGTGAACAAGGCAAGGGCCCGCGCTCTGAAGGAGCAGCTGAAGAAGAAGCCTGAACTGGAGAGGATCATCGCTCTTCCTCCTGAGAAGACAGCCTGCTCTGCATCTGGCTGCTGATCACAAGGCCCGGTCCGCCGGGCCTTTTCCCTTCCTTCTTTCCTTTATCATCAGATTATTTTCATACCGATTTAAGAATAGAAATTCATTATTTATAAAGTATTCCGCCAGAAAACCTGCTAGGCTTGTCCTGCAGGATGAATGTGGCAAATCCTCTATTCCCTAGGATGCGAAAGGAAACACCATCCGGTGAAGAAC
>CALXYL010000011.1 GCA_944392985.1 uncultured Spirochaetaceae bacterium | reverse complement strand
TTACTGTGCGGACTACCAGGGTATCTAAACCTGTTTGCTCCCCGCACCTTCGCGCCTCAGCGTCAGTACATGGCCAGGCATCCGCCTTCGCCACCGGTGTTCTTCCTGAACTCTACAGATTTCACCCTTCCTCCAGGAATTCCGATGCCCCCTCCTGTACTCAAGCCCTGCAGTTCCCTGCGCATGACGCGGTTGAGCCGCGACATTTCACACAGGGCTTGCAAAGCCGCCTGCGCGCCCTTTACGCCCAATCATTCCGAACAACGCTCGTCCCCTACGTGTTACCGCGGCTGCTGGCACGTAGTTAGCCGGGACTTATTCCGGGCCTAACGTCATCATGCGGCCATTCCCTGCCGCACTTATTCCTCCGCCCGAAAAGAGCTTTACAACCTCACGGCCTTCTTCGCTCACGCGGCGTCGCTCCATCAGGCTTCCGCCCATTGTGGAAGATTCTTAGCTGCTGCCTCCCGTAGGAGTCTGGGCCGTTCTCAATCCCAATGTGGCCGTTCACCCTCTCAGGCCGGCTACCCATCGTCGCCTAGGTGGGCCCTTACCCCGCCTACTAGCTAATGGGCCGCGGACTCATCCCCCGGCGGTCCCGCAGGACCTTTCCCGCATAGGCTCTACCCTATGCGTCGTATCCGGTATTATCACATGTTTCCATGTGCTATTCCCGTCCAGGGGGCAGATCATCCACGTGTTACTCACCCGTCCGCCGCTTCCCCCGCCGAAGCGGGATTCGCTCGACTTGCATGCTTAAGACGCGCCGCCAGCGTTCGTTCTGAGCCAGGATCGAACTCTCCGTCATTGCTACGCCGATTCGTGAACCGGCGCTTCTAACTTCTTTAATTCTCTCCCATCGCTCGCTACGAACCGGCTTCTTCTTTCCTTTCTGCCTATGTTCGTTTTGAATTGACAAGAAGCCTACATGCTTCTATCTCTCTTCTCTTCCCTTCGCTGATATAACTCTCAAAGATCCGCACTGCCTTATCGGCGTGCCTGAATAAAGTAACTCAATCACGCTGGATTTGTCAACAAAAATCAGACAAAAACAGACAAAATTTTTTATCTTATTATTTCGTCAGGAGTTATCTGAAGCAAGGTTCCTTACGAACTCTGAAAACCCGTTGCCGCCATACCCTTCCGTTATGTAACGGGGAAGATTCACAAAGGAATCCCGGCTGTCCTCGACACTATGCATCCCGATGGAAAGAGGCATGAATCCGAAAAGGTCGTCATCATTTGTGCTGTCACCGAGATAGACGCCATTCCGCCTGAGCCTATCCACCTTTATGTCATAGAGGGAATCCAGAAAGAAGATCAGGGATGAACGCTTCCCGAAGGAGCCAAAGCTGACATTTATATGTATTGAGCTTTCCGTCCAATGGCCTCCAGCTGCCTTGACCATCCCCTTGAGCGTCCTTGCCTCCTGCGCGCTGAGAGCGCTCTTCTCATATGCGATATCATACAGGCGGGCGAACTGGTCAGAGGAAAGGCGGAGCCCTGCAGTGAGCTTCATCAGCTCCTCCTTCTTCTTCTGGAAGGAAGGATCGATCATTGGATTGAACCTGTAGACGATTCCGCCGCCCTTGCTATGTGCCAGGATCACGGCGCCGCTTTCTGCAATCACCGCATCGACGGGCCATTGGCGTATATATACATCGGCCCATCCCGCAGAACCACCTGTAAGCAGGACGACCATCTTCCCCATCCTCTTCAGCTTCCAGAGACTCTGCAACGCATTGGGATAGAGCTTGCCATTGCGGGTAATCGTATCATCCACATCGGAGACGACGATCTCGATTGCCGCCTTCTCCTCCGCAGTGAGGCCCTCAAACGGCAAGCCCCTCTCTTCTTCTGTCATCTTGTCATTCCACTGAGCGCACCAGAGCGAAGCACGCCTGAAAGGTATGTGATGAAGCTCAGGAGCGAAGCCACCGCGGAAAGCGCGAAGAGCACATACAGCCCTGTCTCATAGATACCATTCCAGCTGCCTTCGGCAACAAATGCGGAGACGACGATGTAAACGATTGAGAAGATCGAGGCGACAGCATAAAGCACAGTCTTGCTCTTTCCCCAGATATTCGCAGGCATCGCCTTCCCGGCGCGCATCATCAGCATGCGCATGAAGAGGATCGAGAACTCCCTCCACATTATGATGATGAAAGCCCACACCGGCATGATGCCACGCGACATGAAGCAGACGAAGAATGTCAGATGGGAAAGGGTATCGGCAAATGGATCCATAACCTTTCCAAGATCCGTAACAAGGTTGTATTTCCTCGCGATCTTCCCATCAAGAAGATCCGAAAGCTCCGCAACAGCATAGCAGATGAACATCATCACCGCAGATACAACATGGGCTGATGGGAATGAGAGCAGCGAGACTGAATAGGAAATGAAGAATACAGGCACCATTATGAGCCTGAGAACCGTAAGCCTGTTAGGTACGTTCATAAGAAGCCCCTTTATTACAGAATCTAAAGGAAAATGTACCTTATAAGGCGCCTTAAATCAATCAAGAGATGCATTCAGGAAAGAGGCCGGAGAGAACTCCGGCCCCGTAAAGCTGCAGAGGACAGCTTAAATCTGTGCCTTGCTGTCAATCGCCTTGTGGACTTCTGCGATGAAATCGGCTGTGCTGACTCCACCTACCTGCTTTCCGCCACGATAGCGGACAGACACGAGGTCTCCAGCAGCTTCCTTCTCACCGATGATGAGCATATAGGGCGTCTTCATCTTCTGCGCATTGCGTATCTTCGCATTCATCCTGTCAGCCGAAAGGTCTGTCACGACACGGAAGCCCTCTGCGCGGAGCCTCTTCTCCAGCGCCTTGCAGTAGTCGAATGAGGACTCACCGACAGGGATGATCGCGATCTGATCGGGCGAGAGCCATGGCGGGAAAGCCCCGGCATAATGCTCGATGAGAACACCGAAGAAACGCTCAAGGGAACCAAGCAGCGCCCTATGGATCATATATGGCCTCTTCTCAGTGCCATCCTTATCGACGAAGGTAAGATCGAAGCGCTCAGGAAGATTGAAATCGAACTGGACAGTCGAAAGCTGCCACTCACGTCCTATTGCATCCTTGACCTTGAGATCGATCTTAGGGCCATAGAAAGCTCCACCACCCTCATCGATATCATACTTGAGCCCTTCCTTCTCGACAGCCTTCTTCAGCGCCGCAGTTGCCGCATCCCACTTATCCTGCTCTCCGACGGAGTGCTCAGGGCGGGTTGAGATATATGCGTGGATATCCTCAAAGCCAAAGGAATGAAGCATGAACATGGAGAATCTGAGAACCTCGATGATCTCCTCATCCATCTGATCAGGCGTAACGAAGAGATGCGCATCATCCTGTGTGAATCCCCTCACCCTCATCAGGCCATGGAGGGCTCCGGCCTTCTCATACCTGTAGACAGTGCCGAGCTCCGCCCAGCGGAACGGGAACTCACGATAGCTGTGCTTCGTGTTCTTGTAGATCATGATATGGAACGGGCAGTTCATCGGCTTGACGTAGTAATCCGACTTATCCATCTCCATCGGAGGATACATCGACTCCTTGTAGAAGCCGAGGTGTCCCGATGTCTCCCAGAGCCAGCTGCGGCCGACATGCGGAGTGTAGACAAGCTCATAACCGTTTTTATAATGCTCTGATCTCCAGAAATCCTCGATTGCCTGCCTGATCCTGGCTCCACGCGGATGCCAGTAGACAAGGCCGGGGCCTGCTTCCTCATGGAGGGAGAAGAGATCAAGTTCCTTGCCAAGTTTCCTATGATCCCTCTTCTCGATATCAGCGAGGTAATCCATATAGATGCGAAGCTCCTTCGGGTTCGTCCATGCTGTGCCATAGATGCGGGTGAGCATCGGATTCTTCTCGCTTCCGCGCCAGTATGCTCCTGCGATCGAAAGCAGCTTGAATGCATCCGCGTGCAGTTCCTTTGTGCTCTTCACATGGGGGCCACGGCAAAGATCAGTGAAGCTACCCTGCGTATAGAGGGATACTGTCTCCCCCTCAGGAATGGCGTCGATAAGCTCCAGCTTGTACGGCTGGTCAGCGAACATCGCCTTCGCCTCCTCCCTAGTCACCTCACGCCTCTCAAACGGAACGCCCGAGGCAATGATCTCCTTCATCCTTGCCGAAATCGCTTCCAGATCGGAATCAGCTATCGGTTTCGGCAGATCGAAGTCATAGTAAAAGCCATTCTCGATTGATGGGCCTATGGCAATCTTCGTGCCTGGAAAAAGATCCAGCACAGCCTCAGCCATCACATGCGCCATCGAATGCCTGATGGTCGCCAGCTTCTCGTTATCTGACATATTCCCTCCTTAAAGGAAAAAGCCTTTCCAGTTTCATCCTCGCCATCGCGCAAGGACGAAGCTGCAAAGGCTCCGCGGTCCCACCTTGCTTCCCCCATACGGGGACGCTCTTGATCCATTGACGCAGGGAACGGCATGGAATACTCGGAATCCTTTCACCCATGCAGCTCGGGAGTGGTTTTCACATCCTATCCCCAGGTGTCTCTCACCCGCCTCAGCGGACACCCTCTCAGAGGCAGAATCAGAAGCTACTCGTCTCCGTCTTAGCCGTTACTGAGACGATACAGCAAAAGAGGAGTCCTTTTCAAGATGCCCGTGAAGCATGCGCCTGCTCATGAGAGCATACACAGGTATCACTATGGCAATCGCGCCAAGCCATGCGATCGGAGTGGACAAGACGATACCACCATATCCGAAGCCCCTGCCAAGGAGGATCGACGAGGCGCATCGAGCTACAAGCTCGACGATACAGGCCGTGAACGGGGCCCAGGCATTGCCCAATGACTGGACACTTGTGCGGTAAACACAGAGAAGGCCAAGCACAGGATAGAAAGGCAGGGTCAAGAGGAAGAATGTCCTTGTATACGAGAATACCTCCGGAGATGGCGAGGAGACGAACGCTGGCACGATGAATGGCTCTGCAAGAAGCACGAGCACGATCATAACGGCATCGGTGACCTCAATCAGCAGAAGGGATGACCAGACACCGCGGCGTATCCTCTCCAGGTTCCCTGCCCCGAAGTTCTGCGCGACATATGCCGCGATCGCAGTGATGAAGGCGTTGTTCACGAGAACTGAAAGCTGGTCAGTTTTGGTAGCGGCTGTATACCCCGCGATAGCAGCCGTACCGAGACTGTTGACAGAGGCCTGCATCACGAGCTGTCCGATGCACATGACTGACATCTGGAATCCCATCAGAACGCCAAGACGCAGATTCTCCGCAATGCACTGCATCCCGTTCCTCCAATCCTTAGCAGAAAGACGGAGAAGGCTGTACTTCCTGATGCCGAAGATGATTGACAGGATACCGGCGATCAGCTGTGACAGCACTGTCGCGGCGGCAGCTCCTCCCGTTCCCATGCCGAAAGGAACGATGAATATGATATCAAGCACGATATTCAGAAGCGAGGATACGACGAGGAATACAAGAGGCATCCGGCTGTCCCCGAAAGCCCTCAGTATATTGGATATGAGGTTGTAAAGCACCGTGGCTCCAGTTCCGGCAAGCATTACAATAAGATATGCGGAAGCCTCCGGTACGATTGTTTCAGGCACATCCATGAATCTGATGATCCACGGCAGCAGAGCACAGGCAGGGATCGTGATGATCAGCGTGCAGGCAATGGAAATCAAAACGGAAGCCGCGATACTCCCCTTTGATGCCTTCTCGTTCCTTGCTCCAACGCTCCTTGCCAGTATGATGGAGAATCCATTGGTAAGCCCCTGTATGAAACAGAGGATGAAATAGACGAATACTGTCGTCGCTCCCACAGCAGCAAGCGCATCCTCACCTATCGTCTGTCCTACTATCACAGTATCAGCAAGCGTATAGAACAGCTGGAACAGATTCCCGCCTATGACGGGGAGCACAAAGCGCAGCATCACAACAAGGGGCTTTCCTTGCGTCAGATCCATTGCCATAAGGATTCCTCCCATCGCATTTTCATCATACGCTCAGCACGAATCAAGGGAATCGCGAGAGGGGAAATGAATAATCCCAGGAAATCTTCTGGAACGAACCTCCACCAGACACCTTGATTGAAGGATGATCTTCTGCTAGAGTTATTGAGCAACTTAGCATATGGTGCGATACCCAAGTGGCCTAAGGGGACGGTCTGCAAAACCGTTTTTCATGGGTTCGAATCCCATTCGCACCTTGTCTGCGGCTCCTTGCGATGCAAGGAGTTTTTTCATCAATATTGCAAAACAAAGCAAGAAATGGACAATCCGATGGATTTCTGAAGAAAAGGTCTACTCAGAACGGTGTGGAATTGCGCGTAGCAGCAACCTGGCCAATAAGCCTCAAGGGAGTACATGACAGAACATATTAATGAGCATCATGCTTAGGCATCAGCAATCAATTACACCTGCCCTTGATGATACATGCATC
This sequence comes from uncultured Spirochaetaceae bacterium, assembly GCA_944392985.1. Lineage (GTDB taxonomy): Bacteria > Spirochaetota > Spirochaetia > Sphaerochaetales > Sphaerochaetaceae > Ornithospirochaeta. The sequence goes on along the minus strand of CALXYL010000011.1, from coordinate 59,290 downwards.
CTTCTGGGCAGGATATGAGCAGTTGAGGCAAATGACAGGATATGGAGAGTTCCCCTACCCGTACCTATGGATCCAGCTCCCTCAAATCGCAGGAAGCTGGATCGCTGATGGTTGATTCACACGTAGAAGAGGATCTCCGAATACGTCGGGATCGGCCAGAAGGATCTGTCCACAATGGTTTCAAGGGCATCGCTTGCCTTCCTTGCCGCCTCCATTGCAGGTATGATCCTGTCCGCAGCGTAGAAAGCTGACTCCACCGTATCCTCGGGGCCTGAAGCCACGCATTCATCAAGATCATCAATCCTGTGCAGAAGCTCATCACACAGCGCACTGGATCTCTCGCACAGCGCCCTATCCGCATCGGAAGCAACCCCGATGCCATTCTTCAGCTGCACCGACGAAGCCTCTGAAGCCGAGAAGCGCAGTGAAGCGGGAAGGATCTGCCTCCGAAGCAGCTCAAGCATCGTCACAGCCTCGATATGCACTGCCTTGCGGTATTCATCCAGCGATATCTCCAGCCTCGATTCCATCTCCTCCTTCGTGTATATCCCATGCCTGAGGAAAAGAGCGACATTCTTCTCATCGCAGTAATGGACCAGGGCGTCAGGGGTTCTCCGGTAGTTCGACAGACCCCTGCGCTCCGCCTCGACCTCCCATTCCCGACTGTATCCGTTTCCATTGAACAGTATCCTCCGGTGCGCCTTGAGCTCCCTTCTGATCATCGCCCTGAGGGCCTTGTCGAGATCATCAGCCCCCTCAAGCTCATCGCAGAAGCTCTTCAATGCATCTGCCACGGCAGTGTTCAGCATGACATTCGTGCATGCGATGTTGAAGGAGGATCCTGGCATGCGGAACTCGAACTTGCTTCCAGTGAAAGCGAAAGGACTTGTCCTATTCCTGTCGGAATTGTCGCGTGCGAGCTTCGGCAGGACACTTGTCCCGATATCAAGGTGGGAGGAACCTGCTCTTCCCTTGAATGGGCTGTCCTCTATGATCGACTCTATCACAGCCTCCAGCTCATCGCCGACGAATATCGATACAATCGCAGGGGGAGCCTCATTCGCACCCAGCCTATGGTCGTTTCCCGCGCTCGCGACGCTTATGCGCAGCAGATCCTGGTACTCATCCACTGCCTTTATGACGGCTGCCAGGAAAAGCAGGAACTGGGCATTGTCCTTCGGCGTCTTTCCCGGATCAAGGAGATTCTCCCCTTCATCGGTGCTGAGTGACCAGTTGTTGTGCTTCCCTGAACCATTGATCCCCTCAAACGGCTTCTCATGGAGAAGGCATGCAAAGCCATGCCGCTCTGCGACCTTCCTCATCATCTCCATCGTAAGCTGGTTCGCATCCGTTGCCTTGTTCGCGTTATCGAAGATCGGAGCCATCTCGTGCTGGCAGGGCGCGACTTCATTATGCTCTGTCTTTGCAGTGATACCCAGCTTCCATAGCTCCTCATCAAGATCCGCCATGAACGCCTTGACTCGTGGCCTGATCGATCCGAAGTAATGGTCCTCCATCTCCTGTCCCTTGGCTGCCGGTGCACCTATGAGAGTACGTCCGGTCAACCGGAGATCAAGACGCTTTGAATAATCATCCTTGTCGATGAGGAAGTATTCCTGCTCCGCGCCAATGGTGGCATTGACCCTCCTGACATGCTTCCCAAAGAAGGCAAGCGCCCTCACAGCCTCACCGCTTATCGCATCCATGCTCCTCAGGAGAGGCGTTTTCTTATCAAGGATCTGGCCGGTATAGGAGCAGAAGGCAGTCGGGATGCAGAGCGTGTTGTCCTTTATGAACGCATAGCTCGTCGGATCCCACGCGGTGTAGCCCCTTGCCTCAAACGTGGCCCTGAGACCGCCGGAAGGGAAACTGGAAGCATCCGGCTCACCTTTCGTAAGTTCCTTGCCGGAGAAATCCATTATGACACAGCCATCCTTGTCCACAGTAAGGAAGCTGTCATGCTTTTCCGCAGTCACCCCCGTCATAGGCTGGAACCAATGGGTGAAGTGCGTTGCTCCTTTGCCCACAGCCCATTCCTTCATAGCGGATGCAACGATATCTGCAACATCCTCATCAAGGGCCTTACCTTCCTTCATCGTATTCTGCAATGATTGATATACCTTTTTCGGAAGCATTTCTTTCATTACATAATCACTAAAGACCATAGAACCAAACATCTCAGGCACATTCATGCTATTCCTCCTGTTATGACAATTCCCTGATGACGCCCAATGCCGCATCCGAAAGGCTTATACGGCAATCCATTGCTCTCTGCTCTATATAGCTATGAGCTTCCTTCTCGCTCATGCCCCTTCTTCCCGCCAGAAGGCACTTGGCCTCTGTCAGCTGCTTCTCATTCCTCAGGCGCTCAAGAAGCCTCCTGTTCCTCTCCTCCGCCTTCCGGATCCTCTCCCTGGCAACACCGATTGCGTTCATCACCGCAAGAAAGCTATCCCTGCTTTCCACAGCGACATAGACGCCGTACTTCCGCATCATGGCGGCAATATGGCCAGCAGGATCCTCAGGAACAAGAAGGACTGTCTCTATCTCCTGGGAAGATGCGAAAACCGAGATATCCTTCGGCGAAGCTGAAGCGAGCCTTGAATCCACAACAGCAAGGGACAGCTGCAGATCAAGGATCCTCATCCTCGCATCCTTCTCGCTTTCCACCCTGATGAACGCATATCCGCCAAGGCAGAACAGCTTCTTTATCTCATCGCATCTGGCGCGATCCGCGACCACAAGCACCGTTTCCATCAAGACGACCTACACGAACCTGAAATACCTACGGATCATGTAGTCATGATCCATCCCGTTTCCTTCATATTCCGCTGCCTCCGCTTCCCTGTCCGAGAGGAATGCCTCTGCGATGCGCTCCGGGACAACACGGCGGATGAAAAGGCTCTGCCGTGCCTCCTCCACCGCCTCGGAAAGGCTTGAAGGGAGCCTTTCCGAAAGCGGCGAGGAAAGAAGGTCTCCCTCTGCCTCCGGTTCAGGAGAGAGGCCATCCGCGATGCCCTCGAAGCCTGCAGAAAGAAGCAGGGAAATAAGGAGGTATGGATTGGCAGCAGGATCAGGGCTTCTGACCTCCATGCGGCAGTCATGGCTCTCTGCGTATGGGATCCTTACGAGCGTTGATCTGTTCTGGTGGCTCCAGGAGACAGTGGAAGGCGCTTCAAACCTGCCAAGACGCTCATAGGAAGATACAAGGGGATTCGAGAACGCGGTGATCTCCCGCATCCGCCGGAGGATACCGGACATGAATGACATCGCCTTTGCATTCTCATAGCCGAACAGATTGCAGCCGTTCTCATAAAGGGAGAGATTGACGTGGAGGCCGCTTCCGCTTTCATTCTCAAGCGGCTTGGGGAGGAAGGAGGCAAAAAGGCCATGCTGCTGGGCGATTGCCTTGACAGCGGTCTTGAATGTCATGAGATCATCAGCGGCCTTCAATGGAGATGAGCAGCGGAAGTCTATCTCATTCTGGCCCGGCCCATGCTCATGATGGCTTCTCTCGGGCTTGAGCCCCATGCTCTCCAGCGCAAAGCATATCTCACGCCTTACATTCTCCCCTCTGTCAAGCGGCGCCATATCGAAGTATCCCGCCTCATCGAATGGAGTAAGCGTGGGATAGCCCTTCTCATCGTTCTCGAAGAGGTAGAACTCGCACTCAGGACCGACGAGGAATGAATACCCCGCTTTCCCACTTTTCCTCTCTATCTCCGAAAGAAGATATCTTCCGTCGCCTTCAAACGGCCTCCTGTCAGGATAGGTGATATAGCAGTAGAATCTTGCGACAGCCCTGTCTGAAGGTCTCCACGGAAGGACGGAGAAAGTGTCCAGGTCGGGGAAAAGCAGCAGGTCCGACTCGCTTATATTGAGGAATCCCTTTATTGCGGATGCATCGAATGAAACGCCATGCTTCACCGCGTGCTCCAGCTCATCTGCCATTATCGCGATGTTCTTCTGCTTTCCTGAGATGTCGCAGAATGCAAGCCTGATGAACTTGATCTCATACTCTGCAAGAAGATCCCTGATATCCCCAAGATCCATAGATACCTCCAAAAACGGAAAAAGCGCCGCAGATCGATCTCTGCAGCGCCCTTGCTGTCCTTGTGTGGATATTATGGAATCATGGACATGATAGTCAAGCGGTTTTATCCAGTTTCCTGTATTTTTATTCAAACTATATCCATGTACCTGATTGACAAGCACGCGCAGCATGACGTAAAAAGGTCGCAGGGAACAAGGACGTTCTAAGAGCAATCTTAGTGCGTCCTTTTTTGTTTTTCAGGAGTCCTGCGATGAAGAAGGAAGGCGAAGTAAGGATCAGCTCAGGATGCGCCATCAGCGGAATATTCTGCCGCGATGGCAGACGCATCTCCGGAGAGGCGATAAAAAGAAGCATAGCCGTCATGCACAGCAGATCGAACGGGCTCGGCGGAGGATTCGCGGCCTATGGGATCTATCCGCAGTACAGGGAATACCCCGCCCTGCATGTATTCTATGATTCAGAGACGGCAAGGGAGGAGACAGAGAGGTTCCTAGGAAGGCGGTTCGATATAATCAACCTCTCAAAGATACCGGTGAGGCAGTCGGCGAAGATCGTGGACGCACCGCTGATCTGGCGCTATTTCATACTGCCTCTGCCGCATATGCTGCAGGACAGCCAGCTGGATGAGGACGAATACACATCCAGGGCGGCGATCATGATAAATGATTCCATTACCGGAGCCTATGTCATCTCATGCGGGAAGGATATGGGGGTATTCAAGGCGGTTGGATACCCTGAGGATGTCGCTGATTTCTACCGTATCGATGAGTACGAGGGATACTCATGGACTGCGCACGGACGATACCCCACGAACACACCTGGATGGTGGGCTGGATCCCATCCGTTCTCACTGCTTGATCTGACAGTCGTGCACAATGGTGAGATATCATCATACGACGCCAACCGCAGGGCCGTTGAGATGTATGGATACACATGCAATCTCCTGACTGATACGGAAGTCATCGCATACATGCTCGACTACCTGTCCAGGAAGCAGGGATTAACGCTCAAGGAATGCTCAGAAGTGCTCGCGGCTCCTTTCTGGTCAACCATCGCGATAAAGGACAAGGAGGAACGCAGAAGGCTTTCATATCTGAGGAAGATGTTCTCCTCCTTCCTTATCACTGGCCCCTTCTCGATCCTCGTCGGGTTCAGCGGCGGCATGATGGCACTCAATGACAGGCTCAAGCTCAGGAGCCTTGTCGCGGCGGAAAAAGGCAGCACGGTCTACTTCAGCTCGGAGGAAGCGGCGATAAGGATCATCGAGGAAAGTCCCGACAGGGTCTGGGCTCCGCGAGGCGGCGAAGCCGTGATCGTCACCCTTGATAAGGAGGCGGTGTCATGAGGAGATACAGGATCAGGAAGGATGAGAGCTGCATCTCCTGCATGAGGTGCGCAAGGGAGTGCTCATTCGGCGCAATCACCGAGGGAGAAGGAAGGACTCTTGTATTCCACCATGGAAAATGCACTGACTGCCAGCGCTGTGTCAGCTTCTGCCCGACGGGGGCGATCTATGTGACGGAGGACGGAAACCATTTCAGATCCAATTCCGTATTCATGGAGGATGACATCCGGGAGATAATGCTGCAGGCAGAGACAGGAGGAGTCCTTCTGTCATCAATGGGAGCGGAAAGAGGGAATGTTCCTATCTACTTCGACAGGATGCTTCTCAATGCCAGCCAGGTCACCAATCCGTCGATCGATCCACTGAGGGAGCCGATGGAGACTGCGGTATTCCTTGGACGGAGGCCGGAAGGGATAGAAAGGGACAGCGACGGCAGGATTGCTGATAACCTTCCTCCGCATCTTGAGCTCAGCACCCCGATAATGTTCTCCGCAATGAGCTACGGGGCGATAAGCCTGAATGTGCACAGGGCTCTTGCTGAAGCCGCTGCCCAGCTCGGAACGTATTGGAACACAGGGGAAGGAGGGCTCCATGAAAGCCTCTATCCATTCAAGGCGAACACGATCGTGCAGGTCGCTTCAGGACGATTCGGCGTACACGGGACATATCTCAATGCAGCGTCGGCTATCGAGATCAAGATCGGCCAGGGAGCCAAGCCGGGAATCGGAGGGCATCTGACGGGAAAGAAGATCATCGGGGATGTATCAAGGACAAGGATGGTTCCTGAGGGGATGGATGCCATCAGCCCGGCACCCCACCATGATATCTATTCCATCGAGGACCTTGCCCAGCTCGTGATGTCGCTGAAGGAGGCGACAGGATACATGAAGCCCGTGATCGTGAAAGTGGCGGCTGTGCATAATATCGCGCCGATTGCATCCGGGATCGCACGCAGCGGCGCCGACATAATCTCAATAGATGGCTTCAGAGGAGGAACAGGAGCGGCACCAAAGCGCCTCCGCGACAATGTCGGCATCCCTATAGAGCTTGCAATCGCGGCTGTGGACCAGAGGCTCCGGGAGGAGAGGATAAGGGACAGGGTAAGCGTAATCGCATCCGGAGGAATCAGGAACTCCGCAGATGCCGTGAAGGCGATCGCCCTGGGTGCAGACGCGGTTTCCATAGGAACAGCTGCGCTATGCGCACTCGGCTGCCATATCTGCGCATCGTGCCATACAGGGCGCTGTGCATGGGGACTTGCGACACAGGACCCTGCTCTTATGGAAAGGCTCGATCCTGAAAAAGGCGCAGCAAGGCTTGTGAACCTCGTCAACGCCTGGACACGCGAGATCAAGGAGATCATGGGCGGGATGGGAATAAACAGCATAGAGGCACTGAGGGGCAACAGGCTGGCCCTCAGGGGCGTTGATCTCAACTCGAAGGAGCTTGAGATCCTTGGAATCAGATATGCAGGAGAATGAGATGAAGGTGCTGGATATCAGGAAGAATGGACTGAGGAGCATAGGAAGGCAGCTGGGCGAGGAAACCACCTTGACGGGATGCCTTGGGGAAAGGTACATCGGCTGCGCATTGCAGGAAGGGATCCTGCATGTGGAAGGAACCCCGGGGAATGCGCTGGCTTCCTATCTCGATGGTGGAACTGTACTCGTTGATGGGAATGCCCAGGATGCCGCGGCAGATACGATGAATGCCGGCCTTCTCGCAATAAAGGGGTCAGCTGGAGATGCTTTGGCATATGGCATGCGCGGGGGACGCGTGTACGTGCTGGGGGATGCGGGATACAGGGCAGGTGTCCACATGAAGGCATACGAGGACAGGAAGAGCATCCTCGTCATTGGCGGCAAGGCGGGATCATTCCTGGGGGAATATCTTGCAGGTGGAATCATAATCGTCCTCGGTCTCGGCCATGAAGGAGAGCGTATCACAGGCTATTTCTGCGGTAATGGCATGTACGCCGGTACGATCTACCTGAGGACGGACCAAACGCCGCTCAACCTTTCCGATAAGCTCTTGAAACGCGATGTGGACACGAGGGAGAAGGAGAGCGTCCTCCGTCCGATCATCACGGATTTCGCTTCCGCATTCTCCATTCCTGCGGAGAAGTGTCTTGAAGGCAGCTTCATCGCCATCGAAGCTGATGGCTCGAAATCATACAGCCAGCTCTATGCGGCAGTCTGAGGTGTGATATGTGCACAGTATTTGCATACAGAGGGAGGGCTATCGACCTTCCACAGATAAGGACGATACTTGAAAGGACCAGAAGGCGTGGTCCGGATGCCGAGCGGATCATATCCCCTGAGGAGGATCTGTTCCTTGCTTTCCAGCGCCTCTCGATAATGGGCATCGATGAAAGGGGGATGCAGCCCTTCGAACATGAAGGCAGGTACAGCATAACCAATGGTGAGATCTACCTTTTCAGGGATATACGGAGACAGCTTGAGAAGGAAGGATACACCTTCCGCTCTGATTCGGACTGCGAAACGATCCTGTACCTCTATGAGAAATACGGGGACAGGATGTTCAGCCTTCTCGATGCGGAATTCGCCACTGTCATATACGATAGGGATGAGGGATTCATAGCCGCGCGCGATCCAATCGGCATCCGGCCCCTGTTCTACGGATACGACAGCGATGGAATGATCGCATTCGCAAGCGAGGCATGTCTCCTGACACCATTCTGCAGCACCGTGCTCCCCTTCCCTCCAGGACATTTCTACAAAGGAGGGAAGTTCATCTGCTATAGGGACATATCCTCTGTAGGGGAATATACTTACGGCAGTCTCTCTGAGATAACGGAAAACATAAGGGACAAACTGATAAAAGCTGTGGAGAAACGCCTGGATTCTGACACCCCCGTCGCATTCCTGCTGTCCGGCGGCCTCGACAGCTCCCTTGTATGCTCGATCGCAACAAGGATCCTCGGAAAGCCCATACGGACCTTCTCGATCGGAATGGACCGCAATCCGATCGACTCGAAGTACGCAAAGCGCACCGCAGAGTTCCTTGGTTCGGATCATACAGATGTGACAATGACGAAAGCGGAGGTGATTTCGGTTCTGCCGGAGGTGATCAACGCTCTTGCAACCTATGATATAACGACCATACGGGCAAGCATCGGGATGTACCTCCTCTGCAGGTACATACATGAGCATACAGATACAAGGGTACTGCTGACTGGGGAGGTATCAGATGAGCTCTTCGGGTACAAATACACCGATTTCGCACCTGATCCCGAGGCGTTCGAGAAGGAAAGCCAGAAACGGGTACATGAGCTGTATGCATACGATGTGCTGAGAGCTGACAGATGCATCGCAGACAACAGCCTTGAAGCGCGGGTGCCTTTCGGGGATCTGGATTTCGCATCCTATGTGCTCTCGATAGACCCGGAGATGAAGATGAACCATTCCGGACATGGCAAGTATCTCCTCCGCAAGGCTTTTGAGGAAGGAGGCTGGCTTCCCGAGGACATCCTGTGGAGGGAGAAGGCGGCGTTCAGCGACGCAGTCGGACACAGCATGGTCGACGACCTGAAAGCCTATGCTGAGGAATTCTATGAAGGCAGGGATCTGGAAGCGGAATACATGAAGTATCCTGAGGAAGGAAGGCCGTTCACACCTGAATCCCTTCTGTACCGCGAGATATTCGAGGGATTCTATCCAGGACAGTACAGGATGATACCCGGATTCTGGATGCCGAACAGGGAATGGCCCGGATGCCGTGTCAGCGATCCTTCCGCGCGCGTCCTGTCGAATTACGGGAAGAGCGGGGAATGAGCAATCGGCAGGCATGAATCCATGCCTGCCCGCCATCCACTCACCCCAAAGCCGCCTTTACAAAGCCATCGAAAAGCGGATGGACCCTGTTCGGCCGGCTCTTGAACTCCGGATGGAACTGCACCCCCAGGAAGAAGAGGCAGGATGGATTCTCCATAGCCTCGACAAGCATCCCATCGGGGCTCATGCCGCTGAATACGATCCCGCTCTCTGCGATCCTAGTGCGGAAAGCCGGTGATACCTCATACCGATGCCTATGCCGTTCATCGACCGCATCCCGGCCATACAAACGGTGAAGAAGCGTTCCCTGTGCAATCCGGCATGGATAGGCTCCAAGCCGCATCGTGCCGCCTTTTGCCGTGATTCTCCTCTGCTCATCCATCAGGTCAATCACACACTCCGTCCCATCGGGATCGAACTCCCTTGAGGAAGCGCATCTCATCCCTGAAAGGGACCGCGCCGCCTCGATCACAGCGATCTGCATGCCAAGGCAGATCCCAAGGTAAGGGATATCATTCTCACGGGCATAGCGCGCGCACTGGATCATCCCTTCCACTCCCCTTGAGCCGAAGCCTCCAGGAACAAGGATCCCGTCAACATCCCCCAGAAGAGCCTCAGGCCCCACCTTCTCCACTTCCTCGGAATCGATGAAAAGAAGCTCAAGGCCGGCCTCATTCCAGCTTGCGGCATGGAAGAGCGCCTCATTGATCGAGAGATAAGCATCGTGCAGCTTCACATACTTGCCGCATATAGCGATCCTGACGCGGCGCTTCTTCTCGCCTGACATCCGCTCCACAGCCGATCTCCATGCATCAAGCTCACAGCTGCCGCATTCCAGCGAAAGCCGGGAGACAGCGTAATCATCAAGCCCCCTTTCATGCAGAAGCAGGGGAAGCGCATAGATCGGGCTTATGTTCTCATTACCGATCACGGCGCGCCTCTCAACATTGCAGAACATCGCTATCTTTGAAAGAAGGCCATCATCAAGCGGTTTATCAGAGCGGGCAATTATGCAATCCGGCATTATACCCATGCCCTGGAGCTCATGCACCGAGTGCTGGCTTGGCTTTGTCTTGTATTCCCCGCTGCAGGCAAGATATGGGACGAGGACAACATGGATGAACATCGAGTTCCCGATTCCGACCTCCGTGCGGAGCTGCCTCGCGGCCTCAAGAAACGGCTGGCTTTCTATATCGCCGATAGTCCCTCCGATCTCAGTAATCACAACATCGGCTCCCGTCATTTCACCCAAGGTGTATATCGCCGACTTTATCTCATCTGTGACATGGGGGATTATCTGCACTGTCTTTCCGAGATAGCCTCCGCTCCTTTCCCTTGAGAGGATCTCCCAGAATACCTTGCCGCTTGTCAGGCTCGACTTCCTGTTGAGGTTCTCATCGATGAACCTCTCATAATGCCCCAGATCAAGATCAGTCTCCGCTCCATCCTCAGTCACGAATACCTCGCCATGCTGATACGGGCTCATCGTCCCCGGATCAGCATTGAGATATGGATCCAGCTTCTGCGCCGCCACTTTCAGCCCCCTCTGCTTCAGAAGCAGGCCGAGGCTGGCCGCGCACACTCCCTTGCCAAGCCCAGATACGACACCACCAGTAACGAATATAAATTTCCTATCCATCAGCTCCTCCCGGAAAAAAGAAAGGACGCCCACCCCACAACGGGATGGACGTCCTTGTCCAGTCTCAAGCTATTCTATCGTTTCCTCCAATCTTCCTCAACAGGGAAGTCACGAGTGAAGAGCGGTATCCGTCACACGATACGGGGATACTCCCCCTTCCTGTAGATCCTCTGGAAGAAGCGCTCAGCAACATCATCATCGAAGAGAGCTGTGCCGCAGAGGCGCGAGAAGAGGCGGCCGCAGATCCTGCTGTCCTCAAGCGCATCATGCGCCCTGTACTCCCAGCCCAGATCAGATGCAATCGCACTGAGGCTGTAGCCATGACGGCCTTTCCAGACCTTTCTGGCGAGACTGAGAGTGCAGTAGTAGCGGTTATGGCATGGCTCAAGGCCCCAGGACGCAAGGGTTGAACGAAGCACGGAGATATCGAATTCAGCATTATGGGCCACAAGCGGCAGATCCCCGATGAATTCCCGCATCTCAGGCCAAACATCTGCAGCGCTTGGAGCGGAGAGCACTGATATCGGGTCAAGGTGATGGACGGAGAAGCAACGGGAATCGAAAGCGGCATTGCATGGACGGATAAGGGAACTGTACTCATCCAGGATACAGCCCTCCTCATCCATTCTCACAAGCCCGACTGCGCAGGCGCTGTCCATTGCCCCCGATGCTGTCTCGAAGTCAATCGCGACGTATCTCATTTCTCCAGCATGATACGAAGTATCGTCCTGTTCGTCTGCTCCATTCCCTCATGGGATATGCGTGACAGATGGTCAATCGACGAGATCGAATCATCACCGACGATACCGGCTTCCCTCCCTGCGCGCTTTCCCTGCATAGCAAGGCGGACAGCAACAGATGCGGCAATCAAAGAGGTATAGATCTTCAGCGCGCACGTGTCCTTCGCACCATCGCAGATGATTCCAGAGAGGTTCCCGACCATATTGTTGATCGCGGCATCAATGACAGCCTCCCCGCCTCCGAGAAGGTATGCATAGGCAGCAGCCGTCCCTATGGACGCGGTGAAAGCGCCGCACAGCGCTGAAAGCCTGTCCTTATGGCTGGTGAGTATCAGTCCAATAAGCTCGCTGATCGCGACAGCGGAGAGCATCTCCTCCTCGCTTTTATCGAGATATGAGGCGAAAAGCGCGACGGGAACAGTCACCGTGATCCCCTGGTTGCCCGATCCGGAATTGATCATCACGGGAAGCACCGATCCGGCCATTCTCGCATCCGATCCTGCTGCAGCGTAAGCGGCCGAGCGCCGCATTGCCTCATCCTCCGTCTGCGGCTCGGAAAGGAGCCCGTCAGCCATGATCCTGCCCACTGACAGCCCCCATTCCCCATCAATACCAGCCTGGCTTATCGCCATATTCTCCCGAACAGCCTTCAGGAGCAGCTCCTTGATCACAGGAGACAGCTCAGATGCATAATCGAGGACATCACGCACAGTCAGCGTGGAAAGGAAGCTGTCCTCGGAGAATGAGCGGCACTCAGGGAAGAACATGGGAGCCTCCGGAAGCATCCTTCCATCAAGCTCAAGCGAGGTGAACCGATCATGCTCGCCGGAAATAGTGGCTGAAGCGGAGTGCCCTGCCCCGGACACAGAGACCTTAACATACAGCGAAGGCACGTCCTCCGCGATCTGCACCTCAAGCGGGAACACGGAGGCAGCCTCCCTTTCCTTGTCAGTCACAGTCGACAGGACGGAAAGACCCGCAGATGAATCATGTATCGCGATTCCAAGTGAGACAGCGGCCTTGATGCCATGCAGATTGGAATTCGGGATGGATACTCCCATTGCGTTCTTCATCATATTGGGAGAAACGACGGCAATTCCCGATTCCGGCTTCATGCCGAAGAGCTCCGCCGCCTTTGCCCCGGCAAGGGCCGCAGCGGCAGGTTCCGTGCAGCCCATCGCCTCGATGATCTCCCTCTCAAGCAGAAGATCAATACGCTTCCTATTCAGCATCAGGCACCTCTGATATATATGCTGTTCCCCGTATGGTCATAGTATACTCAAGGCCAGCTGGAATCACTGCGGCCTCGCCTTTCTCCAGCTTCAGGCTCTCCCCTGATGAGGAGAACCGCGCACAGCCCTCGGTGACAAGGATGATCGCAATCGGATCATTCTTGATCTCATACGTTCCGGAGGATACCGAAAGAAGGCAGAATGCCGATGACGGTGAAGAGAAGCGGATCCTTCCATAGCCATCCTTCTCCGCGGTGCACTTCCTCACCTCAAGAGGCTCGAACTTCATGATGCTCCTCAGCTCCGGAAGATCCATCCTCTTCTTTGTCAGACCGCCGCGCAGGACATTGTCCGAGTCATTCATGACCTCGATTCCACAGCCGAACACATACGCATGGAGCGTCCCTGGAGTGATCGGCATGGCCTCTCCGATCTGCAGGTGTACGACATTCATCAGATACGGGAAAAGACAGCCGATATCATCTGGATACTGCTCAAGGCATTCAGCGGCAATGCCCTTCCTCGTCAGGAAAAGCCCATTCCATGAAGGCTCCGCGGATGCTGAGAGCGATGTCCTTAGCTCGGAAAGGATCGCCTCCTTCTCCTCTGAAGGAAGGGAGAAAAGCGACATGAAGAGATTCTCTATATCCGAGGAAAGGGTGTGCAACGTCCTTCCATATGATCCAGGAACGACAGCGGCGAGATCCGCCTTTATTATCTCAAGTTCCCTGAAGCCGCAGAGCGCTGTTATCGGGGAAAGGGCCGCGATCATCTCGCATTTCTCATTGTCATCCTGGTATGAGACAGCAAGACCCTTCTTGCGATCCTCTTCCTCCCGCTTCCATCCTCTCTCTGCCTGTTCCTTATTGGGATGGCACTGCAGTGAAAGCGGCTTCGCTATCGCAAGCACCTTCATCAGCAGAGGCAGCCTGCCCCCTTCCTTCTCCCATGCCTCATTCCCAAGATATGACCTATCATCATGGATGAGAGCAGAGAGCTTGCCATCACCCTCAACATCGGCATCCCCGGATGGATGCGTTCCAAGCCACAGCTCAGCCTGAGGCTTGCCGGTGAACCCCCCGATCAGGGATGGTATGAAATCATTGTTGCCCCATGCATAGTCCTTGACTACGCCTTTGATTTTCCTGATGTCCATGAGGTGATTATACCATGGCATACAGGATAATCCACCTAGATCAATCAGCCTTTTCCCTATCCAGACGCCGAAGATCCCTGACAAACGCGATGAAGAAGAAAACGGCAAGGAGGAAGGATAGGGCATCGCTTGCAGGCTGTGCCGCGATGACACCTGTCTCGCCCATGAAACGAGGAAGCACGAGGATAAGCGGAATGAAGAAGATACCCTGTCTCGCCATTGACAGGATGGTCGCTGGCATCGACCGACCTGTTGACTGGAGGCCCATGTTCGTCACAGTCTGAAGCCCTGTCAGCGGCATCATGAGCATCTGCAGGCGCAGCGCCGGTATGCCAAGGCGCATCACAGCCGGATCGGAAGAGATGAAAGCCGCAATGATCCATGGAGCAAGGATGAAGCAGAGCAGCGCGGTAACAGCCATTATGATCGTTCCGACGATAGCGGTGAATGCTGTCGCCTCCCTTACCCTGTCAAACCGCTTTGCTCCGTAATTGAAAGAGGCAACCGGCTGGTATCCCTGTCCGAATCCCAGCATAACAGAGAAAGCAAGCATGTTGATGCGTCCGACGATGCTCATCGCAGCGACCGCGGCATCCCCGAAGCCGGATGCTGCAACATTGAGAGCTACGGAAGCAATGCTCGAAAGCCCCTGTCGGGCAAGGGTCGGAAGGCCAGTGACGATGATGCGCAGATAAAGCGATGGGCGTGCAGATATCCTTCGGAACGAGAGCCTGATGCTGCTCCTTCCACGAAGGAAGAAGGAAAGGAGGATGCAGAAGGAGACAAGCTGGCTCAGAGCCGTAGCCATTGCAGCCCCTGCCGTGCCGAAGCCAAATGTGAATATGAAGAGCGGATCGAGCACGATATTCAGGATCCCTCCTGCCGTGATTCCGATCATGCCATAGAAAGCCTTGCCTTCTGCTCTGAGATAGTTGTTCATGACGAATGAGCAGCACATCACAGGACAGCCAAGGAAGATGTATGTGGCATATGCCTCTGCATAGGGCAGTATCGTCTCTGTCGCGCCAAGGAGCCTCATTATAGCCGGGCGGAACAGCGTCCCGACCACCGCAAGCAGGATGGAAAGCACGAGAGCAAGGGCAAATCCGGAGCTGCCTGTAACGCTTGCATCCTCGTCCCGCTTGGCACCGAGTTCCCTTGACAGGATGCTCCCGGCTCCCATTCCGATCGTGAATCCGATTGCCTGGATGATCGCCATGATCGAGAATACGATACCGACAGCCCCCGCCGCGCTCGTGCCAAGCTGTGCCACGAAGAATGTATCAGCGGTGTTATAGATCGCAGATACCATCATGCTGATAATCGTCGGAACAGCAAGCCTTGAGACAAGCGAGCCCACCGGTTTTTCCGTCATCTTCCGGAAATGATCCTGCCTTTCTTTCCCATCCATATGCCCATCCTGAAGGGAAATGGCTTGCCAAGCAGCGGAAAAGCGGGTATCCTACCCTCCGATGCGACTGTCGTATAATGGTTATTACCTATGCTTCCCAAGCATAAGAAGGGGGTCCGATTCCCCTCAGTCGCTTCCAAGGGGCTCCGCAGAGGAGCCTTTTCATTTCCCTTTCCATCCATTATAACCGATTCGGTGCCATCGGGTATTGACCTGCTGCCGGGCAGTGTGGTTGACCTCATTATATGAAAGCACTGGATCTCTCAGAAGGACCGGTTGCACCAACGCTCTTCCGCTTTGCAATCCCCTTCCTCCTTTCCAATATACTCCAGTCCCTCTATGGCGCTGTCGATCTCTTTGTCGTCGGCCGCTTCTGCAGTGCTGAAAGCGTTGCCGCCGTATCCACAGGAACCCAGGTGACGCAGATAGTCACTTCCCTCATCACAGGACTCACCCTTGGATCGACGATCATCATAGGGGGCTTCATGGGTGAGAAGGACTACGGCAAGGTCCGGAGGACAATCGGGACAACGCTGTCCGTATTCACAGCAGCAGCCATCGTGATCACAATCCTGCTCCTTGCGCTCAACCCTGCCCTGCTCCGCCTCCTGAAAACTCCGGAGGAATCCTTCAGCCTGACCCTTGAATATGTGACGATCTGTGCCTGGGGAACGCTCTTCATCTGCCTTTACAATGCCATTTCCGCAATACTCCGCGGCTATGGCGACTCCACTCGCCCAATGGTGTTCATCGCTATCGCCTGCGCCCTCAACATCGCTCTGGATTTCCTGTTCACAGGCTACCTCGGCATGGGTGTTGCGGGAGTTGCGCTTGCAACCGTTATCTCACAGGCAGCAAGCATGGCAATATCCATAATCTATCTGAAGAAGAAGAAGTTCATCTTCGATTTCCGGCTTCCATCATTCCGTCCCGATCCATCCATCGTGAGGAAGCTGGGCAGTGTCGGTCTGCCGATCTCATTCCAGGAGCTTGCCGTAAGGATATCATTCCTGTATCTGACGATGATGATGAACGCCGCGGGGCTCTATGGCGCGGCAGTCGTTGGTGTCGGAGCGAAATACGATGTGTTCGCCATGCTCAGCGCCACATCCATGGCCAATGCCCTTGCGGCGATCACAGCCCAGAACCATGGCAGGGGAAAGCCCGAACGGGCAAGGGCATCTTTATGGATAGCGCTCTCATTCGCCCTTGGCGTCTCCTTCCTCTTCTGGCTGTGGGCACAGCTTTCGCCCGAGACGATGATAGGGGTTTTCACTTCGGATCCTAGCGTGATACAGGCCGGGATCCCCTATTTCCACACCGCAAGCTATGACTATATGATGACGGCACTGGTATTCACTCTCAATGGCTATCTCAATGGCCGCCAGAAAACAGTCTGGACAATGGTGAGCTGCACATTCGGAGCGCTTTGCCTGAGGATCCCGATGGTGTTCATCTTCTCCAGATGCTTCGGACCTGATCTCGGACATCTGGGGATGATTGCGCCTGCTGTCTCCGGCATCATGGCGCTATATACCCTTATATATGTAGTGGCCGAAGGCAGAAAGCACCGCTAGGAAGCCTCCTGATATTGACGACATACACATCCATTCCTTATTATTGAAGCTAATTCATATCGCACGTGGTACGTGCAAAGGAAAAGAACAGCAAGTGGACGATGGCCCTGGCAGTAAAAGAACAGGCGTAGAGCAGGAAGTGCCTCCGCACTTATCCCGCTTCATCATGAAACTCCTCCTCTGATAGGCGATTCTGACCATAAAGAACGCAAATCAAGAGAAAAAACGCATAAAGGAGTTTCGTAAATGTCTTTATTCCAGCAGATTCTGCTACAGGTAATACTCATATTGATCAATGCCTTCTTCGCGGCAACGGAGATCGCGGTCATATCGCTCAACACCACCAAGCTCAGGAAACTGGCAGAGGAAGGTGACAGGTACGCCCCACGCCTTCTCAGGATGGCGGAGAACCCATCAGGATTCCTATCAACTATCCAGATCGGCATCACGCTCGCAGGCTTCCTCGGCTCTGCTTTCGCTGCAGACAACCTCGCGGAGTACATCTCGCCTGCCTTCATCAGCATGGGGCTTCCCGTTGGTGCCTCCAGAACGATTGCAGTCATCATCATCACGCTCATCATCTCCTTCTTCACCCTGATCTTCGGAGAGCTGGTGCCTAAGCGCATCGCACAGAACAAGGCTTTTGAAGTCGCGAAGTTCTCCTCCGGCGTCATCTCCGTGACAGCGAAGATCATGCGCCCGATTGTCTGGCTCCTCTCCGCCACCACGAACCTTGTCCTAAGGCTCTTTGGCATCAAGGATGATTCCGATAAGGATTCAGTCACCGAGGATGATATCAAGCTGATGGTCGATGCAGGCGGTGAGTCAGGTTCAATCGAAGCCGATGAGAAGGAATGGATCCAGAACGTATTTGAATTCAATGACATCAGCGTCAGCGAGATCATGACAAGGGAACCTGATGTTGTATCATTCCAGGTAGATACGCCAGAGAAAGAGATACTGGACACGATCAAGGATTCAGGTCTTTCACGCTTCCCCGTCTATGACGAGAACATAAACGACATACTGGGAGTGCTCAACGCCCGTGATTTCCTCATCAGCATCAGCTCCGATGACCACCGCGGTATAAGGGATCTCCTGCGCCCCGCATACATGGTTCCGGACTCACTCCACGCTGACAAGCTCTTTTCCGACATGCAGGCAAGGAAAACGCACCTGGCGATCGTCGTCGATGAGTACGGCCAGACAGTCGGCATCGTGACACTGGAGGATCTGCTTGAGGAGATAGTCGGCAACATCTACGACGAATTCGACCCGCAGGAGGAGGCCGAGATCCAGAACATAGGCGAAGGAGTATGGAAGGTAAGCGGCTCACTGAGCCTCAGCGACTTCTCCGATGCGACAGGCATCGAGCTGGAGGAGAACGAGGACTATGACACGATAGGGGGAATGGTCCTCTCCACCCTTTCCCAGATTCCAGAGGACGGCACCACGCTCCATGTCGAGATCAATGGCCTTGATATCCAGGTTACGAGGATCGAGGACAGGAGGATCGAGGAGGCAATCGTCAGGAAAGCCGAACCTCCCAAGGAAGAAGGCACGAAGGAAGAAGAGAAGGAAGAATGATCAGAAAGGCCCTGCTGCTTCCACTCCTCATAGCGCTTATCATCTCCTGTGACGGGGAAAGCAGGGGGCCTAACCCATTCATTGAGGAAACCATCATAAGTGAAGAGTCAGACCTTCCATTCCTGATGATCACGGATGTGCATATCAACAGGAAGGAATATGATGATGGAATCACCGATACAGCTGCTCCATTCCAGGAATATCTTGAAAGTCATCAGAACGCGTATGGAGCAGTTCTCAACCTGGGCGATACGGAGGACAGGGGCAGCACAGATGCCACTGAGCTTCACCAATTCCTGTTGTTCTTCCGGGACAATGGAATCCCGCTTATCTCCGCATACGGCAATCATGATGCATACAACTCATCTGGAATAGATGCATGGAAGAGGCTCTATAGCAGCTATGGTCTATATGGCCCCGTAGGATGCTTTGTCTATGGGGATATCGCATTCTACTTCCTGGATGCAATCAACCGCACGGATCTCCTATGGCATCTGGACTGTCTTGATGAAGCGCTGGAAGATGATACCCACCCGGTGAGGATCATCATCTCCCACCCGAATATCGACGACGGAGGAAGCAGCACGATCAGACTTTCCCGCTGTGGCTGGGAAAGCCGCGAAGCGAGGGAGAAGCTCTTCTCAATAATGGGAAAGCATGGCATCCATCTCTTCTTCTCAGGCCATTACCACTACGGGAAAGAGCCCAAGAAGATCGCTGAGGGAATCTGGGAGATCAACCTGCACTGCTTCCACACGCGGGAAAAGGAATACGGCACGGATTTCGGCCGCTTCTATTCCCTAGAGCTTCAGGATGACAGTACCCTTATGATGTCCGAAATGATATTCACCAATGAAGGCATACAAAAGGGAGAGACATTGCTGCTTTACCCCTGTTCCCCTACTCAACCATCTGCAGTACAAGTCCTCTGATGAGAAGCCGCACAGCCTTCTCCTTCTCCCTGAGCCTATCATAGGAAAGCAGTAGATAGAGTATTCCCTCATAACCCGCACCGAAAGCCTTTATGTCCTCCTTATCATCAATATAGAAATAGGAGAAAAGGCGGTTGATCACATCCTCAAGGCGCGCCCTGAGATCCGGCAGCGAACCGGAAGGCAGGCGACGGAGCACAAGGGAGAGCTCCGCACCATCGAGGAAACGGTAAAGCCCCTCATCATAGAATCGCATCGTCAGCGAGAGGAATATCTCCGTGAGGCTTGTCACGATATGGTTCTCATCGATCTCCTGCAGCATCGAGAGGTAATCATTCTCGATTTCCGAGGCAAAGTTCTCCAGAAGATCGAAGAACAGCGCCTCCTTTGATTCATAGAACAGGTAGAAAGTGCCCTTCGGTATCGCCACGCGCCTTACAATCTCATCCACTGTCGTCTTTCTCACACCATACTGCCGGAGGCAGATTCCCGCCTCCTTCCTGAGTGCTCTCCTGATGTTCTCCCTCTCGTCATCCGTGTAGATCTTCGGCATACCATTCCTTTTTGACTGTTTTCGTCCAATTAGTCAGCAAACAGGCTTTTTCAGCCATTTTAAGGGTAAAAACCATGCTTTTCAACAGCGATTTCCCTTTACTTCACCATATCGGGGAGATAGCATTGAGGTATCGAAATCAAAAAGGAGCAATGAATGGCAGAAGTATTACTCAAGAATATCTGCAAGATCTACGATGGCGGCGTCAAGGCTGTTGATAACGTCAACGTTGACATCAAGGATCAGGAGTTCGTTGTTCTCGTAGGTCCTTCCGGCTGTGGTAAGTCCACAACACTCAGGATGGTTGCTGGCCTTGAGGATATCTCCTCTGGCGAGCTCTACATCGACGGAAAACTTATGAACGACGTTCCTCCCAAGGACAGGGATATAGCGATGGTATTCCAGAACTATGCTCTCTATCCGCACATGACCGTCTATGATAACATGGCGTTCGGTCTCAAGATCAGGAAGTTCCCGAAGGATCAGATCGACCAGCGCGTCAAGGAAGCTGCGAAGATCCTCGACATCGAGGCACTCCTCGACAGGAAGCCGAAGGCACTCTCCGGTGGACAGAGGCAGCGTGTTGCAGTAGGACGTGCTATCGTCAGGCAGCCAAAGGTCTTCCTCTTCGACGAGCCTCTCTCGAACCTCGACGCTAAGCTCAGGGTCCAGATGAGGGCTGAGATCTCCGGTCTCCACAACAGGCTCAAGGCAACGATGATCTACGTTACGCACGATCAGGTCGAGGCTCTTACGATGGCTGACAAGATCGTCGTAATGAAGCTCGGCGTTGTCCAGCAGATCGGTGGACCAATGGAGCTCTACAATGAGCCTGACAACAAGTTTGTCGCTGGCTTCATCGGATCGCCACCCATGAACTTCCTCGTCGTCACCATCAAGAAGGAAGGCGACAAGGTCTATGCTGACGAAGGTACATTCCGCCTCGAAGTCACACCGAAGCAGGCACAGTTCCTTGCTCCGTACATCGGAAAGGAAGTGACTTTCGGAATCAGGCCTGAGGATGTGGAGTTCTCCCACACCCCGATCGACGGCAAGACAATCAACGGACATGTTTCTGTTGTTGAGCCTCTCGGATCAGAGACACAGGTCTATGTATCCACCTCCAAGGCAAAGGTTGTCGGAAAGATCGATCCGACCGTCATTCCTGAGCCCGATGAGCATGTTGCCCTTATCGTCAACATGGAGAAGGCAAAGTTCTTCGATCTCGATACAGAGGTCACGATCCGCTAAAGGATCGGCTGAAAAGAATGGGCTACTGCAGTGCGGTAGCCCATTTTCATTATCCAGCGTTTCAGCGCGTGAAGCCTGGGAGCCCCTCGATTGCATAAGCCCTGACAGGGCAGGAATCAAGTCCGATGATCGGAAGCGGTGCGTATGTCATGAAGAATGTATCGTCATGCAGCTGATCCAGGTTCTTCAGAACCTCGAGGAACACGATGTTCTCCGCCAGCAGCACATCATGGAATGGCTTGACATCATCGTTCGAGCTCTCGATTGAGACACCATCGCCAAAGCCTACGCACTTCGCGTGATGGGCAAGGAACCAGTCAGCTGTATCCTTGTTGACGCGGAGCCTCTTATCCTCATCAGTATTCGTCTTTGGCGTGAATGGAGGGATCCTGTACTGGCTATCGATGATCACGATATCCCCATCCTTCATCATTGGAGCGCAGTGCCTGTCGAGAAGCTCCGGTGTCACGTAGCCCCTCGGCTGTGCATCGGTGATGTTCACATAGATTGCCCTGCCCATGAATGAAGTCAGCGGAAGCTCCGCGATGCTCGGCCAGTCATCATTGTGATGGTATGGCCCTTCGCAGTGCGTGCCAAGATGGCTCATGAGATCCATATTGGTATGGAAATCAGGGATGGGACCACCTGTGTTGAATCTGAAGAGATGGCATCTCCTCGTCTCCGTTCCGGGATCGATCATCTTCGAAAGATCGACAATCCTGAGATTGCCCAGCATGAAAACAGTATCCATTTTTTATCTCCTTATCGGCCTGAGCCGTTCTGATCCTCACGTGCGTGGAGTATGCTGAGCACCGCATGCTGCACTGGAGCCGCGATGCCTAGCTCATCCGCCTTCCTTACGACATACCCCGTGATGAAATCGGCTTCCGTCTTTCGCCCTAGGGCAAGATCCCTCTCTATCGAGGTACGCGCTTCGCCCGCCCTCATGCACTGCCCGGCAATCCTCCGTCTTTCCTCATCTCTGTCAAAGGCATATCCATCTGCTTCAGCTATGCTCAGCGCCTCATCCAGCAGTGCCCTCACAAGGCTCATCGCACCTTTGCTCTTCCCCAGAAATCCGATTGTCGAACCAAGGACGCCGGTAGCGGCACTCAATGATGAATTGGTGAGCAGCTTCCGCCACACGATTCGTGAAATGTCCTCCGAGACAGCACATGGGAGCGATGACGCGGCAAACGCATCCACTAGATCCTCCCCTCCCGGCGAAAGGACAGTCATACCCTCAGGGTTGCCCTGAAGCACGGTACAGCCATCAACAAGCGTGCTGTTCTGTTCCGTCTTGCCGATCACGATGCGGCCGCGTGGCACGAAGCGCTCCATGATCCGCTCATGTCCCGCTCCATTCTGCAGCGTCAGGAGAAGCGAGTGCCCCGAAAGCAGTGGACGCGCGTTTTCAAGAGCACTTTCCGTGTCCGCGCTCTTGACGAAGATGATGACGAGATCTGGGTCTGCGGCATCACACGG
The DNA here is from genome assembly GCA_944392985.1 of uncultured Spirochaetaceae bacterium. GTDB lineage: Bacteria > Spirochaetota > Spirochaetia > Sphaerochaetales > Sphaerochaetaceae > Ornithospirochaeta. The sequence goes on along the minus strand of CALXYL010000011.1, from coordinate 36,534 downwards.
ATCGGTGATGAAGCGAGGATGATACAGCCTTCCCTGGACTGTGATCCCACGCTCATTGCGCGCGGCAGACCGCTCTGCTGATCTCGATAACACAGACACTTCATTGCCCTGGCTGAGCAGGGCTCCGAAAAGCGTTCCCATTGCGCCATCACCTATGATTGCCACTCTCATGATTATACCTTTGCAATCGATTGCAATGTGATTATCATGCATCTTTCCCCTGCTGTCAATATGCTTTCCCTCATGTCTCCCTTATGACAAGTGATGGCCTGATGATACTCACGCGCTCGGCTTCCCTGCCACCAAGGACAGCAAGAAGCGTATCAGCGCAGGCTGTGCTCAGCTGGGAGAGCTTTGTATCAAGGGAGGATAGGCGCGGAGTGCTCAGCTCGGCATATGGGGAATTGTCAATACCGATGATGGAGATATCATCAGGCATGCGGAGAGCACGATCATAAGCTGCACGCTCCGCTCCCATTGCGATGATATCCACAGCAGCGATGACGCCATCGACCCTCTCTCCTGAATCAAGTATCGAAGCAAAGACGGAAAGAGCTCCATGGTATGTGCCATCAGTACCGACAACACGGCACGCCTGCCCCGCTTCCTCCATGGCCGCGATGTATCCGCATCTCTTCTCCGCGTTGCTTGGCGTGTCGAGGCCATCGAGGTAGATGATATCCTTCCGTCCCTTCTTCAGGAGGTATGAGGCAGCCTCATGGACCCCGCCCCTCTCATCAGCGACAACGGAATACGCATTCGGCAGATCAAGGCGTCCATTGGCGATCACAACGGGAACCGATGGAAGATGAAGCTGTATGGCAGCCTCGATGTCCGGGGTGCCAAAGGAGGAGCCGATCAGCACAGCCCCCTTCACCCTCCTTGATGCAAGCAGCTTGATATACCCTGCCCTGCCGCCGGAATCATCACCGGTATTGAGGATGATCGAACAGTAGCCGCTTTCAAGCATCTTCTCCTCGATGATGTATGCCCCTTCGATGTAGTGGAGGTTCCGGATATCGCTGACGAGGATGCCTATCATGCCCGAATTGCGGCTGACAAGGCCGCGGGCGGCCTCATCGGGAGAGTAATCATATTTGGCCAGCACTGCCTGCACGCGCTTCCTTGTCTCGGCATTGATTCCGGGACGGTTGTTGATCACGCGCGACACAGTGCTGCCGGAGACACCTGCTTCCTTCGCGATATCATAGATGGTCATCAGCCGAACAGCCTGCTGTAGACGGCCTTGACGGCAGCAGCGGCATCCGCTTCCTTCACGCCGAAGAGGACGGAGGAATCGGAAGCGCCGTAATTGACGAATGTCGTAGCGATGCCATTCTCCTTCAGTGTCATGGCAGTCTGGAGGTATGCATCGGAGGAGGACATCCCATCGCCGACAACACCGAGGATGGCATGGCCATGATCCACTTCTATGGAATCGAGGCCAAACTCCTTCTTCAGACGTTCGCACATTGCCTGGCAGACGCTGTCATTAGCCATCTTGGAATCAAAGAACCAGACGATGCTGTCGATTCCGAAAAGCGAGTAGCTCGGCCGGATGCCGAAGATGTGGAGCATCGTAAGCAGTGCGTGGCGCATGCCGTATTTCTTGAACAGCATCAGCTTGCGCAGCCTGATGCGGGAAAGCCCGCCGCGAGCGGAAACAGCCGTGGGACCGAAATCATTGGACTCTGGAACGATCCTTGTACCTGGGTCCTCCGGCCTGTTGGTGTTCTTCACGACAATCGGGATCCCTGCCTCATGGATCGGAGCAATCGCTTCCTCATGGAATACCGTAGCACCTACATCCGACAGCTCCCTGACCTCCTTGTAGGACAGCTCTGGGTTGACGGCGGCATTCTCCACGATGCGGGGATCCGCGCGGTAGATACCAGACACATCCGTCCAGTTCTCATAGAGCTCCGCATTGATCGCCCTGGCGACGATGGATCCCGTGATATCCGAGCCACCGCGGGTGAATGTCTTGACGACGCCCTGCTCCGTCTCTCCATAGAAGCCGGGTATGACATAGTTCCTATCCGGATCGAGCTTCTCCTTCAGCCGCTGATACGTCGCTTCATTGACTGTCGAATCCTGGTTGATGATGATGACATCCTCAGCATCCAGAAACTCCCAGCCGAGGAACTCGCTGATCACAAGCGCGGAGAGGTACTCACCTCTGGATGCGGCATAATCAGCACCGCGTCCGGCATCAATCTTGCAGCGTATGTCATCGAGGCGTTCGGAGAGCTTCTTGTCATCGATCTTCAGCTTCTGTGCAATCTGCACGAAACGCTTGGATATCTCATTGAATACAGGACGGCATGTCAGCCCCTTCTGCACGAGGCTGTTGCATTTGTACAGAAGATCGGTGATCTTCTCGTCACCCTTCTGCCTCTTCCCCGGTGCGCTGACGATTGCGATCCTGCGCCTTTCATCGCTCTCAAGTATTGCCTTGACCTTCCTGATCTGGTCAGCATCCGCTACGCTGCTTCCTCCGAACTTGGATACTATCATCGTATTCCTCCAGCCTGATTGTATTTGCTTATAACACCCTTGGCAATAATCGCCTATTCCCTGGCAAGAGCCTCCATCGGAGCAAGCCGTGCGGCCTTTGCCGCCGGATACCAGCCGAAGAACACCCCGATGGCAAGCGAGAAGAGAAGCGAGATGGCGACAGCTCCCAGCGAAAGGTGGAGCGTCCAGCCTGCGGCACTGACCGCCGCGTAGCTGATAGCGCTGCCTATCAGAAGCCCCAGAAGGCCCCCTGAGAGGGAGAGCGTCACGGATTCCACCAGAAACTGCGATCTTATCGCTCCCGGCGTTGCACCAAGTGCCTTCCTGATCCCGATCTCGCCCGTCCTCTCCACGACGGATACAAGCATGATGTTCATGATCCCGATGCCCCCGACCACCAGCGATATAGCCGCAATGGCCGCAAGGAATGCCGAGAATGTGGACATGACGGAATCCGCCATCTCCTTGATCGTCGCAGGACTGAATATGCGGTAGTAATCCGACCCCGCTATCTCGTTCAGGTAGCGCTCGATGCTGTCCGCAATCTCCGTCGCGTCATATCCATCTGCCGTCTTGACGATGTATGTTCCGACCTGATCCGTCCTGCGGAAGCGCTGTACATATGTGTTGTATGGCATGAAGAGCGAATAATCGTAGCTCGAACCCTGGGCCGCCTCCTTGTCGGAGAGCACGCCGATCACAAAGAAGCTCTTTGCCTGACGGCGGAACACAGATACATACTTTCCGACTGCGGATGATCCCGGGAAAAGCTCCGACGCCAGAGCAGAGCCTATGACAGCGACCTGGCGCCTGTTTATGTTCGCGGCCGCATCGAAGAATTCCCCATCCTGTAGCTCCAGGGCATTGGAGGCGAAATAGCCTGAGGTCACTCCCTGTATCGAGGCCCCTTCGTATATCTCCTGCCCATTGCGGATGTTTGCCGCAGATGAGACGACGGGCAGAACCTCCCTGATGCCATCCACCTCATTCATGAGGCTGTACGCGAATTCCTCGGTGAATATCATCGTCTCACGCGCTGATCCCCGGGGCATGATGCTCACGGTATCGAGCCCGCCGATCTCAAAGGACTGGCTGATACTCTCCGAGACACTCCTTCCGAGATTGAGGATAGCGACAACCGAAGCGACACCGATCATGATTCCCAAAAGGGAGAGGAATGTCCTGAGACGATTCCCGGCCATGGAGGAGAAAGCCATTGAGATGTTCTCACGTAGCATCATCGATCCTCCCGTCCCTTATCGGGACTATCCTGCCGCACTCCTCAGCAAGGGAGCGGTCATGGGTGACGAAAACGATTGTATGCCCCTCCTCATTCAGGCGATGGAAAAGCTCCATCACCTCATGTCCCGTAACCGAATCAAGGGCACCAGTCGGTTCATCAGCCAGCAGTATGGATGGATCATTGACCAGCGCCCTTGCGATGGCGACCCTCTGCTTCTGCCCGCCTGAAAGCTCTGAAGGCCTGTGCCTCATCCTGTCCTTCAGCCCGACCCGCTCCAGCATATCCGCGGCCCTCTCACGCCTTTCCCTCTGGCCGACACCGGCATACAGGAGAGGCAATGCCGCGTTATCCAGCGCATTCAGCTTCGGCAGGAGCGAGAAATGCTGGAATACAAAGCCGATCTTCCTGTTCCTTATATACGCAAGTTCTTCCTCATCCATGCCGCTCGTATCCTCACCATCGATGAGGATCCTTCCTTCCGTCGGGACATCAAGGCAGCCGATGAGGGACATCAGCGTGGATTTACCAGAGCCCGACGGCCCCATGATCGCGGTGAATGAATGCTCCTCAATGGAGAGCGACACCCTGTCCAGGGCCCGTACAACCGTATCCCCGACGACGTAGAGCCTTGAGACATCAACAAGCTCTATGGCTGCCTTCATCGGCCTGGCCCTCCAGGAGGGGCGAAGGCACCAAGCTGGGACACGGAACTGTAGAGAAGGACATCTCCTTCCTTCAGATTCCCGGAAAGCACCTCGGAAAGACCTTCCCCAAGATACTCAGTCCTGACGCTCACCGTCTCTGCAGAGCCATCGGAACGCCTGACAGACACGCTCTCAGCGCCTCCCCTTCCTCTGGTGATGGCGCTCTGAGGGATCAGAAGCATCTCCACATCCTCCTCAGCGGCAATCGTACCCTCGAACGTGAATCCAGGCATTATGCCCTCCGGCGGATCCTCGATCAGAAGCTCGACATCAGCGACTCCGATTCCCTGATCCGTATAGCGGCCAAGCATCGGGATATATGAAACCACAGCCTCAACAACGATATCAGGACGCGATTCAAAGACAAGCTCCGCAGTCTGCCCAAGCCTGACGTACTGCATGTCGATCTCATCGATCTCAACAGTCGCCTTGAGCCTCGAGCGGTCCACGATCGTCACGACGGAATCCCCTGCCTCGAAATAATCACCAACAGAAACATCAACAGAAGCGACCTCTCCATCGAAAGCTGCATAGATATTGGTGTAGTCGAGGGCATTCTCGGCATTCGTCTCCCTGAGACGCAGCAGCTCAAGATCGCGAACGGATCCGCTCAGCTCCGCCTCCTCAATCTGATCCCGTATATCCTGCAGCGATGCCAGCTGCTGTGTATTATCTATTGAAGCAAGGAGCTGCCCTTCCTCAACCGCATCCCCTTCCTCCACGAATACTCCCGTTACAGCTCCTGTGGAACGGAATTTCGTCTCCTGTGTGTCATATGGCTCCACATATCCCGAGATATCAATGATCTGCGTGTATGTATTGGAGATCACCACCGCTTCCCTCAGCGTCCCGTCCTGGGGCTTCGGATCATCATCCCTCTGGAGGAGGAAGGAAAGAGCAAGCACTGCGGCCACAGCAACAGCAGCCACCGCCAGAATCCGGCGGCGCCTTCCTGCCCTTCTTCTCCTTTTGCGCTCATCCACTATACTTCGATCATCCATACCACACCTCATAGAAGATGCATCTCAGCCTCGGCCTGAAGCGAGAGTCCATCAAGCAGAAGCGCATCCATCTCATGTTCCAATGCCTCGATCTCCACCGCCGAATCATGCAGCTTCTCCGCAGTGATCAATCCTCTGTCCAGCATCTGCGAAAGGTTATCATGGGAAGCCCTGCGATAGCTCATCTCCGCCTCCGCCTCAGCCCAGTCCCTCTGCCATGACAGGATACTGTTCCACAGCGCGTTTCCTTCCTCTTCAAACGAACGGCGCGCCTCAAGATAGTCCGCACGGCGGATCAGCGCAGTGTTCCTCAGTCCCCTGATCTCCAGATCCTCGCTCTCGGAAAGCCCCGCGTCATGCCAAGCGGCGCCAATGGTAAGGCTGGGAGAGAAGCTGCCGTCACGTTCCCAGCTGCCTCCACCAGATGCTGATACAGTCCACTCCTTCCCTTCCCATTCAAGTCCACCGCCCACCGATACAGAATCCGAAAGGCGCATTCCTTCCATCAGAGGGCGTTCACCGAAGTAGGCTGTACCTGATACAGATGTATCCACCACAAGCCTGGATGGGGATAAGCCGGATTCCGCAAGAAGAAGCTCCTCCTCCGCTATCGATGCCTGAAGCTCTGCCATCCTGAGCTCTGATGATCCCTCCGTTGAGAGGATATCAGGGAAGGATGGGAATGGGATTCCCTCAACTCCTGTCCATTCTGCTCCCGCAAGCCTCATGAAACGCTTCTCAAGCTCGGACCGCTCCAAATCGAGGATGGCGAGGGTATCCTCCGCCCTCCTTATCTCCAGAAGCTGTGCCTCATCCAAGAGCGATCCCTCGGCATAGCTGCCCAGCAGGAGCGCATCGCTGCGGTCACGGAGAAAATCGCTCAGCTCCTCCTCTGCGCGTATGGATGAAGCCTCATTGAGCAGCAGCGAACCCATCACGGAAATGACGTTGCTGCGTATGCTGAGCATCGCGGCACTGTATTCACGGTCGACGGAAAGGCGCGATGACTCTATCTGCATGCTCTCAAGCAGATCATCATCACGGCCCCAGTCGAATGCATGGGAAACAGAAGCGGAAGGAGAGACAAAGGCTGCACTGCCATCATAGCTCACACCGAAGGGAAGCGAGGCCGAGAGCGATGTGTCCTCGATCACAGCGGAGAAACCAAGCTCGGAAAGACGCACTGCGGAACTGTCCTCGTACAATGGCTCAGCCTGGATGGAGAACGAAAGATCAGCTCCCTCCTCCACCTCCATCCCTGCTGTGGCAATCAGTCCGGCATCACGCTGGAGAAGAGCCTCGGCTGCGGCAGCGCTCCGGGTCTCTGCATTGCTTATGATATCCACATAGGAAGCCCCATGCAGCAAAAGAGGCAGGAAGAGAAATGCGGCGGCTATGATGCGTCTCATACGGAAAGGCTACCACAGAAGGCCGCATCAATACAGTGTTGCAAATTAATTCCATTTAACTTATTACTCGTACCTATGGAAAATGAAAACAAAGGGAACATCATGGGCTACGAGCCCATCCCAAAGCTCATAGCGAAGCTCTCATTGCCACTGATGCTCTCAATGCTGATACAGGCGCTCTACAATGTAGTCGACAGCATCTTCGTGGCACGTGTATCCGAAGCAGCGCTCACTGCAGTCTCGCTGGCATACCCCCTTCAGAACCTGATGATCGCATTCGGAATCGGAACGGCTGTAGGCGTCAACTCGTATCTGGCAAGGAAGCTGGGAGAGAAGCAGCATGAAGAGGCCGAGAAAGCCGCTGACAACGGATTCTTCCTCGCGATCGTTACATGGTTGGTTTTCGCCGTATTCGGCATCGTCGGCACAAGACCGTTCCTCTCGATCTTCACCGATGATCCGGAGCTGCTCCAGCTCTCCGTTGACTACGCCGCGATCTGTCTCATCTTCTCATTCGGAATCTTCATAGACATAACGGCAGAGAGGATCATGCAGGCCACAGGGGATTCGATCCACCCGATGATCACCCAGTCGCTGGGTGCTATAACGAACATCATACTCGATCCTGTATTCATCTTCGCTTTCGGCATGGGAGTCAAAGGCGCGGCGATAGCGACTGTCATAGGACAGATCGTCTCCATGATCGCGGCACTCTACTTCGTCAGCAGGAACAAGTACGTCACGCTCCACTTCTCTCTCAGGCATTTCAGGCCATCAGGGAAGATCATCAGCGAGATCTACAAGGTTGGCGTACCGACCATCATCATGAACAGCGTCAGCACCGTCATGGTCAGCGCTCTCAACTCAATCCTCATCAAATTCAACGCGACAGCAGTCTCCGTGCTTGGCGTCTACTTCAAGCTCCAGTCCTTCGTGTTCATGCCTGTGTTCGGACTCCAGGCTGGCATGATCCCGATCGTCGCATTCAACTATGGGGCAAGGAACCGCAGGCGCATGACGAACACGCTCAGGACAGGTGGGACGATCGCAGTTGCAATCATGGTGGTTGGATTCCTCATCTTCCAGTTCCTTCCGGACCTGCTGCTCTCGCTCTTCGCAGCCTCTTCCGATATGCTCGACATAGGGCGGCCTGCGCTGAGGATCATCTCCATCTGCTTCATCCCTGCGGCAATATCGATAAGCCTTACATCGGCATTCCAGGCCACCGGCGAAGGCTATGCGGCGATGATCGTATCAATAGTCAGGCAGCTTGCAGTCCTCCTTCCTGTGGCATCGCTTCTCGCAAAGACGAAAGTGCTCGACAATGTCTGGTTCGCATTCACTGTGGCAGAAGCTGTCGGACTTACGCTCTCCGTGCTCTTCTATCTCCATATCTATAGGACGAAGATACGGCCTATACCGGTGAAGGCCGAATGAATCGTATGCAGAAATATTGACATGTTTCTGCATAAATATTAATGTTAACGGCGAAAGAGGCAAAGAAAATGAAAAAATATGCGCTTATTGCTATTGTAATGCTCCTCGTTCCGTTCATGGCTTTCGCAGGCGGAGCTGAAGAGAAGGAAGAATATGTATTCGCAACAGATGCGACATGGCCGCCGTTCGAGTATATCGACGAGCAGGGCAACCTCACGGGCTTCGAGGTTGAGCTTGTCCCGATGATCGGAGAGGCTGTCGGAAAGACATTCATCGTGCAGAACATCCCATGGGACACGATCTTCGCGGGTCTCAGGAACGGACAGTATGATGGTGTCGCATCAGGGGTGACGATTACGGAGGAGAGGAAGGCGACAATCGACTTCTCCACCCCGATCAACAACCAGGGCCAGGTGCTCATCATCAAGACCGAGGATGCCGCATCCATCTCATCCATCGATGACCTCCCGGAAGGCGCCAAGGTCGGCGTCCAGATCGGAACCACCGGTGACTTCGCGCTTGAGGCGTATCCTGTAGAGATCAGGAGATACGATGATATCGGTCTGGCGATCGAGGATATGCTCAACGACAACCTCGACGGTGCTGTATGCGACTCCCTCATCGCTTCTGATTTCGTCCTGAAGAATGAGAACTATGCGGATCTCCTTGTTGTTGCTGGCGAGCCGTTCACAGCTGAGGAAATCGCAATCGGTGTCCAGAAGGGCAACACAGAGCTTCTCGACCTCATCAACGAGGGCCTTGCAATCCTCATGGAGAACGGCCAGTTCGATGAGCTCAAGGCAAAGTGGGGAATCATCTAAGGCTTCAGAGCCAATCATCAGAGCCATCGGCAGCCGTCCGATGGCTTTTCTTTTCTCCTCATCACATACCCCGCTGACCGGTTTTCCGTTCCTGCCTCTTGCCGGATAAAGGCTCTGGAGGGAAAATGAATCATGTTTGAAATCAACAGCAGCACGAGGATCATCCTCTCGTTTCCTGAAACAGAGGCCATCATGGAAGCCATTGAACGCTTCCGCCGTGATATGTCATTCACCCTCTTCTCTTCCGGACGGAAGGAAACGGTGATCTGCATCACAGAGGACAGAACGATAGAAGCCGAAGGGTGGGAAATGGATGGTGCGGCGGCGACCCTCATGATCCGTACTTCCGATGAGCTGGGTGTTATATATGCGCTTGCAGAGGTAAGCAGGCTGGGCCTTGGCATCAAACCGCTCTGGTACTGGTGCGATCAGGATTTCGTCAAGGAGGCATACAGGATACTGCCTATCACCCACGCGGAAAGTCAGAGGCAGGCATTCCGTTATCGCGGGTGGTTCATCAATGATGAAGTCCTCTTCCTCCACTGGCGTCCGAATGGCTCGGAAACAGAGCAGTGGGAGATGGCATTCGAAGCTCTCATCAGGCTTGGAGGCAATCTTGTGATACCCGGAACCGATAGATCCTCAAGGAAGTTCGCCCCGATTGCCTCCCGTATGGGACTGTGGATCACCCACCACCATGCAGAACCACTGGGAGCAGAGATGTTCAGCCGGGCTTTCCCTGGAATCGAGCCATCGTATGACAGCCATGCGGAACTCTATGAGAAACTCTGGGAAGAAGCTGTTGATAGGCAGAAGGAGATGAAGGTCATATGGACACTCGGCTTCCGTGGTCAGGGAGACAAGGCCTTCTGGAAGGATGATCCGCGCTATGACACAGACGAGAAGCGTGCCGCCCTCATCTCCTCGATAATGGCGAAGCAGGCAGAGATCGTCAGGAGGTACGTCCCCTCACCTGTGTTCGGCTGCAATATATACAGCGAAGCAGCTCTTTACTACAGGAAAGGGCTTCTGGACATCCCGGAAGGAGCCATCAGGATCTTTGCGGACAATGGCTATGGGGCGATGGTTTCGCGAAGGGAATGGGACAGCGATCCACGGATTCCTGCGCTTCCGAAGGAAGAGGACAGAGAACAGCCGAATGGGATGTATTACCATGCTTCGTTCTATGACCTCCAGGCGGCGAATCATATCACGGCGACACCTGTATCAATGGAGACTATCGCATCAGAACTGGACAACGCATACATCCACGGCATCAGGACCGCGATCATCCTCAATGTCTCCAATGTCAGGCCACATATCGCAGCAATCCACGCTGTCAGCATGTTCTGGCAAAACGGCAATCTCGATCATGATGAAGCGCTGAGGCAGTTTGCGACCAGGTACTTCAGCGATGATCCAGAACGCGTCGCCTCATTCTACAAAGCCTATTCGGATGCCGCCATCCAATACGGCAGATACAGTGACAGCCGGGGTGGCGATCAGTATCTCACCTATCCTGTCAGGATGCTCACAGCAGCCTGGATGAGAAGCGAATGGGAAGGAACGCATGAATACGGATTCGCTTTCAGCAGCACCCTTGATGACCAGATGGCGCATTACAGGGAAGAAGCTGGAGCGGCGCTCCCCCGTTATGAGGCTCTTCTCGACGGCATCATCTCCTCTTCCCCATCAAAGCTGCTCATGGACACGCTGGGCACCTATGCCAGATGGTATATAGAAGCATGCGAAGCAGTGCTTGAATTCACGGATTCATACATCTCATTCCGGAGCGGGAGGATGGCAGAGGCTTTCATCCATGCAGGCAAGGCCGCAGACTGCTATGCTGCCGCTACCGATGTCCTCCGCTCATGGGAAGCTGGGAAATGGAAGGGATTCTACTCCGGGGATGCGCTGACAGACACTGCTTCCATGATCCGGCTGATGAAAGCGCTGATGGACTGGATCAGGATCCTGGGAGAAGGGCCGTATTTCTATCAATGGCACAGGCTCTTCACCTACTCCGATGAGGACAGGGACGTGACGCTTATAACGAACTATGAGCCGCGCATGAGCAGCTATGAGCTGTACAGCAGATGGAAGGAAAGGGAGGACAGGACAGGCGTCTAAGCCTGAACTGCCCTTCCGCTTCAGATTTCAGCCCAATCAGGCTTCCTGCTGAATATACGGCGGATCCGATCCATATCGAACTTCACTGAACGATCATAGTAGTACAGACCGTTCTTCTCCTGTTCAACATCAGTCAGCTGAGTGTAGCAGTAGCCGGATACATGCCTCTTCGCGATCAATGCATCAACAAGCCCTTCCAGACGGGCATAGAATGCCTCAATGTCGCGAGGAGACTGGCCATATCCCCATGAATCCATATTCTGCGAGAAGGAAAGACCTTCACTCCCCTGGGTCTCCGGATCCCATTTGATTCCGCCGAACTCGTCCACGAAATAAGGCTGCCCCTCATATGGAGGCTCGGATTCAGGGTAGCATCGATATACCCCGGACTCAGGGCTTGTGAGGATGGAATCGAACCTCTCTGGATCCTGCTCATATAGGTGCACTGTCCATATATCCGTCCTGCAGTGGATATAGCCGCTGGCATCGTTTACCGGCCGGGAAGGATCGATCGCCTTTGTGAGCTCATATGCATCCTGATGAAGCCTGCAATGCACAAGCGGGAAGGCCCTGAGATACGTCTCATTAAGCGGCGTCCATACGATTATGCATGGATGATTGATGTCACGCTCGACTATCTCCCTCCACTCGGAAAGGAAGTTCCTTGCAGGCAGGCCCGGGGAATTGTAATCCAGTCCCCACGATGGACTTTCTCCCCAGACCAGGTATCCCAGACGATCTGCATGATAAAGATATCGTTCTGAGAACACCTTCTGATGGAGTCTAGCGCCATTGAAACCAGCTTTCATGGAAAGCTCTATATCCATAACGAGAGACTGATCAGAAGGAGCTGTCCAGTTGCTCTCGGGATAGAAGCCCTGATCAAGGACAAGCCTCTGATACAGCTTCTTCCCATTGAGAAGGAAGCATCCGCCTTCAATGGAAACCGTACGGAGCCCGATATATGAGGAAACCCTGTCGACTACCTCCCCTCGGACAGCAACAGTGAATTCAATATCATAGAGGTTTGGATGTCCTGGCTCCCATAGTTCCGGCTGATCGATATGGAGAGCCAGAGGAAGCCCGCTCCTGGTTTTCGCCGTTCTCTGGTATACCCTTCCGCCACGCACAGCACGGATGGAAAGGAGCCCTTCAGGAGCCTCGGCCAGATACTCAGGTGTGATGACCAGATTCCCGTCCTCCTCACTCCAGACCATGCGCACGCTCTTCAGGGAATATCTGTCCACAGGCTCCATCCAGACGGATTGCCATATTCCCGTCGTTCTCTGGTAGAAGCATGCATATGACTGGATGAAGCTGCTCTGCTTTCCGGAGGGAATGCTTCCATCGGATAGATCCGCAGTTGCCTTCACGACCAGATCATATTCCTGTCCGCAATGGACATGCGATGTGATATCAACAGCGAATGGAGTGCTTCCACCATCATGGAAACCAACAGGCTTGCCATTGATATAGATCTCAGCGTGGTAGAACACAGCCTCGAAATGGAGCATTATCCGCTTGCCGCTCCATTTTGATGGGATCTGTATCTTCCTGTGATAGAAAACGCAGCGTATGATCTCTTTCTCATCTGCACCTGACAGCTTTGTCTCAGGAGCGAAAGGCACAATGATCCTATCTGGGAAACCCGAGGAGCATATATTCTCCTCAGTATCGTTCTGCATATTCTGGAAAAAGGCCCTTCGTACGATGTGGTATGTCCATTCACCATCAAGACTGACCCATTCCTGCCTCTCAAACTGCGGGCGTGGATACTCCATCATTCAGATCTCCTTTGCTCTCCTGTATGGAAAGACGCTGATATGAAGCCTGAACAGGCAATAAGGCTTCAGTACAGCCTTCCTGGTCTCCTCCGCCAGAACGGGATCCAAGGGGATCTCTCCAGCGGAATTCATTTCCTCATGCCAATTCAGGCACCGGCTAAGGGCCGCCTCCACAACCGGGTACTCCAGCTTAGGATAAACTGCAGAACCCTTCTCAAATGTGACAGCAGATCCATCAAGGCTCCTTATGGCATAATCCCACACGCTGTCTGTAGTGACCTCGTAATCCTGGAAGCTGCCATGGACACAGAGAGGATTCCAGTTCTCCTCCAGCGGCAGGCAGAGCTGCAGAGGCCCGGCATATATGCTCATTCCTCCGCAGGAAAGAACATGCTGATGAAGCTCAAAGGGGAACCTTAGCTCGATACGGTCACCTGTCTGCCATACCTTGTCAATGCAGAAGCATCCGTTTTCCTGCTCAATACGATGTCCATTGACTGTGCATGCAGCCGCTCTGCACCAACCAGGTATCCGAAGCCGTAATCCAAGAAAGGCAGGCTTCGTCGCCTCAATCCCCAGCCTTATGCTCTCAGAGAATGGATAGCCCCCATCCTCCTCTATCATGATCTCATTCCCCTCGGCTGTTGGAATCGTTGTCCTGCATGGGATATAGATTCCTGAATGGATCTCATTTCCTGAAGCAAACCAGGCTGATGAGGCAAGTTTAGGAAACCCCTGATGCAGATTGGCTGTACAGCATCCGAAATTCGGCTCCAGACCGAAGATGTTCGAATCATCGCCATTGTTGTACCACTTGCGGCGAGCGATTGTTGCCGATATCTGATTAGCCTGATGCAGGTACTGGTGAACAGACATGTCGTAGCTGAAAGAGACCGGCAGGGCATTGAACGCGACCTTCTCGATGTGATCTGCTATCCACGAGTCCTCGGGGAAATCAGTCATTGACTGCTCCAGGGAGAACAGCATCTCGACAATGGAACACAATTCAACCCCCTGGCTGGGAGAAGCTCCAGCAAGATGCTCCGATCCCGTCCAGATCCCATCACCGGAACCATGGAATCCCTCCAGTTCCGCCAGTGCCTTGCAAAGCCTCTCTCCCTTCAGATGGGTACCATCCAGCCAGTCATCCAGGACAAAGCATTTCAGGGCCATGGAGACATTCACCGCATGTGTTTCAATGAACCAGTCCTCATCGATCCTCCCCACAGGATCGCTGCAGTCCAGCTGCCACTCATGGTAGAACCATACAGGATCCTTGAAACGGAAGGCGTTGAATGCGGCTGTCCATGGGAAGGTCGCCCTGCGTATCCGCTTTCCAAGTGAAATGATCCATTCCTCACTGAAAGAGCATATATCGGAACTGCAGTACCAATACAGGAAAAGGATAAGCTCATACCCTCTCGCATACGCCCATCCTGTCATCCTCTCGTCTCCGATATATGAATCAAGATACATGATGAAGCTGTGCAGGAACTCCGGGATCCTCTCATCCTTCCAGGCCTCCCAAGCCTGCCATATTGCCTTGACAGCTACCATCTTCGGCCAGATATCAGAGCATTCGGCAGGACCGAAATCACCATCAGGACGCTGGCTGCTTATGATGCAGTCAACCCACTTGCGGGCTTTGGATACAAGAAGAGGATCCTCCTCAAGAACGGCAAGAGGAACAAGTCCATCCAGATAATATGGCCCTCGCTCCCAATGCTCGCCACTGCCGCCAAGCCAGCCGGAATCCTCCCCAAGATCAGGCCACACGGAATCAATCCGGCCTGTATTGTGGTGGTTCTGCAGATCAAGAAGGCACCGGTACCATCCTAAAGGAAGGACAGAACCGCAGGGAATACCGGAGAAATGCCGAGCACTCATCTTTCAAACCTTGTTTTCGGAATCGGATCATCGAAGCCGAGATCCTCGCCGTCGTGGATCATGACGCCGATCTGCTCGATGAAGGCCCGCCTGCCGTTGACCCACATGAGCCACCTGCGGTTCTCCTTCTCATAGACAAGGAATGGCTTGTACATTGCCTCACAGTCCCAGGCGGAAGCCTCTCCTGGACAGATGATGGGATTGAGCGGGTGCCTCTCCCATCCATCAATGCCATTGCGCGATCTGGCAAAACAGACTCTCGCCTTGTGCACATCCTCGAATCCTATATAGAACATGTAATACCAGTCACCATGGCGCAGGACCTGGCATGCTGTTGTCCTTTCACGTTCCCATAGATTCTTGTAGACAGGCCAGAAGATCGGCTCCGGCTTCCGCTTCCAGCTGATTCCATCGCTGCTTTCGGCATACCCGATGGCATCAGGCTCAAACCACCCTCCAGCGGAATAATACATGCGGTATATGCCAGCCTCCTCGTCCCACAGCACGTGGGGGCACATTACGGATTGATGTTCCCACTCACTCTCAGCTTCAAATACAGGTCTGGTACTGTATCTCTCCCATTCCAGACCATCATCGCTCACAGCGTACCCGAGGCGGGATGTTCCGGAGTTGTCGCGAAGGCTACCCTGCGTCTGCCCCGAATACCACATATGGTATCTGCCGTCCTTTTTCAGAAGGCACATACGATTGACATCATCCTCCCACCCGGTAGATGCCTCTGGCGCAAGCACTATGCGAGGAGGATCCCATGAAAAGCCATCCTTGCTGAATGACACAGCTATGGATTTCCTTGACCGCCATGAGAAGTACATCCTGTATCCCTCCTTGTCAGGAAGGACAAAGACATCAAAGCACTCACCAAGCTCATTGCCGATGACGGGATTCCCTTCATACCGTCTCCAGCCTGCATAGCAGCCAAGCCTCAACGCATCATAGACATACATCAGATACTCTCCTTTCCTTCCCCTTCAGGATCAATGAAGAAATACGGAGCCTCGGTCGAGGCTGTACCGACAACGCTTATGAAATCATCGAACCCACGGCGATGATTGCAGCCCTCATACCACATCCAGTACCGGCCTGCGACATGCTCAACAGTGCCGAACCATATATTCGAATCATCCCAGTCCCCGTATTCTCCTTTCGAGAAAATCGGGTTCGCGGTATATTTCTCCCAGTTCACGAGATCGTGCGACACAGCAAGGCCGAAGCGCCAGGAATCATCCAGCGTAGCGTCATCGCCGGCGTAGACCATGTAGTACAGTCCCCTATCCAGGAAGATGCGTGGAGTGGTTACCGAATAGGAATCCCATTCGCCAGGCCTCCCCACCGACAGGACAGGAGACTCCCCTATTTCAAACGAAATACCATCATCCGACACAGCATGGTATATGCAATAGCCCTTGCCATCCGTCACCCTCACGAAGAAGAGATGGAGACGCGAGTCACTGCCAAGCACGATTTCCGGGCATCGTCCATCCAGCAGAGGTGAACCATGCTTGATGAAGCGGAAACCATCATCGGAGACAGCCAGGCCTATAGTGGAAGAGGTCCTGCCTATCGCGGAATAATAAAGGAATACACGGCCATTGAAGACAACGGCGGATGGGTCGAGGATGTTCTCCGAATCGAAGGAGCCGGGTGCTCCGACATCAATGATGGGGTTATTCGGATAATCCTCCCAGTGGATACCATCGAAACTGCTATGCGGACAGGTCATCACCCCCACTCTGTCATGATGATCATCAGTACCTCTGTAATACATGAGATACTGCCCGTTGAAATCCAGGAAATCCGCATTTGCCGTATACCTGGATTTCCATGTACCCGGCACTGTAGGGATCAGGACATCCTTCTCTCTTTTCCATTCAAGCATATTCACTCCTTGATTCCAGACAGGGCTATTCCACTTACGAATTCCCGCTGGAAGAAGAAATAGACAAGGGCGATAGGCAGCGTCGCAATCGCGGAGGCGGCCATTATGAGATTCCAGCGGATGATGTACTGCCCCTGGAAGAACGCAATGCCTAGAGGCAAGGTGCGGAGATCAACATCCGTCGTGACGATCAGGGGCCACATGAAGTCATTCCAGCTTCCAAGGAATGTGAATATCCCAAGGGAGACGAGCGCAGTACGGCAGAGAGGCATGACTATGCTGAAGAATATCCGCCAAGTGGAGTAGCCATCGATCATCGCTGCTTCCTCCAGCTCTACAGGCAGGGATTTCATATACTGCCGCATCAGGAATACTCCATATGCACCGGTAAGTCCTGGAACGATGATGCCTTTATATGTATCGATCCAGCCATTTGTGCCGCCCGGCATTCCCTTCATCATTATGAAGAGAGGTATCATGGTGACCTGCCGCGGAATCATCATCGTGGAAAGGAGGATCATGAAGATCACTTCCCGCCCCGGAAAACGCTTCCTGACGAAACCATATGCTGCGAGCGAATCGAACAGCAGCTGGGAGAAGGTCACGACGCATGCGATGAAAACGCTGTTGATGAAGAATCTGCCGAAAGGAACGACACTCCACACTGTTGCGTATGAATCGAATGTGAAATGCTCCGGGAACCATACCGGCGGATACTTCATCACCTCTGAGTCGAGCTTGAATGATGTGCTCAGCATCCAGAGGAAAGGAAGAAGCATCGTGAATGCCAATGCAAACAGTATTATGTAAAGCAGTATAATCGAAAGCCTGATCCTTCTATGTGCCATTGCCTTGCCTCCTATCTATCATCCCGAAGCGAGAAGCATCTGAACTGTATGATCGTCAGGAGCAGGATCATCAGGAACAGCACGAAGGAAAGCGCGGATGCGTATCCCATATCGAAGAAGTAGAAAGCTGTCTCATAGATGTAGAAGACAATCACCTTCGTTCTGTTCACAGGCCCACCGCTCGTCATCAGATATACCTGATCGAATACCTGGAATGAGCTCATGACGGACATTATCAGGACAAAAAGAGTTGTCGGTTTCAGCAGCGGAAGAGTGATATCAAAGAACTGCTGAACGCCATTGGCACCATCTATGCGTGACGCCTCATAGTAAACATCCGGTATCGACTGTATTCCAGCTAGGAAGATGACCATGTTGTAGCCAAGGCTCTTCCAGATCGAGACGATCACAAGCGTGGGAAGCGCAAGATCGGGATCGGACAGCCACACAAGAGGCCCGATGCCGATCTTCCCCAGATAGTAGTTCACAAGCCCTATCATCGGGTCGAAAAGCCATGTGAATACAACGGATGTAACGACAAGCGAGACAATAACAGGGAGGAAGAAGCAGGTACGGAGAAAGCTGTTCACTGCTGACCGCCGCTTCATTGCGACAGCGAGAAGCAATGATAGAACGAGGCAGAATGGAACGGACCAGACGGTGTACCATAGCGTATTCTTAATAGACAGGAAGAATACGGAATCCGAAAACATACGCTCATAATTGCCAAGCCCGACGAAATCCTTGTCAGGGCTGAGCATGTTCCATTCCTGGAAACTAAGGATGAATGCGTAGACAATCGGGATGATCACAAAGATGAATATGTGGATACATACTGGTGCTATAAGGATATAGCCTTCCCGCCGCTCACGGCGCATCCGCGGGTTCAATGCTGTCCGTCTCATTTCCCTTCCTCCCTGTATCTGCAGGATGGGGATCCCCATCCTGCATGACTATCACTGCATATCAGCGTTGATTACCGCCGCCGCATCATCCATTGCCTGCTGCGGGGTCTTTATACCCAGAATGGCAGCCTGCAGCTCCTCGTTGATAACGCGTGCCGGCTTTGTCCACGATGTGTAGCGCTGCCTCAGGTGCGTAGCATCTGCCGTCTCAACGAAGATGCTGAGGTGCGGATGCCCGAATATCGGGAGATCAGCCGTGGACTTCCTTGGAAGGATCTCCGTCAGGTTAACATTGCGCAGGAATTCCTCTGAATCCATTGTGCGGGCAAGCTCCTGATAATACTGGACCTTGTTCTCCTCAAGCCAGACGACATACTCCCAGGCTTCCTCCCTATATGGAGTCGTTGCGCTCACGCTGATCACGCGGCCACCGATTGCGCTGGCTTCAATTCCCTTCTCACCCTCAACCGGCAGAGGTGCATAGATAAGATTATCCACACCATCAGGGCTCTGCTGATAATAAGTCTGTGTGAACCATGGACCGATCTGGAGCATCGCGACCTGTCCGTTTATCATAGCGGACTCAGCGCTGAACTGTGCTCCCTGTGTCCTCATCGCAGAGACTACGGCAGGAGGAACAACATGGTATTTGCTGTGCAGATCAACATAGAACTGCAGGGCTTCAACAGCCTCTGGCTCATTGATGATGCACTTCGTCATATCGTCATTGAATACATCGCCGCCATTCATCCACATCCAGGTGAAGAACCACCAGTCATATGGCTGGATGACGAATCCATACTGTCCCTTGTCGGCATCAGTCAGCTTCTCTGCATATTCGACGAACTCATCCCATGTCTTTGGAGGCTTCGCAGGATCAAGTCCAGCGGCTTCAAAAAGATCCTTACGATAAGCAAGGACAGCCCATGAATAATCATCAGGATATCCATAATAGCGCCCATCATAGATGCCCATATCAAGTGCATTCTGATAGATATCATCGAAGTTTATCGGATTCTCCTCTCCTGTAGCGAGATCCGTGACATCGGCCAGCACTCCCTCCGCGGCGAACTGCGGCACAAAGAGCTCATCCATCCTTATGATATCAGGCAGGGCATTCCCTGCTGCAGCTGT
Organism: uncultured Spirochaetaceae bacterium; assembly: GCA_944392985.1. Lineage (GTDB taxonomy): Bacteria > Spirochaetota > Spirochaetia > Sphaerochaetales > Sphaerochaetaceae > Ornithospirochaeta. The sequence continues at coordinate 16,817 of CALXYL010000011.1, read as the reverse complement.
CAGTACCTTCTGGTTATATGAATCACCTGCAGGAAGCGGTACAAGCTCAACCTGGATATCCGGGTTCTCCTCATTCCACTTCTCAGTCAGCATGACCGTTGGTGCAAAGCTCTCTATACTGCCATCAAGCCAGTATGAAAGATGGATGGCACCATCCGAGGTCTCCTCTGCTCCTGAAGCGAATAGAAGACATGGCAAAAGACAGAAAAGAACGAGTATTGATCTCATCTTTGTCATCTGGTTCCTCCTTTTTAGATTTAATCGCATCTTTATACGCAAATAATCGAGCCGCCATTCCATCCTGTCAACAAAAAGTTTTGACAAATTAGATTTAGTCATATTTAATAGACTAAAGGTGGATAATCTATATTACTGTAGAGTGGAATCAATATGGTATATTTTCCTAAGGATATGATAATGGACAGTGCAGGAACAAAGGATAACAGGGAACTCAGCATCTGCGACGCTGGCAGAGTGGATGTCCTGAAGGCCCTCGCGAATGAGACAAGGCTCAGGATACTGCAGCTGCTGGAGCAGAAGGAGATGAATGTCCACGAGATCCAGGATGCAATCGGCTGCTCAAAGACAACGACGCTCATGCATCTGGGGACACTGGAAGCCGCGGGACTGATCTCATCATACTATGCTGATGGAACAGTGGGGCATCAGAAGTTCTGCCGCAAGGTATTCTCGAAGATCATCGTCAATACCAACGGAGAGGAGAAGCAGGAGCAGAAGGAATACTATGAGACCCTGATAAGTCCCGGCAACTTCTTCGATTTCAGGATATATCCCCCATGCGGCCTCGCCTCTAGCGGAAGCCTCATAACCAGATGGGACGACCCATCGGTATTCTTCACCCCTGACCGCATCACGGCCCAGCTGCTCTGGTGCTCTCACGGATATGTGGAATACAAGATACCCCTTAATATCCCATATGAGGATCTGGGCTTCCTCAGGATAGAGATATGCATGGAAATAAGCCCGCAGAAGGGAATCAGGAACAACAGGATGCTGGTCTTTCCAGACGCAGTGCCCCTGGAATCCGTTACGGATGGCACCTCTGATATCACATTCTGGCTTGGCGAGAAGGAAATCGGGACATACACTGCCCATTCAAACCAGAACCCCGCGGAAAAAGGTCGCTTCACCCCCTCCTGGTGGAAGGGCGAGCAGTTCGGGGAAACTGTGCATATCATCATCAGCGACGACGGCACATCCATCAACGGGAAGAAGGCTTCTGACGTGAGGCTCTGTGACATTCTCACAAACGATATGCTCCAGGCAGACCTGAAGATGAAGCTGCTTATGATCTCGAGTAGCTGCCTTACGCTGAGGATCGGCATAAAGAACTCGGCGGTGAACAAAAGCGGATTCTGCATCTTCGGAAAAGGCTTTGGGAACCAATCGCAGGACATCTCGATAAGATGGCTGTCAACCAAGCTGGAAGAGACCTGAATATGCAGTAAAACCGTCTTTTCTGCATAAGTATTCTTATTCCGGTTGACCGAGACTGTAATTTTATACATTATGGTCTTTGCTATGGACAGCAAGGAAATAGACGAAAGAATCAAAGCCGAGGCAATACGGCAGCATACGGTCTCAGTTGATCCGAATGCACCAAAGGCCGGTGCTCCGACAATAAACATGACAGATGGCGTGCTCATCCCGAAGAAAGGCTCCAAGCATGTACTGACATCCTGGAGGCTGACATTCTTCGGAGCGCTCGTGCTCTCCGCGGTGCTGATCATATTCTTCCCGGATCCTTACCGCACGATCTTCATCACATGCCTCCGTGGTGCTCCGGTCACATTCGAGGTCACTGTATTCTCCATCATCGGAGCAGTCATCATCGGAACGTTCACAGGACTGGGCTCTGTATCAAAAAGACGCTGGATCAACATGATCTGCGGTGTCTATGTCGAGCTCATCAGAGGTATACCGCTCCTGGTTCAGCTGATCTTCATCTACTATGCCGTAGGATCACTGTTTCATGTTGAAGGCATCGTCGCTGCGATCTTCTCCCTCTCCGTCTGCTTCGGAGCCTATATGGGCGAGATCGTCAGGGCAGGCATACAGGCAATCCCAAAAGGCCAGATGGAAGCAGCCATCGCACTGGGAATGACAAGAAGCCAGGCGTTCAGATACATCATCCTGCCCCAGACGGTGAAGGTCATACTCCCTGCGATCGGCAATGAGTTCATCTCGATGCTCAAGGACTCATCCCTTGTTTCCGTGCTCTCGCTGGAGGATATCCTCCGCTGCGGAAGGATGTATATCTCAAGAACATTCCTTTCCCTGGAGACGATGCTCGTCGTCGCGCTCATCTATCTGATCATAACGCTGGTGCTCTCACGCCTCGTGGGACTGCTGGAAGAGAGGCTGCACAAGAATGGCTAAGATTGAAATACAGAACCTCGCAAAGGACTTCAACACGCCCAATGGTGTCCTCCATGCCGTCAGGAATGCTTCATTGACTGTCAATGACGGGGAAGTCGTCGTCATCATAGGCCCGTCCGGATCAGGCAAATCAACGATGCTCCGCTGCGTGAATGGGCTTGAGAAGCCGACCTCCGGACATATCCTGATCGATGGCGTCGACACGACCGATGCCTCTTCGGATATCAGGAAGATCAGGGAAGAAGTCGGTATGGTATTCCAGTCGTTCAACCTCTTTCCGCATCTTACTGTCCTCGACAACATCACGCTTGCCCCGATAAAGGTGAGGAAGATGAACAAAGCGGAGGCCGAGGATCTGGCGATGCAGCTTCTGAGGCGCGTCGGGCTCGAGGAGAAAGCAAAGGTGCACCCCACCCAGCTCTCAGGAGGTCAGCAGCAGCGTGTCGCAATTGCCCGAGCCCTGGCGATGAACCCAAAAGCCATGCTCTTCGATGAGCCGACATCCGCGCTGGATCCAGAGATGATCAAGGAAGTGCTTGATGTTATGCTTGCCCTTGCCAAGGACGGCATGACGATGCTGCTCGTGACACACGAGATGGGATTCGCCCGCGCCGCCGCCGACAAGGTCGTGTTCATGGACAAAGGCGAGATAATCGAGACAGGCACACCGGAAAGGATGTTCTCCTCACCCGAGAGCGAGAGGACGAAGGACTTCCTCAATCACATACTCTGAAAGCCCGCAAGCCCGCGTTCGATTGAATCGAGAAGCTCCGCTGAGATATCGGCGGGGCTTCTTTCCATTCCGCTGTCCAGCCACATGTAGAAAAGGGAAAGGGCTCCTCCCGCGATGAATACAGCAATCCTCCTGCGCCGCTCCTCGCTTGATGCCAAGAAGGATGGGGAGGATGAGAGGAAGTAGAAGAGCAGCGCGTTCATCTTCCTTTCAAGGAAGCGCGTCGTCTCCTCATTCTTTGGCGAATGATGCAGCGAAAGGACAAGCCGCCTGTTTGTATCGGCATATCCGACAAGAGAACGGACGACAGTACGCCAGTCCCCCGCAGCCTGTTCCGTGATGGCTGCGATTTCCGTGTCGAAGATCCATGAGATCAGATCATAGAATCCTGTGAAATGGTAATAGAATGTGTGGCGGTCATACCCTGCCGTCTCCGCGATATCCTTGACAGTGATCCTATCATCAGGATTTCCGCTCTGGAGCTTCCTGTACGCTTCTGCAAAAGCTGCCTTTGTACCCTCTTCCTCTCTTGCCATATAGGGAATATGGCAGGGAAGAAGAGGAAAGGCAAGAGCTCAGAAGGCGCCGAAGAGCATTCCGATCATGCGCACCGCGAATGCGGCGATCCAGGCGATGGAGCACTGGAGGGCAACTACACCCCATGCCCAGCGGCGACCAAGCTCACGCCGGACAGTGGCTATCGCTGCGACGCATGGAGTATAGAGCAGCGTGAAGATGAGGAACGCGAAAGCGACAAGCGGGGTGAAAAGAGAGGAGAGAGCGGCAGTATCCCCGCCAAGAAGCACTGTAAGGGTGCTGACAACGCTCTCCTTTGCAGAGAACCCGGTTATGAGCGCTGTGGATATCCTCCAGTCGCCGAATCCAAGCGGGCTGAACAGAGGGGCTATGAAGGATCCGATAGCGGCGAGCATGCTCTGCGATGAATCAGCAACCGGATTCAGGCGCGTATCGAAGCTCTGGAAGAACCAGATGATGATTGTGGCGAGGAAGATGATGGTGAATGCCCTCGTGACGAAGTCCTTCGTTTTCTCCCAGATCAGCTGGAGCACAGTCCGAGTGCTAGGCATCCTGTAGTTGGGAAGCTCAAGCACGAAAGGCACTGGGTTGCCCTTGAAACCCGTATGCTTGAGCACGAGTGACAGCAGGATGCCCATGATGATCCCGATCACATAGAGCCCAATCATCACAAGGGCCCCATGGTCAGGGAAGAATGCGTATGTGAAGAGCGCATAGATCGGCAGCTTAGCAGAACATGACATGAACGGCACAAGGAGTATCGTCATCTTCCTGTCCCTCTCCGAAGAAAGCGTCCTCGTCGCCATGATCGCGGGAACGGAGCAGCCGAAGCCTATGAGCATCGGCACAAAGCTCCTGCCGGAAAGCCCGATCTTCCTGAGCAGCTTGTCCATGACGAAGGAGACGCGTGCCATATATCCGCTGTCCTCAAGGATCGAGAGGAAGAAGAATAGCACGACGATTATAGGCAGGAACGACAGCACGCTGCCGACTCCTGCGAACACGCCATCGATGATGAGCGAATGGACTATCGGGTTGAGGCCGTAAACCGTCAGGAGGTTATCGACAACCTCCGTCAGCTTCTCGATGCCCAGCGACAGGGCATCGGAAAGGAATGATCCGACGGGACCGAATGTCAGGTAGAATACAAGCGCCATGATGAGGATGAACGCAGGAATCGCAGTGTATTTCCCCGTCAGGATCCTATCGGCCCGCAGTGACCTGAGCCGCTCTCTGGACTCATGCATCTTGACGACGCTCTCGTCGCAGATCCGCTCAATGAACCGGAAACGTGCATCCGCGAGAGCCGCATCCCTGTCTGTACCGCTCTCTGTCTCCAGCTGCTTGAGGATATGCTCCAGAGTCTCCTTCTCATTGCCATCGAGGGAAAGCGCCTCCATTACAGGGCCATCTCCCTCAACGAGCTTTGCCGCGGCAAACCTGATAGGAAGCCCTGCCCTCTCCGCATGGTCCTGCACGAGGTGCATGATGGCATGGAGCGAACGGTGTATCGCAACATCCTTCGCAGCGCCTTCCGCAGGACAGAAATCCTTCAGCCCCGGGGATTCCTTGAAGCGCGCGACATGGATGGCATGCTTCACAAGCTCCTCAACACCCTCGTTCTTCGACGCGGAGATCGGAACGACCGCAACACCAAGGCTCTCCTCCAGCTGGTTGATATCGATCGTGCCACCATTGTCACGAACCTCATCCATCATGTTCAGAGCGATGACGATCGGTACATCGAGCTCGATCAGCTGCATAGTCAGATAGAGATTCCTCTCGATATTCGTCGCATCCACGATGTTGATGATCCCGTCTGGTTTGCCTTTCAGGATGAAGTCGCGGGTGACGATCTCCTCATTCGTATAAGGAGAGAGAGAGTAGATGCCTGGAAGATCCACGACAGTCACATCCTCATGCCCGCGGATGCGCCCTGATTTGCTATCCACCGTGACACCGGGGAAATTGCCTACATGCTGATTCGATCCTGTCAGCTGATTGAAAAGCGTCGTCTTGCCGCAGTTCTGGTTGCCGGCAAGCGCGAAAACGATCGGAGTGGTCTCAGGGATCAGAGGCTTGTCCCCAGGCTTATGGGTCTCCGCCTCCCCGACGTGTGGATGCTGTATCATCCTGTGCCCGGCATTGCTTGCCCTCACAGCGGGGGCAGCGGCCTCCACGCATGAAATCTGGGCAGCATCCTCCTTCCGGAGCGTCAGCTCATAACCTCTGACATATATCTCCAGCGGATCACCCATAGGGGCCCTTTTCACAAGAGTGACAACCGTATCAGGAGTCAGTCCCATATCAAGGAAATGGCGGCGAAGCGCGGCATCGCCCGAAACCGAGAGTATCCTGGCACTCTCACCGATATTCAGATTATCCAATGTCATAAGCAGCTCTCGCGCTGATTATATCCAGAAGAGGCCTTCCTGAATACTGATAGCTGTCTCCAACTCAGAGCATCAATGCCTTGCCGATGCTTCATACAATGAGAACTGATCTTCCTATCATTTCCCCAAACATGCACGCAGCTGCACTTCCATCAGAGATAGCCCAATGGATTGGAGAGCAGGAATTCCTCCAGAGGGATTGCCATCGAACCTCCATCAACCTTTGCCGATACAGAGAACACTTTGCTTTCCGGGTATCTCTTCAGGAAAGCATCCATGCCTCTGCCATGTATCCTGCATCCGCTTTTCACTTCGAATGCGGCTGCGGAATATTCATCTATCTCAGAGCATTGAGATAATTATCTCAGTCGGTTGAGTAAACTGCGGCATAATCCGATGGATCCTTCAAACATGGACATGCTTGGGGGCCTTGATGGGAAGAGAGGACAAACGGAGGCGGGAAATACTGACAAAATCAATGACGCAATATATCCGCTATAGATGAAAGCATATCATCATGCGTCCGATCTCCGCCAGCTCGTTGACGAGCTCCTCAAGATACCCTACTGATCGCAGCGATACCAGAGCTCAGCGCTGCCGTAGCGCGCAACGACGCCACGGCGGAACCCGGCCTCCTCATACTGTCCTTCGACAGAGCCGCTGAGGATACCTTCGACGATATGGAGGTAATCCCCGATGATCGCCTTGTCTATGACCGGGCCACCATGGCCGATGGCGAGGCTGCTGAAGCTGTCCTTCTCCTGCCAGAGACGTGAGAGAGTCCTTCCATACAGCTCGATAAGATCATTGGCATCGCCTTCAAGCCGCGGGAGGATGATACTGCTGTTGACGGTGTCGCCGCTGAAGAGGATGCCTGTTCTGTCATCAAGGAAGCAGATGCTGCCGTCGGTATGTCCCGGCGTGAGGATGCAGCGGAGAAAGCGACCACCAAGATCAATGACACTGCCATCCTCTATCGCCGTCCAGTTGAAGGACGGATCAGGCTCTGAAGTGGGAATGAGCGAATAAAGCTCCCTGTAGATATCAGGGCAGCGCTGAGGACCGCGGCTGCTGACATATGTACGCCTGAATGCATTGCCGCTTCCCAGCCCAAACACATCCCCCAGACGTTCCCTGCTGTTCATGAATACAGGCACATCCCTGAAATGGTAGATCCCTCCGATATGATCGGGGTGTGAATGGGTCAGCAGCACTGAAAGAGGCTTGTCCGTCAGAGCTTCTGCCACTTCCCTGATATTCCCCAGCCCGCAGCATGTATCGATCACTGCCGAACGCTCATCCCCTTCGACGAGGAACGCATTCACAAGGGAGAATTCATCCATCCACCATATGCCCGGCCCTATCGCCACGGCTCTCTGCCTCAGTTCGTCCATACGCGGATTATACAGCATTTCCATGCAGGGATGTTTGACTGAGGCTGTTATCGGGCTACAATTCCTATGAAGTGGACAGACGAACCTACATTGCGATAGACCTCAAATCATTCTACGCATCCGTCGAATGCATGGCGCGCGGCCTGGATCCGATGGATACCCATCTTGTCGTCGCTGATATAAGCCGAACGGAGAAAACGATCTGCCTTGCAGTTTCCCCTGCCCTGAAAGCGTATGGGATACCAGGACGATGCCGTCTATTTGAGGCAATGGAGAAAAAGGATGCGGTAAACAGGGAAAGGATGATGAAAGCTCCAGGCAAGAGGCTTATCGGCACATCCGCAAGCAGAAGCGAACTGCAATCCGACCCCACGCTGGCGCTGGATTTCATCATCGCACCACCCCATATGGCTGCTTACATCACGAAGAGCTCGGAAATCTACAGCATCTATCTTGGATTTGTTGCGCCAGAGGATATACATGTCTATTCAATCGACGAGGTATTCATCGATGCTACGCCATATCTCTCAGCCTACCGCCTCTCCGCGCGCGAGCTGGCACAGCGCATGATACTCTCCGTGATGGAGAGGACAGGAATCACCGCAACTGCCGGGATCGGGGAGAATCTGTACCTTGCCAAGGTCGCTATGGATATCATGGCGAAGCATACAGCCGCCGATGAGCACGGTGTAAGGATCGCGGAGCTTGATGAGATGTCATACCGCAGGAAGCTCTGGACGCATAGGCCGCTTACGGATTTCTGGCGCGTTGGACATGGATACGCACGGAAGCTGGAGGAAAGAAGGATATTCACCATGGGGGATGTGGCTAGGTGCTCCGTGGAGGATGAGGATATGCTCTACAGGCTTTTCGGTGTCAATGCCGAGCTGTTGATCGACCATGCATGGGGATGGGAGCCATGCACGATGGAGGACATCAAGGCATACAGGCCGGAGGACAGCAGCATCGGGCAGGGACAGGTGCTGCAATGCGCCTACAGCTGCAGCAAGGCGATTCTCGTGCTGAAGGAAATGGCGGACAGCCTTGCCCTCGACCTCGTGAGGAAAGCGCTTGTCACGGATCAGATAGTCCTTTCCATCGGCTACGACAAGGAAAGCCTCAACGACGGCTTCAGCGGCGAGACGAAGGTGGACCGCTACGGGCGCACCGTACCAAAAGGAGCCCATGGCAGCGTGAATCTCAAGGAATACACATCATCGTCAAGAACCATAATCGATGCCTCCGTTTCCCTTTTCCGCAGGATCGTCACACCCTCCCTGCTCATCAGAAGGCTTTATCTCACAGCCTCCCATACTGTCGGGGAATGGTCGGAAGAGGCACGGGCTGCAACGCATGATCTCTTTGAAGCAAGTGAAGAAGATGAATCGGCGGCAAGGGAAAGGAAGCTGCAGGAAGCGGCCCTATCCATCAAGAAGCGGTTCGGGAAGAATGCGATCCTCCGGGGAACAAGCTATGAGGATGGAGCCACCGCAAGGGAAAGGAATGGAATGATCGGAGGGCACAAGGCATGAAAGGGCCATATGATGATATCATCGGACTCCCCCACCACACATCCACTTCAAGGCAGAGGATGCCACGCTCTGCAAGGGCGGCGCAGTTCTCACCGTTCGCGGCGCTTTCCGGATACGAGGAGGCGATAGAGGAAACAGCACGCTTCACGGAGGAACGCCCTCACCTTTCCGAAGATGGCAGAGCCATGCTGGACAGCAGGCTTTCCTCCATCAGCCAAAGCGGGAATCCAACCTGCATCACATTCTTCGCGAAGGACATAAGGAAGGAGGGAGGAACATACCAGACCATAAGGGACACGATACTCAGGATAGACAGCGAAAAGAGGCTTATCCTGCTTTCCTCCGGAAAGGAGATTGCCTTTGATGACATCATGGAGATCACGGAGGAAGGTGCAGACTGACAGGGGTGGCAATCCTTTGGCAATCGTCATATCCTGATGGAAGGAGAAGGACGTGGACAGGATAAGCCTCCTTTTTACATTGGATGATTGCTATACCCCTCAACTGAGGACACTGCTGACATCAGCATGGATCAGCAATCCCGGTGAACGCTTCTCGATATTCCTGCTTCAGAGCAGCATCCCAGAAAAGGAGATCAGAGCATTCCAGGCATGGTGCGGGGAAAGGGATTGGACGCTCTGCAGCATCCCCGTTGATGACTCCCTCTTCTCCTCCGCGCCATCGACGAAGCAGTATCCGAAGGAGATGTACTACCGCCTGCTCTCTCCACATATGCTTCCCACGGACATCACCCGCATACTGTATCTTGATCCTGATATGCTCATCATCAATCCGCTCCGCCCGCTGTGGGAAATGGATATAGGGAATTCCCTTATGGCAGCAGCGTCCCATACGGGAATCACGGAGATCATCGGAGGCGTGAACAGACTCCGGCTGGGCGTACCCAATGATTACTACAACTCAGGCGTACTGCTCATTGATACGGAAAAAGGAAGGAAGGAGATCGTACCGGACGCGGTATTCAGCTATGCAGAAGAGCATGCAAAGGAACTCCTCCTTCCTGATCAGGACATACTCAACGCGCTCTATGGAGAGAGGATATACCCGTTGGACGACGCCATCTGGAACTATGATGCGAGGAACTATTCCAGCTACATGCTGCGCTCTTCGGGAGAGATGAACGAGGCATGGGTGATGCAGCACACCGCCATACTCCATTTCTGCGGCAAGGCAAAGCCGTGGAAAAAGGCATATATCTACCGCTTCGGGCTTCTCTACCGCCATTACATGGCAATCGCGGCGCGTGAATGGGAGGCTTTTCTCCATGAATGATCGTATCCGCGAGTTCATCATCACCCACCTTGATTTCCTCGTCTACTGCGTATTCGGGGCAATGGCGACTGCGGTGAACATGCTGGGCTATGAGCTGCTGTATGCCCATATCGGGCTTGCGAATACAATCTCAGTGGCGCTTTCATGGTTCCTTGCCGTCACCTTCGCATTCTTCACCAACAACTTCATCGTTTTCCGTGTCAAAGGCAGGAAGAACAGGCATGGGATCATCAGCGCTCTTCTCTATTTCTACCTCTGCAGGGCGGGAAGCGGGGTGCTGGATGTCGTGATTATGTACGCGGCTGTCGATCTCATGGCCTGGAACCATACGCTCTGGAAATTCATATCCAATCTCATTGTCGGAATCTGCAACTACCTTGCGGGAAAACTATTCATCTTTGCAAAGAAATGATGGTTGCGCTACCATGGCACTGTGACTGATAAACGATACCTCCTCTTCGATGCAGACAATACCCTCTATGATTTCACCGCCTCAGAGACCAACGCACTCAGGCGCCTTTTCAGGTCATTCAGCCTTGACGATTCGACTCTGCCAATCTACCACAGGGAGAACAAGGAATGCTGGGCGATGTATGAGGAAGGAACGATTACGCTTGAAAGACTGGAAAGCGAGCGCTTCAGGCGGTTCTTCTCCGCCATAGGGTGTGGCGCCGATCCATTCCAGGCGGGACGCCTATATGCCCATCTTCTTGGCGAGGAGGGCATCATGATCGATGGCGCAGGAGATCTGCTCAAGGCGCTCAGGAAGAGCTTCTCGCTCTGCATCATCACAAACGGGATCGCGCGGATCCAGAAGGAGCGATTCCTGCGCACCGGCACGGCGGATCTCTATGAGAAGGTATTCATCAGCCAGGAGATCGGCTATGCCAAGCCGGACAGCCGCTTCTTCAGCCATGTCCTCTACTCCCTTGGCGCTGAAAAAGAGCAGTGCCTTGTCATCGGGGACAGCCTCACGAGCGACATAAAGGGAGCAGAAGGAGCCGGTATCGACTCCGTCTACATCTCATTCAGCGGCAGCACCGCGCAGAATGCGACCTACTCCGTATCATCCTACGAAGAGCTCAGGTCACTGCTGCTCTGACTCGGTGGCATCCAGAAGCTCCACATCGAATATAAGCAGTGAGTTCGGCCCGATGCCGGATGGCGGATCATCACCATAGCCAAGCTCAGGAGGCACCCAGAAACGATAGCTGTCGCCGACATTCATCATCGAGATGCCTTCCCTGATACCAGGAAGCATATCAGCAAGATCGATCTCAGTCGGCACCCCGCGCTCATAGGACGAATCAGCAAGCGTTCCATCAAGAAGCGTGAGCCTGTAATGGACAGCCACGATGGAGTCAGGATCAACAGCATCCCCTTCTCCCTTGGACAACATCTCATACTGCAGGCCGGAACTGGTGGTGGACACGCCTGGACGCTGGCTGTTTACCTCCAGGAAGCTCTCCGCATCCTGCAGATTGCTGGCACTTACAGAGGAGAAATGCTCCTGCATCCTTGCCATTGCCTTCCGCTGGTACTCCGATGCGATTCCCGTCATCTCATCAGAGGAGAAGAAGGGAGAAGCCGCGGCGTAGTCGAGCACGCCACGCGCAACGTAATTGTAATCAATGCCATCCCTGTACACGCCCGCGGATGATGCAAGCATGTATCCGAAAACATAACTGAACGAGTCGCTGAGATTCTCCGGCTTTTCCAGACTATAGACGCTGCCTGAGACGGAGGGCATTGCAGACCCTTCAGAAACAACGGCATTGCCTCTGCTGCATGAAACGATAAGAACAGCAGAAAAGAGCAGTAAAGTGACTTTCTTCAGCATTTTAGTAGCCCTTTCTTCAGAACCTATTGTTATCCAGAGAAAAGATAGCTCAAAGAAAGGCTGCCGTAAAGATGGAAATTTCACGAAAAAGGCCAAATGAAAGCGTTAAACGCATGTTTTCCGCTTCTCTCTAAGCCCTGCCAGTGAAAGGGACTCCTCTCGGATCGATGATGCAGACGGTAGGGAACGAGGATACGGAAAGGCAGAGGAGCGCCTCAGGGCCAAGCTCGGGATACGCAATGACGGATGAGGAGCGTATGCACGAGGAGTAGAGAGCGCCACAGCCGCCATATGCCTGCAGATACAGCCCGCCGCACTCCTCTATGCTCTGCCTCACCTCTTCCTTCCGCGGCCCCTTCCCGACCATTACGCGGAGCCCAGCCTTTACAAGGGATGGGGAGAACGGATCCATCCTCGCGCTCGTCGTCGGTCCGGCGGCTCCGATAGGGAATCCTGGAAGAGCGGGGCTAGGCCCCATGTAGTATATTGCATTGCCATGGAACGGGAACGGAAGGTCCTCTCCATTTCCCAAAGCATCGAAGAGCCTCCGATGCACCTGATCACGGCCGACATAGAGGGTACCCTCAAGAATGACCTCATCCCCGGCTTCGATTGCCAGCAACTCTTCCTCATCGTAAGGCAGATGCAGTATCCTCCTCATCACAGACCTCCTCTGAAACGCACGGCGGCCTTGCGCTCCGCCCAGCAGTTCACAGTCAAAGCGACAGGAAGCCCCGCTATGTGTGTCGGCTCTGTCTGCACCGATACACCCAGAGCAGTCGGGAATCCTCCAAGGCCACCTGGGCCTATCGCGAGATCATTCGCACCATCGAGGATGCGGCGGCTGAGCGTTTCATCATCTGTGATTCTGAAGAAAGCCTTCTTCGACAGGAATGCGGCGCGGTCCATCGTCCCACCGATACCAACACCGAGGAAGACCGGAGGACAGGGCTTTCCTCCGGCTGCTTCCAGCATCTCGATGACAGCAGCAACAACTCCATCCTCCCCAGCTGTCGGGTTGAGCATCCTGACAGAGGAGCAGTTCTCCGAGCCAAAGCCCTTCAGAAGGAATGAAAGCTCAACATCAGAGCCATCGACAGCCTCATATGAAATGAATACCGGCAGGTTGGTACCGGTATTGATCCTGCTCCTCACCGGATCGGAGACGATGCTGCGGCGGAAGAAACCCTCCTCAGCGGCAAGGGCCGCACCTTCCTGTATCACCTTCTCCACATCCCCTATACGCACATCGGCGCTGCGGCCGATTGATGCAAGGCACCAGAACGCGCCGGTATCCTGGCACATCGGCATCCCCTTCTCTCTGGCGATCTGAAGATTCGTGCGGATAGCAGCCACTACGCTTTCAGCCTTGCCGCCACGGGCCGCCGCGGAGGCAATCGCAGCTTCAGTATCATCTGGAAGCACACGCGATGCCCTGATGAGTGCGTCACGGACGCACAGCGCATCCCGATGCAAGGTCTCCCTGTCTTGTCCCATTCTTCTCCATCCTCGCTTCAAGCCGCCTCAGGAACTTCGATTTGTCAGGGAATACCCGCGGGGCGAGCAGCCTGTGGAACGGAGTTTCTGAGAGCAGCCTCTCTATGATGATATCCTCATCAAGGTGCCTGAGGAAGAGTTCCACCGACTCAAGTGTGCGCTCCTCACCCATCACCGTGATGTTCCCCGAAAGATAATCATCTGCAAGCGCGGTACCTCCCGTGATATGCAGATTATGTATCTTCACAGCCTCTGATCTGGCGCTGTTGACTGCCTTGGCAGTTGCGATGAAGTCATCCCGGCTCTCTCCCGGCAAGCCGAGGATCACATGTGTCGCGACCTTCAGCCCATGACTATGGGCCCTTCTGACGGCATCTGCATATGCTGCGGCATCGTGGCCGCGGTTGATCAGTCGAAGCGTCCTGTCCGAGGCGGACTGCAGGCCGAACTCAACCCAGACATCCCTTTCAGGGGTGATGTAGGATGAAAGGAGCGAAAGCACATCCTCCGGTACCGTATCAGGTCTGGTGGATATCAGCAGCTCACGGAAATCCATCACGCCAAGCCCTTCATCATAGATGCGGCGGAGATTCTCCACGCTGTCATAGGTATTCGTCCATGACTGGAATGAGAGGCTGAAGAGTTCAGCCCCATAGCGGCGCGAAAGGAATTCCCTGCCCCTCTCGATCTGCTCCCTGATCGACAGAAGCCTCGGAAGTATCGTCTCCGCTCTCTCCCTGTCATATGAAGCTGTACGGCGGTATCCTGACTCAGCTGTTCTCTGATAGACAGCGATCGATCCTGTACCGTCGCAGAACGCACAGCCTCCATGGCGGCTCTCATCCCTGTTGGGACATGAGAATCCCCCATCAACGCCGATCCTGTAGACAGGAGCTCCGTACTTCTCCTTGAGATACGATGAATACGTCCTCCATCGCGTCATTTCAGATTGACCATCAATGAAATCCGCGGCACGGCAGAGACGTAGAATGACAGGGAAACCTGGCCGAATGACGTGGCGATTCCCGCCGAGAAGCATCCCCCGATATCCATTCCATCCTCCGACAGCATGAGCTCCGAGTATGGGACAAGGCTGCGGCTGCCCTTCACAGATAGCTCGTCATAGCTGCCGCCGAAAGCCTCGAAGAAGATTCCCGCATCGACGAAGATCGAATACGGAAGAGGCAGGCGGAATCCTCCCATCAGGAAGATGCTGTCGGATGCGCTCATTCCCATCTTCGTGACGGAATAGGCACTGGCGAGCTTGATTGGCCTGCGTATCGTCGCGGTGGAGAAATCGAAGATGAACTTGAAGATATCAGTAGGGCCGAATGCACCGAATGCCTCCGCGGAGAATGCGTAGGAGATGGTATTATCCGGGAAATCCCCGCCGAATTCCAGCGTCAGAGAAGCATCCAGGCCATTGTCAGAAGCATTGGTGCCATCATATCCATCATAGACGAAGCCAAGCCCTATATATGGATAGACATATGAGCCGCCTCCTTCAGAGAAGAGGCATGCGTACTCAGTGCCGAATATGGCATCGAGACGGAGGTTGCTCAGAGGGAGATAGCCCACTCCGATGTTCAGGAAGAGGCCGAGATCGCTGCCGAAACGGTAATCGGGGGTTCCGGGGATCGAGGAATGGGAAAGCTCTCCATACTGCAGTCCTATACGGCCATAGAGGAACGCAGATGAGAGGAACGGATATGCAAGCCCCGCATCGATTGTTGTTCCATCCCCTACGACAATGCCATATGTCAGATCGAGCCTGGGGATGAGAGCCATGCGGCCGGAAACCGTGAAATCCGGGGTATAGGCGAAGAAGAACCCATCCTCTGCCGTATACCGTATGCCGATGCTTCCTGTCAGACCGAGGTGGATACTGCCGGAAAGCGATGGATATCTCTCGCCATAGACTGAGATGATCCCATCATCTATCTCATACGTGACGGACATCAGTCCCTCGTGCCTTCTGATATCATCAAGGGCTTTCTCGAAGTCTGCCATCGTCCATGTATCCATCTCCATGCCCTCAAATGACTGAAGATCGTGCATCGAGGCCGATGGGATGGCATCGTTACCGGCAATGATCCTGGAGATCACGGGAGCCGGTATTGATTCATAACCAGGAGCTTCCATGTCGGGAATCCACCGCTCCAGCCGTGATTCAAGCTCATCGAATACGTACATGTAATCCTGCACGGCCTTCTCACCCGCCTCGAGGATCCCGTCCGTAGAGCCGAAGCTCAATGCTGAATAATCCGTCGTATCAGGCACTATGACCCAGTCCGCCTCATCATAATTCGCAGAGGAATTGGGCCCTGTGAGGTAATCTGAGAACTGGCTGAACGTGCCTGAGAGCGTCGCCATGTCATTGCGGTTCTCCCCGTAGATATGGCGGGCATCGTTGACATCGACAGCCAGCACGATATCAGCGCCGAGATCACGTGCGATATCAGTGGGCATGTTATCCTCAAGCCCGCCATCCATGATGTAGCTGCCATCATCAAGGCGCACCGGCGAGAATACGACGGGAATCGCCATAGATGCCCTGATCGCATCGAAAAGGGATCCCGCTGAGAACACGACCTTCCTGCTATTGGTGATATCCGTACCGATTGCCCTATATGGAATCGGGAGATCATCGAAATCGCGAATTCCCAGCACCTTGGAGAGATTGCGCCTGATGAATCCATTGATATACTGGTCATCCACAAGGCCATTCGTTGCACCCAGCCCGGATGCGCCGAATTCCACTGTAAGGAGATTCGTATCATAGGCAGTGAACGGACTCATCAGGGTGTCGGCGCTCCGTATCGCATGAAGATGGAGGAAATACCCCATCAGATCGGTTTCCCTCACGAGCTCTTCCAGCTCCTCGCCGGAATATCCGGAAGCATAGAATCCCCCGATTATGGCTCCCATGCTCGTACCCAGGACCATATCAGGGACGATTCCGCGCCTGTCCAGCTCCTCAAGTATTGGTATGTGCGCAATGCCCTTCGCGCCTCCGCCTGAGAGGACAAGCGCGAACTTCGGCTTGAATATGGAGGCAGGAAGGCAACAGAGAAAGACAACCAGCAACAGAAGAACAGAGAGAAGCCTTTTCCTCATATCCCCTCCTAACAATAAATCCCATAGCATGGGGTCATAAACGATATAATCGATGGGACTGAGGACGACATATTACCTAAG
>CALXYL010000010.1 GCA_944392985.1 uncultured Spirochaetaceae bacterium | reverse complement strand
ATGGTGGAAGTAGTTCAGCGGTAGAGCGGCAGATTGTGGATCTGCTTGTCGAGGGTTCGATCCCCTTCTTCCACCCTGCTGCCTCCGATGGAGGATAAGCGCTCTTAGCTCAACGGATAGAGCGTCGGACTTCGAATCCGCAGGTTGTAGGTTCGAGTCCTACAGGGCGCAATTTTATGGGCCGCTAGCTCAGCTGGTAGAGCAGCAGACTCTTAATCTGCGGGTCAAAGGTTCGATCCCTTTGCGGCTCAATAAACACCGCGAGAGTGGTGAAACTGGTATACACGCTAGTCTTAGGAACTAGTACTTCGGTGTGCGGGTTCGAGTCCCGCCTCTCGCACGAAACCTAAGCCTTAACGGGTGTACGGTGATTGCGGAAATAGCTCAGTGGTAGAGCTCCACCTTGCCAAGGTGGATGTCGCGGGTTCGAGTCCCGTTTTCCGCTCTAGAACCCGATTGGATCCATCTGGAATCAATCGGGTTCTTTCGTTCACTGCATGTTCGTCTTTTCCGGGACATCCATCCATCTTGCCTTTGAAAGCGGCAGCCTGATAGTCACCGTCGTTCCTTTTCCTGCGCAGCTTTTGAATCTGAGGCCATAATCCCTGCCGTGGAGCAGCTTGATGCGCTCGTTGATGTTCCTCAGCCCATAGCCGCCATCCTTCCGTTCACTGGACAGGATTGATGCAAGCGTGCTTTCATCCATTCCGACACCATCATCTGTGACTGATATGAGCAGGTCATCATTCTCATCCCATGCCTTCACCGTGATTGTCCCTGTCTCATCATCCTTCTCCAGTATCCCGTGGGTTATCGCATTCTCGACAATCGGCTGGAGCATGATCTTGAATACTGTGCACTTCACCAGATGCTCGGGAACATCCACTTCAAGATGGATCTTATCCCCGAACCTCATGTTCTGGATGCTGACATACAGCTGGATGTGCTCAATCTCATCCTTCAGCTCCACAAGCGACCTGCCGCGGCCCAGGCTGAGCTTGTAGAACCGGCAGAGCGCGCGGGACATCCTCTGTGTCTCGGCGTCATTGTTCTTCATCGCGCTCCAGCAGATCATATCGAGCGAATTGTAGAGGAAATGCGGATTGATCGTGGACTGCATCACCTCAAGCTCCAGATTCCTTATCCTGTAACCCTGCCTGAAGCGGTCCTCCAGCAGCAGCTTTATCCTCTCGGCCATCCTGTCATATACCGCAGTCAGTTCCCCGATCTCATCGTCACCATTTTCGATTGGGCCTATCGAGAAAACGCTTCTTTCGGATTCTGCGATGTGCTCCTGAAGCCGCAGTATCCTTCCTGTCAGCTTCCTGGATGTAAGCACGGAGAAGAGCAGAGACAGCGCAATAAGCGAGGCAAGGCAGAGCATCAGGCGCTTTGAGAATGTATCAGAAGGGGCGAAGATCGCCTTCATCGGGACGAATACCGCAAGTGTCCAATCAGAATCCTTGATTGTCCTGAACCCTCCGATATACCCAGTGCCCGCGGCGTCTATCTCAGAAAGCGAGCCCTCTGCAAGGTCATCATGTCCGGATAATGCGGAGAGGAATGCTTCCTTACCGATCTCTGGGTAGTTCTCTGCGATGATCTGACCTGCGCTGTTGACCAGGAATACTATTGATTCCTTCATTGCAGAGGCTTGTTCGATGATGGTCTGGAATACGCTTCTTGGCACATCTGCGCGTATGATCCCGATATTCTTGTTTATCATTGAGAAATCAGGGACACGCTTCACCAATGATATGACACCTTCATGGGGGAAGCTGGGAATCCATACCGGATAGAACAGCGGACTGCCGGAGATATCCTTGCTCAGTGCCGCTTTCTCCTCATCCGACAGGCTCTGGAATTCAGGCGTGTTGGAGAAGCTGGCCTCTCCTTCCACCGGATAGAGCTGCACCTGCCTGATCTCGTTCGTAACATAGGGGTTGTAGATGAAGTTCTGCACATCGGTTGTCTGCACGAACCAGTTGTTCTCCATCCCCCTGGCGTACTGTGATCCCTGCAGGAGGAGTATCTGCACTGTAGGGTCATAGCTTATGATGCTCAGCATCGAACTGATCGAGCTCATCTGGTACTCAAGGTACGAGGCGGCCTGGTCAAGGGACTGCTCATTCGTGTAGATCGCCTGTTCCCTCATGATATCCGTAGAGTCGTTGTAGCTGATGGTCGTGATAAGGGTCAGCGGGATTATGAGAAGCACCGCATAGATGAGGCAGAGCTTTGTGGTGAAGCTGATGTACCTGTCTTTCTTCATGAATTCCTCCTTTCCTGCAGCCTGTATTCAGACGGAGTAATCCCTGTCCTGTTCTTGAACACGATCGAAAGGTAGTTGGGATCAGGGATCCCGACCTTCGGCGATATCTCATAGAGCTTCAGATCCGTTGTCCTCAGCAGCTTCTGTGTCTTTTCGATCCTCACGTCGATGATGAAGCTGTTGACTGTGTTCCCTGTTTCCTGCTTGAAGAGGTTGGACAGGTAGTTCTGTGATAGCCCCACCTTGTCAGCGATCATCTTGATCGAGAGATTGGCATCTGCGTAATGCCACAGGATATAGTGCAACGCATTCTTCACCTTCGTGTTGTATTGGTTGTTTCCCAGCGTGTTGAACACATTCATTCCGTATAGGATCAGGGATCTGACCTCGCTGAGCGTGAGTCCGATGAAGTCCTCCTTCCTCATCGTGTTGCCGTTCACTGTCCACTCCATCATCATCAGATAGAAGCGGTATAGCCAGTCCTGTACAGCGTGGATATCGCGGTACCTGCATCCAGCCAGGGTGTCGAATATGCTTATGCTCTCATCATATGTCTCAGGCAGATCCATGAGCAGTCCCGGTGGCAGATCATCTGAGAGGCCGGAAAGCTCTTCGGAACCAAGGAGGTGGCCGCGCCCGAAATAGAAGGAGGCTTCCTTTGAGAGCAGTGCCCTATGCCAGGCATCAGGCAGCTCTGAAATGGAGGATGCGTGGGTGATCCCACCTGAAACACTGTCCGCCTCCGCTTCTGCCATCCTTTTGAAGAGAGCCCTTATCGGTTCATCCGGTATTGACGAGGAGATCCATGCAAAGTCCCCTCCAGCCATCGGGGAGATGAAGATCTCCGCTCCCGGCAATCCCTCCGCGGCATCATACATCCCTTCCGCGATCTCCTGGATACGGTCCCCATTCAGATCCTTCTCGTGTATGTGAACGGCGGCTATGGTGAAATCAGAATCATGCTTCCAGTTGAAGTAAAGCGGATAGAAGCGGGAATAGGCTTCAATGTAGCCGCTTTCCCCGGACGTAAGCAATAAAGCGGCGATCTCGGACCGTATAAGCCTTGATGTGTGCTTGAGATCCTTGAGTAGCTTCGGAGCCTTCGCAGAATCGTCCAGACTCCTCACGATCGATCTGACTGCCTCCATCAGCTCCTCTGGATCGATCGGCTTCTCGATGTAGTTCTCGACTTTCAGCGTGATGGCTGATTTAAGGTATTCCTTGTCTGTGTATCCGCTCAGGAAGATGATGCGGCAGTCTGGATATTCCTCTGAGACGGTACGCGCAAGGCATATCCCATCCAGATGGGGCATCCTTATGTCGCTGAGGAGTATGTCCGGGGGATCACGCCGTATCATCTCAAGCGCTTCCATTCCGTTCCCTGCCAGTCCTGCTATCTCAACGCCGATACTTCCCCAGTCGATGAATGAAGCAATGCTTTCCCGTGTTCTCTTCTCATCATCTGCAATCAGCATCCGGTATGCCATTACCACTCTCCCCGAATCGTAGTATTTCAAAGATTATAGTAGGAATCGGGCGGTTTATGGAAATGATATTCGTTTCATATAATCTTCCTGAGCCCGGTGGAGGTTCCGGGTTAACAAGGAGGAAACAATGAAAAAGACATTGGCCGTGCTTATCTCCCTTCTGATGGCCGTTGCATTGTTCGCGGGCGGATCCGGCGAGGAAAATGCAGGTGCAGCCGCTGTATCCAGCGGGAACGTTTGGGATGGGGATCCTGTCACGCTGACTATGATGGTATTTCCGACCACAGCAAACTATGAGAACATAAATGCGGAATTCCTTGCCGCCAACCCTGAGATCGACAGGAAGGTCGATGTCGAGGTCGTGCTTGGCGGAAGCGGGGATGGCGATGTTGCCCAGAAGCTCCGCCTCGCTCTTGCCGCAGGACAGGATGTCCCGGATCTCATAAGGCTCAACTACACGCAGCTTCCTGAGTTCGTCGAGGCTGGTGTTCTCGAGCCGATTGGCGCATATGTCGAGCCATATGAGGATGACATCATCGAGGCGGCAAAGGGTGTCATGCAGTACAAAGGCGAGTATTATGCATTCCCGCGTGAGATCAAGCCAAAGGTGTGGTTCTATCGCGCAGATATCTTCGAGGAGTGCGGAATCGATCCATATGAAGTGAAGACGATCGATGATTTCATCGCCGCGGGCGAGAAGATCAGGGAGAAATATCCCAATGCCTGCATGGAGAACTACAATGTTCCTGCACAGAGCTATGACCTGATGATGCTTCTCAGCGGCACCGACGGTAGCTTCTGCGACGAGGATGGAAACTATGATCTTGCTTCTGATCCTGATGTAAGGCTTACTTTCGAGAGGATCAAGAAGATCCATGATTCCTCAGTCAACAGCTCCGTGATCGAGTGGAGTGCTGACTGGGCTCCAGCTCTTAACAGCGGAGAGCTTGTCAGCCAGCTTATCGGAGGCTGGTTCAAGACCGATTTCATGAATTTCGGGCTTGAGGAGCAGAAAGGCAAGTGGGCAATCGCACCATGGCCGGAGGAGATCAGGGCCGGATCAGATGCCGGTGGCGCTATCTGGGTGATCCCGAAGGACAGCAAGAACAAGGAAGTCGCAGCAGCGTATATCGCGGAGCTCTGCTTCAACCCTGAAGCTGCCAGGATCATCTATGACGAGACAGGAATCATCCCAGCACTCAAGAGTGCCCAGGCGGATCCGTATTACAATGCGCCTCATGATTACTATGCCTCAAGCCTCGGACCGGTGAACTTCGAGACACTTGGATACCTCAAGGTCTATCCTTTCACTCCTGCTTCATCCCAGGAGATAACGATAGCCATCCAGTATCTCAATGAGTATCTGAATGAGACGATGACGCTCGATGAGGCACTTATGGCTGCTCAGACGGATATGCAGAATCAGATAGGCAACCCATACTTCTGATAACTGTACTTTCTTCGATAAGGCCCTCCGATCAGACAGGTTCTGACCGGAGGACCACAATACATCCAGAGGCATCATATGTCCAAGCGAATACAGCATGGAATCAAGGGGCAGAAACCCTTCATTCCATACCTTTTCATACTGCCATTCCTGATCTTCTACGCGATATTCTTCCTGTATCCGGCGTTCTATTCCCTCGTGCTGAGCTTCTTCCGCTACAAGGGCTATGGCGGCGCATCCTTCATAGGCTTCAAGAATTATGAGAACCTTCTGAAATACGGGACGATGTGGGACTGCCTTGGCAATACGTTCTTCTACTTCATCTTCAGCTTCATCCCGACGATGCTCTTCTCATTCATCCTCGCTCTTCTCGTCAGGTCACGCAGCGCAAGGCGTTTCCAGTTCATATACAAGCCCGTCATATTCCTTCCACAGGTATGTGCGGTCGTAGCGTGCTCGCTCTGCTTCAAGATCATCTTCGGAGAGCGTGTCGGCGTATTCAGCCAGATCCTTGGGAAATCAATACCATTCCTGTCCGACACATCCCTGATGCGGCTTGTCGTCGTCATCCTCCTGACGTGGAGGGGGATCGGATGGTATTTCATCATATTCCTTTCCGGTCTCACCACAATCAGCGATGACATCATAGAAGCTGCGACAATCGATGGATCGGGTACTATCTCAACGGTATTCAGAATCACCGTGCCGATGATGAAGCCGACCTTCATGCTTGCATTCATAACCAATGCGATCGGTTCGCTGAAGATATATACGGAGCCAAATCTCCTGCTTGCGCAGAACTACGATCCACCGATGCAGGTGGCGCCGTATATCAACCTGATCGTCAACAGCATGGGAGGAGGGCAGTTCGGAATGGCCTGTGCCGCAGGGTGGCTCCTGGTCATCGTCATACTCATTCTCACCATACTGCAGCTCAAGTTCTTCGGGAACGGGGAGGAAGCATGAACAAGAGAAGGACAATCACCACCATATTCGTGCACATCGTGCTGCTTGCAGCCTGCTTCATAGCGATATACCCGGTGTTCGTCATGGTCAGCGGTTCGCTGAAAAGCGCCAATGAGCTGGCGATCAACGCATCCGGCTTTCCCCATGAGCCAAGCCTGGAGAACTTCAGACGCCTCTTCACTGTCAATTCCGGCTTGATCCTCAGGACATTCTTCAACAGCATCTTCGTCTCCGCGACATCGACATTGCTCATCGTGGCAGTCGCGTGCCTTGCAGGTTTCGCATTCGCGAAATTCCGTTTCCGCGGCCGTGATACGATCTTCTTCCTTCTGCTTATGACGATGATGATCCCTGTAGAGCTGAACCTCACTCCGCTCTATCTCTTCTATGCGAAGCTCGACTGGCTCAATACATACAAGGTGCAGATCATACCGAGCATGGCGAATGTATTCGCGCTTTTCCTGATGAGGCAGTATATGGTGACGATCCCCGATTCCCTCATCGAGGCGGCGAGGATTGATGGGGCAGGTGACTTCACTGTGTTCAGGAGGATCATAATCCCGACATCCACACCGAGCATCGGAGCACTGGCTATTCTGCAGTTCCTGAGCAAGTGGAATGAGCTCATCTACCCGAAGACGATGCTCACCGATGAGGAGCTTATGCCGATCATGGTGATCCTGCCGACGCTCAATGAGATCGAATCGGCCAGGAGCGTTCCATGGGAGCTGGTTCTTGCCGGCTGTACGCTCGTTACTGTGCCACTGATCATAGTATTCCTTATTTTCCAGAACAAATTCCTTTCAAGCGTCACGCTTGGTGCTGTGAAAGGGTAGGAGGCAGATAATGAACAGGATAGACAACCTGAAGAAGAAGATTGCCGAAGGCAGGCTGGTGAAAGGTGTTTTCATCACCATGTCTGATTGCGTAAGCAGCGAGATGGCGGGGTACTGCGGATATGATTTCGTGTGGATTGATTCCGAACACGGCCCTCTTGATAGGCAGGAGATACTGCATCACATAATGGCAGCGCAGGGAGCTGGATGCTGTGCAATCGTAAGGGTGCGCGCAGCAGAGCCTTCAATCATGAAATCGATTCTGGACATGGGGCCAGATGGCGTGATCTTCCCGTTCTGCAATGATGCGGACACAGCACGTCGTGCGGTCGCTGCATGCTCCTATCCTGACAGCATCTACCATGGCATGCGTGGACAGGGCCCTTGCCGCGCGATCAGGTATGGTGTCGACGATGAAGGGGAGTACCTGGCTCATGCGTATGAGAAGGTGTGGAAGATCATGCAGATAGAGACTGTCGAGGGTTATGAGAACCTTGACAGCATCATGGAAGTCCCCGGCATTGATTCCCTTTTCATCGGTGCTGCGGATCTCTCGCGGAGCATCGCTGGCAGCAACGGGCGCTACGATCTTGATACGGTGTATGATGATATCTGCCGGCGCGTCAAGGCAAAGGGGCTCCATCTGGGGGCTGCCATCGGGCCGACGCCGGAGGATGCCAGGCGCGTCATGTCAAAGGGCGTGGAATGGGTGGTTTTCGGACAGGATTCAATTGTCCTCGGAAAGGCGCTTAAGGCCAATCTTGATGCACTGGAGGATTTCTGATGGGTTATCTGGCTTCTTCATCACGTTATGATTCAATGGTCTACAGGCGATGCGGCAGGAGCGGGCTGCTCCTTCCTGCCCTCTCTCTTGGCATGTGGCATAATTTCGGGTCGGAAGCTGTTTACTCCAACAGCAGAAGCATGATCCTCACAGCCTTTGACCACGGAATCACCCATTTCGATCTCGCGAATAACTATGGCCCGGCAGCAGGGACTGCAGAGGAGACCTTCGGCCGTGTGATGAAGGCTGATCTCTCGTCTTACCGTGATGAGATCATCGTCTCGACCAAGGCGGGTTACTACATGTGGCCCGGTCCTTATGGGGAATGGGGCAGCAAGAAGAATCTCATTGCAAGCCTTGATCAGAGCCTGAGGCGCATGCAACTTGATTATGTTGATATCTTCTACCATCATCGTCCGGATCCTGATACGCCGCTGGAGGAGACTGCAGAGGCGCTTACGCAGATCGTGAGGAGCGGAAAGGCTCTGTATGTCGGCATCAGCAACTATGATGCGGAAGGAACAAGGAAGATGAGCCGCCTGCTGCAGAAGGAGAACATCCATCTGCTTATCCACCAGATGCGGTATTCCCTTCTCGATACTTCCAATGAGAGCGTTCTCGATGCACTGGAGGAGGAGGGGATCGGCGGCATCGCCTTCTCTCCACTTGCCCAGGGCATACTGACAGGCAAGTATCTTGGCGGCATTCCTTCCGATTCAAGGGCAAATGGACACAGTGTGTTCCTTACAGGGGCATCAATCACTGAAGAAGTCATGGATAAGACCAGGCGCTTCAAGGCGATAGCAGATGAGCGCGGACAGAGCCTTGCGGAGATGGCGCTGAGCTGGGTACTCGCGCGCAAGCAGATGGCGAGCGTCATCATCGGCGCACGGAACAGTGAGCAGATCAAGGAGAATCTCGGGGCCCTTTCCTGTCTTTCATTCTCGGAAGAGGAGGAGAGGAGGATAGATGAAATCATCGGAGGACGCAGTGAGTGATGGGGGCTTCACGATTCCCGGCGAATCGTCATACGAGGAACTGACTCTTGATCTCGCGAGGCGCTGGAAGGCGGATGTCATCCGGGACAGCGATGGCACGGAGCTTTCACCGGAGCTGCTTAAGACCGGGATGGAGGTTTACTCGACTATCTGCATCATCCGTGATCATAATGAGTACGCGCTCCAGCATCCCAGCTTCCAGCAGCAGACGATACTTGAAAGCCGCCCCTCTATAGCCCGTGGCAGGAGTCTGGAGATCGATCTTCTTGCCGGGTACTCAAGGGAGCAGTTCTCCGTCAATACCTCAGCAGAGAGCGTCAGGCTCTGGCAGGTGTTCGACCGGACCACGGGCAAGGAGCTTCCTTCTTCCTCCTGGTCCTACGATGAGGCATCAGGAAAGCTCTCGATTGATGGAACGGTGCCTTATCATGTGTATTCCGCTGATTTCTTCGCCTGGCGTATCTGGGAGGAGATCAGCATGTACAACCATGTCACCAACGGATGGACGAAAGAGCATCTGATGCAGCTCGATCCCCGTTATCCTGAGGTCAGGCGCTATCTCTGTGACTGGCTTGATAAATGGTGCATCAGCCACCCCCGTACCTCTGTTGTGCGCTTTACCTCGCTCTTCTACAACTTTGTCTGGATCTGGGGAGACGACAGCCGCCGCAGGGATATCTTCACCGACTGGGGATCCTATGATTTCTCCGTAAGTCCCAGGGCCTTTGATGATTTCAAGGCTGAAATGGGCTATTCCCTGGAATGTGAGGATTTCATCAACCAGGGACGGCGCAATCCGAATCATATGACCCATTCAAGGAAGATCCGTGACTATATCGATTTCACATGCCGTTTTGTCTCATCCTTTGCAAAGGATCTGGTCGGAATCGTCCATTCATATGGCAAGAAGGCATATGTTTTCTATGATGATAGCTGGATCGGGCTTGAGCCGAATGGAAGGTATTTCCAGTCGATTGGTTTCGATGGGTTGATCAAATGCGTGTTCTCCGGTTTCGAGGCGAGGCTCTGTGCGGCGTGTGAAAGCGTTGATGTCCATGAGCTTCGCCTTCATCCGTACCTGTTTCCGACAGGGCTTGGAGGAGCGCCTACATTCAGCGAAGGAGGACACCCTGAAGAGGATGCGATGCTTTACTGGAGCCGGGTACGACGGGCTATCCTCAGGAAACCTGTCGACCGCATAGGGCTTGGTGGCTATCTTCATCTGACTGAGGGCTATCCCGAATTCGTGGATGCCGTTGAGCAAATTGCCGATGAGTTCAGGACCATCCGTGATCTGCATAGGGAAAGCGATGTCCTTTCCTATGATAAGAAGGTGCTTGTCCTGACAGAGTGGGGAAGGATACGTGCCTGGACATGCGGCGGCCATTACCACGAGCATCCGGATCTCGATCTGATAAACATCCTGGAAGCGCTCTCTGGAATGCCCGTGAATGTTTCCTTCTGCTCCTTCGATGAGCTTCCTTCTGCACTGGATGGCTACGATGTGCTGATCTCTGCAGGAACGGAGCACAGCGCATGGAGCGGGGGAGAGGCATGGGCGGATGCGGGGATCATCGAATGCATTTCATCCTGGGTCGACAGAGGCGGTGTATTCATTGCCGCTGGGCAGGCAACGATGCTCCGGGGATACAGCACACTCCTCAGGATGTCACATGTGCTTGGCGTGGATCTTCTCGATGACAGGAGGCTATGCGAAGGACGTTGGGATGTTCAGGGCAGGGAAGGATTCCCTGCTGTGATCCAGGCGTTGGAGCATGTTGTCCTGACAGATCCTGAAACGGAGATCCTTTCATCCGATGGCATCTGGCCGGCGGTTACACGCCATGGTTTCGGCAAGGGATATGGAATCTATGCCGCGTCATTCCGGTATTCACCGGAATCGGCTGCTGCACTTCGGAGCCTGATGGGATTGGATGGAAGCGAAAGCGGAAATCCCTGTGTGGATATCGCGGTTTTCCCTGCATCAGGCAAGGCTGTGGCAGCAAGCCAGAGCGGCAAGGAGGAGGTGTTCTCCTTCCATGGCCGCTCCATGGCAATAAAGCCTTATGGCTTTGAGGTGATCCCCTTTTAGATATCCACGCGATAGGGTATCTTCGCCACTATCTTCCTGATATGCCCGGTCTTATCAAGCGTAAGGCCGGGTGTATGCGGCTCGTATGGGAATACGATGATGAATGTGCCTGGCCTGAGAGGGAAGTCAACACCATCCTCGGCATCGAGGAATCCGATATCAGCACTGCTGTCAAAGCCATCCGGCAGGGAATCGATCTCCCTGTATGCCGTGAACTTCTCGCTGCCGCTGATGATCAGCTGCACATCGGCGAAGTCCGCGTGCACCTCCGGTCTTTTTTCCGCTGCGGTCTCATACTCCTGCACCATATACTTGATGCCGCTCACCTTCGTGTAGTATGTCCCGGCCTGTATTGCTTCCACATCGATGCTTTCCAGCTCGTCAATAAGCTCTCCAAGGAACGGCAAAGCGCCGATGTAGAGCTTCATTCTGTCATATTCATCGTAGATCATACAGGCATCTTAATACGGAATCATGGAGAGGGCAACTCAGAGCTCCTCTCCATTCCCTATCATAGCCCCTATCGCCTCAGGATGTCCTCCCAGCGTTCATTGGTCTTTCTTATCGCCTCATCCTTGTCGATGGTGAGGAGATTCCCATGTTCCATCAGCTTCCTGCCGCGGCAGAATACTGTATCGACGTTCTTCCTGTCTGCTGCGAAGATTATCGCGGAGAAGGGGTCATTGAGCGGTGTCATGTTCACTTCGCAGGTGTTTATCAGGGTTATATCGGCTTCCTTCCCGACTTCAATCGTTCCTATCCTGCCATCAAGCCCGAGCGCCCTTGCGCCCCCAAGCGTTGCGGCTTCGATTATATCATAGGGCCGTGCAGCAGAAGGTGTCATGTTCGCGATCGTCTGCAGGAGCGCTGCCGCGTTCATTTCCTTCATCATCGACAGGTTGTTGTTCGATGAGGCCCCATCGGTTCCGATAGCGATATTGATTCCCTTTGAACGGAATCCAGGCAGCGGAGCGACACCGGAGGCGAGCTTCATGTTTGAGGATGGATTGTGGACAACTGACACAGAGCGCGCCTTCAGTGTTTCCATCTCCTTGTCGCTGATGTGCACTGCATGGGCGGCATATGTCGGTATGGAGAATGCACCGATGCTCTCCAAGAGGTCCACAGGAGTCTTTCCATGCTCCTTCAGGCAGTCATCGACCTCCTTCCTTGTCTCTGAAAGATGGGTGTGGAGCCTCGCGCCTCTTCCTGCTGCCCATTCAACGGCTATCACATAGCAATCAGGAGTTGCTGTATAGACGGCATGCACCGCCGCATCGAGACGGATCATATCGCTGGAGCCGATAGCCTCAAGAGTGCGTGGCGCAAGCTCCCTGATCCTGAACGCAGCATCGGCGGCATCATTCATGAATGTCTGTCCGACGATCGCCCTCATTCCCGCTTCCTTCACCGCCTTCACTGTATTCCAGGCATGGAAGTACATGTCAGCAAAGACAGTGCACCCGGACTGGATGAGCTCCGCGCATCCAAGCCGTGAGGATTGGTATATATCCTCATCATCGAGCTTGTCCTCGATCGGGAATATCTCCGAAAGCCAGGCCTGGAGGTTCTCGGCGGTATCCTTGTAGTTGCGCATCAGCGTCATTGAAAGATGGGTATGGGCATTGACGAAAGAGGGGAGCGCTATCATGCGGGAGGCGTCGATGATCTCATCCGCTTCTTCCGTGGTACTGCCCACTGAGCGGATGATGCCGTCCTCTATCAGTATGCTGCCCCTTATGGTCTTTTCCTTCGCTGTCATGGGGATGATCAGTGCGTTTTTGATAAGCGTGGTCATGTGGATATTGTAGCATCCGGGACGGCAATAAGAAAGGCAGGCCGCAGCCTGCCTCCGATCCAGCACCGTGCTTATTTCACCAGCGCTCTCTTGATCTTCTTCGTCGTCGTCATCTCCATCGGCTTGTCGACGATTGTGACCTTCTCGATCTTCTTGTACCCGACAAGGCTCTTGTTCACTTCGGACACAACGCTGTTGATATCCTTTGCGATGTCCTCGGGAGAGAGGCCGCTTTCCTTGTAGTGTTCATCAGATGGGTGGATGACAGCTTCGATGCACTCGCAGGGAACATCCTTCTTCATCTGGAATCCCCTGATGAGGATCTGGTCAATCTGCGGATAGAGCTGGAACATATCCTCGATCTCCTCCGGGAATACGTTCTTGCCGCCTTCGGTGACGATGATGTTCTTCGCCCTTCCCTTGAGGTAGAGATAGTTCTCGCTATCGAGGTATCCGAGGTCTCCTGTCCTGAGATAGCCGTTCTCATCGAATAGCGCCGCTGTATTCTCCGCATCGTCGAGGTAGCCGCGTGTGATGTTCGGTCCCTTGACCCTAATCTCACCGATTCCCTCGCTGTCCTTGTCCGCGATGATCATATCGACAAAGGAGAGGACACGTCCTACGGAATCAACCTTGAAGTGCTCCGGCGGGTTGAGCGTCAGGATCGGGGATGTTTCCGTCAGGCCATAGCCCTGGAGGAAGTTCAGCCCAAGCTGCTGGTACTGCTTGAACACCTTCGGAGAGAGAGGGCCCGCACCGCAGATGAGGATCCTTGAGTTGTCAAGGCCGACCTTTGATGTGATGTTCTTGTCGAAGAAGCCTTTGAATGGTGTCTTTCCGAAGAGCTTCTTGCACCATCCATTGAGCGTCATCAGTGTCCTGACAAGCGCGTATGTCACAGCGCCTTTTGCCTTGACCTGCTTGAAGATTCCCGCGATCACCTTGTTGTAGAGAAGAGGTATTCCCATGAAGATCGTGACCTTGCCCTGCTTCATGTCGGCAATCATCCTGGAGACGACGATCCCATGGCCGAAGATGCAGTCAGCACCATGCTTCACTGTCTCAAGGAGCACTGCCGTGCAGCAGTAGCTGTGGTGGAGTGGGAGGAGGGCATAGAGCACATCATTCTCAGTCACGCCCATTCCATTTGCCGCCTGATAGACATTTGCTGTGATATTCCTGTGCGAAAGCACTGCTCCCTTCTCGTTTCCGGTTGTTCCCGATGTGAAGAGGATCGCGGCATCTTCGTTCTCGTCTGTTTCCACCTTCTCCTTCAGAGGCTCGATGCTGAGCTCGGTGAATTTATCGTAGCTGTCGCTCCTGCCTTTGAGCATCGCGGTTCCGAGAAGCGAATCATACCATGCGCCGCCGATGCCCTTCATCTTCTCCAGTACATCGAAATCACAGAGCGCAAAGCGAACCTTCGCGTATTCCGACAGTCTCATGCACCTGTCAACGTGCATCTGGTTATCGATTGGCACGACGATACCGCCAGCAAAGAGGACGGCGAAGTATGCGATTGCCCAGTCAGGGCTGTTCTTGCCATTCACAAGGACCCTGTCTCCCTTCCTTATGCCCTTTGAGACGAGGAGCGCCGCACCCCTCATGATCCTATCATATGCCTGGGCGTATGTGAGATCCTTCCTTTCAGGCTCGAACACTGTGAAGCATGGACGCTCTGGAAAGCGCGAATATGCTATCTCAAAAAGCTCCGGTATCGTAGGCCATTCGCCTTTTACGATCTTCTTTTCCCTCAGTTCCTTCAATTCATCCCATGAATGCATGTCTTTCCTTACCTTTTTCATCGCAGAAGCGATGGAGATGAGACTTTCCCCTTACTAGCGAAAACTAACTATACATAGTAAAGATGATTTTTGCAAATGGCAAAATCCGTCAGGGGAATAAGATAGGATCAGAGAGTATATTCCTTATCCCCGGATAGACGACATCAGCGACTGCACTGAGTCCTTCCTTGTCACCTGAACCTGTAAGAACAGCGATGCAGTACCCTGCCTTTCCGGCGCGGCCGAATTCCATATCCACGACCGTATCCCCGATGACAGCAACCTCATTGCTTTCCAGGGAGAACTGGGCACAGAATTCCCTGATGGCTTCCGGATTGGGCTTCTTGTGCGTGGGGGAGTCCTTTGTCCTTAGGAATGAGACGTATGACGTGATCTCCATCCTTTCCAGGAAGAGATCCGTCGATGAAGTCGTGTCCGATGTCACTATGCCGATGATGTAGCCTTTGGCATGCAGGGCCTCGAAGATCTCCCTGACACCGGGGAATTCCATGTGCTTCAGCCGTTCCTTCAGGCCGAAATCCTCATGGTTCAGGATGGGCTTCACTGCTTTCCAGACACGCCAGGGGTTCATCCGGTACTGGAATGTCTTAATAAGGATACGGAATGTGGCCTGCAGGATCCTGTCATGGCGGAAGATGATCCCATCGGGATAGGTCCTTCCATCCTGATCGACACCGACGATGCGGCAGAAGTCAGCGATGCATTCCTTCTTCCTTTTCTCCGGCATCCGCGCTTTGACAAGTCCCTTCTCGATGGCTGTGGAGAGTATAGGACCCCATACTTCCCCATATCGGAAGAGCGTGCCGTCTTTGTCGAGGATGATGCCCTTGATGCCCATATCAATCAGCATATGCAAAAGAATGGTTTTTGGCTACACTCGCCATATGGACAGGAGTCTATCGGAGATCATCGCCCTCTCGAAAAGGCTTTCGGAAGAGCTCCATGAGGCTGTGTTCTCCTTCAGCGGCATCATCTATGATCCCCTTTCATATGCCTGGGATAACCACGAGGCATTCCTGCATCTTTCCTGCCGCGAAGGGCAGCGCGTGCTGTTCGTCGGAATGAATCCGGGGCCGTATGGAATGATGCAGACAGGCGTTCCGTTCGGTGAAATCGATGCTGTCCGGTCGTATCTGGGGATCAGGGGCAGTGTGGGAAGGCCGGAGCATGAATCACCGCTCAAGCCGATCGAGGGGATGAACGTACGGCGTCATGAGGTATCAGGACGCAAGTTCTGGCAGATGGCCGCTGGGTACGGCAGCAAGGAGGAGTTCTTCGCTGTTGCCTCTGTATGGAACTACTGTCCGCTTGTGTTCATCGATGGCAGCCGCAACGTGACTTTGCCAGAACTCTGCAAAGAGGACAGAAGGACTGTTGAATCGATCTGTGACAGGTATCTTGCATCTGCTATGGCTGCGCTTGGCATAAGCAGGGCTATCGCGCTTGGACGCTATGCGGAAAAGAGGCTGAAGGCAGCAGGATGCACTGATGTCACCGTATTTCCGCATCCATCTCCTCGCAGCCCTTCATCCACTGCGTTCTGGGACAGCGGAGAGGCGCTGCGGCGCTTCAGGGAGGCTATAGGTGAGGCTTGAGGCTAACGCGAAGATCAATATCGGGCTTCTGGTCGGGGATCGCCGTCCTGACGGATACCACAGCATAGAGACCATCATGGCCAGGATATCCCTCTCTGATACGATTGAAGCGGTGGCGGAGCCTGCCGGAAGGTTCTCTGTCACGGTTGAGGGCAATGAAGGGTATGTCGGAGAAGGAGTGGATCTGATGGAGAAGGCGGCCCGGGCATTCTTTTTCGGATCGGGCATTCCGTTCTCCCTTCGCATAGCAATAGACAAGCGCATTCCTGTTGGCGCTGGATTCGGTGGTGGCTCCTCCGATGCGGCTGAGATCCTGAGGTATCTTTCCGCCTGTTTCCCATCGGCATTTGACGGTCCATCCCTTATGTCGCTTGCCGCCTCTGTTGGCTCCGATGTCCCGTTCTTCGTGTCCGGGCTCAGCGGGGCATTCGTGTCGGGGCGCGGCGATGCAATCCGTCCGGCATCGGTTCCGCATCGCTTCCGTGTCCTCCTTTTCATTCCGGAGGAGAGGGTCGCGACAGGGGGTGCATATTCAGCGCTCGATTCGATGGCACGCCCCCTGCGCCATCTACCGCCTCTTGACCATGGCTTCCCGACGCGCGCTTCCCATCCCAATGACTTCGAGCTCCTTCTAGGCGGAATTCCTGCCTTCATCCCCCATGATATCGTCTCTTCCGGAGCCTATGTGTCCATGACGGGATCGGGTTCCGCATGGTTTGCTATACTGCGTGGTGAAGAGGACGTGAAGTTTGACAATCTGGAAAAATATGGTATTGTTTCTGAATATATCATATAAAGAAGGCATAATTGCGCTATGCCTGGGGATTTGGGGATATGGAGATTACTGACATCAGGATAAGGAAGGTCGACGGCAATGATAAGCTCCGCGCTTATGTGACGGTAGCTTTTGATGATGAGTTCGCCGTTCACAATATAAAGGTCATTGAATCACAGAACGGGCTTTTCATCGCCATGCCATCCAAGGCCGCTGCGGATGGGACGCACAAGGATATCGCGCACCCGATCAATACGGTATTCAGGGAGAAGCTGCAGAAGGCCATACTGGAGCGCTATAGCGCTGCGGACTTGCAGTGATACATCCTTTCTGCTAGTTTCTCTTCTTGTCGATGGGAAGTCGCCAAGAGGTTAAGGCACTGGTTTTTGATACCGGCATCCGAAGGTTCGAATCCTTCCTTCCCAGTTTTCATCTCTGGGTTGGCTGTTATTGCAGAAAAAGCCAGCATCCTATATGATACTTCCCTGTGCTTCGGCACTTCATGGTAATCGGCATAGCCGATGAGAGTATAAGGAGTAACGGAATGAGCAACAGCAAGACGCTTAACGCAAGGCTCAGGACTGCTGACTTCGGTTCAGCAGGGTCGAGGAGGCTTCTCAGGAACGGAGAGATTCCTGCAGTCGTCTATGGAAAGTCAGAACCGCTTCATGTGATCGTCAATGCGCATGAGTTCGAGATGAAGAGAGCTGGATTCAGCGAGTCGACTCTCATCACGCTCCATGTCGATGGTGAGAAGGATCACAGCGTGTTCGTGAAGTCATATCAGGAGAACCTTCTTCTCCGCTGTATCCACCATATCGATTTCTACGAGGTAACCGCTGGGCATACTGTCCGCACGCATGTCCGCATCGAGCTTGAGGGAACTCCTGCAGGATGCCGCGTTGGCGGTGTTCTTGATCAGGTCATCCATGAGGTCGAGATCGAGTGTCTGCCTAAGGATCTTCCCGAGGTCATCAAGGCGGATGTCTCAGCCCTTGATATCAACGAGGCCCTCCGCATCGATCAGATCCAGCTTCCTGCTGGCGTCAAGGTCCACGAGGATCCAGAAGCAACTGTCGCCACAGTCAGGACAGTCAAGGAAGAGCCTGTACAGAGCGCAGAGGATGCCGGAGAGGATGCAGCCGCAGCTCCAGCAGCTGCTGATGGCGCAGAGACGAAATAATGACTGTATTCGGTCTTGGGAATCCTGGGGCCAGATACAGGGGAACGCGGCATAATGCCGGTTTCGAGACAGTTGAGAGGATAGCAGCGCATCGTGGGGTGAAGCTCCGCAAGCGCTGCTTCCGTCTTTACAGGAGGGCTGTCTCCGATTCCCTGACGCTCATTGAGCCTCTGACCTACATGAATGCTTCCGGACGCATTGCAGGTGAGTGCATTGTCCCTGGCGACACTGTCATCGTGATCGTGGATCAGATGGATCTCGCTCCTGGACGTATACGGATACGGCGAGGAGGCTCCTCTGCAGGGCATAATGGCCTGAAATCTATGATCGGTGCGATCGGGGAGGATTTCATACGCATCTATATCGGTACAGGGCGGCCAGCAGCTGGTGTAAGCGTGGTCGACCATGTGCTTACGCGCTACAGCCGGGAGGATCGCGCATTGGTCGATGAAGCGGAGGAGAAAGCGGCGGAGGCTGTGCTCAGGCTTTACGGGGGAGAACGCTTTGAAAGTGTCGTTCAATGGGCGAATTCCTGACGGCATCATCATTCCAGAGGGACGTTTGCTTGCCGCATTCTCTGGCGGTTCTGATTCCCTCTTCCTGCTTTCCGTGCTTTCGCGCCTTGCTCCCGAGCGCACGGAGGCCATCTATGTTGATCACTCCATCCGCAGCAGGGATGAATTGGAAAAGGAGATAGAGCTCAACAGGCGGAATGCCGACATGCTTGGCATCCCCCTTTCTGTGGAGAGGATCCCCGACGGAGAGGTTGCTTCCTACTCCAGACGCAGGAAGTGTGGCATCGAGGCTGCAGCACGGGCCCTGAGGTACCGCATCCTTCAGGAGAAGGCAGATAGGGAAGGATTTGACCATATACTTACGGCGCACCATCGTGAGGACCAGGTGGAGACTGTCCTGATGCGCCTTCTTTCCGGCAGTCCCTTCTATTCCTGGCAGGGTATACTGCGCTCTGATGGAAGGATCTTCCGTCCGCTGCTTGATGTTCCAAAGGAGGATATCCTTTCATATCTCCGCGCTGAAGGGCTTGAATGGTCAGAGGACTCAACCAACAGCGATACAGGCTTTCTTCGCAGCTCCATACGCCATTCGATCCTTCCATTGATCAATGAGAGGGAACGTCAGCTGCTTTCCTCTATCGCGGACAATACTGCGCTTTTCAGGCGCCGCTTTCCTTCAATCCCCTCTGATGATGGCTTCTTTACCGAGGTCGACAGGGCGGCCTTCATCGAAGCCCTGCCCATGCAGCGGGATGAGCTGATCTTTCGCACACTTTCCCGGGCTGGAGTCTCGGAGAGGATATCGAGGGAGCTTGTGGAAGCTGTTGATGCAAAGGCAGCGGAGGGCAGGGGAAGGCTCTACGCATCAGGCTTCGCGTTCTTCTTCTCCGGGCGATCCATCCGCATCTATCCGCCTATTGATGATTTCGTCGTGGAATGCGGTATGGATGGGGCTGCTTATGGATCTGTATCGCTGACAGCCATAGAGCCGGATCCGCAGACGCTTGTCATCGATCCTGAACGCCTGAAGCCTCCCGTGATACTCCGTACCGCAAGGGAGGGAGACAGAATCCATCTCAAGGACGGGGAAAAGCTCGTCTCATCACTTGAGAAGGATTTCAGGATCCCGTATTCGCTGGTGCTTGAGGACCGCTCAGGCATCGTGGCCTTCTTCTCTCGTTTCCTTGGTGGCCGTGACAGGCTCGCCAGCCGTCTGCTCTCCGATGGGCAGCGCGGCATCGGCCTTGCTATTAGGGTGGATTGAAGGTATATTCAGGAAGATGAATCCAATGGACGATAAAGACTATAAGGAGGAAGAGGGAAAGCCCCAGGAGCCCCCTCATTCCAATGAGCCCGAAAACAGCGGCAATCCTTCTGATGATAAGAAGAAAGAGGAGAAGCCGAAGAAGAGCATATATGACCAGTACCGGTATTGGGGAAGCGACAGCGGCAATGGCGGTGGCGGCAATGGCGGGAAGGGCAGCGTGCGCCGTAACCGTGTCGCGCTTGTTGCCCTCATCCTGCTGATCATATCATTTGCATATGTGTTCTTCGGTGACACATCGAGTGCCCAGCGTACTGAGACGACATATTCCGAATTCCTTGCATATGTGGAGGCCGGTGCTGTCTCGGATGCGACAATAGTCGAGCAGAGCACGATCAACTACACAGTGTCCGGCTATGAGATGACATGCCGTATCCCGTATCTCGACACTGATCTTCTTTCCATGCTTTCCTCTTATGGGGTCAATGTCTCTGGAGCGGTCCAGCCGACTCCGTTCTGGTATATCCTGATACAGCTGCTTCCATGGCTCGTGTT
Organism: uncultured Spirochaetaceae bacterium; assembly: GCA_944392985.1. Taxonomy (GTDB): domain Bacteria; phylum Spirochaetota; class Spirochaetia; order Sphaerochaetales; family Sphaerochaetaceae; genus Ornithospirochaeta. The sequence continues at coordinate 48,240 of CALXYL010000010.1, read as the reverse complement.
CATAGTCATGATCGTCATGGTGATGAGGCAGACGGGGGCCGCTGGCGGGAACCGCATGATGAGCAGCTTCGGCAAGAGCCACGCGCAGATGTATGGCAAGAATGACAAGAAGGTCACATTCGCCGATGTCGCAGGGCAGAAAGAGGCAAAGAATGAGCTGCAGGAAGTCGTCGATTTCCTCAAGCACCCCGATCGCTTCGTGAAGATCGGAGCACGAATCCCGCGCGGCGTTCTCCTTGTCGGCCCTCCAGGAACTGGAAAGACGCTTCTTGCCCGCGCTGTTGCAGGCGAGGCAGGTGTCTCCTTCCTCCACACATCGGGTTCTGATTTCGTCGAGATGTTCGTTGGTATGGGCGCTGCCCGCGTCAGGGATCTCTTTGCTGAGGCAAGGAAGAACGCGCCATGCATCATATTCATCGATGAGCTTGATGCAGTGGGACGCTCCAGAGGTTCCGGTCTTGGTGGCGGCCACGATGAAAGGGAGCAGACGCTCAACCAGATGCTGGTGGAGATGGATGGCTTTTCATCGGATCCGGGAGTCATCGTCATGGCGGCGACAAACAGGCCGGATGTCCTTGATCCGGCGCTTCTCCGTCCGGGTCGCTTTGACAGGCAGGTCGTTGTGTCCCTGCCGGATGTGCAGGAACGCCTCGATATCCTCCGTATCCATACACGCAAGGTGCAGACCGGAGGAGATGTGGATCTTCCACGTATTGCCCGCGCAACTCCAGGTTCCTCCGGTGCCGATCTGGCGAACCTTGTGAATGAGGCGGCGCTCTTTGCTGCAAGGGGTAACCGTACAACTGTCAGCATGGATGATTTCGAGCGTGCCAGGGATAAGATACTCCTCGGCGTGGCGAGGGAGTCCGTGTATATGACGGAAGAGGAGAAGAGGGCTACCGCCTACCATGAGGCAGGACACACGCTGCTTCATTACTATCTCAAGTATACCGATCCTCTCCATAAGGTGACGATCATCCCCCATGGCAGGGCGCTGGGACTTACGATGAGCCTTCCTGAGAAGGACTCATACACGAAGAACCGCTCATACCTCGAGGATAGGATCAAGATCTGCATGGGCGGCTATGTCGCTGAGGATATTGTCTACGGCGAGACGACGACAGGTACCTCGAATGATATCAAGCAGGCGACTGAGATGGCCCGCCGCATGGTAACGGAATGGGGAATGTCCGATCTCGGATTCATCTCCCTTGCCAATGATGATGAGCCTCTGTTCCTCGGCCGTGAGATCACGCAGCACAAGGATTACTCCGAGGAGACTGCACGCCGCATCGATCAGGAGATCCACAGGATACTTGACAGATGCATGGATGATACAAGGTCCATCCTCACAGAGCACCGTGATCAGCTTGATCAGCTGACGGAGGCGCTTGTTGAGAAGGAGACGCTTGATGATAAGGACATCAGGGAGATGTTCGGATTTCCCCCGCAGGAGCATGTGACGGATCTCGTATGACAGATACAGGCCACAAGAGGAATTTCTGCATCATCGCCCATATCGATCATGGGAAGTCAACGCTGGCGGACCGCTTCATCGAGCGTGCCCGCCTTGTCACATCCCGAGGCCCTCAGCAGACGCAGATCCTGGACAATATGGATATCGAGAGGGAGCGTGGCATCACCATAAAGAGCCAGGCTGTTACGATTCCCTATACAGCGAAGAACGGTGAGGAGTATGAGCTGAATCTCGTTGATACTCCGGGCCATGTTGACTTCACCTATGAGGTTTCCAGGGCGATCTCGTCATGCGAGGGAGCATTGCTGCTCATCGATGCTTCCCAGGGCGTCGAGGCCCAGACGCTTGCGAATCTCTATCTCGCTATGGAGCATAATCTGGAGATCATCCCTGTCATCAACAAGATAGACCTCCCTTCAGCTGACATACCATCATGCCTCCATCAGATCGACCACGACCTCGGTCTCGATCCTGATTCGGCGTGCTATGTCTCGGCTAAGACAGGGGAGGGCGTTGATACGCTCTATGAGGCGATAGTCAATCTCATTCCGCCGCCATCTGGAAGTCCATCTGATCCTCTGAAGGCGCTGATCTTCGATTCCCATTATGATCCGTACCGCGGTGTCATCGTGCACTGCCGTCTCTTCTCAGGAGCGTTGCATCCTGGGGACAGCATCCGGTTCATGCATTCCGGCGCGGAGTACAGGACGGAGGATACAGGCATCTTCCAGCTGCAGCTGGTTTCGCGTCCGGAGCTGTCTGCCGGGGACGTAGGGTATTTCATCGCCGGCATCAAGACAATCTCCGATATCCGCGTGGGCGATACTGTGACTCTTGTCAGCAATCCGGCTGATGAGCCAATGGCAGGATTCAAGGAGGTCAAGCCTGTTGTATTCTCCTCGATCTATCCAGTGGACAGCAATGATTACGAGGAGCTTCAGGAGGCGATTGAACGTCTCAAGCTCAATGATGCCTCCCTTGTCTATGAGAAGGACAGCTCTGCGGCCCTTGGATTCGGCTTCCGCTGCGGCTTTCTGGGAATGCTCCATCTTGAGGTCGTGCAGGAGAGGATAGAGAGGGAATTCGATCTCTCGATCGTGTTCACATCCCCCTCTGTACGCTACATCGTCCATATGAAGAATGGGGAGACGCTGGAAATTGACAATCCTCTGGAGTATCCCGATGTGACACGCATCGAGATGACGGAGGAGCCTTATATCAGCGCGGATATCATAACGCCGACGCAGTATGTCGGCCCCATCATCACACTTTGCCTTGAGAAGCGCGGCGTGCAGACAGGAATGAACTATCTTGATGAGAAGCGCGTTGAGCTTATATATGAGATGCCCCTTGCCGAGGTTCTCTTCGACTTCTATGACCGCCTCAAGTCCATTTCGCGGGGTTACGCCTCCTTTGATTATTCCGTCATCGGATACAGGCCGACAGAGCTTGTGCGGCTGGATATCCTTGTCAATGGGGACAGTGTTGACGCGCTTTCGCAGCTTGTGTTCAGAGGCAATGCCCAGTCACGTGGCCGTGTTGTCTGCGAGAGGCTGAAGAAGGAGATACCGCGTCAGCAGTTCAAGATCGCCATACAGGCTGCTATCGGGGGACAGATCATCTCCCGTGAGACTGTCTCGGCATACCGCAAGGATGTCACAGCCAAATGCTATGGCGGTGATATATCCCGCAAGAGGAAGCTCCTTGAGAAGCAGAAGGAGGGAAAGAAGCGCATGAAGATGGTCGGCAATGTCGAGATCCCACAGAGCGCGTTCCTCGCTGTTCTCAAGACTGATGAGGATGAATGATATGGATGTGAAGCTGATAGGGATCACAGGTGGATCGGGATCGGGTAAGAGCACTGTTGTCAGGCGTATCAAGCAGGCCCATTCGGAGTCCGTCCTTGTCTCCCAGGACAGCTATTACAAGAGCGCTCCATTCATCAGCAATGAGAATATCACTGCATACAACTTCGATCATCCCGATGCGTTCGATATGGATCTGATGCTGGAGAACCTGACGGACCTGAAGAATGGCAGGCCATGCATGATGCCGCAGTATGATTTCGTTCACCATAGGCGACGGGATGAGTACATCCGCGTCGAGCCGAAGAAGCTGATCATCATCGATGGGCTGATGATCTTCTACGATGAGAGGATCCGAGATATCCTCGATCTGAAGCTCTATGTCGACACGCCTGCGGATATCCGGTTCATAAGACGCCTTCAGCGTGATATCGCGGAGCGTGGAAGAACAGTGGAGAGCGTGATCGAGCAGTACACCAAGGTCGTACGTCCCGGCCATTTCAACTTCATAGAGCCGATGAAGGAATATGCTGATCTCATCATTCCTGAGGGCGGTTACAATGAGAGCGCCATGCAGGTGCTCTTCTCCTTTGTCCACTCTATCTGTGATTGATCCTGTAGGCTCTCCAGTCAGAGCGTATTCTCTTCCATGACCAGTCATCAGGAACAGGATCGGGTCCGCCAAGGAAGCCCCGGCGGCATCTCAGGAGCCTTGCGCTTCCCATTATCGTTCCTTTTATCACGCCATGCTTCTTCACTGCCTGCATCATGTACACGGAGCATGATGGCGTGTAACGGCAGCACGGGCCGACAAAAGGACTGATCAGCGCCTTGTATAGATAGACAGGTATCAGATAGAGCTCTCTGAGAAGTTTCCTCACGAGATGAAAGATACACAAGTTATGGAAAAAGAAAAAGGAGGCATCGCTGCCTCCTCGTCCTTGAAGGAATGATCTCAGAGATCCTCGTCCTCGAATGTCTCGATGTCCATATCCTCCAGGCCATCTCCTGCGGAGAAATCCTCTGCTGCGGAAAGCTCCTGGGAATCGAGCGTGCCGAAATCCTCGAAGCCTTCGAGATCGCCAAGGGATGTATCGAGCTCTTCGAGAGCCGATGCAATGGCCTGATCGATCGCAGCCTGATCCGTGCTGAGCTTGTCGTAAAGATCCTGCAGCTCCTTGTTGTGGTTCTCGACAAGCGTGAACCTTGCCTGGAGCTCCCTGTTCTCATCGCGAAGGTGGTTGATGAGCCCAACTGCCTTCTGTACCCTCATCAGCAACAGCTTGCTGCTTTCGATCGTGGTCATATGAACCTCCTTAGGCGAGTGCCTTCTTCACCTCTGCCACGAGAGCTGCGAATGCAGCCTTATCCTCGATTGCCATATTGGAGAGAGCCTTCCTGTTGAGAGTGCTGTTCATGAGCTTGAGGCCATGCATGAACTGCGAGTAGTTCATTCCCTCTGCCTGGACTGCTGCGGAAATCCTAGCGATCCAGAGCTTCCTGAAATCCCTCTTCTTCTCCTTCCTGCCGCGGTATGCATACTGACCTGCCTTTGCGACAGCATCCTTTGCGACGCGGTGGTTCGTGCTCCTTCTTCCCCAATAGCCCTTAGCCTGGTCGAGAATCTTCTTCCTTCTGTCCGAACGCCTGGTTCCGTCTACTGCTCTTGGCATTTCTCACACTCCTTAGTTCGCATAGGGGAGCATTGACTTTGCTCTCTTCTGTTCGACATCTGAGAGGATTCCTGCATGTCTGAGGTGCATCTTCCTCTTGGAGCTCTTCTTCGTGAGAATATGGCGGAGGCCCATCTTCTTGTAAGCCACCTTGCCAGATCCCGTCACCTTGTAGCGCTTGGACGCTGACTTTCTTGTTTTCATCTTAGGCATTTTCCTACCTACCTCTTTCTCGCGCCGCAGGGAACAAGAACCCCTGAAGCTGCGTTATATAGTCTCCATACGGAGATTATCTCACTTTCCCTTTGAAGGGGAGACAGTCATGCTCATCATCTTCCCTTCCATAAGAGCGCCCTTATCAAGATTATACTGCACTCCCAGCCCAGTAAGGGCATCGAGTATCCTGTCCAGTACGACCTTGCCGAGCTCTGGATGGGCAAGCTCCCTTCCGCGGAAGCGGATGGATACCTTCACCTTGTTCCCCTGCTGAAGGAATTCGGCGATGGCCTTGCTCTTCGTTTCCAGGTCATGCTTCTCGATCTTGGGCTGCATCCTGATCTCCTTGATCTTGACGACAGTCTGGTTCTTCTTCGCTTCCCTGGATTTCTTCTCCATCTCATAGCGGTATCTGCCGAAGTCGAGTATCTTGCATACCGGGGGATTCGCGTTCGGGGAGACCTCTACAAGATCCATTCCCGCTTCGTCTGCCAGGCGACATGCCTCCGGGACGCTCATTACGCCCCTCTGTACGCCGTTCTCATCGATAACGAGCACCTGGTGTGCCCTTATCTGCCGATTGATTCTAAGCTCCCTCGTAGCCAACTGAACTCCTTATAGTACAGATATCTGACCTATATACATGAAGAAATGGCGTGACTAAGTCACACCGTATATTTATAGCATAGAATGATGCACTCTGTCGAGAGGGAAGATGCAGCAAGGGGCAGCACAAGCCGCCCCTCCGTGCATTCTCAGTCAAGAGCATGTCCTGCACTGCCAAGAACATCGATGTTCTTGTGCATATACATCTTCTTGAGTTCCTCGCGGGCCGGTCCAAGATACTTCCTAGGATCGAACTCAGCAGGCTTCTCGTCGAAGATCTTCCTGATCATTGCAGTCATCGCAAGGCGTCCATCGGAATCGATGTTGATCTTGCATACAGCTGACTTTGCAGCCTTCCTCAGCTGCTCCTCAGGGATGCCGACGCTGTCAGCGAGCTTTCCTCCGTGCTCGTTGATGATCTTCACATACTCCTGCGGCACTGATGAGGAACCATGGAGGACAATCGGGAATCCAGGAAGCTGCTTCTCAATCTCCTCAAGGATGTCGAACCTGAGCGGTGGCGGTATGAGGATGCCATCAGCATTCCTTGTGCACTGCTCCGGTGTGAACTTATACGCGCCATGGCTTGTTCCGATGGAAATCGCGAGGGAATCGACGCCAGTGCGGGTTGCGAAGTCAACGACCTCTTCCGGGCGTGTGTAGTGCGAGACAGCAGAGGAAACCTCGTCCTCGATTCCTGCAAGCACTCCAAGCTCTCCCTCTACGGTGACATCGAACTGATGAGCATAGTCGACAACCTGCTTCGTCAGTGCGACATTCTCCTCATAGGGAAGATGCGAGCCGTCGATCATGACTGATGAGAATCCATTGTCGATGCAGTCCTTCGCTGTCTTGAATGAATCACCATGGTCAAGATGGAGAACGATTGGGATATCGCAGCCAAGCTCATGCGCATATTCGACGCCGCCGCGTGCCATGTTGCGCAGGATGTTGATGTTCGCATAGTCCCTCGCGCCCTTGGAGACCTGAAGGATGACAGGTGCCTTTGTCTCAACGCATGCTGCGATGATCGCCTGCATCTGCTCCATATTGTTGAAGTTGAAAGCTCCGATAGCATACTGGCCCTTCATGGCCTTAGCGAACATGTCACGGGAATTGACAAGTCCGACTTCCTTATAGCTGATCATTGATCTGCCTCCTTATCCTCAGATAAGACTATCCCATCGAACATGGTGGGGTCAACAGATAAGGAAAAACCTGCAGAGATAACAGGATGGGAAGGCCTCTGTCATGATATCGCTCCTGCTCTGCCATTCTATTGCCACCATTCCATTAGCCGGTTATCCTCTTTTTATGCGCAGGAAGAAGGTTCTGGTCATTGTCATTGCAGTTTTGCTTTGTGTGTCTGTGGCGCTTGCCCTGTTCCATTCCACAAGACCTTCTGTTGCGTTCATCACCTCCGGATCCTTTCCCCGTGGGTATGATCTCCCCAAGCCCCGCTCGTTCTTCTCGTTCAGGAGAACCTCTGATGCCTCATCTGCTGATCTCGTTATTGTCTCACCTGATGCTGAAGTTCCATCAAGCGGTGGCTATCTTTTCGGAAGGGAGGCGGAAGAAGGGGAAAATCCGTCGGCAGTGCTTGGTATAGATAATGGCAGGATGTGGGCTGAGGCAATCGATGAAGGTCGCTATGCGGCTGTTTTCGAGGAGTCATCGCTCCTTGCTTCCAGCATAATGGAGGTTCTTGAACCGCTTGGCGTTGTTCCTATTCCTTATATGGGCCGTATCTCAAGCGCGAATATCGATTCGGTACGCAGGGAAATAGCATCGGCCGAGGCGGATACAGTCCTTCTTCTCACCCCTTCGACGTCCATGAGCCTCATAAGAAGCGATCATGAGTGGTCTGTCATAATGGATATACGTGACGCGGCTGCCATGGACACGACCGAAGTCGATGCCGCCGTATCGATAGACTGGAACAGGACAGTCCAGGATCTTCTGTCAGGAGTGGAGGAGCTTTCTTACTGTGTTCTCCCGCTGTAGAAGCCTCAGAAGATTGTCCTTCGCCGCTTCCTTCAGCTTTTCCTTGTCCTCGTTCCTGAGATCCGCAATCGCGCTGAGCGTGTATTCCGTGTATTCGGGCCTGCAGGGCTTTCCCCTCATCGGTATTGGTGCAAGGTAGGGGGAGTCGGTCTCTACCAGGAACCTGTCCATCGGGACTGATGAGGCCGCTTCCTGTATCCTTTCGTTTCCCTTGTATGTCACATTTCCCGCAAAAGAGATATAGAGTCCTTTGTCCAGGGCCTTCCTCATCAGGTCTGTGCCTGATGAGAAGCAGTGCATGATGCCCCGGCATCGAAACGATGGGGAAGAGAGGGCATCCGCTATTTCCCTGTCCGCGTCACGGGTGTGGATGATGAGGGGAAGATCAAGCTCCGATGCAAGTTCCACCTGCATCATGAAAAGCTCTCTCTGCTCCTTTTCCGTTCCATACTTCCAGTGGTTATCGAAGCCGCATTCCCCTATGGCGTCAGCCCCGTAGGATCGGTAATCCGAGAGCAGCCTGTTCCTTTCGTCCTCGATGGAGACGTACCGATCGCTGTCCAGTACCCATGGACCTGAACCGATCGAGAGGAATACAGTCCCGGATTGAGGCAGGAGCGCGATCCTTGATGCCGCATCTCCTGCATCAGTTCCTATGTCGATCCCAATGAGATCCTCAGGTAGCGTCTCTATGCCCCGTTTACGCATCGATGCAGTGTGGAAGTGGCTGTCGATGATCATATTATCTTCTCCATATAGGCGACTGACCAGAGACGCCCGAACTTCTCTCCGCAGCCGTTGAGGATGCCGACGATCCTGTATCCCATTCTTTCGTGGAACGCGATGCTTTCCTTGTTCTCCGGATACATCACGATCGCATACAGATTCGTGATGTCCATTGCCTTCAGCCGTTTTTCAAGTTCCTCATAGAGCGCTTTCCCGTATCCTCTGCCGGATCTGTCCTTATCAAGATAGATGGTGACTTCAACGCTTCTGAAGTATGCAGCCCGTGACGAGAATGGATGCGCGTAAGCATAGCCCACGATCATCCCGTCATCCTCGGCAACAAGGAATGGAAAGCCGCCATTTCCAGCGATCCGCCTTGCCATTTCCTCTTCGTCTGGAGCTTCGTACTCAAAGGAGATCGCTGTCTCCTCGACATAATAGCTGTAGATTGCCGCGATAGCAGCGGCATCGCATGTTCCCGCGATCCTTATACTGATCATAATCCCCTCAGCATCTGGAGTATCGAATCAGCAGAGGCAGGGCAGCCTGCGACCCCTGTTCCAGCTTTCCTGCAGCATGCGCCGACTCCGATTTCAGGTGCTTTGTCACTGTAGCCCTGTCCGATTGCTATCGTCCGGCCTTTGAGGCGGCCAAGCCCGTTCTCATCCTCGAGGCGCTTGAGTGCATGTATCAGGGCGGCATAGCAGGCAGAGCATGCATCGATTGGTGATGTATGCACTGATAGCCGCTTTGCCTCTCCTCCGGCCCTCGCGTTGGAAACAACTGGCTTCGAGAGCTCCTTCACCTCCCATCTGAAGTCCTCGATCAGTCCGATCTCCTGTGCCTTCCTGATGTATCCGATGTCCTCCGGCCTGTATCCCATCAGCGTTGCGGAATACGCATCGAGGAGCACGGGATATGCAGAGGCAAGCATCCTGTCCGTCTGTACAGGATTCCCTCCTTCCTCGAAGTCAAGATCGCCGCAGATGCTGTCCACGATTGTCAGGTCAGGGTGGATCACGCTGTTGAGCGCCGCGATCGGAAGATCAAGGCCAAGCCTGTGGAATTCCCTCTTCGAGCGGTCAGAAAGACATCCCTTGAGATTCTTCATCGCGTTTGTCATCAGCGTCTGGCAATGACCTTTGAGTACAGGGACATTGATGAGCAGGTCGGCATCCAGCACCGTCCTTGATACCTCCATCGGTATTCCGAATGGGGCCAATGATCGGTATTCATCCTTTTTCGTGTCGACGAGATGGATACCGTAGCGGTCACGCAGATCATAATATCCCAAGGCCCGGAATGCGCTTTCCGTCGATGCACCGACCCACGATCCCTCAGCGACTGTTATATTCCTGAATCCAAGGCTGATGAGATGGATGATGATGGCCTCCACGATCTCTGTGTGGGTTGTCGCTCCTGTATCGCTTCCTGAAGGAGTGACGAGATTCGGCTTGATGACGGCTGAGGCGTTCGCGCCGGATGCAGGAAGCTGGAGATCACAAGAGGATAAAAGGCGAAGCGTCATATCATGTATGTTCTTTCCGTATATGACGGATATCGTTCTGTCCATAGCAATATTGAAATCGTATAATGGCTTCTATGGCAAGTACGGATATGACGAAAGGAGGGATAATCAGGCAGCTGGCAGGCTATGCGATACCTCTGATCCTCGGTAGCATGTTCCAGCTGGCCTATAACGCGGTCGACTCGATGATCGCTGGCAGGTTCATAGGTGCGGATGCGCTGGCGGCAACTGGGATGGCAGGGCCTGTGATGAACATCCTCATACTTGGCATCTCCGGCCTATCGATTGGTGCAGGGGTAATTATGAGCGCATATTTCGGCGCTGGAGACCATCAGATGCTCTCGCGGGAGTTGTCGACGCTGCTTGGGTCTGGCACGGTGTTCTCAATCGCCGCGGCAGTGCTCGGGATCCTCTTTGCCTCTCCGCTTCTCCGGCTGCTGAATGTCCCTGACTCCGTTCTGGATATGACGGCGACGTATCTTTCCATCATATTCATCGGACTTCCTTTCACATGCTTCTACAATGCGCTTTCCCAGGCGATGAAGAGCGTGGGGGACTCAAAGACCCCTCTGAAGTTTCTTGCCGCCTCCTCCGTGCTGAACTGCCTTCTTGACCTTTTCCTGATAGGTGTCCTCGGATTCGGTATCATCTGCTCCGCGGTGACGACTGTCGTTGCCCAATCAGTTTCCGCGGTTCTCTGCCTGATCTACATCAGAAGGAAGATGCCGATGCTCTGCATCGATAATATCCGCATCGACAGATCGCTGCTGAAAACAACTCTGCAATACGGATCGATAACAGCGCTGCAGCAGGCATGCCAGCCTGTTGGCAAGCTCCTGATCCAAAGCTCTGTCAATACACTCGGCGTTGCAGTTGTCGCGGCATACAACGCAGTCACGCGCGTCGATGACTTCGCATTCACACCTGAGCAGAGCATTGGCCATGCGATAACCACGTTCGGCGCGCAGAACAGGGGCGCTGGGAATATGGATCGCGTGAGGAAGGGATTCAGGAAAGGACTTCTGCTGGAGCTCTGCTACTTTGCCCTGATTGCTTCGGTTGTATTTCTTCTCAACCGTCATCTCATGTCGCTCTTCGTCAGTGGGCCTGAAGCAGTAACCGTGATAGAGCAGGGGCATGCATATCTCTCCACGATGTGCTTCTTCTATTTCCTGCCTGCATTGACCAACGGCATACAGGGGTTCTTCCGCGGTATGGGGGATATGAAGGTGACGCTGATCTCCACGTTCATCCAGACATCCCTCAGGGTGGTGTTCACATTCATCCTTGTCCCTCGGTTCGGAATCCATGGCATCGCATACGCCTGTGCAATCGGCTGGACTGTGATGCTCCTTTTCGAGGTTCCGTATTACTTCCATGCCAGGAAGCGCCTTGGGCTCATCTGAGGATTTCCACGGCCTGACGCGATCATCCCCAGAGCGGGACTTGAACCCGCACGGCCTTGCAGCCAAAGGATTTTAAGTCCCTTGTGTCTACCATTCCACCATCTGGGGATATAAATGCATTCTACACGCTATGGCTTTTCAGTGCAAAGCCTCGATCATGCCTTCTGATGCCCTGATTCCAGAAGCCCATGCTCCGGTTATGCCGCGGCTTGTGCCTGCGCCATCACCGGCGAAGAACACATCGGGGGCAACTTGGAAGTGGTCATCCCTGTATTCCGGCTTGTTCGCATAGAGCTTTATCTCCGGGTAATACATGATCGTTGATGGATGCAGTATTCCTGGGATGATTGTGTCCAGCTTCTTCATCGCGGACCAGATGTATCTGAGTATCTTCGAGGGCATCGCCAGCGAGATATCAGAGGGGCAGCAATCCCTGAGGGAAGGCTCGAAATCATAGAGATCGCCATTGAATGTCGCCTGGCGTGATCTCTTTCCCATCCTGAAATCACCGACACGCTGCATCAGCGGCCTTCCGCCGCCCATCAGCGCTGCCATGACACCAAGGTGCTCTGCGTATTCCTGCCCCGAAGCAAGCGGCTCAGTGAAGCGCACGGTCTTCAGTATCGCGAAGTTCACAAGTCCGTTGTTGCGTGCGGCATCGGGGGCGTATGCATGTCCGTTCACCGAATACCATACATCTCCGCGCTCCGTGACATACTTCTCCTTCACGACATGTGCGTTTCCGCTGTTCGTGCAGAATGTCCTGACCTTCTCCGGAAAGTAGAACTTCGGATCGTAGTAGTCCTTGACGATTGGGTAGTGCTCGATCCTCGTTTCCACGCGGATGCCTACGTCGAGGATGTTGTCCATGTACTTGACGCCAAGCTGATGCATCACGCTCTGGAGGAAGTGGAATCCCTGTCGTCCGGGAGCGATGAGGATGGTGCGGTATCCTATTTCCCTCTGGTCGGTCGTGATGAACTTCTGCTCATTGTTGATGCTGAGCATCTCCTCCTTGAGCGCGATGTCAACGCCGCGTTCATCAAGCTCCTTCATCAGGCGCTGGATAAGCCTCAGGCCACCATCGGTGCCAAGGTGTGTCTGCTGGATCTCAAGCAGCGAGCAGCCGAGCTTCTCCGCTCTTGACTGGTATGTCCCGATATTCGATTTCGGCAGGATATCAGGCTTGAGGAAATCCTTGACGATCTCAAGGTAGCGGTTCGCTGTATCCTCGGTCCAGTATTCAAAGGGGAATCCTATCGGATAGGTGAAGTTCATCTTGCAGTCATTCCTCATGCCTCCGGTTGAGACTGGTGCCTTGTCAAGCATGAGTATCGAGATGCCAGGCTTCCGTTCGAGGAGAGAGAATGCTGCTCCCATTCCAGCAGGTCCGGTTCCGACTATGATCGCATCGTACTTATCCATCTGTTACGCTCCCAATGGATTATGCAACATTATCCTCATGTTATCAAATGGGATGCCGTGGTGCGGAAGAGCTTGATGGATCGCCCGGTATAAGGCAGAATCAAGTAAGGATCGTCCCCTCTTATCCTGTATAGAAAAACATTGTAATCATCCCGAAGTCGGATTATAATACCAATTATGAAATATATTGACGTGAAAGAGGCAGCTGCCAAGTGGGGCATTTCGGACAGGCGCATCAGGATCCTCTGCGCAGAAGGGCGTATCGATGGTGCGATCAAGCTGGGCTGGTCCTGGACGATCCCTTCCGATACACCCAAGCCCAGGGATGGCAGGGTGCTCAGGAGATTCAAGGCGCTTGATATACGCCCTGGAACTGTGGATGTCGATGCTCTCCGCCGCCTGATGGAGAGAACCCCGCTTGATAGATCCCTTCTGGAATCATCCGCCTTCGCGGGAATCCTCCGGCAGAGCTTCAGGGTGCTTCTCGAGCTTGATGGCATGGTTGTCTCCGACAAGGACGCGAAAGCCATCCTCTCCGGACGCCTCGTTCCTCATCTTCCCCTGGAAAGCCATCTCATCCTCGTCAATGCGCGTTCGGTGCTCTTCTCTCTTGCAGCAAGCCATGAGAAATGGACTGAATCGGATGCCCGCAGGATGCATGCCAGGCTTCTTCAGGGCATCGATGACCTTGACGCGGAGGAGTACCGCAGCGGCTTCGCGGTCTATCCGGTAAGGGAAGGGGACAATGCTGCTGTCCCCGTGCAGATGGAGACGCTGTTCCTTCAGTATGAGAATTCCTGGAGGAGCTTCCAGGGCATCACGTCCGCGGTGCTTCTCTATGCATCCATTCTCCGTGTCAGGCCATACGAGGAGTATCCTGCGCTCTTTGCTTATCTGATGCTCTGTGGGGAACTGCTTAGGAACGGGATCCTTCCCCCTCTTCTTGACAAGGAAGGAGGAGATGAGGCGAAAGCGGCTTTCTCCCTTGCCGTGAAAAGGGGCAACTATGGGGACTTCTCCCATTTCATCGAACGCAGGATACACGATTCATATAAGGTGATTCAGGATGTATGATTTCATGTTCCGCAATGCCCTGATCGTTGATGGCACTGGCTGTGAGCCCTACAGGGCGAATCTTGCTGTATTCGGGGACAGGATCGCATTCATCGGCAGCGAGGGGATCTCCCGTTCCCGTTCTGTCATAGATGCCTCATCCCTTGTCCTTGCGCCCGGCTTCATCGACATGCATACACATACTGATCTCCAGGTGCTGAGGGACAGGGATATGAAGGCGAAGATCGGGCAGGGGATTGTGACCGATGTCTCCGGAAACTGCGGCATCGGCGTTTTCCCCAACAGCGGCGAAGCTCTCCATGATGCAGTGGAGGATGTCCTTGGCACGTATGATGACTGGTCCTGGAAGGACTATGATGGTTATCGGGCAGTCCTCATGCGGGATGGAATAGGCATCAACGAAGCATTCCTCGCTTCCCATACGGCGCTGCGCTATGCCGCGATGGGCGAGGATGCGGGCCGGGAAGCGACAGGTGCTGAAATAAGCGCCATGTGCTCGATGCTTGACGATCTTCTCAGTGCAGGGGTATGGGGGTTCTCCTCGGGCCTGTATTATTCTCCATGCCTCTTTGCCCGTCATGATGAGCTTGAGGCGCTGCTCCGTGTCGTCAGGAAGCATGATAAGCTCTTCGCCGTGCATCATAGATGCGAAGGGGATGATGTCATCGCATCGCTTGAAGAGGTGCTTTCGCTTGCGGAAAGGACTGGCGTCAGGCTGGAGGTGTCCCATCTGAAGGCGATCGGCCGCAGCAACCAGCATAAGGTTCCCCAGATGCTGCGCATGCTTGAGGACGCGAGGGCAAGGGGCATTGATGTCAAGGCCGATCAGTATCCATATGCCTATGGATCGACAAGCCTTTTCTCGCTTCTTCCACCGCATATACTCTCACGCACACGTTTCGAGCAGCGCCTCGCGCTCTCCTTGGAGAATGAGAGGTTGGAGATGATCGATGAGATCATGCATCCATGCGGCTGGGACAGCGTGTATGAGATGGCTGGCCCTGATGATATTTCGGTGATGTATCTGGAAAGCAGGCCGGACTGCGCTGGCAAGACGCTTTCCGAGATAGGGCGGGAAGCGTGCAAGGATCCGCTGTCCGCATTGTTCGATCTGCTTGCGGATGAGACGGGGCTTGCTGTCATGAGCGATGTAACGCAGTCTGAGGACAACCTCCGCCTGATCATGTCGCATCCGCTGGTCTCTTTCGGAACCGATGCTCTCTACTCCTCCCCGATCCCCCATCCGCGCTCATTCCATTCAACGGTGGAGTATCTCGCGCGATACACGATGAAGGAGAAGGTCATGACGCTGCCTGAGGCTATCAGGAAGATGACAGGGGAGAATGCCGACAAGCTGGGGCTGAAGGATAGGGGATACATAAAGGAAGGCTATAAGGCAGACCTCGTGCTTTTCGATCCGGACGCGCTTGAGGCGGACGGGGACAGCAACCGCGGCTTTTCAGTGATCATGGTCGGAGGGAAGCCCTGCCTGATGGATGGCCGCTCTTACCATCCCAGGTCAGGGGAGGTTCTTTAGTCCTCAAACGAGGCGATGAACTGCCTTGTTCTCTCTTCCTTCGGGTTGCCGAAGAGCTCATCAGGGCTTCCCTGTTCTACGATCACGCCCCGATCCATGAAGATCGCATGGTCGGATATCGCCCTTGCGAAGTGCATCTCATGCGTGACGACAACCATTGTCATCCTTTCCTCCGCAAGCTCCCTGATGACCTTCAGTATCTCGCGTGTCAGCTCCGGATCGAGGGCTGAGGTCGGTTCGTCGAAGAAGAGGACCTCGGGATCAAGCGCAAGCGCACGGGCAATGGATACGCGCTGCTGCTGTCCACCTGAGAGCTGGTAGGGGTATTGCCTGGCCTTGTCCGCAATGCCCATCTTCTCCAGCAGCTTCATCGCCTTCTCCTCGGCGTATTCCTTCGGCCTTTTCAGTACCGCTCTCTGCGCTTCCGTGATATTCCTCAGAACGGAGAAGTGGGGAAAGAGGTTGAAGTTCTGGAATACAAGCCCTGTCTTGAGCCCGATCAGGCGCTCTTCCTCTGGGCGCGCGTAAACGGCCTTTCCCATTACCGATGAGAAAAGCGTGTGCCCCGCGATCTCCAGAGAGCCATCATCTGCCTTCTCCAGCTGGGTTATGATCCTCAGTGTTGTCGACTTCCCCGACCCCGAAGGGCCTATTATGGATAGGACGCTTCCCTCCTCGAGGGTGAATGAAATATCCTTCAGCACATCAAGGCTGCCAAATGATTTCCTCAGACCGGAAAGCCTTATCATCTCCTTCATAGCGCTCACCTGTAGTATTCCAGCTTCTTCTCTCCGATGGCGAACAGCCTGGAGACGATGTAGTTCATTATGAAATAGAAGATGCCTGCGATGAAGATCGGGACTGTCGAGAATTCCCTTGAGGATGCAGTCTGTGCAACACGGAATAGCTCAGCTACCCCGATAGTCTGTGCCAGCGCAGTATCCTTGACAAGCGTGATGACCTCGTTTCCCAGGGCTGGCAGTATCCTCTTCACCACCTGTGGCAGGATGATATGGAAGAATGTGTATGCCTTTGAGAAGCCCAGAACCTTCGCCGCTTCATGCTGTCCTCTGTCGATCGACTGCAGTCCAGAGCGGTATATCTCCGAGAAGTACGCGCTGTAGTTGATCACGAACGCGACAATGCACGCAGTGAACCTGTCATAGGAAGTGCCGAATACGTAGAACGGAGCGAAGTAAACGAAGATCAGCTGCAGGATCAGAGGGGTTCCGCGCATTATCTGTATATAGAGATCGGTAATCCATCTGATAGGGGCAAACGAGGCCATTCTCCCCTTCGCTACGACAAAGCCGAGCGGAAGGGAGAAAAGCAGCGTGAGGAAGAATATCTGAAGGGACGTGACAGTCCCCTCGAGCATCTGCAGCAGCAGTCCCTGCATCTATCCTATTTCCCTACGACCGTGATATCCGATCCGAACCAGGATGCGGAGATGCCGGCCAGAGTCCCATCGGCGGCCATTGCCTCAAGCTCCATGTTGACAGCATCGCGGAGAGCCACGTCGCCTTTCCTGAATCCGATGGCATATTCCTCCTCTGTCAGCGTCTCGTCAAGGACCCTGAAATCCTTTCCAGAGGTCTGGATGCTGTAATTCGCGACGACAAGATCCATCACGACACCATCAAGGCCACCGATCTCGAGATCCATCAATGCAGTGAGGTTGTCGCGGAATTCCACGACTTCATCCAGTGACTCGCTGAAGCCCGGTGTGTCCTCAATCGCTTCCTGCGCAGAGGAACCCGCCTGTACTCCGATCGTGCTTCCCGCTAGGTCATCAAGCGTCTGGAACGGGCTGTCCGAGCGAACCACGACAACCTGAGCATTCCTCAGGTATGGCTCGGAGAAGATCATCACCTTCTCCCTTTCCGGCGTGACGGTGAATCCGTTCCAGATGCAGTCGATATTGCCGGTTGCAAGCTCCTGCTCCTTTGAGTTCCAGTCAATCGGCTGTGCTACGAGCTCTACGCCGAGGCGTGATGCGACTTCCTTTGCCGTGTCGATATCGAAACCGACGATCTCCCCGCTTTCGGATCTGAATCCCATGGGCGGGAATGAATCATCCAGACCGAGGATGAACGTGCATTTCTCCTGCACATCCGCAAAGGATGTATCCTCTCCTGATTCCGTTGCGCCACCAGCGAAGAGCAGTGACGACGCGACCAGCGCGATAAATGATACAGAAAGAATCTTCTTCATGACGGGTATCCTCCGTTGCTGCGATTATACTTGCAATGGGAATGAGTTTGAATACCGGAGCACCGGTCTTTCATCAATATAATTGTATGACATGAATGATGTTTCATGTGCTATCATCAGAACATGAGCCTTTTCATCTTCGATATGGGGGAGGTCATCCTCCAGAATATAAGGACGCTTAAGGGTATTGCGGATACGATCGGCGTCAGCTACAGGGATCTCCGAACGGATTATGGCCAGTATGAGATGGCGCTTATGGATGGCTACATGTCCTGTGACGACTACTACAGGCATCTTGAGGACAAATACTCTGTCGCGATTACGGAGGATCTTTTCCTCACGTTCTTCCATCCTACAGTCAATCTTCCGATGCTCAGCACAGTGGATGCGCTTCGGGCAAACGGCCACAGGTGCGTTGTCGGCTCCAACACCTTCCATCCCCATTGGGAGTATATCAAGATGATGGATGAAAAGCCGCTGGAGCATTTCGACTGTCTCTATGCCTCCCATATCATCCATATGTCAAAGCCTGAGAAGGCATTTTGGCGTATCATCTGCACCGAGGAAGGATACAGCTACAGCGATACCTTCTTCACCGATGACAGGGAGGAGAACACAGCAGCTGCATCGGAACTTGGAATCACCGCGCTTCTGTATGCGGGGGAGGACAGGGAGGCAAGGGCTGAAGCGTTCTTCCGTCCCTTCATCTGAATGGAAGCGATCATCGTATGCCTTCTTGGAGGCGTGATTATCTGGGCCTTGGTCAAGAAGAAGTGATCGTATGCATTTTTCTGCATATTCCTGCATTTTCTACTCAGGGTTTGTTGACATTATTGCGTCTGTTGCCGTATAAGAAGGTAAATCGCAATCAAGGAGGAGACAGGAATGAATGACAGACCATCATCTATTTCTTCAGCTCTCCTTCTATCCGTACTCGTCATTAGATGCTGAACCACGGTTTGAGCATATGGTGATGTGTAAGCCCGTGGTGCAATGAAAACCGCGGGCATTTTTGTTTTCTGGAGGTTCTGGGATGGTATATGGGAATGAGAACAGCTATACGCTTGCGATCCTTGTCTACAACAGGCCGAGCGTACTGATGAGGGTCGTAGCCCTCTTCTCGCGCCGTGGCTATAACATCGATTCCCTCTCTGTGGGTGAGACGGAGGATCCTTCCAGAAGCCGCATCACAATCGTCGTGACAGGGGACAGGCAGATTGTTGAGCAGATCATCAGGCAGGTTGAGAAGCTGGTCGATGTCATAAAGGTCTATGAGATGACCCGAAGCGGCTCCATTCAGCGGGAGCTCGTGCTTGTGAAGATCAAGGCGGACAGCGCTTCCCGCGGTGCAATCGTCGAGATCGGGGAGATATTCAAGGCGAAGATCCTTGATGTGACACCGACAACGATAACGATGCAGCTTACTGGGTCCCTCGATAAACTGGAGTCCTTTCTGGAGCTTGCGAGGCCATATGGCATTGTCGAGCTCGTCAGGACTGGAATAACAGCTCTCGAACGTGGTTCGAGACCGATTTCGGAAACAACCTTCGGAGACGAAGGCGATAGATAAGGAAGGTGGAATATGAGCAAGATGTATTATGAGAAGGATGCCGATCCAGGGTATCTGAAGGGAAGGAAAGTCGCTGTCATCGGCTATGGAAGCCAGGGCCATGCGCATGCGCTGAATCTCCACGAGAGCGGTGTTGATGTCGTCGTTGGCCTCTACAACGGCTCCAAGAGCTGGGCGAGGGCGGAGGAAGCCGGATTCAAGGTCATGACCACGGAAGAGGCCGTTCAGTGCAGCGATGTTGTCATGATACTCGTCAATGATGAGAAGCAGGCGAAGCTCTATCATACATCAATCGAGCCGTATCTCAGGAAGGGTATGTACCTTGGTTTCGCGCATGGATTCAATATCCATTTCGGCCAGATCATCCCGCCAGAGGATGTCAATGTTATCATGATAGCGCCGAAGGGACCGGGACACACAGTCCGCAGCCAGTATCAGGAAGGGAAGGGCGTTCCCAGCCTCATCGCAGTGCATCAGGATCCCTCCGGTGACAGCACCCAGGTCGCGCTTGCATACGCAGCGGCAATCGGAGCTGGCAGGGCAGGTATCTTCGAGACGACGTTCAAGGAGGAGACCGAGACGGACCTCTTCGGTGAGCAGGCCGTTCTCTGCGGCGGTGTCACGCACCTGATCAAGGCTGGATTCGATACCCTCGTTGAGGCGGGCTACCAGCCTGAGATGGCATACTTCGAGTGCTGCCATGAGATGAAGCTCATCGTCGACCTGATCAACCAGGGTGGTCTGTCGTTCATGCGCTATTCCTGCTCGGACACTGCAGAATACGGCGATTATGTCTCCGGCCCGAGGGTCATCACAGAGGATACGAAGAAGGCGATGAAGGGCATCCTTTCTGATATCCAGGATGGCACATTCGCCCGCAACTGGCTTCTGGAGAACCAGGTGGGACGCCCGCATTTCAATGCCGTCAAGAGGATGGAGAAGGAATCCCTCCTTGAAAAGACAGGCGCTAAGCTCAGATCTCTGATGAGCTGGCTGAAGAAATAAGGACGGAGGGGAAGGATGGCAGAGAGGATCTATATATTCGATACCACGCTCCGCGATGGAGAGCAGGCTCCTGGTTACAGCATGAACCTGGAGGAGAAGATCAGGGTAGCAAAGCAGCTTGAGACACTAGGCGTGGATATCATAGAAGCCGGCTTTGCCATTTCATCCCCTGGGGATTTCGAGAGCGTCGAGGCTATTTCCAAGGCTGTGGACAATGTGACCGTGGCCTCCCTTGCCCGTGCTCTCACAAAGGATATCGATGCCGCATGGAATGCTGTGAAGAGGGCCAGAAAACCACGTATCCACGTATTCCTCGCGACATCGGACCTTCATCTGCAGTATAAGCTCAGGATGACGAGGGACGAGGCTGTTGAAAGGATCAGGGAAGCTGTGCGCTATGCCCGTTCCCTCTGCCCTGATATCGAGTTCTCCCTTGAGGATGCGACACGTACCGATCTGGATTATATGTGCCGTGTCGTTGAGACCGCTATCGCGGAAGGCGCGACGACGATCAATCTTCCCGATACCGTTGGCTACGCATCCCCTGGGGATATCACGGAGATGGTGTCGGCTGTCAGGAACAGGGTTCCGAATATCGACAAGGCAATCATCTCGATGCACTGCCATGATGATCTCGGGCTTGCAGCCGCAAACAGCCTCGCGGGTGTCATGGCCGGCGCAAGGCAGATTGAATGCACCCTCTGCGGAATTGGCGAGAGGGCGGGAAACACTGCGCTGGAAGAGGTTGTGATGGCGATGAAGACCCGACCGGATCTCTATGACACCGAGACGGGAATCAGGACGGAGGAGCTCTGCCGCTCAGCGCGTCTCCTTTCATCCATCACCGGTGTGAGGATCTTCCCGTCGAAGGCCATAGTGGGGGACAATGCATTCGCCCATGAGTCAGGAATCCATCAGCATGGCATGATGGCTAATTCAAAGACGTACGAGATCATGACCCCGGAAAGCGTCGGCGTCGTCAAGACGAACTACGTCCTTGGCAAGCACTCAGGCAAGCATGCTTTCTCGAAGAAGCTCGATGAGCTTGGATATGTGCTTCCTGAAGCGGATGTGGCAAGGCTCTTCGAGGAGTTCAAGAACCTCTGCGACAGGAAGAAGAATGTCACTGATCGCGACATTGTGGCGCTTGTCGAGGCCACTGAAGCGGTCGCTAAGCAGACGTGGACGCTCTCGTCCTACGTCGTGAACAGCGGCAACAAGATCACGTCCACGGCATGCATCGCGCTTAAGAACGGCGATAAGATCATCGAGGGTGTCGCAACTGGAACCGGCCCTGTCTATGCGTCGCTCAGGGCGGTTGAGAAGATCATCCGCCATCCGTTCTCCCTTGATGACTACCAGCTCCAGGCTGTGACGGAACATCGCGACGCGCTCGGCGAAGCGCTTGTGAAGATATCAGATGGAAGCGGCGTATACCGCGGACGCGGTGTCTCCACGGATGTTATCGAGGCTTCGATACTCGCCTGCCTCGCGGCTGTGAACCGTATGCTTGAAGGCGGCAGCTCCTCGATATCCGGTGGCAACAAGACGTCAACGCTCACATTTGATAACGATATGCTTGTTGGACACACCGATAAGGAGGTCGAGTGATGGCAATGACGATGACGGAGAAGATCCTCGCCCATGCGGCAGGGCTTCCAGAGGTGCATCCGGGACAGCTGATCATGGCTGATCTGGACATGGTGCTTGGCAATGATATCACAAGTCCCGTCGCGATCAAGGAGTTCCCCAGATTCGGCAAGGACAAGGTGTTCGACAGGACGAAGATAGCGCTTGTGCCCGATCATTTCACGCCGAACAAGGACATAAAGGCCGCTGAGCAGTGCGCATGTGTCCGCGCGTTCGCCTCAAAGGAAGGCATCACGAACTACTTCGAGGTCGGCAGGGTCGGCATCGAGCATGCACTGCTGCCGGAGCAGGGGCTTGTCACTGCAGGGGATACCGTCATCGGTGCTGATAGCCATACCTGTACATATGGTGCCCTTGGTGCATTCTCGACCGGTGTCGGCTCCACTGACATGGCGGCGGGCATGGCTATAGGCAAGGCGTGGTTCAAGGTGCCTTCGACAATCCGCTTCCGCCTTTCAGGCAAGTTCAGGCCGCATGTTTCCGGAAAGGATCTCATACTCACGATCATCGGAATGATCGGTGTCGATGGCGCTCTGTATAGGGCGATGGAGTTCTCAGGTGATGGTGTGCACTCCCTGACGATGGATGACCGCTTCACAGTTGCCAACATGGCGATAGAGGCTGGCGCGAAGAATGGGATATTCCCCGTCGATGACCTGACGCTCCAGTACCTGAAGGAGCATGGGGCCGCTGAGCCGAAGATCTTCGCCTCCGATCCTGATGCTGAATTCGAGAAGACGATCGATATCGATCTTTCACAGATCGTGCCGACGGTTTCCTATCCTCATCTTCCCGAGAATACGCACAGCGCGAAGGATGGGAAGGACATCAGGATCGATCAGGTTGTCATAGGAAGCTGCACGAATGGTCGTCTTTCCGATCTTGAGGCGGCAGCGCGTATCCTCAAGGGGCGGAAGATCGCACCAGGGGTGAGGTGTATCATCATCCCTGCTACGCAGAGGATATGGCTTGAAGCGATGCATGAGGGCCTTTTCGATATCTTCGTCGAAGCGGGCTGTGTTGTTTCCACCCCGACATGCGGGCCATGCCTTGGCGGCTACATGGGAATACTTGCAGAAGGGGAGCGCTGCGTTTCGACTACGAACCGCAATTTCGTAGGGCGCATGGGCCATGTGAGGAGCGAGATCTATCTTGCCTCGCCAGAGGTCGCGGCCGCAAGTGCCGTGATGGGGTACATCGCCGATCCAGAGGAGGTGGGGTATGAAGGCTGAGGGACGTGTTTTCCGCTATGGCGATAACGTTGACACGGATGTGATCATCCCTGCGCGCTATCTCAACACATCGGACAGGAAGGAGCTTGCCTCGCACTGCATGGAGGATCTTGACAGCACTTTCGTGAAGCGTGTAAGCGCGGGTGACATCATCGTGGCAGGAAGGAATTTCGGCTGCGGCTCATCCCGCGAGCATGCCCCGATTGCCATCAAGGAATCAGGTGTCAGCTGCGTCATCGCTTCCACATTCGCCAGGATCTTCTTCCGCAATTCGATCAACATCGGGCTTCCTATACTTGAATGCCCTGAGGCTTCAGCGGAGATCGCTGAGGGCGATAAGGTCTCCATCGATTTCTCCACGGGGGTCATCCATGATGAGACAACGGGGAAGGAGTACAAGGCGGAACCATTCCCGCCGTTCATGCAGCGTCTTATCGAGGCTGGCGGACTGGCGGAGTATATCAAGGAGAATTTCTGATGGAAATGCATATTGCGCTGGTGCCAGGAGATGGCATCGGCCCTGATATCGTGCGTTCTGCCGTCCGCGTGCTGGACAGGACAGCCGATAGGTTCGGGCACAGCATCTCATACAGGGAAATCGATGCGGGTGGTATCTCGATAGACAGATACGGAAGGCCGCTGACAGAGGATGCGCTGGAGAGCGCTGCAGAGTCTGATGCCGTGCTTCTCGGTGCCGTCGGAGGCCCCAAGTGGGATCATATGCCCGGCAGCCTCCGCCCGGAGAAGGCTCTTCTCGGTCTGAGAAGCGGTCTGGGGCTTTTCTGCAATCTGCGTCCCGCAAGGATCTACCCTGAGCTTGCCGCTGCCTCTCCATTGAAGCAGTCCGTCATCTCCGGCGGAGTCGATCTTGTCGTTGTCCGTGAGCTGACAGGGGGAATCTACTTCGGTGAGAAGGGCAGGAGCGAGGATGGCGGAAGCGCATATGATGTGATGAGCTACTCAAAGGCGGAGATCGAGCGCATCGCAAGGAAGGCGTTTGAGGCGGCGAGGCTCAGACGGAGGAGGGTGACAGTCGTCGACAAGGCGAATGTCCTTGAGACATCCCGACTCTGGAGGGAGACTGTATCCGCCATCGCAACCTCATACAGCGATGTCGAGCTTGATTTCATGTATGTAGACAATGCTTCGATGCAGCTGGTACGCGATCCACGCCATTTCGATGTGCTTCTGACTGAGAACATGTTCGGAGACATCCTTTCCGATGAGGCTTCGATGATCACCGGATCGATTGGTATGCTTGCCTCGGCATCGCTAAGGGATGATGCGTTTGGGATGTATGAGCCGATCCATGGCTCTGCCCCGGATATCGCGGGGAGGGATCTTGCGAACCCGATCGCCACGATCCTCTCTGCCGCGATGATGCTGCGCTACTCGTTCTCATTGGAGAAGGAGGCGAAGGCGATCGAGGATGCTGTTGAGGCGGCGCTCGCCGATGGAGTGCGGACGAAGGATATCGCTTCTGAAGGCGAGGAGTACGTCGGCACTCAAGCGTGTTGCAGTGAGATAATCAGGAGGATTGGATGAGATCCGATGCAATGAAGAGCGGCGTTGACAAGGCGCCGCACAGGTCGCTGATGAAGGCGCTTGGCTGGACTGACAGGGAGATCGCGATGCCGACGATCGGCATTGTCTGTGCCCATAATGAGATCATTCCCGGCCACATGCAGCTCCAGAGTATTGCGGAGGCTGTGAAGGCTGGTGTCAGGGAGAATGGGGGAAACCCCGTGATGTTCCCTGTCATCGGTGTATGCGATGGTATCGCCATGGGGCACAAGGGAATGAAATACTCGCTTGCGTCACGTGAGCTCATTGCTGACTCGATCGAAGTCATGGCGACAGCCCATCCATTCGATGCTCTGGTGTTCATACCCAACTGCGACAAGATCGTCCCGGGGATGCTGATGGCTGCTGCGAGGCTTGACCTTCCTTCCATCTTCGTCTCCGGCGGCCCTATGCTTGCTGGGCACGTCAAGGGCGGTGACAAGCGTGGCATGTCCCTCTCCTCGATGTTCGAGGCTGTCGGAAAGCACGCGGCGGGAACAATGGATGATGCCGAGCTCCTTGAGTGGGAGAACAGCGCGTGTCCTTCCTGCGGTTCCTGTTCGGGAATGTACACAGCCAACTCGATGAACTGCCTGACGGAGGCGATCGGAATGGGACTTCCCGGCAATGGCACGATACCTGCGGTCTACTCAGAGCGCCTCAGGCTTGCAAAGGAAGCGGGGTATCAGGTGATGGAGCTTCTCAGGAGCGGCATCACGGCGCGCAGCATCCTGACCGAGAAGGCATTCATCAATGCCCTCAAGGTCGATATGGCGCTTGGTTGTTCCACCAATACGATGCTCCACCTGCCTGCGATTGCCCATGAAGCGGGCGTTGAGATCGATATCTTCCAGGCGAATGATATCTCCGCAGTTGTCCCGAACCTCTGCCATCTGGCTCCCGCAGGGCCGCATCATATGGAGGATCTCTATCAGGCGGGTGGTGTGATGGCTGTGATGAAGGAGCTTGCAAGGCGCGATCTTATCGATCTGTCCCTGCCTACGGTCACGGGAAGGAGCATCGGTGAATCCATCGCGAAGGCAAGGAATACAGATACCGAGGTCATAAGGCCGATAGACAATCCATATTCAGAAACCGGTGGAATCGCGGTGCTGAAGGGAAGCCTCGCTCCTGAAGGCGCGGTCGTGAAAAGGAGCGCCGTCGCTCCTGAGATGTTCGTGCATCAGGGGCCTGCGAGGGTATTCAACAGCGAGGAGAAGGCGATTGCCGCTATCTTCGGCAAGAGAATCAAGCCAGGCGATGTGATCATCATCCGCTATGAAGGACCGAAGGGAGGTCCGGGAATGCGCGAGATGCTCAGTCCTACATCGGCTATCGCTGGCATGGGGCTGGATAAGGAAGTCGCCTTGATCACCGATGGACGCTTCTCCGGCGCAACCCGCGGCGCTTCCATTGGCCATGTCTCTCCGGAGGCTGCTGCCGGTGGTCCGATCGCCCTTGTTGAAGAAGGTGACATGATCTCAATCGATATCCCCGGAGGAAAGCTGGATGTGCTCGTTGACAGGGATACGCTGGAGGAGAGAAGGAAGCATCTTGCTCCCCATGAGTCACCGATAAGGACGGGGTATCTCTACAGATACTCGAAGCATGTCACATCTGCCCGCCAGGGTGCTATTGTCGTGGAGGATTGATCATGAGGATGACAGGTGCAGATATCATCATCGAATGCCTCATTGAGGAAGGGGTTGATACGGTATTCGGCTATCCCGGAGGACAGGTGATCCCCCTCTATGATGCGATATACAGGAACAGAGGAAGGATAAGGCATATCCTCACTGCACATGAGCAGGGTGCAAGCCATGCAGCTGATGGGTACTCAAGATCGACAGGGAAGGTGGGAGTCTGCATCGCCACCTCCGGTCCTGGGGCGACGAATCTCGTGACCGGACTTGCTACAGCTTATATGGACTCGGTGCCGATGATCGCGATCACAGGCAATGTCCCCCTTTCCCTACTGGGACGTGACAGCTTCCAGGAGGTGGATATCAGGGGCATCACGCTTACTGTCACTAAGCATAACTATATCGTGAAGGATATTTCCGAACTTGCTGATACAGTGCGTGAGGCTTTCCGCATCGCAAAGGAAGGAAGGCCGGGACCTGTTCTTATTGACGTTCCCAAGGATATCCAGGTCGGGGAGTATGAGTATGAGGCAAGGGAGATTGCCGAGCCTTCTCCTGTCCGCTCCAGGCTCCGGGATAAGGACATCGATGATGCAGTTGGGCTGATCCGGGCATCTGAAAGGCCCATGTGCTATATCGGGGGCGGTGTGATACGTTCCGATGCAGCAGCTGAGCTGAGGGATTTCGTCGATCTCATCGACGCGCCAGTCGGGTCATCCCTTATGGGCCTTGGTGCGATGGATTCCTCCTCTCCTCGCTTTACAGGCATGATCGGAATGCATGGGACAAGGCTTTCAAACCTGTCGATCAACCGGTGTGACCTGCTGATCGTCATCGGAGCCCGCTTCTCTGACCGCGTCATCTCCAAGAGCTCGACATTCGCGAAGCAGGCGAAGATCATACAGATTGATGTGGATCCCGCTGAGTTCAACAAGAACATCATATCCTCTGTGCATGTCGTAGCTGATGTGAAGGTGGCATTGAAGGCGATCATGGAGAGGATCGGTGGACAGCTTGATCATTCTGAGTGGATGGCATCTGTTGAGAAGGCGAGGAAGCGCTATCCTCTGAAGGTCTCCTCCGATGCCGCACGCCCTAAGCAGATCATCGAGGCCCTCGACAAGGTGTTCCCGAAGGATGGATTCATAACGACGGAAGTCGGACAGCATCAGATGTGGGCCGCTCAGTTCCTCCATTCGAGGGAGCCACGGCATTTCCTGACATCCGGCGGTCTCGGAACGATGGGATATGGTACGGGAGCCGCGATCGGTGCGCAGGTCTCGCATCCTGACAAGAGGGTGGTGAATATCGCGGGGGATGGATCCTTCCGCATGAATGCAAATGAGCTTGCCACGATTGCACGCTACAGACTGCCTGTGATGATCCTGATAATGAACAACCATGCGCTCGGCATGGTCAGGCAGTGGCAGACACTGTTCTATGAAGGACATTACTCCGAGACGACGCTGGACACTCCGCTTGACTGGGTGCGCCTTGCAGAGGCGTACGGTGTGAAGGGCATGAGGATCACGCCGGATGATGATCCTGAGAAGATCCTGAAAGAAGCGGTGGAGCTTGGTGAGGCAGTGGTTGTCGAGGCGATCATCCCATCCGATGACAAGGTCTATCCCATGGTTGCTCCTGGAGCCTCCATTTCCGATATGATCGGTTATGAGGATCTGCAGGATAATACCTGATGCGTATCGCGATCTACGGAGCTGGAAGCCTTGGAACGGTGCTTGGTGCCTACCTTGCCCGTTCCGGGCTGGCTGTTGATCTCGTTTCCCATAACAGAGCCCATATAGAGGCGCTTCAGGAAAGGGGCGCGCATGTGACGGGGATGGTGGATTTCACCGTCCCTGTCTCTGCGATGCTGCCGGAGCAGATGGGGTCAGACTACGATGTGATCTTCCTCATGACGAAGAGCATCGGCAATGACGGGATAGTTTACTTCCTCTCTTCCCATCTTTCTGGGCGCGGCATTATCTGCACCTGCCAGAACGGCCTTCCTGAGGAGGGGATTGCCAGGATCATCGGAAACGATAGGACATATGGTTGCACTATCGGCTGGGGTGCGACGTATATTGGCCCCGGTGTCTCTGAGCTGACAAGCGGCGAGGGGACATTCACATTCACCCTAGGCTCGCTTTCAGGCGGAACCGACGGCAATCTTGTCATTCTCAAGTCGATTCTTTCTAGGATGGGTACGGCGGAGATAGATCAGGACTTCATCGGATCGCGCTGGTCCAAATTGCTGATCAATGCCTCCTTCTCAGCTGTCTCCGCTGTCACGGGGTGCACGTTCGGCGAGGCTGCCTCCGCTTTCAGGTCACGCCGTATCATACAGGGGATACTCCGTGAGTGCGCCGCAGTCGCAAAGGCCAAGGGAATACGCTTCGCTCCGATGCAGGGAAAGGATGTATCATTCATAGCCAATGCGGAGAATCCCCTGCACAAGCTGATCTCATTCATGCTCATACCGATTGCCATGCGCCGTCATAGGAATCTGAAATCCTCAATGCTGCAGGATATCGAGAAGGGGAGAATGACCGAAATCGACGCAATCGATGGCGCGCTTTCCCATGAGGGAAGAAGAGCCGGTGTTCCAACGCCGATCACAGACAGGACGATCTGGATCGTTCATCGAATCACTGAAGGCCGGCTTGTCCCTTCCATGGAAAATCTCGCGCTATACAAGGAATGAAGCTGCGATCCCGATGCATCCGGCCGCTGCCATGACGATGATCGG
This sequence comes from uncultured Spirochaetaceae bacterium, assembly GCA_944392985.1. Classification (GTDB taxonomy): domain Bacteria; phylum Spirochaetota; class Spirochaetia; order Sphaerochaetales; family Sphaerochaetaceae; genus Ornithospirochaeta. The sequence goes on along the minus strand of CALXYL010000010.1, from coordinate 19,137 downwards.
ATTGGGTTTCCATATCCTCAGGATCAGAAGGGCCAGGATGAAGATTGCTGCATTCAGCCAGTCCGTGGAGCCTTCCATGCCTTCTGGCCAGAAGGCCATTGCAATCAGGGAAAGAGCTGCGGAGGCGATCATAGCAACAACTGCTGGCCTGAGCCCTTTCAGGATGCTGTCCATGGCCTTCAGCCCTTTGAACCGGTAGTAGATGAATGCAAGCGACAGCACGATGATGGAAGAGGGCAGCACACAGCCGAATGTCGCAACAAGCGCGCCGGGGATCCCCGCGGTCTGGATGCCAACGAAGGTCGCGGCGTTTATCGCTATGGGGCCAGGTGTCATCTGGGAAATTGTCATTATATCCGCGAAGCTCTGCATCGTGAGCCAGCCATGCACGTCTATCGCCTGATGCTGGATGAGCGGCATCGCGGCGTATCCTCCTCCGATGCTGAATAACCCGATCTGGATGAATGCCCATAGCAGCTCGAGGTATATCATCCTCTCCTCCTTTCCGATACCGTGGCAGAGAGATAGCCGATGGCGCCTGAGATGATGATGACCGCGATTATGTTCACCCCGAGCAATGCAACGAGGATGAATGCGGCGACAAGCATGGCAATGGGCAGGATCCGCCGCGTGCGGATTATGTCCCTTGTCATCGAGATCACCGCATCTACGACCACAGCTGCGACTCCCGCGCTCATTGCAGTCATCGCGGCAGAGACATATCTGTTGCTTCTGAATGCCTTATAGAACGCAGATATCACAGAGATGATGACAAGAGGGGGGATAACAGCCCCAAGGCAGCTTATGATGGCGCCTGGAATACCTCCGATCCTGTATCCGATGAGTATGGCGGCATTTACGGCAATAGGGCCGGGGGAGGACTGGGCGATGGCCGTAAGGTCAAGCATCTCGCTTTCCTCTATCCATCTGAGCCTACTCACGAATGTGCGCCGCATCAGGGGGATGATCACATATCCTCCGCCGAATGTGAACGCGCTGATCCCAAGCGTTGTAAGAAAGAGCTTGAGATATGTCCTTGCATTCCGTTCCATGGTAAGGATTGTAGCGTTTTTCCTCTCCTGCAATAATCCCCTTCTGCTGTCATGCCCTGTTTTTCATGGTAAGGTTGTGCTGAGGTGTGAAAATGAAAATGATCATGATTCCCTTCCTCATTGCTGCGGCAGTGCTGCCGCTCGCTGCGTCTTTCGATGCAGCTGAGAGCGACAGGCTGTTCTACCATGAGGAGGCATTTGAAGCGGACAGGGATTATCTTCTCTCCGTGCTGCCGGATGCAGAGGATGAGAGCGAGAGGGCTGCAATCCTCTGGAGGCTATCGCGTTCGACGCTTTACATCACAGACGGCATCGATGAGGACGATAAGGATGGCCGTCTTGCAGGATACGGCGAGAGCCAGACGTATGCCCAGGAGTCGCTGGATGCGGAGGAGACAGCTGATGGCTATCATTGGCTTGCTTCCGCAATAGGCAGGATCGGGCAGGTGAACGGGCCGCTGAACAGCCTTTCCAAGGCAAAGCCGATGAGGGGGTATATCGAGCGCGTCCAGAATGATTTCAATGCGGATATGTCGGATGCGTGGTACGTGCTTTCACTGCTATACAACCAGCTCCCTGGAGCTCCGATCAGCTTCGGGAATGACAACTACGCCATCAGCTATATCAGACGATGCATCGATACGCAGGATACTGAGAACAGGCTGAACCTTACGAACTTCCTTGAGCTTGCCCAGCAGCTCCATGATCGTGGCTGGAGCGCCTCGAAGAGGGCTAAGGAGCTTGATAAGATGGCCGAAAGGTTTGCAGAGGAGAGCGTGCCTACGGAGAAGATGAAATTCTATGAGGGCCGTGACGGACGCGATACGGAGGTATTCTATGCATCTGCTCCGCTTGGGGAGATGTCCGATGATCAGGAAGCGATGCAGCTCTGCTACTATGCGCTCTCGCTGTATGTGGCGGAAATGGATCCTCTTCCGTCCGAGACTGAACGGGCATATGAGATAGAGGATTTCCTCAGCTCCATTTCCTGATAGAAAGAGACCGCCGCTGGGCGACGGTCTCCACATTCGGATGCGGCCTCAGCGCCGCATCCTTTCTCAGTTCTCCTTCCACTCCCTTCCATAGTAGGAGTCAAGGTAGAGCTGCTTGATCTGGCTGATGAGCGGATAGCGTGGGTTGGATCCCGTGCACTGATCATCGAAAGCCTTCACGGAAAGCTCGTCGACCTGTGCGAGGAACTCTGCCTCATCGATGCCCCATTCCTTGATGGAAGCAGGGATGCCAAGCTCCTTCTTCAGCTTCTCAATGCCATCGATAAGCACCTGTACTTTCTCTTCCATACTCATCTTCGGCGTTGTCACGATGTACTCAGTGTTCTTCGTGTCATTGAGCGCCATCGAGATATAATCAGCAGCGCGGGCATAGCGTGAGATCGCTGAAGGATACTCATACTGAGGGAATGCAGCCTGCTTCGTCGGAGTGTCATTGGCATTGAAGCGGATGACATTCGTCAGAAGAAGCGCGTTTGCCATTCCGTGCGGCACGTGGAATGCAGCTCCGAGCTTGTGTGCCATCGAGTGGCAGATACCAAGGAACGCATTCGCGAATGCCATACCGGCCATGGTTGCTGCATCATGGACCTTCTCCCTTGCCTTCTTGTCCGTGCCGTCGGCATAGGCGCGTGGCAGGTACTTGAAGATGATTCTTGCGGCCTCAAGGGAAAGAGGTGCTGTGTAGTCCGTGCACATCGAGGAGACAAGCGATTCAAGGGCATGTGTCAGGACATCGACACCGCATGCGGCTGTAAGTCCCTTTGGCTGTCCGATGGCAAGCTCGCTGTCGACGATTGCCATGCTCGGCGTGATCGCATAGTCAGCGATAGCCCACTTCATGCCTGTGTTCTCATCGGTGATGATGGCAAATGGAGTGACCTCCGATCCTGTTCCCGAGGTTGTCGGGATGCAGACGAGCTCTGCCTTCTTGCCCATGTTGGGGAATGCGTAGATTCTCTTGCGGATATCCATGAACCTCAGTGCAAGGCCCTCGAAGCTGACCTCCGGGTGCTCATAGAGGAGCCACATGATCTTCGCTGCATCCATTGGGGAACCGCCGCCGACTGCGATGAACACATCCGGCTTGTATGCGTTGACAAGCTCCATTGCCATGTTGATCGTGCCAAGGGTCGGATCAGGCTTGACCTGGTGGAATACCTCTGTTTCAACGCCCATCTGATTCAGCGTTTCGGTGATCCTGTCAATCATGCCGGAGGAGAAGAGGAAGCTGTCTGTGACAATGAACGCCCTCTTCTTGTTCTCAAGCTCCTGCAGCGCGACAGGAAGGCAGCCGTACTTGAAATAGATCTTCGGCGGAAGTTTGAACCAGAGCATGTTTTCCCTCCTTTCTGCTACTGTCTTGACGTTGAGAAGATGCTTCGGGCCGACGTTCTCCGAGATGGAGTTGTTGCCCCAGCTGCCGCAGCCAAGGGTGAGGGATGGCTCGAGGCGGAAGTTGTAGATATCTCCGATAGCACCCTGGGAAGCGGGCATGTTGATGAGGATGCGGCTTGTCTTGACGGCCTTGCCATATGCATCGATCTTGTCCTGCTCCTTCTCATCGCAGTAGAGGACTGATGTATGGCCGAAACCGCCGAGCGCGATCAGATCAGCAGCCATTGCGGCTCCTTCACCGAAGTTGTTGCATGAGTACATGCCAAGGACCGGTGAGAGCTTCTCATGGGCAAACGGCTCATCCACCGCGACCCTCTTGACCTCTCCGATGAGGACCTTTGTCGACTCAGGTACCTTGAAGCCTGCGATCTCCGCGATCTTATGAGCCGGCTGTCCGACGATCTTCGGATTGACCGAACCCCTCTTCGGGTCGAGGATGATAGGCTCAAGCAGAGAAAGCTCCTCCTTTGAAAGGAAGTGGGCACCCTGTTCCTTGAACTCCTTCTTGACCTCTGAATAGATGTCCTTGTGGACGATGACGCACTGCTCGGAAGCGCAGACGACACCGTTGTCGAATGTCTTGGACATAAGAATCGAAGCAACTGCCATCTTTATGTTGCAGTTCTTGTCCATAAGAGCCGGTGTGTTGCCAGCGCCGACGCCGATTGCAGGCTTGCCGGAGGAATATGCGGACTTGACCATTCCAGGGCCGCCTGTTGCAAGGATCAGGTTGATGAGCGGGTGCTTCATCAGATAGTCGGTCTTTTCCATCGAAGGCTCTTCGATGAATCCGATGATATCTTCAGGAGCGCCGGCTGCGACTGCGGCATCGCGCACCAGGCGAGCGGCATCACATGTGCACTTCTTTGCCCTCGGGTGGGGTGAGAAGATGATAGCGTTCCTTGTCTTGAGCGCGATGAGGGACTTGAAGATCGCTGTTGATGTCGGGTTCGTTGTCGGGATGATTCCGCAGATGACACCCTTTGGCTCCGCGATCTTCTCGATTCCGAAAGCCTTGTCGCTCTCGATGATGCCACAGGTCTTCTCATCCTTGTACTTGTGGAAGATATACTCAGCGGCAAAGTGGTTCTTGATTACCTTGTCCTCGACGATTCCCATGCCAGTCTCCTCGACGGCATCGATGGCGAGCTGGATGCGTGCATTGTTAGCAGCTATAGCCGCGGCGCGGAAGATGGCATCGACCTTCTCCTGCGGGAAGTTGGCGTAGATGAGCTGGGCGCGCTTCGTCCTCTCGATCATTTCCTGGAGCTCGAGCTGTCCAGGGAAGAGTTCATTGACTTCTGCCATAAATTGCTCCTTTCTTATCGATAAAGATTTATAGTAATAACGCTATAGCGTGTCAATCGCTTTTCCTGAAATAACCTTATATGCTTTCAGAAAAAGATACAATCCGCGATGCAAAGTGCTGTTATCGTGAGTGATACTGCGATTAATGTGAAATCTGGAATATATACTGTGGTTTTCTGCTGGTTTTCGGTGCATTCACCACTTAATGCTGCCCGGATGCGCTCAGTGAAGCTGCCTTCAGAAGCCTTGAAGGAGGATAAAAGCATTCCGAATGCGGAGATTGTCCTTCCGATGATCCCGTTTCCTGGCCTGATTGATGCGGAGAAGGCCTGGGAGAGGGCGACACCGCCGGATAGACGGAGACTGCGCGAGAAGGCATCGATGAGGGAGCCGTCAGTCACATGGAATGAGAAGATGGAGAAAAGCACCTTGCCGTGGGGGGTGAGCAGCGATGAGATCAGCATGAAAAGGAACATCGCAAGATGCGGGAGCAGCTTGATCCCGCGTCCGGACAGCCGCTGCAGGAGGAAGGAAAGCAGCACGGATGGAACAAGGAATGCGATACTCTCCGTCATCATCATCGAAAGTCCCGCTGCAGCCATGAGCGCGATCGTCCAACGTGGTGTCCTTGAGTCCTCTTCCGCTCTCTGTATCTCAATTCTCGGTTCAGGTATCCTCTTTGATATATATGCGGTGAGGATTGATGCAGGGGCGGAGAGCGCGAGCATCAGGGGGAGAAAGGCGAGCGTTCCCCGCCCTGCGTATATGGATGCAAGCGCTATCTGGATGATTGTGCTTACACCAGCTCCTGTGAGGGAGACGCCATAAACCGAGATATGGGAATCGAATACGCGTTTCATCGCCTTCATCGCGGCAGCTGATGCAAGTGACTGTGTGATGGATATGATGGCGAATATGGATAGTAGATTGCCGGAGATGAAGCTGGTTCCTATGCCCTTGAGGAGGGCGAGGAGCATCAGGGACGGCGTGTCCATGCTGAGTGCCATCAGTATGGGGATGTTGGCAAGGCCGAGGCGGAAGAATGGCAGGAAGCGTGGTACGAATAGCTCCATGGCGCTCATGAACAGGGAAAGGGCCGCGAGCGAACTGATCCTATCCTGCGACTGCATCGAGATCTCCTTCGCCACCGGATGCAGTGGCAATGATCCTGTTCGGCAGGCAGCAGAGGTTCTCGGACCACCCTGATTCGATGCAGAGCCTGTTCCTGCATGGGGAGGAGATCACGCGCGCCCTGCCATCCTTTATCTCGATCTCCGTCGTTCCCAGCGGGCCTGTGAATGAGTGGATGCCGTTCTCTGAGAGGGAGAACGCGTATTCTCCATCATCCGTCCTCACGACAAGCGTATCGCCACCTCCCGGCAGCAGTGAAAGAGATAATAGAAGCATGGCTGCATATACAGCCGCTGCGATGGCATCCCCGATCTTCCTCATCTGTTCGATGATAGCCTCATTCCATCATTCTTGGAAGCAATGCGTGATTCTGTTTTTCATGTGGAGTTTGCCGGCTGTTCCTTGCCTTTGGATGCACATTACGGGAAACTTCAGGCTATGAAGCTCGTATATATCGTTGAAGACCATGATGTGATACGCAATGGCGTTGTCCAGTATCTTTCCATTTCCGGCTATGAGGCTGTCGGATCAAGGAATCTTGAGGAAGCCAGGGCTGCATTCTCTGAGAGGATGCCTGATCTGCTGATACAGGATGTCATGCTGCCAGACGGCGATGGCTTTTCATTTGTGAAGGAGATGAAGCAGCGCTATCCGCACCTGCCTGTGATCTTCCTCACTGCAAGGACGGAGGAATCCGACAGGATACTGGGGTTCGAGCTTGGTGCTGATGATTATATCTCCAAGCCATTCAGCCCGAAGGAGCTTGTACTGAGGATCCAGGCGCTTTTCCGCCGCATCGATGAGAACGATACGCAGACGGAGAGCGTCTATACATACAAGGATGAGGACAATGTACTCATCATTGACGACAACGAGCATGTACTTTCCATAAACGGAAGCCCGATAGCGCTCACGGCGGCCGAGTGGAGGATCGTCCTTTATCTTGCAACCAATGCCCCGAATCTCATCACACGTGCGCAGATCCTTGAGGAATGCTTCGATTACAGCTTTGAAAGCTATGAGCGCGTGGTTGATACGCATATCAAGAACATCAGGGCCAAGCTGAAGCCGGGGACATGGATCGATACGGTACGCGGCTACGGCTACCGTTTCTCAGGAAAGAAGGCATGATGATCTGATACCATGAAGCACCATTTCGTCCGGCTGTTCCTATCAATCGTACTCATATCCCTCGTCGTGATATTGGTCCAGTGCCTCATCCTCTTCATAGGCAACTGGTATGTTGCCCGTTCATGGAAGGACATGGTATTCGAGGACTTCATCACTTCCCTCAGGTCATCCATCGGGAGCATCGACGATGCTGAGGACAGCAGCGTTGTGAACATGATGGTGCAGAGGACCTCCGAGCGGATTTCAGGGCTTCTTCTCCGCGATGACAGCGGGCGGTATATCCTTTCTCTGGGCGCCTCCCCTGCAGGGGAGCAGATGCCGAGTCCTGAGGCAAGGAGGAGCCTTGCCGTTCCTGAGCTTGCACAGAGCCGCCTGAAGCTCTCCTACCAGTCGTCGATCTCATATGTCGATACGGAGATCCCAGCTGCAAGGTATGCATTCAATGTCGAGACGCATCCCGGGACTCTTGTGATCGCATCGGTGGAGGTGGAAGAGGATAGAAGCAGCCATGACATGCTTGTCTCCCTTCCGTCCATAGTGGCTGACCAGGATATCGCGGGAACGGTGCGCATCGTCCTCAACGGGGAAACAGCGGGGTATATCGATGTCCTTGTCTACCGCATGGATTACTACCAGCCAACGCTATTCGCAACACGTGCGATCCTTGCATCCTTTTTGCTTTCGCTGCCTGTCGCACTCATCATCTCAGCCCTGCTTGCCGCAATCGTCTCGAAGTGGAACGAGAAGAGCGTCAAGGAGATACAGCAGTCACTGACAAGCCTTTCGCAGGGGTATTATGATATCAACCTGCCGGAGCAGAATACCGAGGAGATGGCGGAAATCGCCGATTCGATCACAGCCCTCGGCAGGGATCTCTCGCGGCATCAGAAGTCAAGGAAGGAGTGGATCAGGAATATCTCGCATGACCTCAACACGCCGGTGACGAGCCTGAATATACTTATCAATGGCGCTCTTGATGGTGTTTTCCCGCTTGATCGGAAGCTGCTTCTGGATATGCAGAAGGAGAATGACTGCCTTATGCAGCGTATCCGCTCAGTTGCGTATTATTCATATCTGCTTTCACCGGATGCGAGGGTGGAGAAAACCTCTCTCTCTGCAAGGGAGGCGATCAAGGAGGCTCTCCTGTCCTGTGGTATGGACTGCAGCGTGTCTGGGGAGGACGCTGTCGTTGCTGCTGATCCCCGGCTGCTTCAGAGAGCGCTTACAGAGCTGCTGGACAATGCTTCTGCATATTCCGATGAAGGATCGGATCCCTCTGCATCTGTGTCCGTGTCCGATGGTGCCGTGATGATATGCATCTCGAACTCAGGGCATCTTCCCGATCCTCTTCCTCAGTTCTTCGAGCCGTGGGCGCGAGGGGATGCCTCACGCACGGAAGGCGGTTCCGGGCTTGGGCTTCCGATCGTCTATCAGATCATGGAGCTCCATGGTGGGTCGGTTGTGATCGGTGAAAGGGACGGTACTGTCTCCGTTACGCTTTCATTCCCGCGTCAAGGGACATCATCAGAGAGCCATCAGTGAGCGAGATCACAGAGATCCTTCCATCCTCCCAGAGCGCGTAGCTTGGAGGGAATCCTCCCTTCGGAATCGAGACGGATCCGGGATTGAGCATTATGATCCCATCCTTTCTTTCCAGCACCGGGATATGCGTGTGCCCGGAGAAGATGGCATCGATTCCTCCTCTGTGGCTTTCCGGTGTTTCCCTGTGCCCATGGGTCATGAGTATCCTGTGTCCATCCGCAAAGACGATCGCGCTATCGGAGAGGACAGGGAAAGGCAGCACCATCTGGTCAACCTCCGCCTCGCAGTTTCCCCTGACTGCTATGATCTGATCCTTCATTGCGGAAAGCAGCTCTATGACAATCTTTGGCGCATAGCTTTCAGGAATGTCGTTGCGTGGTCCGTGGTAGAGCAGGTCTCCAAGCAGCAGAAGCCCATCGAATCCGCCTTCAGCGTAGATTGAGGCGATTCTCCTAGCCGGTTCCGCAGCTCCATGTATATCTGATGCGATAAGGAATCTCATGGAGGCGATGATAGCATCAATTTCCACGCTCTTCCACTTTCCTTCCATTGCAACTCCATCCATATCCCATCGTCCCTTGACCATTCTTCACGCCGTGGGAGGTACAGTATCCATAGAGGAGGACGGAAATGGATAGCAATATGCTTTTCACAGGATTTGGATACAGTGCTGGCGGCATCCTGCTCTGGAGGGAGGATGGAGAAGGGAATATCTGGGGATTGCTCGCGAGGCGGCGGATGGAGATGCTCCTCGGCCCTGTCCATGCGTTCTCGATTCCGCTGGCAGCAACCGGGAGCGGGGAGGATGTCACGGATGCTGCTGTCCGCGCCCTGCATGACGAGCTTGGCCTCATGGCGGACAGATCGAAGCTGTCCCCGTTCTGGAAAGCGCAGGAGGGGAATATCTCCGTGACGCTGTATTCGCAGCGTGTCTCATCGGCTCTTGTTCCGAAATGCCGTGGCAGCTACACAGATGGCACATGGTTCTGCATCATGCCAGACGGAAACGTCGAGGACTGCGATATCCTCACGCGTATGGAGCTGCGCTCCTTCCTTTCCGGGATCGGTCATTGTACAGCAGCCATCTAAGGTGTCCATAGCCCATAGACTGGTGTGCCGCAGAACGGGCAGCATCCCCCGTCAATGGTGCTGCCCGGCCCCTTCCTGATGGTGTGTCCACAGGATGGGCAGATCGTGGGAGAGCTGAGCAGACTGTTCCCGGGATAGGCATAGGGTATTCCTTCCTCTTTGGCTATATCGATAAAGCGTGCGATACATCGTTCCGAAGTAGGTTCTCTATTATTCATCTTATAATGAGGGAAGAAGCGTGTGATATGCCATACCTGGACACCTGCCTCGCGTAGGATCCTAGCAAGTGAATGCATCATGCAGTCGGTATGGATTCCCTCGATTGCCATTGTCGTGACTTCAATATGGCGGCCGTAGGCTGCGATCTGGGAAATCGATTCGATAACGCTGCTGAAACCACCTCCGCAGATGCTGCTGTAGAAGCCGCTGTCCCCCTTTAGATCGATATTGAAGGCATCGATCATGTCCAGCGCCTGAGCAAGTGATTCCGGAGTGAATGTCCCGTTTGATACCATGATGGTCCGTATTCCCTCATCTCTGGCATATGATGCGGTCTCGAATGCCCAGTCCTGCCAGATAATTGGCTCGGAGTATGTGAAGCTGATGGAGGGAATGCCATTGATGGACGCGTATGCAGCTGCATCGCCGGGATCGATCCTTTCCCCTTTCCCATTGCCTTGGCTCAGCTGCCAGTTCTGACAGAAGAGGCATGTAAGGTTGCATCCGGATGCCCCGAATGAGAGGGTCTTCGTTCCTGGAAGGAAATGGTATAGAGGCTTCTTCTCCACAGGATCGATGGCGATTGCCGGAATCATGCCATAGAAGGGAGAGGTCATCCTGCCGCAGCGGTTGATGCGCCTTCCGCATCTGCCAGCTTCCCCTTCCTCTGCAGAGCATCTCCTGAAGCAGAAATCACACGTTGCTTTCATCGAATACCTCGGCCTGGAATGTCTCGAATATGGATTCCTGTGATTTCCACGCATTCCCATCCAGTCCCGCCTTCCTTGAGAGGGCAGTGAGCATCTCCTCCCTTGACCAGCCTGTCTCATCAGCGACCTGCGGCAGGAATACGGCCCTGTGCCGTCCATTCGTCATGATGATACCGTCACGGCCCGGTACGAATGAGCCTGGTGAATCGATGCGTTCCGGTACTGACAGCAGGGATACCTCGATGATGATCGAGTCAAGCTCGCTTTCCTGAAGGGGAGGAAAGCGCGGATCCTCGAATGCCGCTTCCCTTGCAAGCTGTGCTATCTCCTCGTAAAGAGGCATTACGCCGACAAGGAATCCTATGCATCCCCTGAGTGCATGGTCCTTCCTGAGCGTCACGAAGGCACCAAGACGCTTGTCAGTTACGGGAATTTCCATCCCTGTTCCGGTGAAAGCCGACTCTATGGAACCCCTTGCGATGGCAAGGATCCTCCTTCTCTCATTGCTGTCTGTCACATTTCCTCCACATGACTGTCCTGTATGATACGAATCCATCGCTATCGGCAGAGATGTCTGAAGATAGTGCATGCGCACCCATTTCCCCTTTCAGGCCAAGCTGGGATGAATACTCTGCTGCGATTGCCGCTGCTGCAATACCGCAGATGGTGGATCTTCTGTATTCGCTGTACGCGCGGCATCCTTTCCCTTCTGCAAGCATTTCCGCGCATCTGTCGTCATGGTATTCTGTCTCCTTCCTGCCATCATTGCCGTATGGCGTGTATCCGAACCGCTTCCCGTAGTGTGTGAAATCAGAGGAGGCTATCAGCACAGTCCTTTCACCTGACTTCCCTGCGATCTGATGGGCGATGGCAGATGCGTCCTCCGCGGTTCTGAGAGAGCTTATGATACCGAACGAGACGTTGATATCTCCTTTCCTTCTGATGAACGGAAGGAACATCTCGACTCCATGCTCTGCAGCGATGGCTTCATTGCATAGAACAGCGTCTGGAATATCCAGAGGACTGCATCTGAGCATCCCGAATGGCGTTTCCGCTTCTGAGAAGGAAGATGTTACGAGCAGGCTTGGAGGTAGATGGAAATAATGGGAAGGGGAGAGGATGATCACTCTCTCTGTATCATGAGGTATCCGTGAGAGCACGGAGCGTATGAGGGTACCGCTGTACATCAGCCCCGCATGGGGAAGCACAGCAGCATCGTATGGTCCTGATCCCTGCATGTCACCAGTGATGGCCTCGAGGGTTTCCTTTTCTGCGGGATACCATAGTCCTGCGAATCGAGCCTTTCGTATCATATGCTGATTCTATCACTGAAGATCGAATCGTGATGCGGAAAGTAAAATCAGCGAGGCTTACTATTTCATCTTTTGCCAGTGAAATGATTTGCTATGAAGAGAAGCCTTCGGCATGATGATAAGGAAGCCTCGCTGTCAATCATTCGATCGCGTAGATGATGTCCACGGATGCTGAGACGGAGATATCGCCGCTGTAGAAGGCTGCAGATGAACCCTCAGCGCTGTCCGCAGAAGCCAGCATCAGGTTCGCGGATCGATAGAGAGGTGCTGTGTAGGAGGATCCATCTGATATCGAGAGGACGTTTCCGACGCTGATTCCGGCAGCTTCGGCGAATGCATCAGCCTTTGCCCTTGCATCGAGTACGGCTTTCATCCTTGCCTCCCTGTATGCCTCGCTCTTGTCCTCCTTGTCGAGCGTCACATCTGACAGCGTGATCCCGCTCAGGGACATGAGCTGGTCATAGATTCCTCCGATTGAATCCAGATCATGTACGCTGACCTCAAGCGTCTGTGTCGCCTTCTGCCCGACCAGGACCCTCTCGTCATCAACCCATCGGTATTCAGGCGAAGCGGATATGAATGATGTCTCAAGATCTTCCTCGGTGATCCCAAAGCTGCCGGTGAGGACCGCTATGGCGTCACCGATCATCGCAGATGCCTCTGCACTTGCTTCTGATGTGGTGTCCCTTGTGAATGATGCTGTGATCGAGAATGAAGCGGTATCAGGCTTCATCGAGACCTCAGCGCTTCCTGAGACTGAAATCGTCGGTGTATACCCGTCTCCTTCCGCTGCTGATAGCGGTATAGCCAGGATAAGGACTGCCATTGCAGATAGTATTGCCTTTCTCATGTTGATCTCCTTGCCATTGATTCTACTTCACCTCAGGATATCCTTTGAAGAGAGCCTGTGAAGATGTTATGTAGATTTGGATGCGCTTTTGAAGGGGGTCGAAGAGTTGTTAATACCATATTCGGCGTGATACCATGTTGCTTGCGAGGAGGTAGCATGTCAGAAGGGTCGGCCGTTGGAGATCGGATTGCCCTGGCACTGCTGAGCATCCTTTCCGATAAGCCGCTTGAGCGGATCACGGTTTCAGAGATTGCGGAAAGGGCAGGGGTGTCCAGGATCTCATACTACAGGAATTTCACATCAAAGGAGGATATTCTCCTCAGTTATTCGGATCGCGTTCTTTCGTCCATCTCTGATGATATAAGGATCGGCCGTATCAGGAGCAGCCTGGAATTCTGGCAGCGTATCTATTCGGATCTGTCCTGTTCCGGTCTTATGTGCAAGATGCGTAAGGCAGGACTTGAGGATCGCTTCTTCCGTATGTTTGAGACCAAGCTGGAGGATATCTGTACGTCATTTGCCGGTCTTGATCTTTCCAGCAAGGTGAATGTCGTGATGATGGAGTTCTCCATGGGAGGGCTTGTTTCCCTCATGAGGCCCCCTATGCTCAAGGCAAAGGGCATCTCCGATGATGATGTCGCATCATTCCTTGCCAAGGTATGGGACGTGGTGAATGCGGACAGGGAAGTGCAGGAAGCGCTCTGACAGGGGGCATTATTGATTCATCGCACGGGATGCGGGATTTGCCGCATCCGGCTTCCTTCGTCCATATACAGGTGCTAGTCTCATTGCAGGTACCTTGCTTGCCAGGGAGAATGGCTGGAGGCTTTGGAGGTCTGCATCTGCAGTACACCCCACCTTCCTAGGCTGACTGTCCACTTTTCCGGCAAAGCAGGTATATTTGATCCGTAGCTGTTGACACAGTCAATCAACGATGCTAATGTGCTTTTGTTCGGGCGGTTAACTCAGCGGGAGAGTGTCACGTTGACATCGTGGAAGTCGGCAGTTCGATCCTGCCATCGCCCACTAAGGCATCTTGTTGCTGGATAAGCAATGAGGTGCTTTTTTGTTTATGCTTGCAAATGCTTTGATCCGTCGGATAGCATCAATCATATTAGGAGAATCATCAGAAGATGCTGTTTCAGAAGGTTCAGAATACATTGAGGGAAATCAACCACATCGATTTCAAGCTGGAAAAAGATATCCAGAAACTGCTAGAGAATAATCTTGAATTAGCCTTTGGATTGCAGTTTCTTGAGACAGAATTCCCTTTGAAGGATATGAGGTTTGATACAGTTGCCTATGATGAGGAGAATGCAGCATTTGTCATTATCGAATACAAAAAGGTGAGAAATGCAAGTCTTGTGGATCAGGGATATGCGTATCTTCACACTGTTCTCGACCGTAAAGCGGAATCGGTACTCCTTTACAACAAAGTAAAGAATGATAAAAAGCAAGTCCCGGATTTTAGCTGGGATATGACAAGGATTTATTTCGTATCACCATATTTCAGCAAGTTCCAGCTTGCTGCTACAGGCTTTGCAAATATGCCTTTCAAGCTTTTTGGAATTCAGCAGTATGACGGTGGTCTGATAGAAATCACCGAGATAGAAAATAAAACGGAAACTGAGTTCGAACCATCAATACAAGATAAGGTAATTGAGTCCGTGAACAAAGAAATTAAAGTCTGGACTTTCGATGATTATTGCAAGAAGACAAATCCTTGCAATGATGTACTGGAGTTGTATTCCCAGCTTGTTGATAGCGTGTCAGATATTGCCTCATTTTCTATCGATTATAAGAAAGTCTATATCGCATTCAAAGCAAAGCATACGAATGTTTTTGATTGTGCATTCACTAAGAAAAAGCTGAAGATATGGCTCAACCTTAGATGGAATGAGCTAGGGGAAATTCCTTCGGAGCTGCCTGTAATTGATGTTTCGAATATAGGACACCATGGTAATGGTGATTATCAGTTTGATATTTCAACAGAGGCAGAAATTGAAATGCTTATCCCTTTGATTCGAAAAACATATGAGAAGAAAACAGGACGAAGCTGATTTGAGGATTATGAATGGAAGATAGAGTAATCGAATACAAGCGTGAACTGACAAAAGATGTAGATGGTCTTGAGAGGGAAGTTGTCTCTTTTCTTAATACGTATGGTGGAGCGCTGCTCTTCGGAGTGAATAATGATGGTACAGTATATGGTGTTGAAGATGTCGATGCTGTACAGACAAAAAATGCTCAGCGGCTCGATTCAAATATCCAGCCATCTTGCCTCGGGCTCTTTGATATCCATGTCGAAAGACGTAAGAACAAGCATATTGTCAAAGTTGTCGTTTCTGCTGGATCTGAGCGGCCATATTATCTCACAAAGTACGGTATGACACCGAAAGGCTGCTATTACCGAGTTGGTGCTTCTTGCCGGCAAATGACTGAGGGTATGATCAGAGAGCTATATTCGAAGCGTGTTCCAAGAACGATAGCGAAAATAGAATCCCCTGACCAGGATCTTACATTCCAGGTGCTGGAGATCTATTACAGAAATCATGGACTGATACTTACCGATCAGTTTGCGAAGAATCTTGATTTCCTTACTCCTGATGGAAAGTACAACTTCGTTGCTTACCTTTTTTCAGATAACAATCATCTGACTTTCAAGGTTGCCAAATATGCAGGAACAGATAAATGCGATCTCATCGAAAGTTCCGAATATGGATTTGGATGCCTGTTGCAGACTGCTGATAGAATAATTGACCGTCTGCACGTAGAGAACAGAACATGGACGAAGATCACTTCAAAGTATCGTCTTGAAAGACATATGTTTGAACCAGTTCCTGTAAGGGAAGCGGTCATCAATATGCTCGTTCACAATCAGTATATTCATGGCTACACTCCTGTTGTTGAGCTCTTTTCAGATAGGCTTGAGCTGACATCTCATGGTGGACTTCCGGACGGTCTTTCTGAGGATATGCTCTTCAAAGGAGTCAGCAGACCTCGCAACAGGGAGATAATGAGGATCTTTCATGATGTTGATATGGTTGAACAGCTTGGATCGGGGATGAATAGAATCCTTCAGTATTATGACAAAGGTATCTTTGAAATCTATGAGGATACCATCAAGGTTGTTTTCAGGTTTGCAATGTCAGTGGATGAGGCCATTCCGAATGGTTCAGAAGCGACTCATGAACAGTCCGCGATTAGTCCGCGGACTGATGAAAAGACTGTGATTAGTCCGCAGACTGATAAAACAATCCGTAAATCAGTTTCAAAAGAAGCTGTAAAAGCTGACATTCTTTCTTTTCTTCGAAATAACCATACAGCTTCTTATCAGGAAATAAGCGATGCAGTAGGTGTTGTCAGAAGTACTGCAGGAAAATATGTAAAGGAATTGGGGGAAGCTGGATTACTCAAACGAGAAGGAAATACCAGAGTCGGATACTGGAAAGTTCTTTGATGTATTATCAAATGTGAACGCAGTACGTTCGTATTTACATCAAAAAGGTAGGAGTCTTTCGGATTCAGGCATGGAATCCGGAAGACTGTGAGACTATGAAAGGATACGCTATCTTTGCATGTTGGGAAGGCCTGAAAAACAGTTTGTGTAATTGGAAAATGCTACTGTAAAAAAGGAAAGACAGCAGATGACCAAGAAAAGCACAAGGGAAAAGGATGTAATCGATCAGATTCTCGACCAGCTGGATCTGCATGGGATGACTCAGGAAGAGCTGTTCGGAGCAGACGGGCTAGCGAAGATGCTCACATCAAGGCTTCTGAACAAGGCACTTTAAGCCAAGATGGATACGCACCTCCTATCAAGTGTGCCAAGCTCAACCATCTGCTTTTCCATTCATTATCTTTCTCTGGAAATCCTGACGATCTTTCTTGGTGTTCTCAGGCTATTACAAACAAACAAGTACTATTATGCGGCATTAGTGCCCATAGGCATTACAGAAGGGAAACGTAAGGAAAGGAACATTGACTTCCATTCTCTGAGACACTTCTTCAACTTGATGCTCTGTGTCCAGATTGATGACAGCAATCTCTTCTTCATTGTAGGGCATCAGAGCGAGAGGATGAGTGACAACTATACTCATGAGATAAGGGAAAGGCTTCTGCAGATAGGTAAGGTTTCGAGCAATATCCTTGTCTTCCCGAAATCATCTTGAAGCCGGTCTGATTGGTTTGATAAGATTTCAGAGTCGTCAGCAGATGACAGACGGTGGCCTCTGATCCTGTGGAGGGAGAGCAATCTTCCTAATCCACCATGGGAAAGGAGGTGAAAGACCAGAATGAAAGTAGTATTAGAGCTTGCTCTGGTGCTCCTGCGGATCTTGAAAGAGGTTCTCGGCCTGTTTAAGGATATAAAAGATCTCCGCCGTCCAAAAGCCAAAAGGTAAAGCGGAGATAATCCAAATTTCTTGAGGCCGCCGTCTTGCTGGCGACTCTTTCTATAATCATAATACAGCCCAATCCGAAATACAGTCAAGGAACTATGTTCATCATGAATATAGTCGGCTCTTTAGCATCTCAAACCCAGATTTTCCGCTTCTTTTATCTGCTCGGGCTTTTCAAGGATTGCACCAGCATCCATGTTTCCACCTACATAGACAATTCCGAGATTCTTCCATCCCAGGTTTGATGTCAATCTCCTGATTATAATTTTACGCAGCAGTCTACAGACTATGCAAGGAATGTTATCTCTGGGCATCAGAAGTGCCCGCGATGATGCATTGTCGAAGCAGCCATGTTTTCTCACAGAACATGGAGTGATTCCGAAAAGCTGTTAGTCTTGAGGTATGGGAGAATACCCCGCATTGCATTATAATGTTACAAAAGCCTTTCGGGATGAATATGAAAGAGTGGAGTGAGGAAAATGTATTCAAAAGAGATAATCAATGAATGTAAGGCAAGAAGGGAAGCCATCTCTGGAAAAAGACCATTCTCCGATCCTTTCACTCTCAGTCAGATCAAGGATTTCTATAGAGTTCCCAATGTCTGGAGTTCTAATGCGATTGAAGGCAATACTCTTACAGAAGATGAGACCGCAATCATTCTCCGTGATGGTGTAACCGTAGGGAAGCATACCCTTGGAGAGATGTTTGAAGCCATCGGCGGTGGAAAGGCTTATGATTTCATGTTCACCCTCCTCGAATCAAAAGCAATTACAGAAGATGATATCCTTCATTTCCATGAGCTTGTGACATTCGGGCAGCCAGAGTTGCAGCCAGGCAAGCTCAGAGATGTTGATGTGATTATTTCAGGTCTTGATGAAATCCTGCCATCATATCAGGAAGTTCCTGCATTGTTTGATGGATTTGCAGAATGGCTCTCTGAAAATGAAAGCAAATACGACCCTGTTGTCTTTGCCAGTGAAGCACATACAAGGCTGGTATCGATACATCCATTCAGGGATGGGAATGGAAGGGTATCCAGGCTTGTGATGAACACAATCCTTCTTCAGCATGGATATCTGCCAGTCTCGATTCCACCGATTTTCAGGCATGACTATATTTCTGCCTTGCAGAGCTACCATCTTGGAGAAGGGAAGCTGGATAGCTTCATTGATTTCATTGCAAAGACAGAACTGCAGACTCAGAAGGATTTCATGAGGCTTCTCAGGATACCTTTTGACAAGAAATAAAAATGCGGGAAGCTGTCTTATTTGGTTTGCGAGACATTTATATTAGGCCCAAATATGAATAGATGCTATCCTTTGCTGTTCCTTCGTCTATCATGAACTCGTAAAAATTCGCTTTGTTTTCTCTTAATCTCATACAGAAAAGTTTAGATATTTTCTGGGGATAAGACTGTTCATAGGCAAGTCTGTAAAGATTTAATTGAAGTTGGAATTTTTCATGATAGACTTTGTATGTTCTCTTCAAATCAAGTATTCCAAGCTGGCCTTGTTGAGAAATAACCATATCTAGTCTACCTGCATAAAGCGGTTCATTCCTTTGATCACAATACAATACGATCTGTTCCATTTTTATGACTTCAAATCCAGCCTTTGACTTCATTATCTTATAGTTGTCAATTTCAGGGCAATTTATATACGATTCACCTCTTTCATATGCTTCTATTGCATTATGCAAATTTGTGCCCTTTTGAGCTGCTCTTTGGAGTGTATATTGAGAAACTTGGGAATAATCATCAAGATAATGAATTCTTGAATAATACGAAAGAATATCAGAAACACAAGGAATTTTGTGTCCATCAACAATGTAAGTGTGAGTTGAATCAATATATTCTACAGTATGTCCATTAATGGTTATCTTTGAATTCTTGCCACTAAGGTGATTGGAATCCCGTATTTCAAAGTTGAACACTAGAAGATTTTAAAGCAAGCCAGCATCCATCATCAGTTACCTTTTACACAAC
>CALXYL010000009.1 GCA_944392985.1 uncultured Spirochaetaceae bacterium | reverse complement strand
TTGAATGCCTGCCCTCTGAGGCTGCTGACAAGCTGTTCTCTATTCAGATGCCATAGTTATTAAAGCAGAATTCAGGGGAGTACATTGACTCAGGAACGATGCTCGTTGTCGATGATGACGGCATCAAAGGTGAGTGCATCCTCAGCGACCCATCTGACGGGATCGTGGAGATACTGAGCCTTGCCGTGCTTCCGGGGTATCAAAGAAGAGGGTATGGCAGAGCGCTGATCAGAGGAGCCTCTTCATATCTTCAGGGAAGGGCCTCCGTTCTGCGTGTAGGAACAGGGGACAGTCCCTTGACGGTTCCGTTCTATGAAGAATGCGGGTTTGTGCGTTCCTTTGTGATCCCGCGGTTCTTCATCGAACATTATGACCATCCCATAATCGAAGGTGGGGTGCAGCTTGTGGATAAGGTCTACCTTGAGATGAAGATCCCCGGGTGATCAGCGTGCAGCTTTCCCTTCCGCCTCCATCAGATGCATCTTCACCGCGATTGCGGGATAGATCAGGGTGCACCATAGTCCAAGCATGAAATAGAGCATGAATGATGTGAAGTATTCCGGTGCGGGGACGATGGCGATGATTGCCGCGACTGCAGCGGTGGAAAGAAGCCCGACGATGAATCTGGCGGCCTTTCTCGGCAGGCTGCCTTTCTCTGGAGCGGAAGCGACAGCCTTCCTCTCCCCATAGAAGCCGAGCATGACACCTCCTGTGATCGCGGCATTCGACATCAGATCATCGAAGGCGATGCTGTCGATGCTTCCGTTCTGGAGCATGACTGCGAGCACTGTGGCAAGCGCAGCTGCCAGAAGGCCATAGATGAAAGTGAAGATCAGGAAGGGGCGTCTGGCATCATAGAGGCGCAGCATCAAAGGTGTCATGAGAAGCCCGGCAACGAGGCCGATGATGGTTCCGACTGTTACATCCAGCGGCCAATGAACTCCGAGGACCATGCGTGAAAGCGGCACCAGGATGATGGGGATGGTGAGCAGCAGCGTCGCCCAGCGTTTCCAGATCAGGAAGATAAGGGAGGAGTAGAACGCGCCGGATGTGGTGCTGTGTCCAGATGGGAATGAGTACCCCGTCGCTGTCTCGAGCCTTCCTCCTGTGATGAGATCCGGGTGAACCTGGAATGGGCGGGGGAAACGGCAGATCGACTTGACAGTCTGCGTTACAAGCAGCCCAGAGAGCAGCGCTGAGGATAGGGCGAAGGCTTTCTTGCGGCTGACGCACCAGATGAGGATCATGATGGTGACGAGAGGGATCGCGATCTCCCCGAACATGGAGGCTATCTCCGCCACCGCTTCCATCATCGGTGTCCTAAGGCTCTGGAAAAAGAGCATTATATCAAGCTGCATGGGCTGTCCTCCTGTCTGAAATGTACATGATCACTGCCATTAATATGATTATCGCATAACCGAGGAAGCTGTATCCGTCCGGGATCTGGGAGAACACGAAGAATCCCAGAAGAGCAGTGAAGATGACCTGTGAATAATCATATACGGATATTTCGCGCGCAGGAGCGAAACGGTATGCCGCTGTTATCGAGAACTGCCCTCCTGCCGCAGCTGTTCCTGCCAATATGAGTATAAGGAACTGTTTCATCGTCAGAGGGTGGAAGCTGAATATGAGGTAGGGCAGGGTGACAAGGCATGAGAAGAGGGAGAAGAAGAGGACGACAAGGGGGCCGCTCGTGCCCCTCTTTCCCAAAGCCCGGACACAGGTATATGCAGATCCTGCGCCAAGCCCTCCGATGAGGCCGATGATCGAAGCGGAGAGATCAGCATTGCTGAATGATGGCTTTATGACGAAGAGAGCGCCGATGAATGCTCCTGTGATGATCACCGCGGTCTTCAGCGATATCCTCTCCTTGAGGAACACGGCTGAGAAGATCAGGGTGAAGAATGGGGCCATCTTGTTGAGCATCGTGGCATCGGGGAGTATCAGGTGATCGACTGCGTAGAAATTCCCCAGTATGCCGATGGTGCCGAGAATTGACCGGAGTATGAGAAGGGGGATGCCCTCCTTCCTCAGCTTCGTTTCCCTCCTGTCCTTCAGGACGATCACGGCAGCTGCGGCGGCAGCAACTGCATTGCGGAAGAAGCTCTTCTCGATCGATGGTATGTCCCCTGATAGCCTGACAAGCATGTTCATCAGCGCGAAGCAGAATGCTGATGAGAGGATGCAGAGAATGCCTTTTGTCCTTCTGTCCATAGCCGGATTGTAGCAAATCGGGCCCTGATGGGGAACTTTCTGCCTCAAGGTGATGAAAAATGGACCTCTGTTCCGATTATTTTTTCAAATTCCCTTGAAAGAACGGGAAAACTCTATAAAATCTTAACAATGGAAAATCTGGCATGGATTTTCCGTTTGTTAATTTTGCTTCGTTTCCAACAAAGGAGGAAATCATGAAGAAATTTGCGGTGCTGCTTCTTGTTGCAGTTGCTATGATGCTGCCTGTTTTCGCGGGTGGTGCAGGCGAGCAGAGGGTTCTTACTCTTTCTGAGGTTCACGCTGAAGGCTATCCGACAACGCTTGCTGACCAGAGGTTCGCAGAGCTCGTTGAGGAGAGGACTGAGGGAAGGATCAAGATCCAGGTCTACTCTGGTGGAACCCTCTACGGTGAGGAGACAGGATCCATCGAGGCTCTCCAGATCGGCGACCTCGCATTCGCTCGTGTTTCCGCATCCCCTGTTGCTTCCTATGTTCCTGCTCTGAACATCATCCAGCTTCCTTATCTCTATAGGGACGGCGATCACATGTGGCAGGTTCTCAACAGCGAGATCGGACAGGGCATGCTTGAGGAGATCCAGGCATCCGGATCCGGCCTCGTCGGCCTCTGCTACTATGATGCTGGCGCTAGGAACTTCTATACGACAAAGCCTGTCACATGCGTTGATGACATGGCTGGCCTCAAGATCAGGCTCCAGAACAACCAGATGATGGTCCAGATGGTCCAGCTCCTTGGTGGCAATGGCGTTACAGGCATCGGACCTAACGACGTCTATTCCGCTATCCAGCAGGGCACGATCGATGGCGCAGAGAACAACTGGCCGACCTATGAGTCCATGGGCGACTACCAGGTTGCTCCTTACTTCGTCCTCGATGGCCACACCAGGGTTCCTGAGATCCTCCTCGCTTCCGAGGAAGTCCTTGCAAGCCTTGATCCGGCAGATGTCGAGATCATCAAGGAGTGCGCAAAGGAGACCCAGGCTTATGAGATCGAGCAGTGGGCACTCCGCGAGGCATCAGCTGAGGAGAAGGTCACATCTGAAGGTGTTGTCGTCACAGAGCTTACTGCTGAGCAGCTTGCTGAGTTCCAGGAGAGGATGCAGCCTATCTATGAGCAGTATGGTGCAGGCTACGAGGATCTCATTGAGCAGATCCGCAACGTAGGACTCTGATTTTTTCTGACTGATCCAGAAGACGGGGAGGGTAATCTCCCCGTTTTCGGGTTTATATTCAATAGGGGAGGCGGACTATGTCCAAGTCTAAGAACAGGAAGCTCCTTCCTGCCTTGAAGGCCAAGGCTAGGCAGTATCTTCTTGAAAACAAACTAGCGATTGATAAATCGCGCTATAAGGGCGGCAAGGTGCCGGCGAGGGAGTATGTAATCCTTGTTAACCACTGGACACACAAGGTGATCCTCACCATCGCGCAGATTGCTGTCATCATCATGCTCTGCATCGTATTCTTCAACGTTGTTCTCCGTTACTGCTTCAATTCGGGGATCGGAGCGGTGGATGAGGTTGCAAGGCTCCTTGTAACGCTCTTTACGTTCCTCGCGTGCGCTATCGGCGTAAGAGATCATATGCATATTTCCGTCACGATGCTCTATTCGCATTTCCCAAAGGGCGGCAAGATGCGTAGATTCATGGATGTTCTCTCCGATGTGGCGACGCTGCTTTGCGGAATATTCCTCGTTTATTATGGAACAATGTATGTCGTGCGTCTTTTCGGGCGCCCCGGCAATCTTCCTATGACAGGGCTTCCGACATGGGTGCAGTATATCCCGGCACCGCTTGGCGGAATCGTTGTGACATTCGATTCGATCCTGTTCCTTGCAGGCATCCTCAAGCCTGAGGATCTCCTCTACAGCGAGCCTGAGATTGATTATCAGGAGCTTGTGAAGCAGCAGGCGGCTGAAGCCGAAGGAGCGGAGAAATGATCAATATTCCCGCAACCATAATCCTCATCGGAGGCTTCTTCCTCCTGATGGCATTCAAGATTCCTGTAACGTTCTCGATGCTGCTTTCAGCTATCGCATCGATGATCATCGTGCCAGGAGCAAACCCGACGACAATGGTCCGTATGATGATCGACGGTGTCGGCAACTTCACGATGCTTGCCATCCCGTTCTTCATCGTCATGGGCGAGATAATGGCCGCTGGCCAGATATCGGATAAGATAGTCGACCTTGCGAACCTCGCTGTCGGACGCTTCCGCGGCGGTCTTGCATACGTCAACTGCCTTGACTCCATGTTCTTCGGCGGTATCTCCGGTTCTGCTGTCGCCGATGTCTCCTCTCTTGGTTCCGTCGTCATCCCGATGATGGTCAAGCAGGGCTATGACAGGGAGTTCACCGTTGGCCTTACAGTCACCACTGCATGCCAGGGTGTTCTCATCCCGCCATCGCACAACATGGTCATCTACGCTCTTGCAGCCGGTACCGGTGTGTCCATCGGACAGCTCTTCTATGCGGGCTTCGCTCCTGGAATCTGTCTCGGCTGTGGCTTCATACTGATGTGCTTCCTCCTTGGAAAGAAGTACAACTTCCCCAAGGGAGAGAAGATGTTCAAGGATGACCGTGTCAGGTGGATTGGCTTCAACAAGAAGGGCGGCAAGAAGGGAAAGATGGCAGAAGGCGAGGGCTGGCTCAGCATTCCTGTCGGTTCTGGTGCCCTTGAGCTTGGCAAATGCATGAAGGTCACGCTCAGCGCGATCCTTCCTATGTTCACGCTCATCATCATCCTTGTCGGTACTGGTATGGGTATCTTCACTGCAACGGAAAGCTCCGCTGTAGCGTGCTTCTATACCTTCATCCTGACATATTTCATCTTCCGCGCTGACAAGATCCGCAACTTCTTCAAGGTCATCAAGAACTCCCTTAAGACGCTTGCGATCGTCCTCACGCTCATCGCGACTGCGAAGGCGTTCGCATACATGATGACGCTTCTGCAGATCCCAACGGCGATGACCAATGCCCTCATCGGCATCTCATCCAACCCGTATGTGATCTTCTTCATCATCAACATCCTGCTTCTGATCCTCGGCTGCTTCATGGATATGGCTCCGCTCATCATGATCATGACGCCGATTCTGCTGCCTGTCGTCCAGAAGCTGGGAATGACTGATGTCCACTTCGGTATCATCATCATCTTCAACCTCGCGATCGGTCTCTGCACTCCTCCTGTCGGATCCGCCCTCTTCGTTGGATGCGCTGTTGGAAAAACGACGATCGAGAACACGGCAAAGAAGATGCTTCCGCTCTTCACGGTCATGGTTATCCTCCTTCTGGTATTCACCTATGTGCCGTTCATGGCGAAGATCCCTCTCTTCGGCTATGAGAAGCCTGTTGAGATCACAGCAGTGGCGCCTCAGACGGCTCCTGCAGCGGCCACGGCAGCTGAAGCTCCAGCTGAGGAACCAGCACCAGCGCCTGCGCCTGTTGAGGAGGATTCCGCGATTGTCAGGACATACAGCTATGCTGGTTATGAGCTTACTGCGACGATTGATGAGGGATCGGCTGTCCTTGAGTATCCTGCATTCATAACGGATGCTGAGGCTGAGGCATTCATCGCAGTGGAGAACGCAAGGTATGGTTATGGTGACATGGGAGTTGTCTATTCGCTTGAGGGCGAGGGCATTGCTCAGTTCACATATCCTGCCGAGCTTGATCCTGAGATGGTCGCAGCTGAGGTAGACAACCTCTTCGAGGATCTCGTCGCCTATGTCGGGCCGGTTGCGGAGGAAGCTGTCGTGAAGACATATTCCTATGCTGGCTATGAGCTTACTGCGACAATCGAGGATGGTTCCACAGTGCTTGCATACCCGTCATTCATCACTGAGGATGAGGTCAATGCATTCTTCGCCTATGAGGATGGTGTCTATGGCTTCAGTGATCTCGGTGTCTCCTATGCATTCGGAGATGCAGGATCCCTGACGCTCACGTATCCAGCTGAGTACACCGCTGATGTCGTTGCGGCAGAGCTTGACGGCCTTGTTGACGACCTTATCGAGTACGTAAGCGCACTTTGATTCTCCGCCCGCTCCGTTTCGGGGCGGGCATGCTTTTGTTTTTGGTTTATGAATGTACTTATCATCGGAGCAGGCAGGAGAGGTGTCCGTATCGGACGCCATCTGGCAGCTGAAGGCTCCTCAATAACGTTCCTTGACCGCTCTATCTCACGATGCCGTGCAGCTGAGGCTAAGGTTGACTGCCTTGCCGTATGCGGTTCCGGAACAGATCTTTCCAAGCTGCGTGAAGCCGGTGCGGAGAATGCTGACACAGTCATTGCCGTTACCGACTCCGACGAGGTCAACATCGTCTCATGCGGCATCATCGCCACTGAATTCCCTTCGGTGGTCAACACAATAGCGGCTATCAGGAGTGCCGGATATCTAGGCGAGGAAGGGCTTCCTCCCAGGATCCTTGGCATCACGCATATAATCAATCCGGATCAGGAAGGTGCCCAGCGCCTCCTTGATACGATCCATTACGGCCTTTACCGCGATACTCTGATCTTCCCCGGCACTGATTTCATGATCTTCACGGTGCAGGAAGGCGGCTTCGTGAAGCGTGGCGACAACATTGCGGGGCTGAGGAAGAAGATACCTGAGAACTTCGTCATAGCGGCACTCTACAGGCGCGGTGCAGTCATCATCCCCTCTGGAGATACTGAGATCCGGCAGGGGGATATCGCGGTGGTCATCACCGACAGCGACAAGGCATATGCCGCGATCAGCGGATCCGCAGAGCGCGAAGTCTATTCCGAGCCCGATGATATCGTCATACTCGGGGCGACGAGGATCACACGGTTCCTCCTCTACGCCTTCTCTCCGAAGGAAAGGAAGCGGGTGCGCCTTATCGAGAAGGATACGGCAGCGGCAGAGGAGTTCTCCGCGATCTTCCCCGAGATCACAGTGCTCAATGCCTCCATTACCGATGAGAGCATCTGGGAGGACGAGGATCTTGGAGGCACGGATCTCTTCGTCAGCCTCACCGACAATGATGAGCTCAACATCGTCACCGCTGGCTATGCCCGGCGGATCGGTGCGAAGAAAACGATTGCCGAGGTGAAGTCCAATACGAACTACAGCCAGTTCGCGCTATCCCTTGGAGTGGATGTGGCGCTTTCCATCACGGATGTCACCGTCGATTCCCTTATCCGCTATCTCCGTGGAGATGGGATCTCTGCGATGCATACGCTCTTTGAAGGGGAGCTGGAAGTCTATGAGTATGTGGTCCAGGATAGCTTCCCATTCATCGGTAAGGCCCTGAAGCAGGTGCATTTCCGCAGCCGTGTCGTCATCGCTGGCGTACGCCGTGCGGACGGTACTTCGCTCGTCCCGGATGGTGAGTACGTATTCGCCGAAGGTGACAGCCTGATCCTTTCCATCCGCCATGATGAGAGCGGTTATCTCAAGGAGCTCTTCCGCTGATGCATATAAAGTCCGTATTCCGCTTCCTTGCACTGATCCAGATCCTCGTGGGCTTCTGCATGCTCGTGCCCCTCGCGCTTGCCTTCTACTATGATGAAACTGCCGCGATTGAGGCCTTTGCCGTGACAGAGACCGCGATACTCGTATTCGCCGCTGTCACATTGATAGCGACACGCAATGAGGAAGTGACGATCAAGGCGAGGGACAGCTATCTGCTTGTAACGCTTGTCTGGGTCATTGCGACTGCATTCGGAGCGCTTCCGCTCTATCTGACAGGCACCCTAGATACATACCTGAGCTGCTATTTCGAGATCATGTCGGGCTTCACTACAACTGGTGCGACCGCGCTTTCCTCAATCGAGGACAAGCTGAAGTCGATCCTCTTCTGGCGCGGCATGACAAACTGGCTCGGGGGAATGGGAATCGTTGTTCTCTTCGTCGCCTTGATCCCGTTCGTGAGAATCAGGGGCACCAGCCTCGTCAATGCTGAGTCTGTCGGCCCTACAAAGGACAAGCTGACGCCGAAGATCCAGCATACTGCTTTCGCGCTCTGGGCAATCTACACCGTATTCTCAGTTATGCAGGTACTGCTTCTCTGGATAAAGATCCCCCTTTATGACTCAGTGACAGTCATGTTCGGAACGATGGGAGCGGCTGGATTCGCCCCCAGGAACTCCTCGATCGGCAGCTATAATTCCGCCTATGTTGATATCATCGTGACGATCTTCATGGTTATCGCAGGTTCCAATTTCTCCCTTTACTTCAAGGCGATCAAAGGGCATATAAGGGAGGCTGGAAAGGATAAGGAGCTCCATCTTTACCTTGCTGTAATCGCTGTTTTCTCCGTCCTCATAGCCCTTGATGTCGCTGATACATACGGCAGCTTCCTCACTGCGCTGCGCTATGCCGCATTCCATGTTGCGTCGATCATAACGACGACAGGATTCGCCACCTATGACTACAATTTCTGGCCCACGTTCTCGAAGGTTCTTCTTGTCGTGCTGTTCTTCATCGGCGGCTGTGCTGGTTCGGCTGGCGGCGGTATCAAGGTCATCAGGGTCAGGGCGATGATGTCCCTTGCGCGCAATGCGATCAAGACGCGCCTTCATCCGAGTGCAGTCGTTCCCCTCAAGCTCGGCGACAGCACTGTGGATAAGAGCGTCATGCTTTCCATTGCCGGATTCGTCGGCGCCTACATCACCACAGGGTTCATAGGGACGATCCTCTTTTCCCTCTCTGGACGCGACTTCGAGACCTGTTTCACCGCAGCATTCCTGCTTCTCGGCAACATCGGAATAGGGCTTGGGGATGTCGGGCCTTCCGGCAATTTCTCCATCTTCTCCGATGCGATCCTCTCTGTCGGATCATTCCTGATGCTGGTAGGGCGTCTTGAGCTCTTTACGGTGTTTGCACTGTTCACCCGGGATTTCTGGAAGAGATGATGGTGTTTTCTCCTTTCGGGTGTACACTATAGGAAAGGAGAACACTTTATGAGAAAAGCATTAGCGGTTGCCGCGGTCTCTCTGGCCGCTGCCTCATATGTTTTCGGTTGTTCAGGATTTGCCTGGCATACGGAGGATGGATGCCATCTTCTCGGACGTACATACGATATGTTCGGTGACCTGAGCGGCAATAAGATCACTGTCATCGCTCCCGGGTATGAGCTCAACACATCACCTTCTGGCAATGGCGGTACTGTGGAAATGGAGTATGGTTTCATCGGCAATGCCATCCAGGGGGCGGCTGCTCCGATCTTCACAGATGGCATCAACGAGAAGGGGCTGATGGGAACTCTGCAGAACTTCCCCGGCTATGGCCATTACAACACCCAGCAGGAGGAAGGCAATCTCGATCTTCACCCAGCATTCTTCGTGCCGTACATGCTTGGTACCTGCACCTCTGTCGAGGAGGTTGCCGAAGCTGTGAAGCACCTCAATCTCACCGATGAGCTGATCTTCGGCGCGAATATGTCAGTGCATTACATCTTCTCAGACGAGACAGGGGAAGCGATCATCATCGAGCCCGATGAGGGCGGGATCACAGTCCATCGCAACACGATCGGTGTTATGACGAATGCTCCTGGCTATGACTGGCAGCACACCAACCTGAAGAACTATGTGGCTGTATCCAACGTGCATACCCCGCCGCGTGAGCTTCTTGGCGAGACTGTCTCCACATTCGGAAACGGTACTGGCGGCAGCTTCGGCCTTCCTGGCAGCTACTCATCGCCGGATCGTTTCGTGCGTCTTGCGTTCGCAAAGGATTTCGCACCGCTCGGGAAGAATGAGCTTGATGGAATCACGCGCATGTTCGACACGTTCTCAGTTGTCTACGTTCCTGATGGAATGCTCAAGGAGAGCGCTGACCACGATGAATATGAGAGGACGCTCTGCACGACGGCAATGTGCGCCGAGAGCCGCACCTACTACTTCTCACCTGCTGAGAACAGGCGCATCAACGCCTACAGCGTAATCAATGCCCTTGCTGCCATGGCAGAGGGAGAGACGATCGCGTTCTATCCGATTCCGATTGAAGAGGATGTGAATCACGTTATCTGATCATTGCCTGTAGCTGGAGGGGGAGCGGCTGTATCGTCGCTCCCTTTCCTTTACAGTGAGAGGAATGCCGTGAAGAGCCTCGACAGCGCTTCTGTATCCTCCGTTCCCGCGCTTTCATATGGTGAGTGCATCGCGAGCTGTGCCGCGCCGATGTCAACTGTGGGGATGCTCAGCTTCTGGGCAGAGAGGTTGCCAAGCGTTGAGCCACCGGGGATGTCAGTGTGGTTGACGAAGCGCTGGTACGGGATGCCTTCCTTCTCCATCAGGACCCTGATCCAGCTCGCGCTTGCGGCATCTGTGGAATACTTCTGCGCGGCGCTGTACTTGATTGCGACTCCTCCGTTCATCCTTGCCTTTGTGGTGATATCGCACTTCTCGGGATAGTTCGGATGCATCGCGTGGCAGTTGTCAGCGCTGATCATGAACGATGAAGCCTGCTTCATCAGCCTTTCCTCCTCATCCATGCCAAGAGAAGCCTCGATACGGGTGATGATTGATGGAAGGAAATCGGAAAGGGCGCCCTGCTTTGTCCCGCTCCCTGTCTCCTCGTTATCAAAGAGGGCCACTAGAGGCATATTGCTGTTTCCTTCCGTCTCCGCTATGGCCATAAGCGCTGTATAGGCGCACATCAGGTCATCGATCCTTGGAGATGAGAAGAACTCCCCATCAAGCCCCCAGAATGAGGCTTCCATCCTTGGGTAGAGGTAGAGATCATACTCAAGAAGATCCTCTGTCCCGCACCCTGCTAGAGCCGCGATTGATTTCCCCCACCGCCCTTTCTCCACACCGCTGCAAATGATCGGCAGTAGTTCCTTCTGGGCGCTGTAGCTGTGGCCTTCGTTCGCTTTCCTGTCCATATGTATGGCAAGGCTCGGAATGAGCGCCACGGGACGGCCGAAGTCAATGAGGCGCTCCTCTATGCCTCCATCGTTCCTGACATAGACACGGCCTGCTATTGAAAGCGGCCTGTCGAACCAAGGTGCCATCAGAAGGCCGCCATACACCTCTGTATTGAGCGTTGTGCAGATTCCCGATGATGTCACTTCAGGATCAGCCTTGACCCTGAATGAGGGGCTGTCGGTATGTGCCGCGGCTATTGAGAAGCCTCTGAAAGAAGAGGAGGGGATACGGAAGGATGCCAATGCCGAGCCGTTCCTCGTGACGTAGTAAGATCTGCCTTTCTCCAGATACCAGCGCTCCCTCTCGTCAAGGCGCTGGAATCCGGCAGAGCTGAGGATACTCTCCATGTTCCTCACGGCATGGAACTGTGTAGGGCTCTTGCTGATGAAAGCGCAGAGCTCCTTTGATGTGACGATTCTTCCGTTCATGGCCTGAGTCTACAACCATGGGGCAATCAGTGACCAGAGCCTTTCATGATCCGTTTTGCCATGATGATGCAGATTGCTGTCGTGACGATCGTGATGCTGCTGTTCGAGATCATCATCATGAGCCCCAGTGCGGTCGCGCCATCGGCGATGAGATGCTGCAGCAGGAGAAGGACGGGAATCCGGAAGAGGAAGATGCGGGCTGCATTCAGGAACAGTGTGATCTTCGTCTTTCCAAGTCCCAGCAGGAAGTCCATACCAGCACCATTGATTGAAAGCACCAGACAGCTGAGTCCATCGTAGATGAAAATGTTCCTGATGTCCTCCCTGAATGCCTCGTCCAGGCCTTCCCTGCTTGTGGCAAAGAGCGTGATAAGGGGATCTCGGAGCAGGATGATGAGGACGATCGCGATAAGGCTTACAAGGAATGTGATGAGCACGTTCGCCTTGTATGCTCCGACAGCCCTGTCCATCCTCCCAGCTCCCGCGTTCTGGCTGACAACGGCGCTTGAGGCGTCGGAGAAGCCATTCTCGAAGGTGGTTGCCATACCTGAGATGCTGTTTGATATCCCCAGGGCGCCAACCATCTGGGCTCCGTATCCCGCAGCCATCGAGCTTACGATTGTCTTTCCAAGCGAGAAGGCGGCATCCTCCACAGTCACGGGATAGGATATCGCGATGAGTTCCCTGCTGTGGCCGCGGCTGCGGATGATCGAGGAAAGGGAGATGCGGAAGATGCTTCCCTTCCTTGTCAGATGGGTGATCGAATAGAGCGCGAAAGCGGAGTAGGTGATGAGCGTCGCCATGCCGATGCTTTCGATTCCAAGGTCAAGGACATAGACAGCGAGGGCCGTGAGGAGGAGCTTGAGGATCATGGAGGCGAGATTGACGACCATGATGATTCCCGTGCGTCCCCTTGATTTCTCCACATTGATGCATATGAGGTTGATGAAATTGATGATCGTTGCCGCGATCATGATCCTCAGGTACTGTGTTCCTTCATCGATGAATTCCTGGGGCGCGTTGATGGCGCCGAGTATCCATGGGGAGAGCGGTATCATGAGCAGGAACAGCGCCGAGACTGCTGCGATGATGCGCATAAGCGTGTTCAGCAGCTCGTTCGTTTTCTCCTTCTCCCCGGCGCCATATGCCCTGTTGACCAGGATCATCGAGCCTGTGACGAGTCCTGTTCCGATGGCGTTGAGTATTCTCCTGATCTGGTTGATATAAGCCACCGTGGATACCGCTATGGTTCCCAGATGGCTTGCCATCATCGTGTCGAGTATCGTGAAAAGCTGTGAGAATAGCGCGAATACAGCCAGAGGCGCACCGATGCGCACTATGATGCAGAAGAGGTTGCCGGATGTAGAGTATGCCATGAATTCCTCTTCTGACAGCTTCCTTCCCATAGTGCCTCTACTCTCCATTCTGCATCCTAAGAGGCAGAAATGGAATGGTCATCTTGTCGGATAGGAGCTGTAGTCCAGATTACGCTCATCGCATCCATAGACCTCCAGATAGCGTCGGAATACATCGCTGAGGCATAGCCCTGCCGCCCATGAATACTCCTCGACCTTGAGCATCGTGATCGTCTTGCTCCTGCTGCGGAAATCACATCCCACATATGCCAGATCCGTTCCAAGATTCCGTTTGAGCAGGGCGCGGCACTGATTGGATCCTGTCCGCTCCTTCATCATCTGCTGGATCACCCTCAATAGCTTCCTCCTGTCATGGATGATCGGCAGGAAATCCTTCGATGGGGTCAATGTGGAGAGCGTGGAATCGCTCTCAAGGTTCCTGATGAAATCACACAGGTTGATTCCCAGAGGATAGGCAAGCGCTTCCAGTGTGCTGAGAAGCGGGTTCCAGTAGTTCCCCTTCATGCTTGATATATATCCGATCGACACCCGTGGCTTCGTGTCATTGGCGGCATAGTAGAGCAGCAGATGCAGAAGCGATACACGTGTGAATAATGATGAATTCCTTTTCATCAGATCCCCTCCTTTCTGTTCTACTTTGCATGAGTAAAGGAGGGGTTTCAAGGGCGGAAATACACCTCTGATGAGCATTTATGATGTTGCATATCAGAGATCAGATGTAACAATCAGAAGTGTTGATTCTGTATTTCCAGCGTGTTCTGGGGAAATCAGAATCCTGAGTGCATGACAGCCGATAGAAGGATTTTGCGATTATCGCGCTGCTTTGTTACAGGGTTCACTCCTTCCCCAGATTCACGAAGCTGCTAACGGGCAGCGTGAAGATTATCCCGCCGCCTCTCTTCTTCATGATTTCCATGCTGCTGATTGCTTCAGTGACAGCGTCTGCCTTATCTTTTGGCAGTACGATCAGGAGTATCTCCTTCTCGGGGATAAGCGGGGCGCCGAAGAACTTCACATCATCCTCTGTGCTTGTCCCGTGCGCGTTGATCACAGTGCCGCCGCCGGCTCCCGCCTTCCTTGCCGCCGCCATGATATCCTCGCTGTATCCTTCCTCGCAGATCACTTCCACAAGCACCCACCTGCAGTTCATACTGTCCTCCATATCTGACTCAATGACGATTGCGATGCCCTTTGCCTTTGCCTGATGCACCGCGTTGAGTACGGCATCCGCCTTGTCCTTCTTTATCAGGCTTGTAAGGACTTCCTGCCGTGTGTCCCCAAGGCCCAGAGCGGCGAGGATCGTGCTGGAAGCAGTTCCCCTTGCAAGGCAGACAGTGCCACCTGGTGCCCCAGCTTCCCTTGCTGCTGCCATGACATCCTTCACCTGGCCTTTCCTGACGATTGCAATCAATGCCGATGCACTCATTTTCCACCTCTTTCCGCTTTTCTCATTCTTGCCTGGTAGATGATGCCAAGCACCTCGATCAGGAGTATCGGCATCATGGCAATCATCGCGATCATTCCGAATGATGACGCAAGCGTCGCGCCTTCAGAACCTGACGCTGCCCCCATTGCAAGCGGCAGCAGGAATGCAGAGCTCATCGGCCCCGTGGCCACTCCTCCTGAATCGAATGCAATAGCTGAGAACAGCCCCGGTGTCCTGATCATCAGAAGCATGATGATCGCGTACCCGGGCAGCAGGAATGTCCAGATGGACAGGGAATGAACCGTCCTTATGAGCGCCATGACAACGGCAAGCCCTACGCCAAGTGCAAGCGCTAGGAGCATCGCAGAGCGAGGTATCCTGCCGCTGCTGGCATCCTCGACCTGCCCAGTAAGGACGATGACGGCGGGCTCTGCAAGGACCACGCATAAGCCGAATATGAATCCTGCGGCGTATAGAAGCAGCGGATTCATCCCGATAAGAGCGCTTCCGAGTTCCCTCGCCACGTTCGAGAATGAGTATTCCACACCGGTGAAGAATATGACGATCCCGATATAAGCATAGAAGAGTCCGGAGAATTCCCTGATCGCCTCTGTACGCGGCATCCGTATGAAGAGGATCTGCATCAGCAGGCAGACCGCCGCAAGAGGAAGCAGCGAGATCCCGACTTCCCTGGATTTCTCCCCCAGCAGGCTGAGGAATGCGGGGTAGGTTGCCTCCTCAAGCACCGCGCCTGTCTCGGGGGCACTGCCGAAGATGATTCCCAGGATGAGGACGAAGAGCACCGGCCCGATGGAGGAGAGGGCGACATAACCGAACTCGGATTCCGCATCATGCTTCTGCATCGCCGCCACACCCATGCCGAGCGCCATCACAAATGGGACGGAGAGCGGCCCCGTGGTTGCACCTCCTGAATCGAAGGCGATGGAGACGAAGAATCCGTCTGTGAAGGACGCAACAGCGAAGATGAGGAGATAGCAGATCAGGAACACGAGCTTCATTGGCCATTTCAGCACGGTACGGGCAAGGGAGATTGCGAAGAAGAGCCCGACACCGATGGCGATTGAATAGATGAGCGTCCTTACCGGAATGGCGGGACTGACCTGATGCACTTCCGAAGCAAGGACCTGCACATCAGGCTCAGGCATCGTGATGATGAATCCCAGCAGCACTGCCGCTAGAAGCATGATGATGAGTGAGCGGCTTTTCGTAAGGGTTGCGCCTATTCTGCTTCCAAGCGGGGTGATGCCTGTCTCCACTCCTGTGAGGAAGATCGTCAGGCCGATGATCACAAGCAGGCATGAGATGATGAAGCGCATAGCCTCCGCACCGCTCATCACCCCCGTGGCCGCTGAGAGCACGAGAGCGAAGAAGCCGATGGGGAGCACGGACAATGAGACTTCCTTCAGCTGCCTGATGATATCCACAGTGTTATTCCTTCCTGTTTCCGGAGTATATCAGAAAACGGGGCTTAGCTGTATGGACATCCTGTGGAAAATGGGGGAGGCTACCATACGATAGCCTTCTGCCCTGTTGATTCAAGGAATTCATTGCATTTCCTGAAATGTCCATTGCCGAAGAAGCCATTGCTGGCACTGAGCGGGCTCGGGTGGGCTGATTCGAGTATGAGATGCGATGGATCGGTGATCAGGGCCTTCTTGCTTCTTGCGTAGCGGCCCCACAGCATGAAAACCTTCGGACGCGGATCGCTGCCGAGTGCGGCAATCGCGTTGTCGGTGAATGTCTCCCATCCCTTCCCTGCGTGCGAAGCCGCCCGATGCGCCTCAACGGTGAGCGTGCTGTTCAGCAGGAGCACTCCCTGACGCGCCCATCTGGTCAGATCAGGAGACCATGGCCCCTGCTCAACCCCTTCGCTGATGATTTCCTGGTGTATGTTCCTGAGCGATGGCGGTTCTGCTGTTGTCTCACGCACTGAGAAGGAGAGTCCCATTGCCTGTCCTTCCTCATGGTAGGGATCCTGTCCGACTATGATCACCTTGGTCATGCTGAAAGGCGTGAGGCGGAAAGCGGCGAAGATCTCATCCATCGGGGGATAGATGGTCCTTGTCCTGTATTCATCCTTCAGGAAGGCCCTGAGCGCAAGATAATAGGGCTTGTGCTGCTCGATATCGAAGAGCGGTTGCCAGTCGTTGCCAACATTGATCATAGCTGTATGGTAAATCATTGTGCGTCCTCTTCCAATGGCCGCGCTAAGCATATATCATCAGGCGCGTTATGGTTGGTTTCGTGAAAAGGGAGATCGTGTTCGTCATAGCGCTTGCAGCCGCTGCTGTAACCGCATTCTTCAATCCTCCTTCCCGGGAATGGGTGGAAGCTGTGGATTTCAGGACGATCGGGCTTCTTTTCTCGTTGATGGGCGTCTCTGAGGGGCTGAAGGCTTCAGGCCTTTTCGATGCCGCGTCAAGCGCTCTGCTCAAGCGCTCCGGAGATACAAGGCGGCTGTCCCTGCTTCTCGTGTCGGCGGTATTCCTCTCCTCGATGCTCTTCACGAATGATGTCTCCCTGATCATGTTCGTGCCGTTCACCATCTCCCTTCTCGACAGGGAAGGTGAGGATGAGGGCCTTATCATAAGGCTTGTCGTACTGGAGACGATCGCAGCCAACCTCGGTTCCATGACAACGCCTGTGGGCAATCCGCAGAATCTCTATATCTGCTCATTCTTCAATGTCGGTGCATGGCCTTTCTTCAGGACTATACTGCCGTATTCTGCGGCTTCCGCTCTTCTCGTGCTTGCTTCATGGAGGTTTCTGCTTGCAGGAAGGAAGGCGATAAAGCCGGAGGAGGATGGCGGCCATGATACCGATATGCCAAGGACTGCGGCGTACTGCGTATTCCTCATGCTGGCGCTGTTCTCTGTTTTCCGTGTCCTGCCATGGGAGATCCTTGCTGGGATTGAGATCATATTCCTCCTGCTCTTCGACAGGAGAATACTGCTCAGGATCGACTATATCCTTCTTCTGACATTCGTCTGCTTCTTCATCTTCAGCGAGAACATGGGGACGATCGAGGGTGTGCGCAACCTGCTTTCCGGCCCGATGCAGAGCGCGCCTGTCGCGGTTTCCGCACTTGTCTCGCAGGTGATAAGCAATGTTCCCGCGGCAATCCTCCTTTCCCCATTCGCATCCTCGTTTGAGGGAGTGCTTGTCGGCACCGACATCGGAGGGCTTGGCACGCCTGTTGCCTCGCTTGCCTCCCTGATATCCCTGAAGTTCTATTTCGCGCGCCGAGGAGGCAGGAAGGGAGGGTATATGGCGCTTTTCCTTGTCCTGAACTTCGCGATGCTCGCTGTCCTTCTCGCTTTTTCGATGATCATATCCTGATGTTTCCTGGAAATCTGGAAAACATCGCTTGGGCAAGGGTGTGCACCCCTTGTCTTTTTCCGCAATGATATTACACTTTCATCCAGTAGTGATTGATTTTGCTACGGCTTCTGTGGTCTACAGCTCTGTTATACCCTGAGGTCTCTTTGAAAGAGGAGGCATGCGACTGAGGTGGGAGCGCAGGAATTGATTCGATATCGTGGGAAGGAAGTGGTCAGGGGTGATACTGCTTCTCATCTTTATCGGAGCCCTTCGGTTGTTTCCGCTCTGGAGCGGGAATGTCATTGCTCAGGCAACGCTGCACATAACGCTGTATGTGCCGCCGGAGCCGGTGACGGAAGAGACGCCCGAAGGCAGTTATGGGGATTATGAGGTCGCAAGGACCGGCAATACGGTCCATGTTACCGCACTCTGATCCCGGAAGCAGTGACAGCGCCTTGGCCCAGCCTTGGCGCTGCCCTTCATATTAGGGGTGGCAAATCCATCCATCAGAAGGATTAACGCGGCTTCATGACATAGGTGCCGCTCTTTCCTGTCCTCTGCTGCTTTCCTTGACTTTTAGCATGTTTCGGAAGATATTATCAGTAACAACATTTCAAACAGGAGATTCTGATGAGCATTATCGAATTTATCGAAGCTAGAGAGATTCTTGATTCCCGCGGCAATCCGACTGTGGAAGTCGATGTCATCCTTGAAGACGGATCAATGGGCCGCGCTGCTGTTCCTTCCGGAGCATCAACAGGTGTCCATGAGGCAGTGGAGCTTCGCGATGGCGACAAGAAGCGCTATGGCGGAAAGGGTGTCCTCAAGGCTGTCGACAATGTCAACAACATCATCGCACCTGCTATCGAGGGTATGGATGCGCTTGATCAGGTCGCTATCGACCGCGCGATGATCGAGCTTGATGGAACACCGAACAAGGCACGCCTTGGCGCGAACGCCATCCTTGGTGTTTCAATGGCTGTTGCCCGCGCAGCTGCTGATTTCCTCGGCCTGCCGCTCTTCAAGTACCTTGGTGCATACCATGCATGCGTCCTTCCCGTTCCGATGGCAAACATCCTCAACGGCGGCGCTCATTCCGATAACAAGGTCGATTTCCAGGAGTTCATGGTAATGCCGATCGGCGCTCCTTCCGAGCGTGAGGCTGTCAGGTGGATCGCAGAGGTATTCCATGCTCTCAAGAGCGTTCTCAAGGCAAAGGGATACAACACTGGCGTAGGTGATGAGGGCGGCTTCGCTCCTGACCTCCAGTCCAACGAGGAGGCTCTCGATGTCATCATGGAGGCAATCGAGAAGGCTGGCTATACAGCTGGACGCGATGGTGATTTCATGATTGCGCTTGATCCCGCTTCCTCCGAGCTCTATGACGAGAAGACGGGCAAGTACACGCTCAAGTGGACAACTGGCGAGCAGCTTACTTCTGCTCAGATGGTTGACCTCTGGGAGAGCTGGGTCAACAAGTATCCTATCATCTCGATCGAGGATGGCATGGCAGAGGATGACTGGGAAGGCTGGAAGATGCTGACAGACAGGATCGGAGACAGGGTCCAGCTCGTTGGTGATGATCTTTTCGTAACCAACACAGAGCGCCTCAAGATGGGTCTTGAGAGGGGTGTTGCCAACTCAATCCTCATCAAGGTCAACCAGATCGGTACGCTTACTGAGACTTTCGAGGCTATCGACATGGCACAGCGCCACGGATACACAGCGATTGTCTCCCACCGCTCCGGTGAGACTGAGGACAGCTTCATCGCAGACCTTGTTGTCGCTCTCCAGACAGGTGAGATCAAGACAGGTTCGATGAGCCGCTCCGACAGGCTTGCAAAGTACAACCAGCTGCTCAGGATCGAGGATTACCTCGGCGATACAGCAAAGTATGCTGGCCGCGATGCATTCAAGGTCCTCTGAGATCTGATTGCTGCAATGGGATCGCTGTCTTACTGGCAGCGATCTTTTTTTCGTCATATGCGGCTGAAACTTTGTAGTATAAATTAAACAAAATGAGACATCATTGTTACACGAATGGCTGGATGTTCCCTCTTTCCTGCCGCAATCGCTTTTGATCATTTTTCTTTTACACAAACATTGCCCTGTGTCGGTTATTACGAATAAGTTATTTATATATAGGTAATTATGCTGATGCTATTTTTTATTTTCGCGCCATCAGAATTTGGTTGACAGCCCGCAAAAGCCGTGAGAGCCTGAATATAGCGAGATTGTAGTACAAACTAAACACGCAAAAAAGGAGGAAAGAGTGAAGAAGTTATTATCATTGCTTCTTGTTCTTCTGATCAGCGTCTCCGTCTTTGCAGGCGGAAGCCAGGAAGCGGCATCTGCTTCATCTGCTGCTGAGCCGGAGTGGGTCAGCAAGGGCACTCCGCTTGCTGATGTGCGCGTCAGACAGGCTCTCAGGTATGCCATCGATATGGACACCATTGTCGATACCCTCTTCGAGGGAATGGCCCAGACAGCGGTTTCACTGACCTCTCCTGGGGACTGGCTGGCTGATGGGCTGAATGAGTATGAGTACAACCCTGAGCTTGCCAAGCAGCTTCTTGAGGAAGCCGGGTGGCCGAAGGACTACACGCTTGATGTCGTGTACTACTACTCTGATCAGCAGACGGTTGATCTGATGGCGATCATCCAGCAGTATTGGGCAGCGGTCGGTGTCAAATCATCATTCAGGAAGCTCGAAGGCGATCTAACCTCCCAGCTCTGGATCCCTCCAGCTGATATGGTCAATGGCCCTTCCGAGGTGAAGTGGGATATCGCATATGCGGCTATCGCGGCACTTTCCGAGAGCGAGTTCTATGACCGCTTCGAGAGCACAGCGACAAACAACTCCTCGATACCATACGACGCCAAGCTCGACGAGCTTGTACAGGCAACAAGGGCAAGTGCGGACACAGAGGTGCAGAAGGCGGCATTCAAGGAGCTCCAGAAGTACATCAGCGATAACATGCTTGTCATACCTCTCTACCATCAGATCGCATTCGTCTACACCAGTGATCGCCTTGATATGAAAGGCAATGCAGTCGGCAACGATCAGTATTCCTATGAGAAGAACATCCTCGACTGGACGATTGATTCCCCCGATGGAATGATGTACACGAACTGTGGACCGATGGAGTTCTATCAGGCTCCTAACGTCAACCCGGGACAGTTCCCGTATCAGGAATTCCTCTTCGACAAGCTCGTGAATGCGGATGCATCCCTCAATCCGACTGGTGGAATGCTCGCAGAGAGCTATGAGGTCTCTCCCGATGGAATGCAGATCGTATTCAACCTCCGCGATGATGTGACATGGCATGATGGAGAGCCGTTCACAGCGGATGATGTGACCTTCACGATTGAGTTCTACCTCAAGTCCCCAGGTCTCAATGCAGTCGCACTCAACACGTTCAGGGCAATCAAGGGCGCAGCAGCCTATGCTGATGGAACGGCGGAGAGCGTTGAGGGTGTCACAGTCGATGGCAATACCGTGACGGTGACATTCGAGCGCATCGATCCGAACGCGCTCCTGACATTCAGCCAGTGGCCGATCCTTCCTGAGCATCTCCTTGGCAGCGTCAATCCTGTCACGGCCCAGCAGAATGAGTTCTGGCAGCATCCAATCGGAACAGGTCCGTTCAAGGTCTCTGAGACGGTGCTTGGAAACTACGCGATCCTCGACAGGTATGAGGGCTACTACAGAACCGGTACCGGAAACATCCAGAGGATCTTCATGTTCGCCAGCAACGAGAATGATGCGAATCTCATCAAGAATGCTGAGAGCGGGCAGATCGACTATGCATTCAGCAAGAACGTTACCGATACGCAGGGCATCGAGCTTCTTGACAATATGACAGTCCATCCGGTCAACATCCGTTACACAAGGCTGTTCTTCGTCAACGAGTTTCCGCACCCGGCTAACATCAAGTAACGATGCATCCCCTAGGAGCCGGCCACCCGGCTGGCTCCTTTTCCTTTACACGCAAAAGGAGGTCAGATGGTTAATTTCATCATCAGGAAGGTTCTTCTGCTGATTCCCATGATGCTTGTCATCAGCTTTCTCATCTATGCGGGAATCGAGCTTATGCCAGGTGATGCGGTGGATTTCCTTCTCCCGCCGGACGCCTTGGCTACGATGAATCCTCAGGAGCTTGAGATACTCCGTGAGGAGCTTGGACTGAATGATCCATTTCTCATAAGGTTCTTCAACTGGCTTGTCGGGATCCTCCATGGGGATTTCGGTTACAGCATCCAGAGCGGTGTCCCCGTCTCCACGCTTCTTGCCAATACGCTTCCGGCAACACTGGAGCTTTCTGTTGCCGCTCTTTTCATCTCAACACTATTCGGTACGCTCCTCGGCGTTGTCTCAGCGCTGAAGAAGGGCAGTATCGGCGATAACATTCTGACAGTGGCAGGCATGATTGGTGTCGCAATTCCCCAGTTCCTCTTCGGACTGATCATGATAATAGTATTCGTTTTCAACCTCGGATGGCTTCCGGTGGGAGGACGCATGACGCCTGGCCATGAGGCTTTCTTCCAGCGTCTTGATCACCTGATACTCCCGGCAGTCGTGCTTGGGCTATCGATGACAGCAGGTGTCATGCGCTATTCCAGGGCCAGCATGCTTGATTCGCTTGGCAAGGACTTCATAAAGACAGCAAGGAGCAAGGGACTTCCGGAGTGGAGGGTCAATCTCCTGCATGGTCTCCGCGTAGCGCTTTCTCCGGTTGTCGTTCTCATAGGCTTCCGCCTCCCG
Source organism: uncultured Spirochaetaceae bacterium (assembly GCA_944392985.1). Classification (GTDB taxonomy): domain Bacteria; phylum Spirochaetota; class Spirochaetia; order Sphaerochaetales; family Sphaerochaetaceae; genus Ornithospirochaeta. The sequence goes on along the minus strand of CALXYL010000009.1, from coordinate 46,845 downwards.
ATGCTTATCGGTGGCGCTGTTGTCATCGAGCAGGTGTTCCAGTGGCCTGGTGTGGGGCAGATGTTCGTGGCTGCGGTGCGTACGCAGAACACGCCAGTCATCATGATGGTCGCGTTCTTCAGTGTGTTGATTGTCCTTATCGCGAGTATTCTCATCGATATAGTCACCGCGCTCCTTGATCCGCGTGTCAAGCTCTCATGAGGGGTGTGCAATGAATAGTAAGTCACTCAACAGGAAGATGGATGAGCTGCAGAGGAAGGAGAAGGCCGGGCTGCTTGAGACAAGCAACAGGAGCCGCACGCTGCGCAAGCTCACTTCCAACAAACTGGCGCTGATCGGTGCATTCCTCTTCATCGTCATGGTTTTCCTCTCCGTATTCGCATTCCTTTTCACGCAGTATGATCCGAATGCGATCGATCTTCGCAACAGGCTCTCTCCGCCGAGCCGGGAGCATATCCTTGGAACCGATCAGATCGGGCGGGATGTGTGGGCGCGCATCCTGTATGGCGGGCGCATCTCGATATTCATCGGCGTAGGATCCGCCCTTGGATCGGCGCTCATCGGTGTTTCGCTGGGAACATATGCAGGTTATCGTGGAGGATGGCTTGATTCCGTCATCATGAAGATAAGCGAGGTCATGATCAGCTTTCCGCAGATCATCCTCGTGTCCCTTCTCGTGACGATTGTTGGTCAGAGCCTGTGGAACCTCTTCTTCATATTCATACTGACAGGCTGGCCGAGCATGTACCGCATGGCGCGCTCCCAGATGCTTTCGATCAGGGAAGAGGAGTACATCCAGGCGCTGAAGGCGTTCGGCATCCCGAGGTATGTGATCGCATTCAAGCACATGCTTCCCAATGCCATCGGCCCGACGTTTGTGAATATCACGCTGTCTACAGCGATGTTCATCCTTCAGGAAGCATCCCTGTCGTTCCTTGGCCTTGGTGTTCCGCTGGAGCAGGCGACATGGGGGAATATCCTGAATATCGCGCAGGATCTCACCATACTCAGAAGCGCATGGTGGACCTGGCTTCCGGTCGGTATAGTGATAACGGTATTCGTTCTCGCTATAAATTTCATGGGCGATGGACTCCGGGATGCGGCGGATCCGACACAGGTAGGCTGATATGGAAAAAGATACAGTTCTTGAAGTAAAGGATCTCAATGTCAGCTTCTACACGAACCAGCGCTGCAACAATGTCCTGCGCGGCATCTCGTTCAGCCTGAGGAAAGGAAAGACGCTTTGCGTTGTCGGAGAGTCCGGCTGTGGAAAGAGCGTCACGGCATCTTCGGTGATGCAGCTCCTTCCTGAGCTTTCCAGGATAGAAGGCGGTTCGATCACATACAGGTACAGGGATGAGGAAGTGCGGATTGACAAGCTCGGGAAGAACTCCTCCCAGATGAGGGCTCTCCGTGGCGAGGAGATCGCTATGATCTTCCAGGATCCGATGACGGCACTCAATCCTGTATTCACCGTGGGATACCAGATCTCTGAGATGCTGCGAGCCCATATGAGGATTTCCGAAAAGGAGGCGATGGCACGCTCTGTCGAGCTTCTGAAGGATATGGGAGTTCCTCTTCCTGAGCAGCGTGTGCATGAGTATCCGCATCAGTTCTCAGGCGGAATGAGGCAGAGGGCGATGATCGCGATGGCGATGGCCTGCAAGCCGAAGATACTCATCGCAGATGAGCCTACAACAGCGCTTGATGTCACCATCCAGGCGCAGATCTTCGACCTGATGCTTGAGCTGAAGGAGAAGAATGACATGGCGATCCTGCTCATAACCCATGATATGGGAGTTGTGGCTGAGATGGCTGATGATGTGGCTGTCATGTATATGGGGAACATCGTTGAGAGCGGGACGGCGGAAGAGGTTCTTGGCTCCCCGCGGCATCCATACACAAAGGCGCTTCTTGCCTCGATACCGGTGCTTGGCCGGGGGCACAACCAGGATCTCCAGCCGATAAAGGGTTCCACTCCCGATCCCTTCGACAGGCCCCATGGCTGTCAGTTCGAGCCGAGATGCGGCTTCTCGTGTCCTGAGTGTTCGCTGGCTATGCCTGAGGAGGTCATCGTATCTGGAACGCATATGGTCCGGTGCTGCCGTTGCAAGGAGGTGGTCTGATGAGCGAGGTTCTTCTCAGCGTAAAGGGTCTTAAGACGTACTTCCCTGTGAAGAAGGGGGTATTCAAGCGCACGGTCGGCTATGTGAAGGCTGTGGATGATGTAAGCCTCGATGTGTATCGCGGCGAGACGCTCGGGATCGTAGGGGAGTCAGGCTGCGGCAAGACGACGCTAGGCAAGTCGATCCTGCAGCTCTGCCATCCGACAGCCGGCAAGGTCGAGTATTCATTCCCCGATGGTGTCCACGATCTCATGACGATGAAAGGCAAGGAACTGGATGATGTCCGCAAGCGGCTTCAGATCGTGTTCCAGGATCCATATTCATCGCTTAATCCGGCATTCACAATCTTCGGCTCCTTCTCCGATCCGCTGAGGAAGTTCGGAGTGAGATCCCGGAAGGACAGGGAGAAGCTGGTCGGGGATCTGCTTGAGGCAGTGAACCTTCCGCGATCCTATATGACACGCTATCCGAACGAGTTCTCAGGTGGCCAGCGGCAGAGGATAGGGATTGCAAGGGCGCTTTCCGTTTCCCCTGAGCTGATCATCTGCGATGAGGCAGTCTCCGCGCTGGATGTGTCGATACAGGCGCAGGTGCTGAAGCTGCTGAAGGAGCTGCAGGAGGAGCGATCGCTGACATATATCTTCATCACGCATGATCTTTCCGTTGTCGAGTATGTCTCTGACCGCATCGCCGTCATGTATCTGGGAAAGGTCGTTGAGCTCGCTGAGACTGATGAGCTGTTCCGTGATACGATACATCCATATACAAAGGCTCTTCTTTCAGCGATTCCGATCGCGGATATCACGAAGAAGAGGAAGAGGATACCGCTTCAGGGGGATGTGCCGAGTCCGGTGAATCCTCCATCGGGATGTCCGTTCCATCCGCGCTGCAGCTTCTGCCAGGACAGGTGCAGGACGGAAATCCCGGTTCTCCGCCGTCTGGAGGGGACTGGAAAGGAGCATTATGTCTGCTGCCATAGGGCAGAGGAATTCCTTGCGGAAATAGAGGGAAAAGGAGGCAATGCATGAGCATCGAAATCAGAAAGGTGAAAGGCGTCATTCCTGCAATGATCACGACATTCGACGAGAATGAGGATGTTGACCTGAAGCGGGCGGAGGCGCTGACTGAAGCCCTTATAAAGGAGGGTGTCGACGGCCTTTACATCACAGGCAGCACGGGAGAGGGCTTCCTGATGACGGGTGAGGAGCGCAAGGCCTTTGCCGAAGCGGTCATAAGGACTGCTGCGGGGCGTGTGCCGGTCATCGTCCATGTCGGGGATATAGGAACGAGGAAATCGATTGAGCTTGCGGAGCATGCGGAGAGAATCGGGGCTGATGCGATCTCATCCGTGCCGCCGTTCTACTATCATTTCTCCTCCGATGATATCTACTCATATTACAGGGACATCTCATCATCGGTGGGTATACCGATGATCGTCTACAATATCTCGCTTGCCGGATTGATGGACAGTGGCCTTGTGCGCCGTCTTGCGACTATCGATGGTGTGAAGGGACTGAAGTTCACTGCCCGTGATCACGATGACATGTGTGCGCTCAAGATGGAGCTTGGCCCGGATTTCATGATCTATTCCGGATGCGATGAGATGGCGACACAGGGGCTGCTTGCCGGTGCTGATGGCATCATAGGATCGTTCTACAACATGATGCCTGATACCTTCAAGGCAATCTACAGCCTTGCCTCCAAGGGTGATTTCAAGGCCGCGTTCGAGATCCAGAAGACTGCCACGACAGTCATAAAGTATCTTGTCCAGTGGGATTTCTTCCCCATCATGAAGACGCTTATGACGGAAGCTGGCCTCGATGCAGGATATTCAAGGCGTCCATTCCATATGCCGGATCCATCGACGATGGATGAAATCAGGGCATTCTGCCGGAAGATGAAGGCGGAGCATCCTGAAGTGCCTATGAAGTATCTTGGCAGATAATGGGCAGGATAGAAGGGAACTGGGCAACTCTGCTGCTGCCCCTCAATGCCGATGAGAGCATTGATTATCCCCTGCTTGTGAGGGAGATCCGGTATCTCGTCTCGGCTGGAGTGAGCGGTATCTATTCCAATGGGACGGCAGGGGAGTTCATCTCCCTCAGCGAGGAGGAATTCAGGGTGACCTCAGTCCTCCTTGCATCTGAATGTGCCAGTGCGGGGATGCCGTTCCAGATCGGGTGCAGCCATCCGTCGGCCCAGACAAGCCTTTCCCGGATCAGGTTCGCCTCTTCCCTGTCCCCGTCAGCCATCCAGGTGATACTCCCTGACTGGTTTCCAGTGACGGATAGGGAAGCGCTTGCCTTCCTTGATGCGTGCTGTGCGGTATCAGGAGGTATCCCCATCACCCTTTACAATCCTCCTCATGCGAAGAGGCGGCTCTCTCCTGAGACCTTGCTGATGATCTCAGAACGGGTACCTCTTGGCAGCATCAAGGTCGCCGATGGGGATGAGGCATGGTATAGGGGGATGCAGGGTGTGATGGAGAGGGTTCCTGTATTCGTTCCGGGCCACCATCTTGCAACTGGTATCATGCACGGTGCCGCGGGATCATATTCCAACGTTGCATGCCTTGCGCCGAAGGCCTCTCAGGCATGGTACCGGATGATGAGGGAGGATATCGTGTCGGCTCTTGCATTGGAGAAGGATCTGAGGTGTTTCTTCGAGACGTATATCGATCCTCTCATAGCCGGAGAGGGGTATGCGAATTTCGTGATTGATAAGTTTCTGGCTGTTGTAGGCAGCTATCTTCCTGGATTTGCGAACAAGGTCCGTTTCCCTTATGATTCTATTGATCCGGATCGTGCTCCGTATTTCAGGATGAAGCTGGAACAGACAGCCCCATTCTTCTCGGAGGCGCCATAACAGGGGGAGACTTCGATGGAGAAGGGACAGAAGCTGTATCAGTACGTCTACAATGAGATCAAGGACTACATCATAAAGAATAACCTGCAGCCAGGGGATGTGCTTCCATCAGAGATGGAGATGATGAGGATGTTCGGTGTTTCCCGCAACGTGCTGAGAGAGGCTACGAAGGCTTTGGAGATCATGGGTGTTGTCTCCTCCCGTAACGGGGTAGGCAAGATCATCAACCAGTTCGATTCCGGATTCATCTCAAGCTGCATGTTCCTCAATCTCCTCGGAAGCGAGACTGCCATTGTCGTGCAGTCGATGCAGGTGAGGCAGGTGCTGGAGATCGGGTTCGCTCGGGCGAGCTTTGATTCCCTGTCGCCGGAGGGGCTTGAGAAGCTGAAGGACCTTACTGAGCGCATGAGGACCGCAGAACCATTCAAGGATTTCTACAGCCTGGATGAGGAATTCCATCACGTCCTTCTTTCCGGAATAGGCAACAGCGTCCTTTCCGCCTTCGTTGATTCCACATGGGCGTGCAATAAATTCATCAAGGACAAGTTCATCGATGAGGATCTTGACGTGAGGTATCTCAAGCACGCGCGCATAGTCGAGGCGCTGGAGAGAAAGGATTTCGAGGCGTACATCAAGGCGCTTGAATTCCATTTCACCGAGAAGTACATGTGGCTCAAGGAGCCCGTATCCTGAGGAGGCAAGCATGGTCAGGATGATTGACTGCATCCGGGAGCAGGGGATGGTGCTCGCAGGCGCCGTCGAAGGATGGAAGGATCTCTGCGCGCCTTTTTCAGAGGCATTCGGTGAAGGTATTTCATCTGTTGATCTCATCGGGAGCGGAACGAGCTGGAACGCTTCCTATGCCGCTGTTCCATTCATGGAGAGGATGCTCGGCATCCCCGTGCATCTTTTCCTTTCTTCACGCTATGTCTCATCGCATCCATCGTCACTGGCTTTCTTCATCTCCCAGAGCGGGGCATCCATGAACACAATCGCAGCCGCTGACCGCTGCAGCTGCCGTTCATTCTCCGTGACTGCTGACAGCAGCAGTCCGCTTTGCAGCCATACAGATGGTCATATCCTCATGCCAGCCGGGGAGGAGAGCGTTGGTGCGAGGACGAAGGGCTATACAGCTACAGTGGCTATCCTTTATCTTCTTGCTCTCTCGGCAGCCAGGGCTATGGGGAGGATCAGCGAAGGAGAGTGCAGGCACATCCTCAACGAGCTCTCAGCACAGGCTTCCATCACGGAGAGGAATATCCTTGTCTCTGAGCGATGGGTGGAAGAGAACGCCGATGCGCTTGATTCTCCATCGGTAAGGTATGTTGTAGGTCAGGGCATCGATTATCCTATTGCAGCTGAAGGCGCGCTGAAGATGATGGAGACAATCCTTATGCCAGCTGCGGCATTTGAGGCGGAGGAGTATCTCCATGGAGCCTTCTGTTCGGTTTCGGAGAGCGTCGGAGGCTTCTATCTGCTTCCGGAGGCAGGATGCCCTGAGAGGGGTCGGATCGAGAGGATAGCCTCAATGCACAGCAGATCTTCAGGAAGCGTATTCACGATCTCTTCTGGCATCCCGTCCTATGAGGGGCATCATCTCACTCTCGATACGCAGGGAAAGGAGTACCTCCATCCATTTGCATTCATCCTCCCGCTGCAGGTCGTATCAGCATGCATCCCCGGGATAAGCGGGGATGCAGATGAGGGTGCGCGTCGTTTCAGGAGGATCGCGTCAGAGCTGGGGACGAAGGTGTAAGGCCGTGTGGCTCAGAGGAAGTTGAAGAGCACTGAGGCTGATATCCTGGAGTTTTCCCATGATGGGGTGAAGATGCCAAGGACATCGCCTCCGTTGAAAGTCTCGCTTCCAGGGAAAACTGCGGATAGACCGATGCTGACCATGGTGACGTTGACTGTCAGAGCGGCCCTGTAAACGAGCTTTGATGATGCGATAGCCTCTCCAAAGCTGTCGAATTCACGTCCATTGACAGACCAAGCGCCATCGGACCTGACGAAATCGAGCTGTGTGCCGGCGCCGACTGCAAGGTCGAAGAACGGCGTGATGGGCAGGTTGAAGTTCACCGTCGGAATCGTTGCGATGGTGAAGTTCCCTTCGCCGAAGCCGATGGTTGCGGGGATGTCGAGGTTGAGATGCTTGAAGAGCGTCAGGCGGGCATCAGCTCCAAGGGAGAAATTGCCGAAGCTGAGGACAACGCCTTCATCCTCCTTTATATCTGCGATCGACTTGTTGTAGGAGACAAGCCCTCCTATCTGGAACAGGGGGGCGGCTGAAAGCGAAGCTGCAAGCAGCATGATGATGGCAACTGCCACTGATATGCGTCTTTTCATACTGTGATTATTGCACAAGGATATTGAAACACCAATATCTCACGTGTTGTTCATGTATGCTTTCTCGCATGCATCCGCGACATGCTCACAGGCATCCGCGCACTGCTCGAGGTAGCGGAAGATATCGCGCCAGATGATGATCTGCAGGGGATCCGTTTCCGTCGTGTGGATATTCCTCATGCTCTCTATGAAGAGCCTGTCGGCTTCCTCCTCCATCGTGTTGATGCTGATGATCCTCTCCTTGAGCGTCGATGAATGCTTGAAGTCGCGGAAGTCATCCATCATCTTCTCCATCTCGATGCAGCAGCGTTCCACGACATCGACAGCGGCGGGCATCTCCGGACGGATTGATCGGACGTTATCGCAGTAGAGGCGGAGCACGACATCCTCGATCTGGTCCACGACCTCATCGAGGCACTGGCTGAGAAGGATGATGTCATCCCTCTCGATCGGGGTGATGAAAGCCTTTGCGAGCACGTTCATCAGCTCATGCTTCTTCATGTCTGCATCATGCTCTGTCCTGTGTATCTCATCCAGGACCGGTGAAAGGTTATCCGGATCGTATTCCGAGATGCAGCGCTTGAGGATCGCGGCGGCCTCGACTGCGTGCTTAGCGCAGAGCGCGAATGTGTCAAAATAGAATGTGTCCTGCTTCTTTGCCATTTTTCCCTCCTTAGAAGATGGCCAGGAAGAGCTTGGCCATCAGGAAGCTGATGATTCCGCAGCCAGGGAATGTGAATACCCATGTGAGCATCATGTCCCTGACGACGCCGAAATTGATTGCGCTCAGACGGCGGGATGCGCCCACCCCCATGATCGCGCTGGTCTTTGTATGCGTTGTCGATACTGGAATGCCGAATACGGAGGAGAAGAGGAGGCAAAGCGATGCCGCGGCATCCGCGCTGAATCCCTGGTACTTCTCCAGCTTGACCATATCCATCCCTACAGAGCGGATGATCTTCTCCCCTCCGACACTTGTTCCCACGCCCATGACGATGGAGCAGAGCACCATCAGCCATACCGGGATCAGAACGCCATGCACGCTCGACTCCCCATTGGCGAATGCGATTCCAAGGAAGAGGACGCCGATGAATTTCTGTCCGTCCTGAGCGCCATGCATGAAGCTCATCGCCGCAGCTCCTGCGATCTGGGCGAGCCTGAATACCCTGTTCGTGCGTCTCCTGTCCATACGGCGGCAGATCGCTACTACGAGCCTGCAGACCAGGAAGCCCATCACAAAGCCAAGCGCGAGCGATAGCACAAGACCGTATATGACCTTGATCCACTCATGCCCGTTTATCGATCCCAGCCCCTCTCCGGCAGCGATTGCGGCCCCGGTAAGGCCCGCGATCAGGCTATGGCTTTCGCTGGTCGGGATCCCGAAATGGGAGGCGGCGGTGCTGTAGACGACGATTGAGAACAGGGCGGCGGAAAGGGCAAGAAGCGCTGTATGCGTGTCATTTCCGAAATCCACCATGTTGCTTATCGTGGAGGCAACCGATGCGTTGATATGGGTCATGATGAATACGCCGAGGAAGTTGAATGCAGCGCTCATCATGATTGCTGGCCGCGGCCTCATGCATCGTGTGGTGATGCAGGTCGCGATTGCATTGGGGGCATCGGTCCAGCCGTTGACGAAGATGACGCCAAGCGTCAGGAGCGATGTTATCATCAGAGCGGGTGAGGATAGCACCTGCTGCCAGAAGTATGAGAATGTTACATCCATTCCTGTGATCCTTCCTCCGTAGGAATCGTAAAGCAACAGTTAAATCCATGTAAACATTCCAAGGGCCTGAAAGTGTTAGTAATCTGTTAATTATTCTGAGTACAATAACAATGTGATGATGCTATTTCCTATATAGCAAGAAATTGACAGGATCTGGCAATGTTATTCCCGCTGAGGGGGATGATCGGGCATTTGCTGTATCGCGCTTTCTCCGCTATATTTGCTATCGGTGGCGGAAAGCGCTGCCTCTTCATCTATGATGAAGTCATAAGGAGAATTCATTGGCTTTGATGGATATATATGGGAGGATGGCATGAGCGAGCGTGTTCTGTCGATCCTTGCAGATTCGTTCTTCAGGATCCTCATACCGGGACTGACAGTCACTATACCTCTGACTGTGATTTCCTTTGCCCTCGCGCTTGTCATCGCAATCGTCGTTGCCCTGATACAGTACGCGAAGGTGAGGGTGCTGAAGGATATCGCGCGATTCTACGTCTGGGTCATCAGGGGAACGCCGCTGCTTGTCCAGCTTTTTGTCGTGTTCTATGGCTTGCCTAATATCGGGATACTGATCGATCCGTTTCCGGCGGCCGTCATCGTCTTTGCGATCAATGAGGGAGCTTACTGTGCGGAAACGATCCGCGCCGGACTGGAGGCTGTTCCATATGGGCAGATGGAGGCGGGGGAATGCATCGGGATGTCCTATATGCAGATCATGAGGAGGATCCTGCTGCCCCAGGCGCTCCGGATCTCATTCCCGACGCTTGCCAACTCCGTGATATCGATGACAAAGGACACATCCCTTGCCGCTAACATAACGGTGACTGAGATGTTCATGGCGACACAGCGCATCGTTGCCCGCACCTATGAACCGCTGGCGCTTTATATCGAGGTCGGGATCATATACCTCATCTTCTGCACCGTCCTTACACGGCTGCAGCGTTATGGTGAGAAGAAGCTGGGGAGGTACAGGATATGATTCTCAGCATAAGCGATGTGCATAAGTCCTTCGGCGGGACGGAGGTCCTGAAGGGGATCAGCCTGGAGGTTGGGAAAGGCGATGTCGTCGCACTTCTTGGCCCCAGCGGCTCCGGCAAGACCACGTTGCTGCGATGCATGAACTTCCTTGAGAGCGCGGGCAGGGGCGTGATGGAGTTCTCCGGGGAGCGCTATGATATGAGTTCCATGACAAAGCGCGATGCGGCGGCTGTCAGGAGGAGAACGGGCTTCGTGTTCCAGAACTTCAATCTCTTCCGCAATAAGAGCGCGCTGGAGAATGTGACGGAGGGGCTCATCGTCGTACGCCATATGCCGAAGAAGGAAGCGGTGGAGAAGGCGGAGGCGACACTGGAGAAGGTGGGCATGAAGGATTGGGCGAGGCACTATCCTTCTGAGCTCTCCGGCGGCCAGCAGCAGCGCGTCGCGATAGCCCGCGCGATAGCCTCCGATCCCGAGATAGTATATTTTGATGAGCCGACGTCGGCACTGGATCCGGAACTTGCGGATGAGGTGCTGTCGGTGATGAGGATGCTTGCAGAGGAGGGCATGACGATGGTCGTTGTCACCCATGCAATGGATTTCGCGAGGAATGTCTCAAGGCATGTTGTATTCATGGAAGGCGGCACCGTTGTGGAGACGGGCCGCACAGAGGCATTCTTCTCTTCGCCCCGTGAGGAAAGGACACGGGCGTTTCTCAGGCTGGAGGATCACAGATGAGGAGAGCATATAAGGCAGTGGCCATCGCAGTGGCCCTGATGATGGTCCTTGCTGTTTCATGCAGCAGGGAAGAGGAGAGCGATGGCGATCTTCTTGAGAGGATAAAGGAGCGCGGTACCCTTATCGTGGCGACAGAGGGTACATGGGCGCCATGGACGTATCATGATGAGAACGATGTTCTCGTCGGCTATGATGTAGAGGTCGCGAAGGGCATTGCAAAGCATCTCGGCGTCGAGGCGGAGTTCGTGGAAGGTGAATGGGATGGGCTTTTCGCTGGATTGAATGCCGCACGCTATGATATCGTCGCCAACGGTGTTGAGGTCACTGACGAGAGAAGAGGGGCTTATGACTTCTCCGATCCCTATGCATACATCAGGACCGCGATCATCGTGCGCGATGGGGATGAGTCTATTTCCTCCTTCGAGGATCTGGATGGAAAGACCACGGCGAATACGCTTGCAAGCACATATGCCGCACTTGCCGAAAGCTATGGAGCGACAGCTACTGGCGTTGATGATCTTGCCCAGACAATCGAGCTTCTCATGGCAGGAAGGGTCGATGCGACGCTGAATGCAGAGGTTACCTACTATGATTACATGGCCCAGCATCCAGATGCCCCGATCCGCATCGCGGCACTCACCGATGATGCATCCATCGTCTCGATTCCTGTAAGGAAGGGTGAGGACAGCGCATCCCTGCTTCAGGCAATCAATGAGGCCATCAGCCAGATGCGCGCTTCAGGGGAACTTTCCGCTCTTTCTGTGAAGTATTTCGGCAATGACATCTCCGCAGCAGCGGAATAAGGAGCATATTATGGATAACAGCAGAACACTTGTGGCTTTCTTCTCCAGGAAGGGGGAGAATTATCTTGTCGGTTCGATAAAGGAGGGCAATGGGGAGATCCTTGCCAAGGAGGCTGCATCGATGCTTTCCGCTCCTGTTTACGAGATCGCTTCCGAAAAGGGCTATCCAGAGGATTATGAAGAGTGCAGCAAGGCTGCGAAGGCTGAGCGCGATTCAAATGAGCGTCCTTCCCTCCGCTTCCCGCTGCCCGATAGCAGCGGCCTCGAGTCATTGATCCTTGTCTATCCGAACTGGTGGGGAGATCTTCCGATGCCTGTCTATACCTTCCTCGATGGAATCAATACCGATGGGCTTATGGTTTATCCTGTGTGCACCCACGAAGGAAATGGGCTGGGCATGACTGACCGCTGCCTTTCAGGCGTGTATCCGAAGGCAAGGATAATGCCTGGCATCGCTATCCGCGGCACATCAGTGCAGGAGAACAGGGCTGATGCAGTGGCAAAGCTGAGGGATTATCTGGAGAAAGCCGGCTTCACGCTCTGAGATTGTATCGGTATAATCACCGGTATGTTCTCTCTTGGTGATTTCCTCGGTGTCAGGAAGGAGAACCGCTCCCTTCTATACCGGATGTATTTCGTTTTCTTCGCTTCCGGCGCTATGAGCACCCTTCTTGGGGCCATACTGCCGGAGATGGGTGAGGAGTACGGCCTCAGCTATTCATTCCAGGGACTGCTGCTCTCTGCCCATCAGATAGGGAACCTCACAGCTGTCATCGCGGCGGGGTTCATACCTTACCTCATCGGGCGCAAGCAGAGTACAGTCATCCTCGGAAGCTGCATCGTCGCAGGTCTCCTGCTGCTGACATTCACCCCGATCCCTGCATTGCTTTTCACTGCATTCCTCCTTACTGGCATAGGACGGGGTACGATGAGCAACATCACGAATGTCGTCGTTGGGGAGAATGCCGACAACAAGGCTGCGGGCCTGAATCTTCTGCATGCGTCATTTGCCATAGGTGCGTTCCTTTCTCCGATCATCGCCATCGCCGTGATCCCCTCAGAGTGGCGTATCGCGCCATGGTGTATCTCGCTTTTGATGGCTGCAGCACTCCTTCTTGTGCTTCTCAGCCGCCTTTCCTCGGCGCGCTCCAGAAAGGAGAAGGATGATGGGGCATTACCGCGTTCTATCCGCTTCTGGCTCAATACAGCCATAATGTTCTTCTATCTCTGCTCGGAGGCATCCCTCATCGGCTGGCTTGTCACATATTTCCAGGATGCGGGGATCTTCCCGGAGGCTGTATCAACAGCGATGCAGTCACTGCTGTGGATCATGATCCTCATAGGGCGGCTTGTGTGTGCTGTGATCTCTCCGAAGCTGAACAGGAATGTGCTCATCCTGATCCTTGGCCTGATGATGACATCCTCCTTCGTTCTGATGATCACAGCAACAAGTCCAGCAGTCATTGCAGCTGCGGTTTTCCTCGTAGGGCTGTCGATGAGCGGCATCTATCCTACGACGCTGTCAACGATGGAGCAGCGCTACAACAGCTCTACAGTAGCGACCGGCCTCTGCATAGGGACAGCCACTGTCGGTGCGATCATCATGCCGTCAGTCGTTGGCACAGTTGCAGAAAGAGCGGGTATCGAGGGCGGAATCGCAACGATTTCAGTTGCCATGGCGATCATGGTGATTCTGATGATTGCCAAGCTCATCGTGGAGAGGAAGAAGGGAAGATGATGGTATGCCGGCCTGAGACGGCGCTGCCGCTTTCAGGCTGTGATATCGTTGATGAGGCATCCACCTGTGCATAGAGCTCATCTCCTATCATCCTGAGCATGAGGCCGCTTCCAAGCGTGCCTTCGGCCCCGATCAGCGTGATATCCATCCCATCATCAAAGGAAAGCCGCTCTGATTCCATCCCATAGCGCATTGCAGTGAAGGAGAGGCCATCGCTTTCCCCTTCCATTTCCATCTCGATGACTCCGCTTGCGCCGCAGTAGCTATGCAGCGTGATCGTGATAGCCGCCGATGAATCCTCAAGAGAAGCTGTACTCACCGCGATATCCTCCATCTGCATTCCATTGATGCAGTTGCGGATGTCTATCAGCATGCTGTAGCTCCAGAGGAATGAGAGGCTGTCGGATATCATTGCTTCCATGTACTCATCCTCTCCAGGAGGGATGGAAAGTCCCTCCAGAAGCGTATGGGCACCGATGATCGCCTCGGTCCTGCTGTGCATGATGCGCGCTTCCCTTCTGGATGAGGACATGATGACCTCTATCCCGTTCTCCGCAGCATGAAGCTCCCAGCCACTTTCGCTTGCAGTCAGAAGTGCCGCAAGCGGGCCATCCTGTCTTGTCTCGCCATCGTCAGGGATGAACGGAAAGAGGGCAAAGGCATCACGGACGAGCTGGACTGCTTCTGAGAGCGTGTTGGCGGGAAGGGAGAAAGAACCTGCGGGGATGATGCTTTGCGCTTCTGATGCCATATCGCCGCATCCGATCGTTCCGCTCTGCGGCGCGAGCAGCGCACCTTCTCCTATGATCGCGCTGATTGTTCCACCTGTGACTATCGAGAGATCTTCAGTCATGCCCTCGACATTGATGGAGAGTTCCAGCCCATTTGCCGTGACATTCCCTTCCATCCTATAGGCCATTGCGTCCCTTCCTTCGATGAAATGGAGTTCGATGAGCCCTTCGGAATCTGAGCATCCATAGCCTGAGAGAGCAATCGAGAGCGATGAAATCCCTTTGGGAGTGACTTCTAAGCCATCAGCTCCGCCATCAAGGCTTCTGTTGATGTCCTCTATGAAGAGAGGGGAGAGCGCATCCATGAAGAATGCTCCCGCAGCTGAGGCTGCTCCATCCTCAAGCGATGTGGCCTTGCGGTCAGGAAAAGGGATGCATGCAGAAAGCAATGCAGCGGCAATCAGGGCAGAAAGTACGTATCGTCGTATCATAAGGACCTCCTGATGCTTATGCGCTTCAGGGGTTCCTTATGGTGAATCAGCGCACTCTTCTTTCCCTGGCTTCCTCTGCAGTGAGCCCGTTGCGTCCGGAGATACGTGACAGGAAATGGAAGCGGCCGATCCTGTAGTCATTGAATCCAGTGCTGTCCATTCGCCACGTCCAGTTCATGTCATTGCATGTTGAAGGGAAGTTCATCCTTGCTTCGCTCCCTTTCTCCAGCACATCCTGCATCGGGATGATGGCGGTGTCCGCATTCGACATCATGACACTTCGGATCATTGACCAGACGATTTCCTCATCCGGGGATGAAAGATACTCCCGTACAGCGTGCTTCTCCGTATCAGGGAGCTTTCCGTACCATCCTCTGATGGTATCGTTGTCATGCGTCCCGGTATATGCAACGAAATCCCTGGAGTAGTTGTGGGGGAGGAAATCATCATATGTGTTCAGGCTGCCGTCCTCGTTCCAGGAGAAGCCGAACTGAGCGATCTTCATCCCAGGAAAGCCGAACCGCTCGCGCAGGGCAGCGACTGATGGCGTCATCCATCCTAGATCCTCCGCGATGATCGGGATCGTGCCCATGTCCTTCTCCAGAGAGGTGAAGAAGGCCTTGCCGGGAGAGCGCTTCCAGATGCCATGCTCCGCGGTCTTTGCATTGGCCTTTATCTCATAATAGGCGTCGAAGCCTCTGAAATGATCGATCCTGATGATATCAGTCATCTCCAGACAGCGCCTGATGCGTTCCTTCCACCATCTGAAACCTTCCTTCTCGTGTACTTTCCAGTCATAGACAGGATTTCCCCAAAGCTGTCCTGTGGCGGAGAAGTTATCTGGCGGCACCCCTGATACAGCGCTGTAGCGTCCCTTCGCATCGGTCTTGAACAGCTCCAGATGCGACCATGTGTCGGCACTGTCCGCGGCCGCGAATATGGGGATGTCTCCGATGAGCTTCAGCCCGAGCGAGGATGTGCGTTCCCTCAGGCTGTGCATCTGCTTCGAGAAGAGATACTGCAGCGCGATATATACCTCAATCTCATTCCTGAGGGTATGCCTTGCGCTTTCCAGCGCTGCCTTTTCCCTTCTTCCTTCCTCCTTGTTCCAGACTGTATGCCACCGGGCATCCCCATATTTGTCATAAAGGGCCATGAAGAGGGCATAGTCATCAATCCAGAACCGCTCATTGAGGCGGAAGGCCTCGATCGCGTCGCGTTCCTTTCCGTGCAGCGCATTCCAGCCGGCCTTCATCAGGCGCGGCATCTTCCATTCCGAGACACAGCTGAAGCAGACACGATCCGAAGGGAAGTCAGGATGCAGAAGATCCTCCTTCTTCAGGTAGCCATCCCTGTACAGCAGTTCGGGGGAAAGAAGCATCTCGTTTCCCGCGAAGGCGCTTCGCTGGGCATAGGGACTGTTCCCGTATCCTGTGGGGCCGAGGGGCAGGAGCTGCCAGAGGGTCGCTCCGGATGCGGCGATCCTCTCAGCCATATCCAGTGCTTCAGGGCCGAGATCACCTATGCCGTATTCCGATGGCAGCGATGTGATGTGAAGCAGTATTCCAGATGATCGCTTTCCGCTTATATCCATCCCAGTGTCCTTCCTTCCTGAAAGCTGTATTCCACAGTCCTGTGCATCACCGGACTCTGCCTGTCCTCTATCATGGCAAGCAGCATCTGTGCGCTTACTCTCCCTTTCTCGCTTCCGCTCTGGACAATCGTCGTCAGATACTGTGTCCTGTATTCCTCTTCCTCGATGCCGTCGAAGCCGATGACTGAGACATCATCCATCTTGCGTTCACTCAGCACTTCCTGGATTCCCATTGCCACGGCGTCAGACATCGAGACGAAGCAGGTAGGGGTGAATGAGCTCAGGATGCTTTCTGCGGCTTTCCTTCCTGCCATTATCGTTGTGTCAGAGGAGAGGAGGGTGACGTCGCTGAGGGTCATGGAATACTGCTTCAGCGCCTTTGCGTATCCCGCTTTGCGCTTCTCAAGAGTTGAGCCGGGCTTCGCTGATGAGCTGCTGTATGCATCTCCGGGGAGGGTGATCACGGCAATCTTCCTGTGTCCCCTCTCAAGCACCTTCAGCATCTGCATCTCTGCCGCTCCTTCGTCGTCGATGGAGACTGAGCTGATGGCCTCATCATCCTCGCTCCCGTCGATGGCCACGATCGGCATCCCTCGTCTGCGGAGGATTCCCCTAAGGCTCCTGTCGATCTCGATTCCGATCGTGATGATCCCGTCGACCGTAGCGTTCTTCACCGCTTCCTGCACAGATGAGTGCAGGGGAGGTATCAGGGTGAGCATATACCCCTTGCTCTGGCATTCTGCGGCGATTCCCTTGATGACTGAGTGGATATATGGGTTCCCAAGCGATGTCCCTGCTTTCTGGGGCAGGAGGAAACCCAATGCCATGTGCTTTCCAAGTGAGAAGTTGCGGGCCATCGGATCGGGGATATAATCCAGCTCCTTCGCCGCGCTGAGGATCTTCTCCACCGCAGCCTCTGAAATCCTCGAGGGACAGTTGAATGCAAAGGATACAGCGGTCTTTGAGTAGCCTGTCTTTCTTGCTATATCCTGGATCGTAACCCGTTTCGTTCCCATATCATCCCTTCACAGCACCTGCAAGAACACCCTTTATGATGTATTTCTGGCAGATAAGATAGAATACGATGACAGGCAGCATCGCGAGGAAGAGCATTGCCATCATCGCTCCCATGTCAACAGCTCCATATCCTCCTCTGAGGTACTGGATCGCAACAGGGATCGTCCTGTATTCCGTTCCAATCGTCAGATAGGGCATGAGATAGTCATTCCATACCCACATCGTCTCGAGGATCGCGATGGTTATCGCGGTGCTCTTGAGCATAGGCATAACGACAAGGAAGAATACCTGCGGTGGGTTGGCTCCGTCAATCATTGCCGCTTCCTCAAGCGCAAGCGGTATCGATTTGATGAATCCTGCGAACATGAATGTCGCCATGCCGCATCCGAACCCGACATAAAGCAGGACGATTCCGACAGGGTTGTCGATTCCGATCATGTTGGCGAACTTGCTCATTGTGAACATGACCATCTGGAATGGCACGATCATGGAGAATGTCAGAAGGTAGTAGATCGTGCTCGTCGCCTTTCCTGTGACGCGGGTGATGTACCATGCCAGCATGCTGGTGCACAGGAGAATGAAGAACACCGAGGCCAGCGTTATCCAGAGGGAGTAGCCGAATGCGGAGAAGAATCCCGTTTTCATAAGGCCCTGCGTGTAGTTGGTGAGACCTACGAATGTCTGGCTGTCAGGCAATGAGAACGGCATGTTCGATATGAACAGCCTCGACTTGAATGAGTTCATCACAACGACGAGGATGGGGAAGATCACATATGCTGAAACGAGAACGAGCACGGCGAATGCAATCCATCTCGTGTATTTCCTTGAAACCTGCATCAGAGCGCCTCCTCCTTCTTCCTCGTGAAGAAGAGCTGCAGAAGGGCGATGGCGGCCACTATGATGGTGAATATGACGGCCTTGGCCTGTCCGACACCTTCGAAGCCGACCCTGCTGTAGAATGTGTTGAAGATGTTCATTGCGAGCATTTCCGTTCCATGGTTAGGCTGACCGGCTGTCAGTGCGAGGTTCTGATCGTATAGCTTGAAGCCGTTTGTCAGCGTGAGGAAGAGGCAGATCGTGATTGATGGCATGACGCTCGGGATGATGATCCTGGTAAGGGTTGTCCACCATGATGCGCCATCGATGGAGGCGGCTTCCAGCTCATCCTGCGGGATGTTCTGTATGGCCGCGATGTAGATGACCATCATGTAGCCGGCATTCTGCCATAGCATCAGGACGACAAGGCCCCAGAAGCCGAATTTCGAATCAGACATGATGTTCAGTCCGAACTGGGCAAGGACTCCGTTTATGATCACATTCCATATCCATCCGAGGACGATGCCTCCGATGAGATTGGGCATGAAGATTATCGTGCGGAAGGCATTCGTTCCCGGCACATCCTTTGTCAGAAGGAGCGCGAAGGTGAATGCGATGATGTTGATCAGCACTACGCTGACTATGGTGAATGCGAGAGTGAACCAGAATGCCTGAGTGAAGTAATTGTCCACTGTGAATGCTCTGATGTAGTTCTCGATTCCCACAAAAGATGCGTTCGTTATTGTTGTGAATGAGCAGAAAGAGAGGATGAATGCCCATACAAATGGTATAAGGAATGCGACAGAGAAGCAGATCATTCCCGGCAGCGCGAACAGGGCGAACCACTTCCTTATTGATTTTTCCATTTCGACTCCTTTGGAAAGGCCGCCTTCGGGAGGCGGCCTCAATCAGGTTTACCTTCCTGCAAGCTCAGCTTCGCGTGCCCAGGCATCTACTGCTACCTGTGCGGTGTCCTCCCAGCTCATCCTTCCGTTGATGTACTCAAGAAGCGCTGCGCCGAAGTCTGCCTTCCACTGCTCTGATGGGATTCCGGCGAATGTCCATGGGATGGACTTCACATCGCCCTTTGCCATCCATTTCGTGACCTGGCGTGCAAGAGGATCGGTCGGCTGCTCATCTTCTGCGAAGGTATTGAACGGCGTGATGAATCCAAGGCTGTTGGTCACGAGGTCCTTGCCTTCATCGGAGGAGAAGAGCCATTCGAGGAATACAAGCGCGTTGGCCTGTGCCTCAGGGGATGCCTGCTTGTTGATGCAGAGATAGTTCTCTGTTCCTACGCAGATGCCAAGCCCTTCCTCACCATCAAGTCCCATGTAGAGGGGCAGGAACTTGATATCGCTGTCGGCAACGGTATTTCCCGGGACTCCGAGGATCTGGGAAGCGCCCCAGTTGCCATTCTGGACCATCGCGCACTGTCCGAGGGCGAACTCAGCCATCGAATCGGCATCATTCTTTCCTCCGACGAGGCCCTTCGGTGATACGGAGTTGTTGAGATAGAGATCCCAGAGGTTCCTGAAGTTCTCGTTGTATGTGAAATCGAAGGTCTTCGCTGCGAATGCCGTTGCAAGTGCCTGTGAGCTGTCTCCGCCGGCCTTGTCGCGGAATTCTGCCCAGAGAGGTACGTTGAAGAGGTGGGTCTGCCATCTCCAGTCGCTGCCCGGTGCCATCGATGTGGAGGCGAATACGCCCTGGATACCAAGCTCATCCTTGTGCGCTGTCATATCCTCGACAACAGCCTTGAGCGTAGCGAAATCGGTGATCTCCTCTGCAGAGCTGATCGAGACAGCCTTGTCAGGGAGCGCAAAGTAAGCGCGCATGATCGCGTCATTATAGATGATGCCATAGCCTTCCACTGTATAAGGAACAGCCAGCACCTGTCCGCCATCGGAGAGTGCCATCGATGGGTCGGAGAGCATGCCGTAGAAAGCAGTATCATCAAGCGGGGCGGCATAGTCCTTCCAGTTCTGCAGGCCGACAGGTCCATTGATCTGGAAGATCGTAGGCGGCTCTGACTTCGAGATCTCGCTCCTGAGCGTCGCTTCATACTGGTTTGAAGCAGCAGTGACGACCTTCAGAGGGATTCCTGTTGCCTCCTCGAATGCAGGCGCGACCTCATTTGTATATACTTCTGCGATTTCCGGCTTGAAGTTGAGGAAGTACACTTCTCCGGAGGCAGCCTCGCCGGCACCACCTGCGAAAGCAGGCATCGACAGGACGAGGAGAGCAGCAATGATGATGCTCATTGTCTTTTTCATGTTTTTCTCCTTTTGTACAGGATTTCCCTGTCAGAAAGAATGATAAATCGGTTTTGTTTACCGGTCAACTAAAATCTTTGGCAAGTTTCTCGGCCTGATTCTGGCTCGTTTATTTCGGAAATCCAGTTATACTGTCGGTTTTCAGGGGAAATACTGCTATAGTCAGTTCTTGGATGTTTTCCGGGAGATTATATCGATGAAGCCAGAAATCAGGAATGTGATGCACATAGATGGGACATTTGTGATCATGCCTTATCAGCGCGGGTACAGATGGCGTCCACAGGAAGTGAAGCTGCTTCTTGATGATTGCTATGCCCATAGGAATGGCAGCTATTGCCTTCAGCCAGTTGTGGTAAGGATGATTGGAGAGAAGGAGTATGAGCTTATAGATGGACAGCAGCGTATGACTACGCTTTTCCTTCTTAGGAGCCGCTTAGCGAGAATAACGCAGTCCTCACCGGATTTCAGGATTGAATACAGGGTAAGGGAAGGATCCAGGGATTTTCTGGAAAGGCTGGGCTCGTTGGATCCGTTTAATGAGGAAGCCCGTACGAAGATGAAGGAGGAATCAGAGCGGAATATTGATTTCTACTTCATGTTCCAAGCGTATGAGGCTATAGAGGATTGGCTTGAGAAGAAAACCAGGGATCTCAATGAGAAGAATACAGGAAGGATCTGCTGGTTCCTTGAGAATGGCCTTTCTGGAAATGGCAGTGGCGGCGGAACAGGCATCATATGGTATGAGACAGAGGAGAATGATACTTCTGGGCTATTCAAACGATTGAACATCGGCAAGATACCTTTGACTGATTCTGAGCTGATCAAGGCTCTTCTGCTTCAGGAGGAGGCTGGCTCAGACGAGAGGGATAAGGCAAGGATTGCGCGAGAATGGGATGAGATGTCCCATAGGCTCAACGATGATGGTCTGTGGTATTTCATAACGAACCGTGATCCTGCCGGATATCCGACAAGAATTGACCGTCTGTTTGAGCTTTTCCTGGAGACAGAGGTGCATGGTGATATCGATCGTTATGCCCTGTTTTTCCGTTTTTCGGAATTCATGCATTCCAGAGACTGTGATATGGCGAGGATCTGGGAGGAATTCAGGCTATTCTATTTTGAGATCCTGAACTGGTATGAGAATGATGAGCTGTACAATAAAATCGGATATCTGGTTGCTTCGGATGTCAGCGGGAACTCGATACTGAAACTGCGGAAGATGGTGATTGGCAGAAGGAAATCCGAGGTGATAGCAATCATCGATGATATGATCAGGGAAAGGATAGCTGCAAAAAAGCCGTACAGTGAACTGGATTATCATATCAAGGCGGATCATGATCTGATGGAAAGGATTCTCCTCCTTTTCAATATCATGTCATTGATGCCGTTCGATGCCGATAAAGGGAAATACACTCATATTGTTCGTTTTGATTTCCGTCGTTACAAAGCTGAGAAATGGACGCTGGAGCATATACATGCCCAGAATGCGGAAATCCTCACTTCAAGGAAAGACCAGATGGCTTGGCTGGAGTACCACAGAAAGGCTCTTGAGGAGTTGGAAGGCATCGGATCCGTTGATGATGCAAGCAGGAAGGACCTGATTGCCAGGATTTCAACCATGCTTGGATCCAAGGATCTTTCGTTGGAAGATTTCAGAAAGGTGTCAGAGGATGTGTTCAAGGTGCTTTCTCCGAATGACAGGACATATTACATTGATCAGCTCGGCAATATGGCTTTGCTTGATCTTCGGAACAATGCGGCAATAAGCAATTCCGTATTCGATGTTAAGCGGCAGATCCTTCGTCTTAAGGAGCAGAAAGGGGAATATATACCTCATTGTACGAGGCTGGCGTTCCTCAAGTATTACACTTCATCTGCTGATCCGAACCCCCATTTCTGGAGCGAGTATGACCGGAGGGCTTATCTTGATGAAATCGATCGTGTTCTCGATCCGTATCTGAGGGAGGAAAGGATAAATGGCTGATCAGAATGGTGAGATGACATTCATTGAGCTTCTTGCAGAAGAGGACAATGGCATATGCATCCCAAGGATACAGAGGGATTATGCACAGGGCAGGCCGGAGGTGAAATCAATAAGGGATGACTTCCTTTCGGCAATACATGGGACAATCGTCAATCCGGATGGACATCTGTCTCTTGATTTCATATATGGGACGCGCGATAAACGGGGGCTGTTCATACCGCTTGATGGGCAGCAGCGTCTTACAACCCTTTTCCTGCTGCATTGGTATGCGGCTGTCAGAACTGGCAATCTGGACAGTATCTCGTCGTCCTTGTCACGTTTTTCCTATGAGACGCGGACGAGTACCCAGGATTTCATCCGCAAGCTGATTGGTTTTGATGCAATTGCATTCGGCTCCGGTATGGCAATCTCCTGGCAGCTTGAGGATCAGCCCTGGTTCCCTTATGAATGGAATGAGGATCCTTCGATTTCATCGATGCTTGTCATGCTTGATTCCATTGATGACCATTTCTCTGATTCATATGAGGAGCTTTGGGAACGGCTTGTCTGTGGAAGGGCAATTGTATTCATGTTCTTTGATATCGATGATCTTGGAATGACGGATGATATCTATATCAAGATGAATTCGCGAGGACTTCCCCTTACGCAATTCGAGAAATTCAAGGTTATTTTTGAGGACATAGTCAAGGAAACCTATGGTAATGATGAGGTCTCGGCTACGAGGATACTCCAGAAAATAGATGGAATATGGACGGATATGTTCTGGCCATATAGGGATGAAGCAAACCTGATTGACAATCGTTTCCTGCGTTTTTTCCAGTATTGCACTGACATAATATGCTATGAGGACGCCATCGATACAGTCAGCATCCAATCACTTGATCCAAGTGCCCTTGAATATGTCTATAGGGATGCAGGGCATTTGGAAAGGCTTGAACGGATGTTTGATTGCAGCATGGTATTCAGTAAGGAATATTTCAGTGGCTATCTCGCCGGAGGATATGAGCCTGGTAAGACCGCAGTGTTCGATTGGAATACCGATCTGTTCGCCTCGTGCATAAGGGGAGAGGATTTTGGATTCAACAAGGCGCTGATGCTGTATTGCTTCATGGTGAGGGAAATGGATCCATCATCGATTGATGGAGCTGCATTCCGCCGGGGACTGCGTATTTCAAGGAATCTTATATTCAATTCGCCTGATATCATGCGCGGTGAGAATATGGGAGCACTTCTTGCTGTCGTCAGGGAAAACGTCCTTTTCGGCACGCCTTCTGAAAGAAAGAGTGCATTCGGCGCCCGACAGGTAGAAGAGGAGAGGAGCAAGGATAAATGGATCCGCTCCAATGAGGGAGAAGCAGAAGCCCTGTATCGACTTGAGGACAATAGGATCCTGACCGGTTCGATTGCTGCCATTGGGCTGGAGAACCATAGTCTCTTCATTGAAGCTGACAAGCTCCTTTCACTCAATTCCAGGAAACTGATTCATGCCTTGCTTTCCGCGTGGGATTATCATCAGCTCTACAGAGGGTGGAGGATGCAGCTGGGTTCCACGCAGCTTGAGATGATGCGTGCACTTACCCATGAGACAGTGAATGTCTCAGGTTTCGAGGGAATCAGCAAGGCAATCATCAGACTGCTTGAGCTTCTGGATGGAGATATAAGCGACGATGGACTTGCTAGGGTGATTGAAGAGACAGACCTGGATTCAATGCCAAAGGATTGGCGATATTATTTCCTGCGATATCCAGGGATTATGGAAAAGGCAGCTTATGGTTGTTATTGGATACCTGATGGGGATTATTATGAAGCCGTGATAATGAATACTGCCACAAGGGTAAGCGGGAATTCCTGCGATTCCATTCTGTATGCGATAGTGCAGCTCCTTTCGCTGGAGACTGTAGAGAAGTATTCTGTTTCGCTTGAGAGCAGACGGCTGTCATTCCATGATGGATCAGGCAGGAGCTATGTAATGTCGAATAGACGGCATGCTCTGGTACTTGAGTCAGAAGGAGAGGTTCATACTGAGAGTATTCCTGATGATGGACAGGGTTATGATTCCTATGATCGTGTGCAGATTGGCGTTGATTTGATAAGGGAGGTGCTTTCAGGATCGCTTTGGGAAGAAAGATGAATAGCTTTCTATATCCTGTTCCTTCTTTGCCGTGACAAGATGCGCACATTACGTTAGAATCTTCTTTGTTATGAATACCGAATTGGTTTATCAGTTGATAATGATCGTGGTAGGTCTCATCCTGATCTATCTGGCGATCAAGAAGGGCATGGAGCCGACACTCCTCCTTCCAATGGGTTTCGGAGCGATTCTCGTCAACCTCCCGGGTTCGGTCATGCTCCAGGACAATGCGATCCTGCAGTGGCTGTATAACGTGGGTATCGAGAGCGCGGAAGCATTCCCGCTTCTTCTCTTCATCGGAATCGGAGCTATGATCGATTTCGGTCCCCTCATCTCAAAGCCCTGGCTGATCTTCATCGGCGCCGCAGGGCAGGGTGGTATCTTCATCTCGATGATAATTGCCTCCCTTCTGGGATTCCCGCTCAATGATGCTGCTTCAATCGGTATCATCGGCGCAGCGGATGGACCGACGGCGATCCTCGTTTCACAGCGTCTCCACTCCAACTACGTTGCGGCTATCCTTGTCGTGGCATACTGCTATATGGCTCTTGTCCCGATGATCCAGCCGATTGTCCTCAAGGCAACGACAACGAAGAAGGAGAGGGCAATCCAGATGCACTACTCAGCCGGTGCCGTGACAAAGACGACAAGGATCATCTTCCCGATCGTCACAACGATTGTCTGCGGTATCCTCGCTCCGGATTCAGCTGCTCTTGTAGGTATGCTGATGTTCGGCAACCTTCTCAGGGAGTGCGGTGTCCTTGATAGCCTCTCAAGGGCTGCCCAGGATATGCTTTCACCGCTCATCACGCTGATGCTCGGCCTTGCGATCTCCCCGATGATGTCAGGCCCTGCGCTTCTGCAGCCTGCTACGCTGATGATTATGGCATTCGGACTTGTCGCATTCATCTTCGACACAGCCTGCGGTGTCATCTTCCTCAAGATAGTCAACATCTTCCTGCCCAAGGACAAGAAGATCAATCCTCTCATCGGAGGTGCTGGAATCTCCGCATTCCCGATGTCGTCGCGTGTTGTCCAGAAGGTCGGTATCGAGGCGAACAAGCAGAATCACCTGCTTCCATTCGCACTCGGCGCCAATGTCTCCGGCCAGATCGCGTCCGTTCTCGCAGGCGGACTCCTTCTCTCGGAGCTCATCCCGATCTTCGGTTGATAAGGAGGTAGCATATGCCTAATGCGATTGTCATAGCATTCCAGAGCTGGGGCCTTCTTGCCTGTGCTCTTGGCATCCTCTTCGTTGCCCTCGTGATCCTCAACAAGGTCACTGGCAGGAAGAAGGATGATGAATAAGCCAGTCTTGGACTTGCTTCAGGGCTCCCCTTCGGGGGAGCTTTTCCTTCGCTGAATATGTAGATTGCATGAAACCGGTTGACCGACTGGCGCCCCTCAAATATATCATTCAGATGATAAGAACAGGGTAGCTCCCTGTTTCCATTGCCATTCCATGGCTTCATGCAGGAACCCTTTGTCCTGCCAGGAGAGAAGGAAGAAAACTATGCATATATTCAACGTGCTGGAGGCGCCATCATGCTGAAAACACTGCTTTCCCGCGTCAGGGAATACAAGAAGTACGCATTTATAACGCCCCTTCTGATGATAGGAGAGGTCGCTATGGAGGTTTTGATACCGACACTGATGGCGGCCATCGTTGATGTCGGTGTGACCAATCAGGATATGGACTATGTATTCAGGATGGGAGTGCTGATCATAATCGCGGCTTTCCTTTCGCTGTCCTTCGGCGTTGCCGGTGCATGGACAGCCTCGAAGGCCTCTGCGGGATTCGCGACCAACATCAGGAAGGATCTTTATTCGAAGATCATGGACTTCTCGTTCTCCGACGTCGACAAGTTCTCCACATCCTCCCTGATCACGAGGATGACGACTGATGTCCAGAACGTACAGCAGTCGTTCCAGATGATGATACGCATCTGCTTCCGCTCTCCGATCATGTTCATCTTCGCGATCATCATGGTCTATCATAACGGCGGAGCGCTTTCCCTGGTATTCGCTGTGGCGATCCCAATCGTCGCATTCTGCATCTTCCTGCTTTTCAGAAGCACGTACTCCTCCTTCAACAATGCGTTCAGAGGCTACGATGCCTTCAACCGCGTTGTGCAGGAGAACCTCAATGGCATCAGGACAGTGAAGGCATACGTCAGGGAGGAGGAGCAGCTCGGGAAGTTCGAGGAGAGCGCGGAAGTCATAAGATCCAACTTCCGCAGGGGCCAGACCATCATGGCTCTGATGGGACCTCTGATGATGTTCGTCACCTACTGCTGCATGATCGCCATCTCATATATCGGAGCGAGGCTGATCAATGTCGGGCACATGGCAACAGGCGAACTGATGAGCATCTATACCTACACAGGCCAGATCCTCTCATCGCTTGTCATGACGGGCATGATCATCGTCATGCTCTCGATATCCCACGCATCGATGGTGCGTATTGCCGCGGTACTGAACACGAAGCCCAGCATGGATACCAATCCCGATGGAGTGAGGGAAGTTGCAGATGGCTCGGTGGAGTTCGATCATGTCTCCTTCGGCTATGGCGGCAGATCCAGTGTGCTTCATGACATCAATCTCAGGATCGAGAGTGGCCAGATGATCGGTGTGATCGGCAACACAGGATCGGGCAAGACGACGCTTGTGTCGCTCATCGCAAGGCTCTACGATGCCTCGGAGGGCACAGTGAAGGTCGGCGACAGGGATGTCAGGGAGTACAGCCTTGAAGCCCTTAGGAATGAGGTTTCAGTCGTGCTCCAGAAGAACACGCTCTTCTCTGGCACTGTTGCCGAGAACCTCAGATGGGGCAATCCTGAGGCGACGGATGAGGAGATCAAATCAGCTTGCGATGTGGCTTCCGCATCCCCGTTTGTTGAGTCGATGAAGGATGGCTACCAGAGCCATGTGGAGCAGGGAGGAACGAACTTCTCAGGCGGACAGAGACAGAGGCTCTGCATCGCCCGCGCCCTGCTCAAGAAGCCCCGCATCCTGATCATGGATGATTCGACATCCGCTGTTGATACAGCAACTGATATGCAGATAAGGAAGGCCCTCAGGGAGGATGTGAAGGATCTGACGAAGATCATCATCAGCCAGCGCCTCTCCTCCGTAATGGATGCTGATCAGATCATCATCATGAACAATGGTAGCATCGAGGATGTGGGAACGCATTCGGAGCTTCTGGAGCGCAATGAGAACTACCGCGATCTCTATGAGACGCAGACGAGAGGAGGCAACCTGGATGATTAGGGGAAGAAACGCAGGAGGAGCCAGGGCAAAGGACCCGAAGAAGGCTATGAAGCGCGTTCTGTCGATCGTGTTCGGATCGCGCAAGCCCCAGTTCGTATTCATAGTGGTATGCATCCTTATCTCGGCATTCTCGATTGTCTACTCTTCGAATTTCCTCGGAGAGTTCATCGATGGCTTCGTGACGCCGCTTGTCGGGGTTGAGAACCCTGACTGGGAACCTGTCATCATGTCGCTTGTGAAGTTCGCGTGCATTGTCAGCTTCTCCGTCGTGTTCAATTACCTTCTGTCGCGTATCATGGTCGGGATATCGCAGGATACACTGTATGATATCCGCATCAGGATGTTCAGGAAGCTCGACTCGCTTCCGCTGTCCTATTTCGATCAGAACCAGCATGGTACGATCATGTCGCGTTTCTCGAATGATACTGATACACTCAACCAGTTCATATCGAACTCCCTTGTGCAGCTGATGCAGGCAGTGATCACGCTTGTGATGGTCTTTGTATCGATGCTGATGAATTCCTGGATACTGACGCTTGTCGTCATTGCCTTTGCACTGCTGACAATGAAGGCTTCATCTTCGATCGCAAAGCGCTCTGGACGGCAGTTCGCCACCCAGCAGGCAGATCTCGCCTCTGTCAATGGATTCATAGAGGAGATGATGAATGGCCAGCGCGTCATAAAGGTGTTCTGCCATGAGGGGCAGAGCAAGGAGGATTTCAACGCTCTCAATGAGAAGCTGAGGAAGTCCATGACGAAAGGCAATGCGTTCGCGAATGCCATGGGGCCGGTGACGATGAATATCGGCAATATCCAGTATGTTGCCCTCGTCGTGATAGGAGCTGTCGTCGTCATACTTTCAGGCGGTGCCGCCGCTGGCTACACGATCGGTCTCCTTGCTGCATTCCTGCAGCTTTCACGCTCATTCTCCAATAACGTCAACCAGATATCGCAGCAGATGAACATGGTTCTTCTTGCCCTCGCCGGAGCGGAGCGCATATTCGAGCTTCTGGATGAGGAAAGCGAGGTTGATGATGGCTATGTAATGCTCGTCAATTCAAAGACGGAGAGCGATGGCACGATCACTGAGACAAAGGAAAGGACTGGCCAGTGGGCATGGAAGCATCCCCATCATGATGGCTCTCCTGTCACGTACACGCCTCTCAAGGGTGATATCGTGATGCTGGATGTCGATTTTGGCTATGTGCCGGACAAGACAGTCCTGCACAACATCTCCCTCTATGCCAAGCCCGGGCAGAAGATCGCCTTTGTCGGCTCAACGGGAGCGGGAAAGACGACGATCACGAATCTCCTCAACCGCTTCTATGATATCCAGGATGGGAAGATCCGATTCGATGGCATCAATATCAACAAGATCAAGAAGGCTGATCTCAGGCGTTCGCTTGGCATGATCCTCCAGGACACGAACCTCTTCACGGGAACGATCAAGGAGAACATAAGGTTCGGGAAGCTCGATGCCACCGATGAGGAGGTTATCGCTGCCGCGAAGCTGGCCAATGCACATGATTTCATAATGATGATGCCCGATGGCTATGACACGATGATCACGAACAACGGGGAGAGCCTGTCACAGGGACAGCGCCAGCTACTGTCGATTGCCCGCGCGGCGATCGCGGATCCTCCCGTGCTTGTCATGGATGAGGCGACATCATCAATTGATACCCATACCGAAGCCCTTGTCCAGAGTGGCATGGACAAGCTGATGGAGGGCAGGACGGTGTTCGTGATCGCCCATCGCCTCTCCACCGTACGTAACTCCAATGCGATCATGGTCCTTGATCATGGCCGCATCATCGAGCGGGGTGACCATGATTCCCTTATCGCCCAGCATGGTGTTTACTACCAGCTCTACACAGGAGCTGTAGAGCTTGAATGATAGGTGGTCTCCCCGCAAGGGGAGATTTCCTTTTCTGTGATCATATCCTCTTCACATCAGATACACAGATGCTTTCTGCATTCTTCACCCTTGTGCTGTTACATTATCATCAGGAGGAAACGGGAAGATGAAGAAAGTGCTTGCTGTGATGCTTTCTGTCATGCTGTCAGCTTCCATGCTGATGGCTGCAGACACTGCATCGCTTAGGAATGATTTCACGGATGCCCTTGCCTCAGGAGATGCGGCAGCGGCGATTGAGAGCTATGAGGAGATGATCGAAGCCTCCCAGAAGGCTTATCAGAAGGCCCAGCGGAGCTATGAGAAGGCGCTGGATGCCGGGAATATGAGGAAAGCCTCCGAAGCGCGCAGTGATATGAGGGCTTCGCTCTATCAGGGAATGACGGAAGAGGAGACGAATGAGCTTCTTTCCCTCATCATCGCGGAGGATGGTGACAGGAAGGCAGAGGATGCCCAGTGGCTCAGGCTCCATAGCAGATACTATTCCCCTTCGATCACCTATAGCTGGTCTACGTCAGGAGAAGGATACAGCTTCAGCTACACATCCTCTCAGACTGTGATGCCCGGCGGGGAGATCACGCTGCCGGATGCCGATGATATCCGCGTCAATACAGCTGCGGCGGGTGTCCTAACCGGATGGGGAGTCGTACCTGGCGAGGTGACATACCAGGCAGGGGAGACGATCGAGGCTCCATATACGGACCAGACGCTCTACGCAGTCTGGGAGACGAGGGTTGATTTCATTGATCCAATGTCCGGCACTGAATCCACCGTGACCGATGCTGTTTCCGGTGATACGATTGCAGTCCCCGCGGTCAATCCTTCCGATGATTCGATGGTATTCGCAGGCTGGGTTGACAGGACAACGGGCGAGTATATCGCACCCGATGATACAGAGGTCGTGCTGGAAGGCAATGGAGCGATCTTCGAAGCGCTCTGGAAGAACGCAGGGATCTCTGATCTCGAGCCACGTCATTATGATGCGGCGGCGATTCCGGTGAACACACAGGCTGATCTGACATTCACCATCACAAATGGAGGAACCGAGGATCTCAGGTCATTGGATATCGAATGCACGGGCGACGAGGGGCTGACCGTCCTTCGTGGCAATGGAACGATACGTTCCGTCGATGCCGGCGATTCCGTCACGGTCCAGGGAATAAGGATCGTAGGAACGGCTGCTGGGGATCATGTGCTCAGCATCACGGCGACCGACAGGGATGGCGATGCATGGTCTGCTGATTTCACAGTGACCATCGTGTAAGGCTGCAATGCGGCATCTGCGCCTGGGGAGTGACCCGCCTCAGGCGCATTTTCCCGTCAGAAGGGAAGGCTTTCCAGGGCTTCTGCTGAATTCTCGATCGCGGGTGGGATCGTGACGCGTCCGTCGAACGCCTTCATGTCCTTGAATCCTGTGCCTGTGAGGAGCACGACGATTTCCGCATCCTTGCCAAGCTCGGATGCAGCGTGATCCCTGTCCTTCTCAAGCGAGGCATATGCGCAGGCGGCAGCGGGCTCTGCAAGCACTCCTGCGAGCTTTGTCAGCGTAAGCTGGGAGCTGAGTATCTCCTCATCACTGACTGTCACGGCCCATCCTCTGGACTGCTTCACGTATGACGCGGCCATCCTTCCGTTTGCGGGGAGATCCACTGATATCGAATCGGCACGTGTCGTGGCATGCACCGCGCGCGTATCATCATCCCGGATCGCCCTGGTGATGGCATCTGATGATTCAGACTGGCAGGCTATGAGCCTTGGCATCCTCTCGATCAGTCCGGCCTTCTCCAGATCGGAGAATCCCTTTGCGACCCCTGCGATGATGCAGCCGTCTCCCACAGGCACATAGATTGCATCCGGAGCTTTCCGTCCCATCTGCTCAAACAGCTCTATGGAAATGGACTTCTTCCCTTCGATTGTCATGGGGTTGTACGCTGTGTTCCTGTTTATCCCGCCATGGCGTTTCGTGTATTCGATTGAGAGGGCGAATGCATCGTCATAGCTGCCTTTGACAGGTACGACCTTCGCTCCATACAGGACGCTCTGCATCAGCTTGTTGATAGGAGCGCTTGCAGGAACGAACAGGATGATATCCAGTCCCATTGCCGCACCTACGGCAGAAGCCGCGGCCCCTGCGTTTCCTGTGGAGGCGAGGACGATCCTGTTCTCTCCCAGCGCTTTGGCCTGCAATGCGACTTCGTAGCTTGCCCTGTCCTTGAATGACCCCGACACAAGCTGTGTATCCAGCTTGAATGAGAGATTGGGAAGAGAGAGCCTTTCCTGTATCCTCCTGGGGCGCATCAGCGGGGTCACGCCGACAGGATATGCATCCTTGTCATCCGACGGGTAGGGGTAGAAGTCATCGGGAGTCACATGGCTCTTCGCAGCTGCGGCTCTGAGCACATCCTCCTCCAGCTCGACGATCAGGTTGCCTTTGGGGAAATGTGTTCCGTCATTGTCCTTGCTGCATTCAGGGCACTGATACATCAGCCCCTCGGTATGGTACTCGCGACCGCAGTCGGAGCACCTGTAGTGGAATCTCATTGGCGCGTCCTCATGAAAGGAATGCCGGCATAGCCGGCACTCCGCTTCAGCCATCGATCATGCTGTTGAATTCTGTGATGAGGCTGTCGATCTTCTTCGTGAGCTTCGGCAGGGCTGTCCAGTAATTCCTGTCATACCACTGCCTGTTGAGCTCCTCGTAGGTCTTTCCCTGCTGCTCCACCCATGTGTAGTATTTGAGGTTGTGGATCCTCAGCCTGTCGTAGTATCCGAGTTCCAGCGCATTGTCGATTCCCTGATGCAGGAGCGCTGCAGCATGGACACGCGCGGCCTCCGTCTCAGTGAATGCTCCCTGCTCAGCTGTCAGCTCTGCAAGGCGGGATGTGTACATGACGGAGCTGTCCGTGAGGATAGTGAACACGACATCATCCTCTTCCATCTCGTAGTATTTCGCCATCTTTATCGCGCTCAGGAGGTTTCCGATTCCCGAGATGCCGAATAGGGCAAGGTTCTGGATATCAGCATCGGAGACACCGATTGAAGAGAGGTACTTCCTTCCATTCTCCTCATTGAAGAGCCTGTAGATATCCATGCAGTCCTGGTCATCGATGGAGAGAACCATATCGGTATTCCTCACATTGTGGATCCATGGGACATGCTTGTCGCCGATTCCCTCTATCCTGTGAGCGCCGAAACCGTTGCGGAGCAGCGTCGGGCACTGCAGAGCCTCTCCCGCGCCGATCTTTATCCCAGGATACTTCCTCTTCAGATGATCTCCCGCGGCGAGCGTTCCGCCGGATCCTGTCGATGAGGCATATGCCTTTATGTTCTCCTTCCTTATGCCGAGTTCCTTGAGCACCTCGATGATAGCGGAGCCTGTGACCTCATAGTGCCAGAGGTAGTTCTCGAACTGCTCGAACTGGTTGAAGATGACGATATGCTTGCCGCGTTCCGCATCCAGCTCATGGCATTTGTCGAATATCTCCTTGACGTTGGATTCGCATCCTGGGGTTGCGATGATCTCGCCCGCGACAGTCTTGAGCCAGTTGAAGCGCTCCTGTGACATGTCCTCTGGAAGGATCGCGATGCTGCTGCAGCCAAGAAGGGCGCTGTTGTATGCGCCGCCCCTGCAGTAATTGCCTGTCGAGGGCCATACTGCCTGCTGCTCTGTGGCATCGAAGTTGCCGGTGACAAGAGCCGGTGCGAGGCAAGCGTATGTCGCTCCTACCTTATGGACTCCGCACGGGAACCATTTGCCGGCGAGGGCGAGGATGCGAGCCTTCGTGCCCGTGATCTCCCTGGGGATCTCTATGAAATTGACGCCTCCGAAGCCTCCTCCGTGTTCCTGTGGCTGGTTATGCCAGTTGATGCGGTACAGGTTGAGGGGGTTGACGTCCCACAGCCCTACGCTGCCGAGCTTCTGCTTGATATCCTCCGGGATGAGGGAGGGGTCCTTCATCTGTGCGAATGTAGGGAGCTTTATGCCTTTCTCCCTGCATCTTGCAGCATTCTTCTCGATGATTGCGTTCTTTTTCCTGAGGTTTATAAGCATATTGCCTCCTGAATCTGAGTATATAGGTGCTTTGCAGATTGTAAAGAAATAATTGAGGTTTATCGCAAAAAACAAACCAAGTTCGAGTTATTTCGTAAATCTTCCGTTGCCTGTGCGTTTGATTCTCGGATTCTTTGAAGCCCTTCGGAACAGCGCCTCGACCTGGGCTCCCATCCTTTCGTATCCCAACTCTTCGAGAAAGAGCTTTGAAAGCTCAGACTTCGTGACAGTCCTGTCCTCCCTCTCCAGTATGGAGATGATGCACGAAGCCGCCTCTTCCGTAGGTATCTGGTAGGAGTACCGGACTGCGGAATCCGGGGTGGGGCGGAAGGAGTCATCATTTCCATCCTTGATGAACACGCGCTCCCCGCAGTCCTCCTCTATCCTGAATGGCAGGGTGGATGCAATCCTGTCGAATACAGGGAGTATCCGTGAGCCGACCTTCTTCAGCGAGAAGGAGTTTATCACCCTCTTGAAAAGCAGGCTTTCGAGTATCGGCGCCTCTGTCTCGACAGTCTGGATCATCCTGCTCCTGATCTCATCATCGAGGGAACCGGAGATTATCTCATCCGGTGTTGCGCTGATTAGGCTCAGATCTGCACTTACGTATTCCTTCTTCGTTGCCATATCCAGATTGTAAGCTGATATACAGCAATAGAAAAGGAAATAAATCTTCATCATCTGTGTATCTGCTGGTAGAATGGAGGCACAGTGGAGGGAATATGGGGAAGAGGTTTTCCGGCCTTGTGGCCATCCTGATGGTTCTTCTTTTTCTGGTCTCATGCAATACGGTGCAGCTTGATCATGTGGATATGGTTCCTATCGACCAAGGGAATACGAAGGTCGTTGAGGATGGGGACATGGAATATCTTTCGAGCACTGGCAGAAGCGGTTTCGAGATTGCCATGCTGGCAGTTCCTGATGCCTCTTCCGGCCTGATAGAGCTGAGCATAGGGCTTGAGAACCCTACAGATGAGGATATTGATTTCAGCCTCGGCTGCTTCTCGCTCTACAAGGGCAACAGCGATACAGGAGAGTGGGCAGAAATCATGCCATATGTGGAAGAGGAGGAAAAGAGCGGCGGGTTCGGATTGGCTTTTCTCGGCGCGCTTTCGTTCCTATCCAATCCCGTTGGAACGGTGACTGGAATCGCTGTCGGCTCGGCAGTAAACGCACTGGCTCCCCATGTCGCCTCTGTCACGGCGGAGATGCAGGCGGAGATCGCGACCGCTCTTTCACCTGCTATCGCAGTGATATCATCCAGTTTGGTTGATGAGGATGGAGAGGAGATACAGCTTACGCCATATGAGCGCAAGTTCGGCCTCAGCCTTGGGAAGCTGCATGATGAGACGATCGAGGCAGGTACCGCATACAGGGGACTGCTCTATTTCGAGCCGGACAGGAAATCCCCGGATTACAAGGTTGTATACACATGCGACGAGGGCTTCGAGCGCGAGTTCGTATTCCAGCGCAGTGACAGGGCCTCGGTCATCAATCCATGGCTTGACCAGACACGCAGCCGCGTCGCCATCACCCTCGGCCATGCTGTCAACGGCGATCGCTTTTCCGTCACTGTCACAGGAGTGAACTACAGGGGCCTGAGCGCGTACGGTATCCTTTCATTCACAGGATTCCTGACATCGGACAGGATACAGATATCAGGTAGCGAGGCTTTCCTGAGGAAAGGATTCGATAATGTGAACATCAGCCAGTCGTATATCGAAAGCAATGGCTATGGTGACAGCTGGGATTTCCATGGGGAGGCTACAGGAAGGGAATTCCGGAAGTCTGTCGGAATCGGGGCTGGTTTCTCGTACAATGCGTTCCCCTATACGACATTCATCCTCGGGTCTGAACTGTTCTTCGACTCTGAGCAGTTCGTAGAGGCGAAGCTCTCATACCGAGAGAGCGAGGACGGGGAAGTGACGACGATTGATGATCCTGTATGGCTTGACTCGAATAATTCACTCGGCATCGGATTCAATGCAGGTGCGCTCTTCATCACGAACTTCCTGGCCTTCAACCTGATTCTCACGTACCGCATACCGAATTCGTTCTACGTTGATGCCGGGATAGGATTCGCATTCTGATGATGTGGGCTATGCCAATGTGACTGAGGCAAGAAGGGATGCTGCGCTTATTGCGATCATCGCGGCATCCCTTTTCCTGTATGGTGCGCTTCTTCGCCGCATTGAAGCGTCATAGCCGCGGCTGTAGAGAGCATCGGTATAGGCTTCAGCCCTATCGAGAAGGTCAGTCAGCATGCTTGAGGAGAACTGCGTGAGGAAGCGCAGTGGATGGTGATGCAGCGATGCGCCTCTGGACTGCATCGCTTCGGAAATAGTCACTGCACTATCGGTGATCATCGGTATCATGCTAAGCGTTATCTCGACAATGGAGGCCATCGTGAATGCTCTTCTGCCGATGATATGGTAAAGCGCGGCGCCAAGGGAGGAAGCCGCTTCATCGGGCATCGTCGTATCCGTAAGCAGCATCGACGCTAGGACAGTGGAGAGGAAAGCGGTAGCTTTTGCGGTGCCTTCCAGCGCATTTCCGCATGTGATAACTGAAGCTGCCGCCATTATGAGTGCGAGCACTATGAATGGTTTGCTCTCCTTTATATATGCTTTGATGGGCAGCTTGATTGCTACGGCTGCTGCGGCAGGGAGGAGGGCGATGGGGAATACTGCGGCGCATGGCACAGAGGCGATGATCACTGAGTATGATATAAGCGCCACCAGCTTCGCATTGGGATTGCAGCGTGTGAGGAAGCTGTCTGAGTCCCTGTAGTGGAAGATCACTGCCTGAGCCATGTGAGATCCTCGAAAGCTGTATCCGCGGGGAGGTAGATTCCATGGTCGGGAAGGGTTCTGTACACATCCCTTGAGCGTCCCTGCACGACCATCCTTCCTCCTTCCATGATGAGCAAGGTGTCCGTATGTGCTAGGAATCGCTCCGCCTCGTGTGTGACTGTGATGATCGTGTAGCCTTCGCTGTGAAGCCTCAGCAGGGCCTGTATCACGCTGAGGGTGGAAGGGTAATCGAGGTTCG
Organism: uncultured Spirochaetaceae bacterium; assembly: GCA_944392985.1. GTDB lineage: Bacteria > Spirochaetota > Spirochaetia > Sphaerochaetales > Sphaerochaetaceae > Ornithospirochaeta. Next base: position 10,195 of record CALXYL010000009.1, on the reverse strand, counting down.
CGAACGGCTCGTCAAGGAGGATCACTTCCGGTTCCATCGCGAGTATGCCCGCGATAGCACACTTCCTGAGCTCTCCTCCAGAAAGCGACTGCGGCCTTCTCCTTTCCTTTCCGTTCAGCCCCATGAGGTCGATTGCCTTCCTTGTGCGTTCCCGGACTTCATCCTCCTGCAGTCCCATGTTCGCAGGGCCGAATGCGATGTCCTTCTCCACAGTCTGTCCGACAACCTGCAGCGCGGCATCCTGAAAGACCAGGGCTATCCTTCTCATCCGTTCCTTTCCATCTGCTTCCCGTCCGTTTAGCAGGATGCGTCCGCTCTCTATCTTCCTCAGTCCTTTCATGCACCGGAGCAGTTGGCTTTTGCCAGCGCCATTGAGACCGCATAGCGCAGCAAAGGAGCCTTTCCCAAGGGAGAAGGATATGCTATCCAGTATCATGTGTCCGCTGATGCTCAGCGATAATCCATCGATCTGCAGGGCGCTGTCCATGAAGAGGAGAGTATCATCAATATGATCGCTTGTAAATCGACTCCAGTGATATGGTTTACAGGATTTCCGTTCCAGAGGCTTTACAATACCGCGCATTATAGGCATAATCCCTTTGTCAGTGATTTATCGATCCTGATATTTGGGCGCGTAGCTCAGCGGGAGAGCATTACCTTCACACGGTAGGGGTCAGCAGTTCGATCCTGCTCGCGCCCAGAAATCATGTATGCAAAAGGATGGGGCCGCAGGAATGCGGCTTTTTCCACCATCCTGCAGTGATTTTCCTGTTTCTGGAGGGATTGAGGAAAGGAAAAACCCTCGATCCGATTGGATGAGGGCTTTATGCTTAGCTCCCCCGGAGGGATTCGAACCCCCGACAGGGTGGTTAACAGCCACCTGCTCTACCGACTGAGCTACAGGAGAATGCGTTCTTTCGAACAAATAGGAATCTACACTTTCTTCCCATCTGTGTCAATAGAGTCATCTTCTTTTCGGGAAGTCCCGTCACGCTTGTCGGCAATTTCCTTTATGAGCGTGTAGGCGATGGAGAATACAGGGACTGAGAGAAGCATCCCCAGGATGCCGAAGAGCGCTCCTCCGATGGTGACGGATGTGAATACGTAGATTGAGGGAACACCTGTGGTCGTTCCCACGACGCGCGGGTAGATGAAGTTCCCCTCAAGCTGCTGCAGGACGATGATGAATACCAGGAAGAAGAGTCCTTGCCAAGGTGTGACGACTGCTATCATGAAGGCACCGATGAGAGCGCCTATTATCGCTCCGTATATCGGGATGAGCGCCATGACGCCTGTCAGGACACCGATTGTGATCGCATATGGGAAGCCTATGACGAGCATTCCCACAAAGCAGAGGGAGCCGATGATCAGGGCTTCCGTGACCTGGGCTGTGATGAAGCGGGAGAATGCCGTGAAGCTGATATGCGCTGCATGCTCGAGATATGAGAGGGTAGGTGCCTTCAGTATGAGCGAGAGCACTTTCCTGATATGCCTCTGAAGCCTTTCCTTGTTCGATATGAAGTAGACGGCGAATACGAAGGATACGAAGAAGAGGACGAGATCGGATACCATCGCCTGTATCGTTGACAGTGTGAAGGAGATGATCGACGGGCTGTATTCGCTTATCTTCTGCTCAATGGCATCTGCCAGGGTAAGGATTCCAGAGTCTGCGCTGTCGAAGAATGTGCTCAGAAGCGGGATGCTGGCGATGTCCAGGTCATTCCAGAAATGGCTGTTCTCGGCAAAGTCCCTCAGAGAGGCAACGAACAGTATGATCGCGTTGACGAGTTCCGGGAGCACGAGCATTATGACGAATGCCGCCAGCAATATCAGTATGAGGATCGAGACAAGAAGGGCGATGCTCCTGCTGTGGCGCTTTATGATGCCCGTTCCATGCTTTGCCAGCTTCCTTTCAAGAAATGATGCGGGGATGTTCATGATGAAGCCTATCGCCAATCCTCCGGCGAGAGGCAGCATGCCCGATATGAAGTTTGACTTCAGCCACGGGAGCGTTGTTCTGTAGTTCCATATGAATGTCACCGCTGCCGCAAGCAGGATGCCGAGGAGGAGATATGTGAGGAAATCCTTTCTTTTCATTCAATCGATCCTTTTCCAGTGAGGGGATGATCAGCCATGGAGTGCCTGGCCGCGGAGCATTCTGGCAAAGCCATAGGCGCCGCTGAACCCGAGAGTGTTGCCATCAGGGATTCTGCAGTATCCTGAGAAGAGCCCGAACGCATCGATGCACTCACCTTTGAGCAGCCGCATATCCCCATGTGTATGCTCAAGCGCAGAGGCTTCCATCATCGCTTCAAAGCGGCCGTCTGCGGACTTTATGGTCCACTTCCCGTCATGCTGGCTGAAGATGCATTCCCCGATCTGGTATGCCTTCCCGTCGATGATGATGGCATTCTCCTTTGCGTTCCCGCTTGATACGGAGAATCCCCATCTTCTCCCATCTGTGCATCCAAATGATGAGGCGCGCAGGATCTGCTGCGAGCGGAATGTTCCGCTGCTCCTGTACCAGCTCATCGAGGCGAGGCTTCCTTCTGATAGCCCGGAGATCGTGTCGCCGATGAAGAGCGTGCCTTCAGCGCGGAGTGGAAGGCAGTCCACACGATATGAAAAGCCGCGGCTTCCTTCTGGATGGAGAAGAGACGCACTGCACTGATCTTCCTCTTCCGCTGTCATTGTGATATCAGCTTTGAAGCCCTCTTCCCCTGAAGGAAGATGAAGGAAAGGTGCTGTTATCAGCAGTCTGCGCCTGTTGCCGCGCTTGAATGCGGCGAGTGTCATGGAAGCGCAGGAGAAGGAGAAGCTGCTGTCATCCACAGGAGACTCCGGCAGATGCATGTCTGTGTACCTGTGACGGCTGACTGAGCGCTCTGATGCGGCTGCACCACGGCTGAGGTCTATGACTGTTATCGAATTGATGGATGCGATGCCGAGATCTGCGGAAACAGCCCTGACTGCGATCTTCTTCTCCATGTCCGTGAACATATAGGCATCACAGCCGCGCTGGACTATGGATCTGCCGCTGTCCTTCCGTCTGTATATCCAGATGGGGCATGGGCTCCATTCATCATGGCTCTGTTCGTTTATCTCTTTCATAGGCTGCAGCATGTAGGAAGTGTAGCAGAAAAAAAGAAGAAGCGGCACCTTTCTTCGGATGCCGCTTCGTTTCTGGACGATGGTTCAGCCTTACTGTGCCGATACGCCCATGATCTTGGAGAAGTAGGTCGTGAGGAAGTTGTCCTCAAAGCTCTCCGAGGAGAGTATCGACTGCTCTATATCCTGTCCTGCGACAATCGGTGCATATGATGGGTACATCATGTTGAGGTAGGAGAGCATCGTCTGGTTCGGCGTTGCTTCTGCCCCGGTGCGGGCGATGATGTATGATGTGCCTGTCGACTCAGGAGCCATCACTGTGCCTTCTTCTGCTGTGAAGAGACTGCTGTAGAAGTCGGGATCAGATGAAGCGGCGTTGTAGAGAAGTCCCTCCGGATCGTTGCCGGCGAAGTCAAGGATGAATGATGAATAGGCGGGGTTGTAGGAGGATGCTCCAACTTCCGTGATGGCAAGTCCGTGTGCATCCGCTGCACCCTCGAAATCAACAGCAGCTTCCGCATAGATCGCATCGGCTTCCGCGGAGAGGAAGATATCCATCGTCTCGCTGTCGTTTGCGGAGATATAGCGCTTTACGTCATCAAGCACATCTGCATCGGACAGGTCTGCAAGGGCCGGAACTGAATCGGCACGGAATACCATCCAGCCGGAGTAGCCCTGTATAGGCTCTGTCAGTGAGCCTTCAGCTGTGGCGAATACCGTGTCTGCCTCTGCACTGTCAACGAGGATGGAGGCGAGGTTGTGGTACATGACTGAGCCCATGCTGCCATTTCCTGATGCATAGGAATCCGTTGAGCTCTCCGCCGCTGTTTCCTCGAACGTGGCTTCACCATTCTGGATCCTTAGAGCTGCCTCCGCCGCTTCGCTCTCGCTTGGAAGCGTGATCACTGAAAGCTCCATTGCAGTGAATGGCGCGGGGTCAGCGTTGACGAATGCCACGGCTTCCTCATCAGGATAGCTGCTGTAGTCAACGGTGATGTACTGGAAGGTGCGAGGTGTGCTGCTGAGGGAGGAGACAAACTCCATCTCTGCATTCGATGTCTTTACGGACGTGAGATCCTGGTACACCATCTGAGAAGGGATGTTCGCCCTGATCTGATCCATGAGGTAGTCCTTGTCGACAGTGGAGGCGGCATTGTATGTCTCAAGGTCGAAGGATCCATCCTCTGCGCGGTAGGCACCGCTCTGCATGAGGCCCTGGCTGAGCATCCTGTTCGATACGGAGATGCCTGCTTCATCCGCCATTTCCTGCAGCGCTGTCTGGAGGACAGTCTGATAGAATGCCTGATAATAGATCTGCATCATATTCTGGGCATTCATCTGGTATGCAGCGGAAAGCGTGTTCAGCTGATTGAAGAAGTAGTTGTCATACGACGCTTCAAGGACGATATCCTTGCCATTATAGCTGCCGAACCTGATCTTCGGCGTAGAGCTGAATACTGTGGTAGGAAGGATGAAGGTGGCGGAGATGAGGATGAGGACCACCACTCCGATGATCCATCCTAGGCTCTTCCTATGCTTGCCTTTCCCGTTCTTCTTTCCCTTTTCATGGATTACTGCACCATTTGCATTATTTTCCGAAGGCATCCTTAAACCTCTTCCTGTGTAATCTGAGGCTGCTCAATGAAGAAACAGCTGAAAAGAAAATTACCATCTATATAGGGCATCTGTCAATTGAAGGGGATATGGGGAGGGGGTGTTCAGCCCACCCCTAGATCGGTATTCTCAATCAGCACTTCCGCCTTTCCGCTTTTCCTTATCCCTGGTGCGATGCGCGTGATGAATGCTCTCGCGAGTTCCTTGTCGAGCTTCTCGGCGGATGTGTTGGGACAGAATAGATTGACGGAGTAGTAATCGAACAGCCTTTCTGCTGTCTCTGCAGAATCGATGATGTCCTTCTCCGTCTGGCCTTCAAGCCCGACGAGGAGGCATACTCCTTCGAAATATCTTCTTATCTCCTCTGGAGTGACATCCCTTCCGATACCCTTCTGCCATCTCAGGCGGAGGTTCGGGTTGAAGGACTCGACTCCCGTACGGTAATGGACGCGGCATGGGAAGTGCTTTGAGAATGCTTCCAGATCGTTGCGGTACATCCAGTGGGCTTCAAACCATAGATCGCTGATGTGCTTTTCATCCACGATCCTCGCGATTTCCCTGATTGTCGCCTCATCGAGCTCCATCGCGGAGCCGGAGTTGATGATGTCCAGCACGCCGTAGCATCCCGTGACATTTTCCAGTATCTCCTTGTTTATGGCATATGGATCGGAGGATGTGTCGAGATGGTAGTCACAGAAGGTGCATTTCCTCCAGCGGCATCCTGTCCCCTGCAGAAGGAGGAATTCCCTCTTCATGCCCTTGTCGATCCTGCTGTAGCGTACAAGGCCGTTCATGCGCATCTCCTTTTCAGATAGCCGACAGCGGCATATGCAAGCGGGGTGCCTGCAACGGCTTCGATTATGAGCTTCGCTGCATACTGGATGAGTATCATCGAAAGGATGTCGGAGGCGGGGGATGTGCCTGTGAATGCGATGAGCACGAAGAGAACTGTGTCGAAGAGGTATCCGACGGCTGATGACCCTATTGTCCTGATCCAGAGATGCTTTCCATCCTTCTGCTTCTCCTTTATCCAGACAAGGACCTTCGCGTTGGCGAGCTCACCCAGGAGGAAGGACACAAGCGAGGCGACGACGATGCGCGGAACATATGTGTAGATCATCGTGTACGCTTCCTGTATTCCCTGCATGTAATCAGGATAGGGCAGGATGATGCCTATTGAAGTGAATGCGACAAGCAGGGCATTGCAGATGAATGTCAGGTAGATGACTTTCCTTGCGGTCCTATAGCCCCACACCTCAGCGAGGACATCCCCGAGCATGTAGGCGAAGGGGAATGTGATGGTTCCTGCATCGAAAAGGGAGAATGATCCTATCGTGATGATCTTCACTGCCATGAGATTGGCTACTAGATAGAGTGTGACCAGAAGGGCAGTGACTGTCACGAGAGGCGTGAAGCTGCCGTTCCGGTTTTGAGAAGGGTTGTCCGGTACCTTGTATTCCATAGTGGCTGCACTATAGCAGAAAGGCATCTCATTGCACAAGGTGGGCTATGGAAGGTACAATCCAAAGGATGCGGAAGATAGCGCTTGCCATACTGATATCCATTGCACTCCTGTTCCCTGCTGCTGCGGAGGAGGTGTTCTATTCGCGTATCATCAATGCTTCCTACCTGTCGGATTTCGCGATGAGCGCCTTCCCTGTGAGCTTCTGGGGCGAGTTCGGCATCGATCATCTTGATATCTTCCCTGATCTGAATACGAAGGCCCTTGTCAGGGTGGAGGCAGGATTGGCGCAGAGGACACTGCATCAGATGCCTTCAGATGGCTCGATCATCACTGACAAGGAGAATCAGGAACGCTATTCGGTTGTGTTCTCCGAGGGTCTTGTCGGTTTTGAGCAGGGGCTTGTGGACAACCCTGCGGAAGGAAAGCCCGACTTCCTCACAATGAGCCTCCTCGTCGGTGTGAGATGGGAGCAGGCGTTCGCTTCGCTTGATGATATACAGTCAGGGGATCATGCGGGATTCTTCGATGACGCGTTTTTCTTCCCGAAGGATGAATCCGGGGAGACTCTCCCTGTCATCGGGGTGCCGGAACTGAATGGGAACAGGTATTCGCTATCCAATTCAGTCACTCTCAGCTTCCGGTTCAACAACAAGGACAATGACTATCTGACGCCTGAAGGCTATGATTTCTCCTTTTCCTTCATCATGGGGCCATGGTGGCTGCTGAACAATCCTACTGTGTTCAATACAAGCTCGACGATCGATTACTGGAAGCTCTACTACACGGCATCGTATGCCCATACGTTCATGCAGGCTGATCAGGAGGATGCGGATATGAATCTCTTCTCCCTCTCCATGGATTTCAGCTTTGCCTGCCAGATGCTCTTCGGGTCTGCGATTCCACAGCATGAGATGTCTATCTCTTTCCGCGGTGATTCCATCCCGCCCCGTCCGTTCATCGCCGATGTGCGCGCCGGATTCTCCGTAGTCGGTCCTGAATTCCTTTCTGTAGGCACATACCCGAAGATCACGGCGGTGGTGGAGAACGCGCTTGCGGCAGGACGGCTTCTCAACAGCAGCAGCGAGATCGGGGAAGCCTGTCTTTACGGAACGGTCGGGATGCGTTTCGAGCTCTACATCATGGGGCTTTTCCGTGCGATAGCCGATGTCTATTATGACTATCTTGTGCCGGAGGGAAGCACCGGAGGTTTCGATGTCAGCTTCGGGGCATATTTCATTGCTGCGTTCTGATCCTTTATGGGTATAAGGCTCCTGGCTGGTGTATTGCCTTAATTGGAAGCGCGCCCGTGCTCTGAGTCTGCATAAGAACGATTCTGCATGTACTGCTGGTTCGCCTGTACTTCTGAATACCGCATTTTTCCTTGATTTTCTCACCCCTGTGAATCCAATATGATACAGAAGAGGGATGCAATGAAGGATCACTATGACTTGCTGATAGTAGGAACTGGATTATACGGTGCGGTATTCGCCAATGAGGCGATGAAGAAGGGGCTTTCCGTTCTGATGCTCGATAAGCGCAGCCATAAGGGTGGCAATGTCTACACGGAGATCAGAGACGGAATCACCATCCACCGCTATGGCGCACATATCTTCCATACGTCGCGCAAGGATGTCTGGGACTATGTCAATTCAATCGTGCCTTTCCGTCCGTTCATCAATTCCCCCATCGCCCTCTATAAGGGACGTGTCTACAACATGCCGTTCAATATGAACACCTTCGCCCGCATGTGGGATATCTCAAAGCCTGAGGAGGCGAGGAGGATCATTGAGGAGCAGAGGAAGGAGATCACAGGTGAACCCAGGAACCTGGAGGAGCAGGCGATCTCTCTTGTCGGCCGCGATATCTACCAGACGCTGGTGAAGGGATACACGGAGAAGCAGTGGGGCAGGAGCTGCACTGAGCTTCCCCCTGAGATCATCCGCCGCATCCCCGTGCGCTTCACATATGACAATAACTACTTCACCGATATCTACCAGGGGATTCCGGAAGGCGGCTATACCCGGTTGATCGAGGGCCTCACGGAAGGTGCGGATATCATTCTGGATACAGACTATATCCCGGAGCGGAAGAAGTGGGATGCAATGGCTGACCGCACGCTCTACACCGGTTGCCTCGATGCGCTCTATGGCTATGCGGAGGGCAATCTCCAGTACCGCTCGGAGATATTCGAGGAGATAAGGCTTGAGGAAGAGGATTTCCAGGGCAATGCCGTCGTCAACTATACAGAGCGGGAAATCCCATGGACGCGCATCATCGAGCATAAGCATTTCGATGGTGCCTCTTCCCCTGTCACATGGATCAGCCGTGAGTATCCTGTGGACTATGAAAAGACGGGCGAGCCATTCTATCCTGTCAACGATGAGCGCAATAAGATGATTTATGCGAAGTACAGGGCGATGGCAGAAAGCGAGGAGAGGCTCATCATCGGAGGCCGCCTTGCTGATTACGCCTACTATGATATGGACAAGACCGTTGCCGCGGCACTGAAGAAGGCTGATGCCGTTCTTTAGGATGGAGGGCATGCGATGAAGGGACTTTGCCTTTACGTGAATGCAGGGAAAGGCCATTTCGTTCCCGCGAGGGCTGTGCATGAGCAGCTTGAGGCGATCGGGGTCGAGAGCAGGCTTGAGGAGTTCTTCAGCTATCTGGATATCAAGGGGCTTGCGTGGTTCAACCAGACATTCTGGCGCATGATGCTGCGCATCCCGTTCCTTGAGCGCCATGTGGTGAAATCCATAGATCACGCTTCATTCGCTATCGGTTCCTTTGTCGGCATTGTCAGGAAGACCCGCAGGAAGAAACTCCTGAGGAACTTCAGCGGGTTCCGTCCAGACTTCATCTTCTGCACGCACCCGTATCCTGAGCGCGTGCTTTCAGCGCTTGTGAAGGATCTTGGTCTGGATATCCCTGTCTACTACTACGCAACGGATGTATTCACAGCACCATGTTCCTCTGTCAGTGCAGATTCGATGCTCTACGTCGCAACGGAAGAGGGAATAGAGGAAGTCGTGAGAATGGGACAGCCCCGGGACAGGGTGAAGCTCTGTCCATTTCCGCTTCAGAGCTCCGTTGCTTCCCAGCCACGGCTCTCCAAAGCCGAGGCAAGGAAGAAGCTGGAACTGGATGAAGGGCTTTTCACGATGCAGCTCAACCTCGGTGGAGAAGGACTTGGCTCCCTCACTCTTCTGGAGGATATCATCAGCAATGATCTTCCTGTACAGGTTGTCATCGTAGGTGGTATCCACAAGAATATGAAGGATCGGCTTGAACAGCTAGCCGCAGGAAACGACGGAAGGAAAACAAAGGTCATAGTCCGAGGCTTCGTCAGCAATGTCAGCGAGTACCTTGCGGCATCGGATATCATAGCGGGAAGGGCTGGCATCAATACGATCCTTGAGGCGATCTACGCCCACCGTCCGTTCCTTATCACTGAGCTGGTCTACACAGTGATTCCGTCAGCGCGCTTCGTTGAGAAGCATGGTGTCGGCTGGAATGCAAGCGATGACAGGGCAGGACAGCTTTCAATAGTGACGGATCTCATCTCCAATCCACAGAAGCTCGCTCAAATGGAGGAATGCTTTGACAGAGTCCCCATTGAATACAGCGCAAGGAAGCTGGCAGAGATGGTGGTGGAGGATACGGGGAAGGCTGAAATCAATTCGTAATGAGGAAATTCTTTATTTCTGAACAGCGTTTTTCTAGATTGGCTTCAATCGGTTCATTCTTATTTTCTTCTATGCTATTTAGATGTTTTAATAAATGTTCTTTATTCAATAAGAAAATGAAACAAAGAATATCTTTTGCAGTTTGTTCTTTTTCTTTTTCAGAAATCAGACTGAAAAATCTCATATCCGCCATTGATTTTACTTGGTTTTCTTTATGGCTTCCTTCGTGGAGAATTAGACGGTACATTGTTGGGGACGGGACCAAAACGCCAACCGAGGACGACACGAAAAACCAAAAACAAGCCGGCACCATTAGCCAAAC
>CALXYL010000008.1 GCA_944392985.1 uncultured Spirochaetaceae bacterium | reverse complement strand
CTGTCAAGCACCCGGCGCCTTCCCAGCACCGAGGCTGTATATTGCACCTTTCTCCTTCCCTTGTAAACCCCTTTTCATCAATTTTTTTCACCTTTTTTATCATCAGTCATTGCAATATATTCTAATACAATGAATTAGGCATCAGAAAAATTTCATTTCGCATCCTGACCCCATTTTGATGCAAGGAAATCGAGATCGCTCGCAAGCCGTCTGATAGCATCTGAAAGACGCCTGACCCTCTTTTCGTCAGTCAGATCAATAGCCGTCGCTGCATTCTCCATCCGTTCCACCACTGAGATGATGTTCCCCTGCTTGTTCCCGAGTTCCTCGAACGCAGCCTTGAGATCCGCCTTCCCCTTCTCCCTGAGCACTGTATCGCTCTGGAGAGGAATCTCACCATGAAGGAGATCGAAGCGCTCGCCGAAACGCGGAGCATAGGCATGCAGTCCCCTTCCATTCTTCAGCCGGGACGCGAAATACTGCGATACATTGTCCTCCCCATGCACGACGAACACTGCAGTTGGCTTCGGCTGGAATTCATCTATCCATTTCTCAAGTCCTCGCTGGTCGGCATGGCCGGACGTTCCCTCAAGCACTGCAATCTCTGCGTTGACGCTGATCTGCTCGCCGAAGAGCGTCACGTGATCGGTTCCATCGACCAGCGATCTTCCAAGCGTTCCTTCCGCCTGATACCCAACGAACAGTATGGTGGAATCATGCCGCCAGAGATTGTGCTTCAGATGGTGGCGGATCCTGCCAGCCTCACACATACCCGATGATGATATGATGACAGCGCTCCCCTTCCTCTCATTCAGGGCCTTTGAATCCTCAACATCAGTGATTGTGGTAAGGGACGGGAAGAGAATCGGGTTGGTTCCCCTCTCGATCATCCGGCGCGCATCCTCATCGAAGTAATCATCACGGAGGCAGGAGGAGAAAATCCTTGTTGCCTTGACAGAGAGCGGGCTGTCAACGAAAACGGGGATCTCGTAATCAAGGAGCTTTCGATCCATGATCATCCGCAGAAGGTAGAGTATCTCCTGCGTCCTTCCGACAGCGAATGAAGGAATCACGAGATTCCCGCCTCGCCGGAAAGTGCGGTCAACGATTTCCGCCAGCTTCCTTGCGCGACCAAGCATCACGGAGCTCTCATCCCTGTCACCCTCCGCATGAAGCCTGTCCCCATATGTGGATTCCATCACGACGAAATCAGCACCGGTGAAATAATCCGGATCCTTGATGATCGGCTGATCGAAATTCCCGATATCACCAGAGAAAACGATCGTGCGCTCTCCTCCCTCGGGCAGGATGCAATGGACGCGAACCGAGGCAGAGCCCAGCAGATGCCCCGCGTCCTTCATCTCGAACCAGATATAAGGCGAGAGATCCCTGCGCTCCCCATACTCCACACCGCAGAAAAGCCTGACTGCCTCATCGGCATCCTCTGATGTATAAAGCGGTTCGACAGGATCCTCTCCATGCCGCTTTCGCTTGCGGCTCTTCCATTCAGCTTCGCTCTCCTGTATATGAGCCGAATCGGAAAGCATGATCGACGAAAGCTCAGCTGTTGCGGGAGTTGAGTAGATCGGACCGCGGTAACCTGCCTTGGCAAGCAGCGGAAGCCGCCCTGAATGATCGATATGCGCATGAGTGAGGATCACAGCATCGATCATGGAAGCGGAGAACGGGAGCTCTTCCCCCAGCACCCTCTCATCGCTGCCCTGCGGCAGGCCGAGATCGATGAGCACGGAAAACCCCTCATGCTCGAGAAGGAAAGAGGACCCTGTAACGGTCCTCGCAGCTCCAAGGAATGAAAGCTCCATAAGCACCTCCACTGGAATGATACCATTCCAAAGCGGAGGGCTGTGTGTATTTCAATCGAAAAAAAGCTGGTAGACATCCTCCTTGCTTCTGGATGCGCTGAGCATGCGCACGAAGAGCGTGGAGGAGCATACCTTCGCAATTGATGAAAGTATCTGTATGTGCTCTGCAGGATTGTCTGCCGGAGCAAGGACAAGGAAGAATACCGAGCTGGGCCTGTCCCCGCCGAAGTCAATCGGAAGGCGTGAGATTCCGATCATCACAGCGGCCTTTGAAAGCCCTTCGATCTTCGCATGGGGAATCGCAATGCCATTCTCGATCGCCGTCGAGCCAAGGCTCTCCCGCTCCATGACGGAGAATACGATCCTCTCCCTGTCCTTCTGGGAAAGGCCGTTCTTATCCGCAAAGAGCGCCACAAGCTCCTCGATGACCCCCTTTCCATCCTTGGCGGTAAGGGGAACCTTTATCAGATCCTTATCGATTGTTTCAAGAAAAGCCATCTAAACCTCCTCGAACTGCGACCAGATGCTGTCATCGGCATCGCGGACGACCACAACCGGGCATGGGGATGTACGCAGCATCCTGTCATTCTCGCTTGTAAGCTCATCACGTCGGGAGCGTATCGCATTTACCGACCCAAGCACAAGGAGGTCAATGCCATGCTGCTTGATATACGAGATGATCTCCTTGTGAGGGGATCCCTCAATCGCTTCAGCGGTGATGACAACATCCTTGCTGGCAGCGAGACGCTCAGTATGCCTGATGTGGCGACCCGCATCCTTCTTGAGATCAGCAAGGAACTCCGTTTTCTCCTGGTCGACGAAGATGCGCGACTTCACCAGATCGCCCAGGGCCTTCGTATTGACGACATAGACTGCATGAAGGCTTGCCTTCGTTGACGAGGCAAGGAGGATCGCGTACATCGCCGCGGTCATAGATCCCTCGCTTCCATCGAGATAGACAAGGATGTTCCTGAATGGCACCTTGCTCATCTGCTTCCCTCCCTTTCCATTCTGTTCTTGACTGTCTTCATCTGGATCATGCTCTCCCTCTCAGCCTCCTCGATGCGGCTGGAAAGATACCTGACAGTTGCCTCCCTGTCGGGTATGACGAGCTTCTCCAGAGAGTTCACCTTCCTTATCGTCTTCCTGACCTCGCGTGCAAGGCGCATGATTGAGACCTTGAGCTCCGACATCTGCCCCATCAGCGAAAGCGCCTCACGGTAGCGGTTCACTGCAACCTCGGCAAGCATGCTTGTCCCCTCAGGAGAGAAGAATGGCCCCTCCCCTGAGAAATCAGTGCTGACCTTCGGAAGCTCAACGCCCATGACCTTCCTCGATCCAAGGGAGATCGAGGAGGAGATCCCTACAGCCCCTGCAAGATTCGCTACCTTAAGCCTGCCCATGTGCATGATCGCATCCTCGAGTGCCTCCGATGCCCCCTTGAGCGCCTTCTCGACCCTGCCTTGGTAATCAACAGCCTGGTCAACAAGAGTCAGGAGCTCGGACACAAGTATCGATCGCTTCTGATCCAGAAGGTCATAGCCTGTCCGGGAGAACGCGAGCTCGTCCTTGATCCTCATCAGATTGCTTCTTGTCGGCGCTATGTTCGTGTTCATACAGATCCCTTGTAGTGCTCCTCGATCTCCTCATCGGTAAGACGCTGCAGCTCCTCTGCAGGAAGGATTGAAAGCGCCTTCCAGCCAAGATCAAGGGTCTCCTCAATCGAACGGTCCTCATCGAATCCCTGACCGACAAATCTCTTCTCGAAGAAGTCCCCGAACTCCATGTACTTATGGTCAAGCTCAGTAAGCTCCTCCTCTCCGATAACAGAGGCAAGGTTCCTGACATCCTGCACATGCGAATAGGAGGCAAAGAGCTGGTTTGAGAGATGAGGATGATCAGCGCGTGTCATGCCTTCGCCGATACCATCCTTCATGAGGCGGGACAGCGATGAGAGGCAGTTGATAGGCGGATAGATACCGCGTCCATGCATATCGCGATCGAACACGATCTGCCCTTCTGTGATATAGCCTGTGAGATCGGGTATCGGATGGCTGATGTCATCATTCGGCATCGTGAGGATCGGAAGCTGCGTAATGGACCCCGCCTTCCCCTGGATCTTGCCTGAACGCTCATAGATCTCAGCAAGATTGGAATAAAGATATCCGGGATAGCCCTTCCTAGAAGGTATCTCACCGCGCTGCGTGGAGATCTCCCTCAGTGATTCGCAGTAGTTCGTCATATCAGTCATGATGACAAGCACCTGCTTGCCTTTGTCGAAGGCCAGATGCTCTGCGAGGGTCAGTGCAGTCCTCGGAGTGATCGTCCTTTCAAGGGACGGATCATCGGCAAGGGAAAGGAACATCGCTACATTATCGAGAACTCCGGTCTCCTCGAAGGAATCGATGAAATACTTCGCAACATCATACTTAACGCCCATCGCGGCGAAGACGATTGCGAAATCGCTCTTGCCTCCGCGCACCTTGGCCTGGCGTACGATCTGAGCCGCAAGCTGGTTATGCTCCATACCGTTGCCCGAGAAGATCGGCAGCTTCTGCCCCTGAATCAATGTCATCATGCCATCGATGACGCTGATGCCTGTCTGTATGAAGTCGCGGGGATACTCCCTTGCTGTCGGATTCATCGGTACGCCATTGACATCCCTCTCATCCTCGGAAGCTGGGACAGCCGCACCATCGCGGCTCTTGCCAAGCCCGTTCATGACACGCCCGAGCATCCTCTCGGAGACTCCAAGGGTCAGCGGCTCGCCAAGGAAGTGCATCTTCGTATCGGGGAGATTAAGCCCATCCGTTCCTTCAAAGCACTGGACGCAAACGGCATCATCAGAGGTATCAAGAACCTGACCGGAGCGCACCGAGCCATCCGGAGCGATGATCTCGACAAGCTCATTGTATCCAACAGGATGGGTATTCCTCATGTAAACAAGAGGACCATCGATGCGGGATGCGCCAGCATACTCGCGTCCAGAGAGAAGCGACTTGTCCGTTTCCTTCAATAGTGTCTCATTCTTCGTCATATAGGCTCCCAAGCTGCATTATGGAACGCTCCAGCTTCAGCTCCAGCTTATCTATGTCAGCTGCATCCTCATTGGAGATATTGAAGCGCATCTTCGTGATGTCCTGCACGACCTGCAGACGCCGTATCTTCACCATCGGCACGCCCTTCTGTATCGCTTCCGATCCAAGCTCATAATAGCGGATGATGATGGAGAGCATCTTCGTCTGCTTCTCGATCGAGCAGTAGCGGTCGATCTCATCAAACGCATTCTGCTGCAGGAAAGCAGTCTTGAAGAGCGAGCATACCTCAAGTATGAAGTTCTGCGAGTCAGGAAGGGCATCGGGGCCGACGAGTTTCACGATCTGCTGAAGCCTTACTTCCTTCTGCAGCAGCTCCATGATCTTCTGCCTGTTTGAATACCACTTGTCCTGGCTATGCCCATTCCACCAGTCCTTCACCTCATCAGTGTACTCTGAGTAGCTTTCCAGCCAGGAGATCGCAGGATAGTGCCTTGCGGACGCAAGCGATCTGTCCAGTCCCCAGAACGCACGTACAAAGCGCTTCGTATGGGAGGTGACAGGCTCGGAGAAATCACCGCCGGGAGGAGAGACTGCACCGATGACCGATACAGACCCATCATTGCCGCCAAGTGTCCTGACATGGCCAGCCCTCTCATAGAACTGCGCGATCCTTGTCGGCAGATAAGCAGGGAATCCCTCCTCTGCAGGCATCTCCTCCATACGGCCCGAAAGCTCGCGGAGAGCCTCAGCCCAGCGTGATGTGGAATCAGCCATGATCGCGACATTGTAACCCATATCACGGTAATACTCTGCCATCGTGATGCCAGTATAGATCGATGCCTCGCGGGCCGATACAGGCATGTTGGATGTATTGGCAATCAGTATCGTGCGCTCCATCAGAGAAAGTCCCGTCCGTGGATCGACAAGGTGCGGGAACTCCCTGAGGACATCGGTCATCTCGTTTCCACGCTCACCGCATCCGATATATACGATTATATCCGCATCGCACCACTGTGCTACCGAATGCTGCGTCATCGTCTTGCCGGTGCCGAATCCGCCGGGGATGGCAACAGTACCACCCTTGGAAAGAGGAAAGAGCGTGTCTATGACCCTGAGTCCCGTCACAAGCGGAACTGAGAGATCCTCGTGATCCGCTATAGGACGCGGTACCCTGATCGGCCAATACTGAAGCATCGAGATGACTGTTGTTCTGCCGTTCTCCGAAGAGACAAGAGCAAGCTGATCAGTCACCTTGTAATCCCCCTCTGCGACCATATTGACGACAGTGAGCTCCCCTTGCACAGTCGGGGGGATCATCACGCGATGCTCGACCCTCTCTGTCTCCTGGACTGTCCCTATGACAGAGCCCCTCGAGACCTTGTCACCGACAGAGACGGAAGGGACGAAGTGCCACAGCCTCTCATGATCGACAGCAGATGCCGAGATTCCCTTGCCGATGAAATCCCCAGAGAGCTTCCTCAGCTCTTCCAGAGGTCTCTGGATACCATCATATATATTCCCGATCAGTCCGGGAGCAAGCTCTGCAGAGAGGCTCATGCCAGATCCATAGATGTTGTCCCCGGGCTTGATGCCGGTAGCATCCTCATAGACCTGGATCGTCGCCTCCCCTTCACGGAGCTTGACGATCTCCCCTACAATGCCGAGATCGCTGACATGGACAAGCTCCATCATCTGGGCATCGGTTATGCCGGATGCGATGAGGACAGGTCCATTGACGCGCTTTACCTTACCTACTATTCTGCCTTGCATTTTCTTCCTGCACTATCCGCCTGATATCCCTGGAATAACGTCTCATGCGGACATCAAGCTGGTTATTATAAGAGACCTTGCCATCCAGGCTGGAAAGCACGACACCGGGTCCTGCCAGACGCTGTGGATCGAGGGAAAGGGAAAGCTCAGCCCCTGTCTCCTCCTTCACAAGCGACTCTGCGCGACGGAGCATCCCATCCGTTACAGGTGTCTTTTCTGAGAAGGCTACCTTCGCTTCCTTCCTGTCGAGCCCGATTGCGGCTTCCGCAATCCACCCGATCATCACAGATTCAAAGGAAGGGGATGAAAGAGCCGCGCTGAGGCGTCTGTTCACCTCATCCATCACTTCCCGATAGGCAGAGTCCAGGCTCCTCAGCTCCGAAAGCCTGTCTATGCTGCGCCTGGCGCTCTCCTCCCTGGCCTCGATCTGCTCCAAGCGGACGGAATAGCTCCGCTTCTCCATGCGGGCTTCCTTCTCCGCCCGCTCCCTGGCATCAGAGAGGATATCCTCGGCTTCCCTGGATGCTGCGCTTTCAATGGCAGCGGCCTTCTCCTCAGCTTCCTGGATGATTCCCCTGATAAGGGGATTGTCACCTGTCTTCATATCGAGACTCCTATCGCCTCATTGACAAGTTCCCTCAGATCGGACGATGATGCCTTTCCTCGTTCGGGGATCTCGACCACCAGAGGGAAACTCATCGTGAAGAGGTACCTATCGACTGTATCGCGGATATGCGCGGCGCAGTCATCAGTGATGATGATAACACCGTGCTCCTTGTCCTCCGTCGCCTTGCTCCAGGCAGCCCTGACTTCATCAGGTGATGAGCACGCGATGCCGGAGACCCCCACAAGCGAGAAGCCAAGAACGGTATCCTCATCCCCGATTACGAAGTATTCCATGCCTCAGATCTTTCCCAGGATCATCAGAGCGGTGATGAATCCGAATACGACAAGACCTTCTGCAAGCGCGATGAAGATGAGCGCGTTCGTCGCGATCTCAGGCTTTTCAGAGATTGCTCCCATAGCAGCGCTTCCTACGCGTGAGATAGCCATTCCAGCACCAAGTGCACCGAATCCGAAAGCGAGAGCGGCTGCGATGCAGACCCATGCAAGATTGTAGTCAACGGCAACAGCCTCGGTCTCCTCAGCAGCTGCGGCAAGAGACGGTGTGAAGACGAATGCGGTCGCTGCAAGAACTGCCAGCGTGAGAACAAACGAAAGACGTACCTTTCTCCTGAATGCGTATGCGGTCATAATGACCCTCCCTTAATTTCAATCGGCTGAGGCCTTGCTTCTGAGCCCGACTGGCTCAAAGGCAATGCCGTGGCCGGTAAAATACTTAGTGAAGAATTCGTAGTAGTTGAGACGCAGGGCCTGGATTCCAGCCGAGAGTCCCTCCAATACGATAACCAATGCATTGCCGAGGATCATGATCAGAACCTCTGCAACGATGTTTCCCGGCATGGCAGCCATCTGGTAGAAGGCCGACATGAGGGACGCGTGCGCGATACCAAGTCCTGCGACACGCATGAATGAAAGAGTGTTGGACAGGAGTCCAGAGAATATCTCAAGCACCTCGACAAGGAAGTCCATGACAGTATCGATGATGACACGCCCGATTCCTTCCTTATGGCCCTTCCGCGCGTTGATAACCGCACCGATCGGTCCCTTTATTACGATCAGCAGAAGGCATGCGGCAAGGACCGGCATGAAGAATGGGGATGACGGGAACGTGCTGTATCCGGAGGCGACGAAACCCCAGGCGAACCAGATTCCCAGAGCATACATCACGCCACCCACAATGCCGTTCTTATCGAATATCAGCTCAAAGAAGCGCTTCTTCCTTATCAGGTTGATCCAGTTCAGCACAAGGCCAAGATAGATTACGACAATACCGAATCGGATCGTGATGCCGAGTATGTCATAGATATCCTGTATCAGTCCCTGCACTGGCTCCCCTTCCACGACTGCGTCGAAATTGAACCAGAGCGCAGGAATGAGGCTGAAGCCGAAGCACGAGCCGAAAAGCAGTCCACCCACCATTGATGCCGGACCGAGAAAGATCAGAAGGGAGCATAGATAGCGCGATATAAGGCCATCCTTCTTCATCGGGTTCCTGCTGTATATCCACCTGCCGACAAGTCCGACAAGGAGCAGTATGAAGCCCTGCCCGAGATCGGCGAACATGAGGGCAAACATCGCAAGGTATGCGACTGCCGTGAATGGTGTCGGATTGATGGACCCATACTCAGGGGTGCTGTAGTTGTTGACCATGCGCTCAAACGGACGGAGGATGCGGGGACTCGTCATCTCGACAGGAACCTCCTCACGCGGCATCTCGGAGGCATCGGTCCATTCTATGATGCATCTGCCATCCGTCACGCGCGATATAAGGGCCCCAACATCGGCAGCCTCCTCCTCTGGCACCCAGCCGGAGAAAAGCGTCGTGTTGCGCGTATATGAGAAATAGGACTCAACGTGCTCGCAAAGCTCATGGATACGCACGACAGTCCATATGGATGAAAGCTCCCCGACCATTGACTTGATGCGGCTTCCTGCCTCAGTGCCAAGGGACGTGAGATCTTCCCTGAATGCGGCTATCTGCCTCTCAGCACCGGCAATCGCCAGGCTTTCAGCATTCTTCTGTGCCTCGCTGTCTGTCGATTCCGTCCATCCGAACTTATCCATCGCATCAGTGACACGGGATGAATCACGGCGAAGCGTAAGCGAAATGAATGGCTTCTCTGAGAAGAGGAACACGCCGCCTATCTGCTCAAGACGGTTCAGAAGATCCTCGGATGAACCATGGGTATTCACGCCAACACGCAGATCAAGGTATTCCTCCTTCTTCTCCTTGCTATACCTCATGATCTCATCCAGGGCATTGATCTCCTGGTTGATGAGCCTCTGCTTGTCGCGTATGGACTGGAGTGAAAGCGAGAGCTTGTCCAGCGTGCGCCTGAAGGAGTCCATATCAAGGGCAGGAACAGTCTCCACAGAATCCCCGCTGAGTTCAGGAAGCGCGATGCCACCCTCCCTCATCAGCGTCTCCACCCTGATCCGCATATCCGTAAGCACTGCCTTGGGAACGGATGATGAATGCGAAGAGAGCCTTGCCATCTTGTCAGAAGGAAGGGAGCCTATATGCACGAACTCCATAACCCCCTTCTCAAGCAGGGCCTTGACAACGCTATCGCGGTCACTCTCCATGACAACAGCCGTCAGCATCCTCATCTTCCTGGTGAACATGCTCATAATCCAACCCCCTCCCTGATCTTCTCCTCGCTCAGTCCATAGTATTTGCCTGACAGGATGGCACGTATACAGCCATCCTCCTGCAGGCAGAGGAAGAAATAAGCGAGAACAACACCGATGCTGAAAGGATCCCCCATAAGGATCCTGCGGTATTCCTGCCTTCTCTTCTCACCGAGATATGCCTCGATGAGCAGGATCTGCCTGCTGTTCTCCTCAGCGCTCGTGAGGTCATCAGCAGTCCGCCTGATCCGGCGTATCTCCTCTGATATCTGCGGATAGCGATGACGCACGATCCCAGAAAGGGCCGCTATCGGATCATCGGAGGAGAGCGCACCCCTGCGCTCCGCTTCCTTAGAGATGAAGCCCATCGGTATCATGACATTCCTCAGCCTGTCTGCAGGAAGATGGTAGGAATAGCTGTAACGTGTCAGGATCAGGATATTCTTCAGATCGACATCCGTACTGTATATTGCTTCAGCAATCGCCCTGTCCTCCCCTGTAAGAGTCCTTATTCCAGCCTCAAGATGGCGGAACCACATATGGTCAATCGCGATCTCCAGCGCAAAAAGACCATCAGAGGCAAGCGTCTCCATCGAGAATGACGAAAGGACTTCCTCGTAGGGTGTCCCATGGAACGCCTTCATAAGATCAGGATAGGACGATGCATTGATCGCCCCATCATAATCGATACGGTGGACGATCACGCCTTTGTATATATATGAGGAACGATATGAGATCGCATGGTGGCGTACGGCATCTGAATACCATAGCCTGATCGCATTCTTGACATTGTCCGTCTCGATCTTCTCAAGAAGGACGGACACGAATGATGCAGGCACAGCAGGAAGGAAGCCTTCCACTTCCCTATAAAGAGCGATCTCATCCTCAAGCATCCTCAGCTCAAGCTGCTGCAGGTCTCCAGTGCTTCTATAGACATCAAGAAGATCCGAGTGGCGCGTGCCATCGAGCTTGGCCGCAGCTTCCGTCAGGGAAGGGGCCTTCATCATCTCACTGAAGAGCGACGTATCGCGCATGATGCCGATGCGGGCCCTGAGCTTGGCATTGATGAATGCGTAATCAGAAACCCTGCTCATTCATTCTCCGAACGTCCAGTGCGGCAGATACGATCAACGATACGGGAGGCAGAACGATCCAGAACAGAAGGATCGACATGATCCTCCTCGCTCTCTATCCTGCGCCTTTCCTCCTCATACTGCTCAAGATGCTGCTCAAGGAGCGCCTCTGCGGCCTCCACATCGGCCTTGCCTTTCTCCCTTTCAGCCTCAACTGCATCGGAAATCAGCTTCGCGGCCTTGTCATGTGCCTCTGAGATCATTGCCCTGGCCTTCTTCTCAGCCTCGTCTATGATCCTTGCTGCCTCATCCTCAACCGAGAGGATATCATCTATAACTTCACTCTGCATCTATAGACCTTTCCGTACGAGTGCACTCTACTGCTTTTGCAGAAAAAGGTCAAAACCGCCTTCAGCCTTTGACACTTGCACCCGGATGTGGTATGGTACCCCTCGTACTTCGGGCAATAGCGCAGGGGTTTAGCGTACAAGTCTGGGGGACTTGGGGTCGGCGGTTCAAATCCGCCTTGCCCGACGAAGTCAGGAAGCAGGTCGCAAAGTGGCCTGCTTCTTCTTTTTCAGAAGGAGGAACCATGGAGATAATCATCGCGGGAAGCCCAAGGAAAGGGATGTATTCAGACAGGCTAGCAGAAGCATACGCAGAGGCAACAGGCGGAGAGCTTATCCACGCACGGTCGCTGACAGCGGGCCCATGCCGCGGCTGCAACTGGTGCAAAGACAAGGGAAACGGCAGCTGCGTCCAGAAGGATGACATGGCCCAGGTGCTTGAGAAAGCGAGGAAGGCAGATGGAATCGCCTTCTTCTCCCCGATCTACTGGTGGCAGGTGACAGCACAGGAGAAGATCGTAATCGACAGGCTATACCCCATGACAGCAGAGGACTGGAAGGGAAAGAAGCTGACAGTCGTCGTCAATGGAGCTGCAGAGGATGATGACAGGGAATTCGCTCTCCTCAAGGCCCAGTTCCAGGAAATGGCTGATTACATCGGCGCAGAACTGCATTTCCTCGGTGTCGGCACAACAGACGATGAAGCATTCAGCAAAGCAATGAATAAACTTAAGGATTTTATATCAGAATCAAATTGAAATTATATGATAATAAAATGATTCCTGAACAAGGCACTCAAGCAGTGCCTTGTTTCATCACAGTGCATCACTTCGTGAAGGCTTATCTGCCCAGGAGGTATCTCCGCTTCGGAACTTCCGACTATAATACCTCACCTGATACTGTCTGAGACCAGTGATAGTGGCAGTCCTCTTGTAGCCATGGCCTGCCAGAAAGCACTGCAGCATCTCCTTCTTCTTCTCGATAGGGATTATATAGTTATGTCCATTGCTGCCAGTCATGCCCTATTCCTTTATTTGGGTGATTATATCACAGAAAACGCCTGCTGATAGGGATTTTCAGGAAAGCTATCATCAGAATCCTCTTCATTTCATGTGAAATCGCCACCATGATCTGGTGGCGATTTTCTGACTGCTTTGGATTGATTCTCAGACAGCGCTCTCTGCGAATGTCCTGATGCCAGAGGCGTTGGAGATCACAGTCGCTACTCCATCTGTGAATGAGACGAGCGTCGGTGCCTGCTGGATGCCATACTGCATGCAGAGCTCCGGGTTCTCCTCAGCATCGACGACGCGGTACTTCAGCCCTGCCTTGTCGAGAGCGGCCTTTGCGATGCGGCAGTTCGGGCAGGTCTTCGTCGTGAAGAGAAGCATCTCGCTGTCAGAGCCTATGATCGTGTGGACCTCATCATCATGCCTGAGCTGGGGATTCATCGGCCCCTTGTGTGTCAGGTGTGAATGAGGAACATCGTATGTCTTCCTCTCCCTGAACTCCTCTGCCTTTCCGACATTCCAGTTCTGAACAGGGCGATAGTATCCCGTGATCCTCGAATAGACCTCTGTCGGCTTTCCGCAGTGCGGGCACTTGTAGACCTCGCCTGCGATATACCCATGCTCTGAGC
The DNA here is from genome assembly GCA_944392985.1 of uncultured Spirochaetaceae bacterium. Classification (GTDB taxonomy): domain Bacteria; phylum Spirochaetota; class Spirochaetia; order Sphaerochaetales; family Sphaerochaetaceae; genus Ornithospirochaeta. The sequence continues at coordinate 71,431 of CALXYL010000008.1, read as the reverse complement.
AGACTGAGTACGTCGGGCTGAGGGTGTAATACGGCAGCTCATAGTTCTCCGCAACCGTCCTGACGAGCTTCATAGCGCTCCTCCAGTCGGGCATCTTCTCGCCAAGGAATGCGTGGAACACAGTCCCGGATGTATAGAGCGTCTGGAGCCTGTCCTGGACATCGAGAGCAGAGAAGATATCATCGGTATAGCCGACCGGCAGATGGGAGGAATTCGTATAGTATGGCGCATTCTCATCCGACGATGCAGTGATGATGTCAGGGAACTGCTCCACATCATGCTTCGCAAGCCTGTATGATGTCGACTCAGCAGGGGTCGCCTCCAGATTATAGAGATCACCATACTGCTCCTGATAATCAGAGAGCCTCGTCCTCATATGGTTCAGGACCTCGACAGCGAAATCCTGCGCCCTCTTGTCTCCGAGATTGACACCAAGCCAGGAGGCGTTGAGGCAAGCCTCGTTCATACCGACAAGACCGATTGTGGAGAAGTGGTTCTCGAATGTGCCGAGATATCTCTTCGTATATGGATAGAGCCCTTCATCGAGAAGCCTCGTGATGACAGTCCTCTTCACTTTCAGTGAACGCGCAGAGATATCCATGATGCGGTCCAGACGGCGATAGAAGTCATCCTTATCCTTCGCCTGGTAAGCGATGCGCGGCAGGTTGACCGTGACAACGCCGACAGAACCCGTACTCTCTCCTGAGCCGAAGAAGCCTCCTGACTTCTTCCTCAGCTCCCTCAGGTCGAGGCGGAGGCGGCAGCACATCGAACGCACATCGTTAGGAGACATATCGGAATTGATGTAGTTGGAGAAATACGGAGTGCCATACTTCGCCGTCATCTCGAAAAGCAGCTTGTTGTTCTCGGTCTCCGACCAGTCGAAATCCCTTGTGATCGAATATGTCGGAATAGGATACTGGAAACCCCTGCCCTCTGCGTCCCCTTCGATCATGATCTCGATGAACGCCTTGTTGACCATGTCCATCTCCTTCTGGCAGTCGCCATAGGTGAAGTCCTGATCCTTTCCGCCAACGATTGCAGGGACATTCCTGAGGTCATTCGGGCAGACCCAGTCAAGGGTGATGTTCGAGAACGGTGCCTGTGTGCCCCAGCGAGAAGGAGTGTTCACGCCATAGACAAAGGACTCGATGCTCTTCTTCACCTCATCATAGGTAAGGTTATCCTTCTTCACGAACGGAGCAAGGTATGTATCAAAGGATGAGAAAGCCTGCGCTCCTGCCCATTCATTCTGCAGGATGCCAAGGAAGTTGACCATCTGGTTGCAGAGCGTAGCGAGGTGCGATGCCGGGGAGGATGTGATCTTTCCCGGGATTCCACCAAGGCCCTCCTGGATCAGCTGCTTGATTGACCAGCCTGCGCAGTAGCCTGTGAGCATAGAGAGGTCATGGATGTGGATATCGCAGTTGCGATGCGCATTCGCGATCTCATCATCATAGATCTCAGAAAGCCAGTAGTTTGCTGTGATGGCACCGCTGTTTGAGAGGATGAGCCCTCCGACGGAATAAGTGACGGTGCTGTTCTCCTTGACCCTCCAGTCGTTGAGATGGAGATAGTTGTCGACGATCTTCTTGTAATCGAGGACCGTTGACTTCATATTCCTCATCTTCTCCCTCTGGCGGCGATAGAGGATATAGCTCTTGGCGACATCGCCATACCCGGCTTCCCCGAGGACCTTCTCGACAGAATCCTGGATATCCTCCACTGCGATCTTCCCATCCTTGATCTTGGAGGCAAAGTCAGCAGTGACCTTGAGCGAGATGAAATCTATCACATTGTCATCGAAAGGCTTCTCAATGGAATCGAATGCCTTCTTGATTGCTGCAGATATCTTGCTGATATCGAATGCGACGGTCTTGCCGTCTCTCTTGACTACCTGGTACATCTTTTCTCCTTAGCGTAAGGAACATATTAGCACAGCCAAGGAGCATGCGCAATACCAAAAACACAACAGAAAGTGTTATATAAATCTGATAACACTATATATAGCGTATATTACCTATCACGGATCTGTACGTTTCCTATATATTTCCTCAGTATAGCGATATAGGTGTCCATTTCCTCTGAAGATGGTGCTGTGAATCCCGGACAGATGATATCTCCTGCGTCGCTATAGCTTTGCAGGAAGAATGATGGACAGGAAGAGCACATGGCGCCGATTTCCTCAAAATCCTCAGGAGAATGGAGCTCATGGACGACTGTAGTGCGGAATTCATACGGTATCCGCCCTTCCGCCAGATACGAGATGCTCTCCTTTACCGGCACTGTATCAAGATCCGGGATCCCAGTTGTCATCGGATACTTCCCAAGGCTGTTCTTCACATCCATGGCAATATAGTCGATGCACCCTCCTTCCACAGCGGCCCTGACCACATCCGGCCTATATCCATTAGTATCGAGCTTCACAGCGTAGCCCTCATCCTTCAATCGGAGAAGGAAAGGAAGGAGATCCTTCTGGATCGTAGGCTCCCCTCCTGTGACCACAACACCATCAAGCATCCCCTTCCGCTTATGCAGGTAGGAGAATATCTCATCATCAGGAATGACAGGCTCGGTGTCTGGAGAGAGAACAAGGGAAGCATTCTGGCAGAAAGGGCACCTGAAATTGCAGGCGCCGGTGAACAGGATCGCGGCAACACGCCCGGGATAATCGACAAGAGTCATCTTCTGAAGACCATGTATGACCATGCCTTTGATGATAGCACCCTCCTCCCCATTGGGAAAGAAGGGCATTACTCGGCGGCTGCTCTTTGGATGAAATCGGGAATGAGCGCAGGGCGCTTCGTCTGGGCGGATACGAACGCCGCGTTGACACGGAGCACCGCAAGGACATCGTCGCCTCGCTTCACCACCTGGAGTATCGTGCATGAAAGACGGCGCATCTCGGAAATGGATGTCTCGACAGTGATCTCATCATCAAGGTATCCAGGCTTCTGGTACTCAATCCTGATGGACCGGACAAGGATGAGGATGCCGTCATCCCCTTCAGCAAGCGCAGACTGTGGACGATCAGGAATCATCTCACGGAGCATCTCCGTCCTGGCATGCTCAGCCCAGTCGATGTAGCTTGCATGGTAAACGATCCCGGCGGCATCCGTATCGGAAAAATATACACGTGTCCTATATGTGAATACCTTCATCATCTTCCTCCATTGCACTCCTGATCGCATCAGGTATCATGACAGGGCGCTTGGTTCGCTTGTCGATGAAGGCCACCTTGACGGAAAGATCGGAAAGAAGCTCATCGGAGCGCATCACACGCTGTGAGAGGATGCAGGAATAGCGCTGCACCTTCCTTACCGATGTCACGACCTCAATCCCGTCATCGAGGAATGCAGGCTTGCGGTAATGTATTTCAATCGACTTCACTACCGCAAGGAGCCCATCCTCCGCTAGGTTGGAATGCGTGGCATCCGGTAGCAGCGAACGCAGCATCTCAGTGCGTCCATGCTCCGCCCAATCAAGATAGCTCCTGTGGTATGCAATCCCGCCGGCATCAGTGTCGGAATAATAGACCATTGCCCTGAGCCTGTATTCCCTCATTTCCTTCTCTTCCTATCCTTCTCCTGCCTCTCCTTGGAGATGCGGAAGAAATCAGCCATCGTGCCGCCACCGAAGTCATTTGAGAAGAGGCGCTGCGGCTGCACCCTGCGATGATCATCGATCGTGCGATCCCTCCTGTACGCCTTCTTCGACTCCCTGACAACGACTGTCTTGGTCCCATAGACGGCTTTTGGCACGCGGACAGCGCTCTTGCGGTTGATCACCACCTTCACCTTCTCCCCGGGGATCTGCTGAACCTTCTTCACTGAAGCTGAGCCCGTATCGATCCTGACCTTGACTTCCTTCTCCTCATACTGGCAGGAAAGGCGCTGGCAGATATAGTGCACAGCACCATCGGGATCAACGGCCTTCATCATCTCAGATCCACAGTACGGGCATTTCTTCGAATCCTTGAATACAGGGCTGAATACCTTGTCGCTCCTCTCGACCTCCTTCACAAGATCGGCAGCCATCTTCTTGATATCCCTTATGAAGAGCTCCGGATCCTCCTTGCCCTTGGATATGCGCTCGAGGCGTCCTTCCCAGATGCCGGTAAGCTCAGGAGAGCGGAGGATCTCCGGCGCGAGGCGCACGACCTCCCTTCCCTTTGCTGTCGGCACGAAGTATTTGCCTTCTCTTTCCACATACCTGTTCTGAACCAGCTTCTCAATCATGTCAGCCCTGGTCGCAGGAGTGCCGAGGCCATTTCCAAGAGCGGCCTTCAGCTTGTCATCCTCCACGAAGCGCCCTGCATGCTCCATAGCGGAAAGAAGAGTGGCATCTGTGTACCTCTCAGGCGGTGTTGTCACGTTCTTGCGCACCTTCACCTGGGAAAGCGTCACTTCATCACCTTCCTTGAGCTGGGTAAGGATGAAGCTGCTCTCACCATCATCGACAGCCTCGGATGCTGTCTTTATACCGGCGCTTTCGGAAACAGAGCGGTATCCCTTCCTTATGGGGAGCGTCAGCCGGGTCCTGAAGGACTTCCCGTCCACATCGATCGTGCACACAGTTGTCCTATATGAATAATCCTCCCCGATCACCTCAAGGAAGCGCAGCGCGATAAGCTGCCAGAGCTTCGCCTCATCCGGGCTGAGCTTATCCATGCGTACCTTCTCCTCTGTCGGGATGATCGCATGGTGATCCGACACCAGAGTATCATCGACAAAGCGGGGATTGTCATTCCTGTATCCATTCTGCAGATACTCATCGACCTGACGGGAGAATACCGTCTCGGAAAGCGCCTTGATGCGCTCAGTGAGCGTCGGAACGATATCCTTCGTGATATACCTTGAATCCGTGCGCGGATAGGTTACGATCTTGTGCACCTCATACAGGCGCTGGAGCGTATCGAGCGTCTCCTTTGCAGAGAAGCCGAGCATGATGTTCGCATCGCGCTGCAGTTCCGTAAGGTCATATGCCTGCGGAACGGGATAGGACTTCTCCTCCGTCACCATCGAAGCAACATGGCCCTTCCTGTCCTTCCATTCCCTGAATTCCTCTGCAATGGCGTCATCTGTGAAACGTATCGTGTTCTCCTCAGGATAGTATGATGCGCTGAAAAGGCCGAAGTCGCCACGGGCAGTATAGTAATACTTCCCTTCAAATGCCTCGATCTCATCCTCCCTTGCTGTCATCAGAGCAAGAGTCGGCGTCTGCACGCGCCCGGAGGAGAGCTTCGCATCATAGAAGCATGTCAGAGCCCTGGTGACGTTCATCCCGACATACCAGTCAGCGGCAGCACGGCAGGCCGCGGCCTGATAGAGATTGTCATAATCCGATGCCGGATGGAGGTTCTCGAAGCCTTCCTTTATTGCCTTCTCCGTCTGTGAGGATATCCAGAGACGCTCTGCCTTGCCCTCGTACCCCGCCATCTTCAGTATCCATCTGGCAACAAGCTCTCCCTCACGTCCTGCATCGGTTGCGATGACGACGGAGGAGATATCAGGACGGGCAAGAAGGGAGGCGATGACATCGAACTGCTCCCGCGATTCATCGATGACGACCTGATCCAGATGCTCGGGAAGCATCGGGAGGCTCTTGAGCGACCAGCGCTTCCAGCTTTCCGAATAGTGCTGCGGCTCTGCAAGCTCAACCAGATGCCCAAGGGCCCATGTAACGATATACTCAGCGCCTTCCGTATAACCCTTCTCCTTGGAAAAGCAGCCGAGGTTCCTCGCGATCTCACGCCCTACTGAGGGCTTCTCTGCTATGACGAGCTTCTTCATACACGGCGTATCATAGCAGAAAACAAGGCCCTTCAAAAAGAGAGTGCGTACTGCTAGAATCGCAGCATGGAACGCAGCACCCGTGACCTCACGCAAGGAGGAATCGCCGGACCGATACTCATCTTCGCCCTTCCCCTCATCCTCGGCAACATGCTGCAGACGCTGTACAACGCCGCGGACTCCATCATCGTTGGACGGTTCGTAGGCCCAGAGGCGCTTGCGGCTGTCGGCTCGGCCTACTCGCTTATGACATTCCTCACCTCGCTGATGATAGGGCTTTCAATGGGTGCTGGAATCGTTTTCTCATATCTCTTCGGCGAAGGGAACACCGAAAGGCTCAGGAAGGCATTGGGCATCTCGTTCCTTTCAATCGGCCTTCTTTCGCTGCTTATCACTGCCGCAGCAATCGCATTCCAGGATCCCATCATCAGCATCCTTCAGGTACCTGACGATGTTAAGAAGGATATGGCTGATTACCTCTCCATCATCTTCATCGGCCTCCCCGCGCTCTTCATATACAATTTCTACGCCTCCGCGGAGCGTTCTGTAGGCAATTCGCGCTCTCCGCTTCTGTTCATGGCACTGTCGGCACTGCTGAATGTCGCACTCGACCTTGTCTTCGTCATTTCCTTCGGTTGGGGAGTATGGGGTGCCGCGGCTGCCACCGTTATCTCACAGTATGCAGCGGCGCTTGGCATTGCCCTTCTGGCAATCATCCTTCACCCGACACTCCGCTTCTCAATCCGTGACATGAGGATTGAGAAACCGCTGCTCTCCGAGCTCCTTTCGCTTTCAGTGCTCACATCGCTGCAGCAGTCAATAATGAATCTCGGAATCCTCTGCGTACAGGGAATCGTCAATGGATTCGGGTCAGGGACGATGGCCGCATTCGCTGCCGGAGTGAAGATAGACAGCCTCGCGTACATGCCCTTGCAGGAATTCGGCAATGCGTTCTCAACATTCGTCAGCCAGAACGGCGGTGCAGGCAGGAAGGACAGGATCATGGCAGGAATGAGAATGGCATTCCTCCTTGTGAGTGGCTTTGCACTTGTCATATCAGCTGTCATCTTCCTCATTCCCGGCCCGCTTATGTCGATCTTCATCGACCCAGGAGAAACAGAACTCATAAACGAAGGGATCACATACCTCCGCATCGAGGGATCCTTCTATATACTCATCGGCTACCTCTTCCTCTTCTATGGCATCTTCCGAGCACTCAAGGCACCTGCGCTGTCCTTGGTCCTCACCATCATCAGCCTTGGGCTCAGGGTCCTTCTTGCCGCCATACTCTCAGAAACACCGCTGGGAGCGACAGGGATATGGCTGAGCATCCCCATCGGATGGGCGATAGCAGATGCCGCTGGACTGCTTTTTCTCCTCACAAAGAGACCAAAGCGCTGACGGCTTTGTTGACGGCAGACCGCTAATGGGGTAGATTTATGCCATGACTAACAGCTGCATGGCAGCGAAAGGAGTTTGTTATGGCTTACAAGATCACCGATAGCTGTGTTGCTTGCGGAACATGCGCAGGCGAGTGCCCGGTTGGGGCAATCTCCGAGGGAGATATCTACGTCATCGATGCAGATACATGCATCAGCTGCGGAACATGCGCAAGCGTCTGCCCGCAGGGCGCAATCGAAGAGGAGTGAGAAATCGCTTCCCGTCAGAGGCCGTCGTCAAGACGGCTTCTTTTTTTGACGATTGAGCATGCACACAGGCCTATTCCTTTCATTGCGCATTGGATGCAATAATCATATTGGCGCCAGATGCATAAGGAGAGGAAGGACAGGCGATGCATTCATATGATCTCTTCGGCAGGACATTCACGGTAACGGAGGCGAACAAGCTCATTCATGACACGATTGAGCAGATGTTCTATGACATGGAGATCGAAGGAGAGATTTCCGGCTTCCGTCCTGCTTCCTCAGGGCACTGGTACTTCACGCTCAAGGACAGCGGCGCCGCCATCGATGCCGCCGTATTCCGTTCAGCACAGAGCTCAATGATAATTCCTGAAAACGGGGACCTTGTTATCGCGAAAGGATCACTCTCCTACTATGAGCGGAACGGACGCCTTTCCTTCATCATCAGGGAAATGAGGAAGAAGGGAAACGGCGAGCTCCTGGAGATCATAGAGAAGAGGAAGGCGTACTACCGCTCAATGGGCTATTTCGATGAGGACAGGAAGAAAGCGCTGCCCGAGGAGATCAGGAAGCTGGGGGTGGTGACAAGCGCATCCGGGGCGGCCATCAGGGATATACTCAACATAACCAAAAGAAGAGCCCCCTCCCTGGACATCATTCTCTTTCCAGCCACGGTACAGGGAGAAGGAGCTGCGGAAAGCATCGCAATGCGGATCAGGCAGGCAAATCTCTTCTCAGCCTGCGATGTGCTCATCGTCGGTCGCGGAGGAGGAAGCGCTGAGGACCTTTCCTGCTTCTCTGAACCGGAAGTGATCGAGGCCATCCATGATTCTGATATCCCCATCGTATCGGCGGTGGGACATGAGATCGACTGGCCGATATCCGACTATGCTGCTGACGTGAGAGCCCCCACTCCATCAGCGGCTGCCGAGCTTGTGACAGAGAGGATATTCCGCCGGACAGAGCGTCTGGACAAGGCTCTCTTCGCCATTGATTCCCTGATGAGGAGAAGGACGGCAGACCTCTCTTCACGTCTCACCCTCTGCCTTCACCGCACAGAGTCGATACATGGCAGGATCAGGGCAGCATGGCTTGGGATCCCATCAACCAGAGATGCCGCGCGCCTCCTTCTGCTGCGGAGGCACAGCGCAGAGGCACGTCTTGCGTTCTCTGAGGATGAAGCGGAAAGGGCCATGATGGAAAGGGTCGGGAAAACGCTTTCCATTCTGGAGGAAATGATGGAAGAGGATGAGCGGATCATCATATCCCGCAGGGAAGCCGAACTTTCATCAGTTGCTTCGCTCAAAGCGGAAAGCTCGCATGCCATGAAGGAGATGCTGAAGGATAGTGAAAGCAGGCTCCGCCTGATGCAGCGGGAGGTGGAAGCACTCTCCCCGCTCTCCATCCTCTCCCGCGGATACTCGGTGACGAGGAAAGAGGATGGCACGATAATAAGGAAACGGGGCGATGCCGCACCCGGAGAGATCATAAGGACTTATCTTGTGGACGGCTGCATAATGTCCACAGTCAAGGAGGACGCATGAGCTTTGAAAGCGATCTGAAGAGGATGGAGGAGATCACGGAACGTCTCAAGGATGACAGCACCGGGCTTGAGGAGGCAATCAAGCTCTACGAGGAAGCTGTCACGCTTGGAAAGAAGCTGTCCAAGACCCTCAAGGAGATACAGAGGAAGGTTGAGCGTGTCACTTCAGAGGATGAAGCAGAACTCTCTACCGAAGAGATGGATGAGGAGGAAGGGAATTGAGGAAGGCAATATTCCTGATACAGTCACCGGACAGCAAGGGAATACTTGCGAATGTCACTGGATTCTTCTACGGGCGCGGCTACAACATCCTCAGATGCCAGCAGCACACGGACAGCTTCGAGAAGCGGTTCTTCATGCGTATCGAGCTCGATACCGATGATATGCAGACATCGCGCAGGGCGCTTGAGGAGGAATTTGCCGCATTGGCCTCAGAGCTTGGGCTTGAATGGTCCTGCCACTGGTCGGACTACCGCACCCGGATGGCGATACTGGTCTCGAAGGCGAGCCACTGCCTCTTCGATCTCCTTTCCCGCCATCTCGAAGGCGAGCTTGATGCGGATATCCCTCTCATCATATCAAACCACCCGGATCTTGAGGGTGTCGCAGACCAGTTCAGGATCCCCTTCTACTGCTTCCCAATGTCCGAAGGCAAGGAAAAGCAGGAAGAGAAAGTGAAGGACATACTCCGGCGCTTTGATATAGACCTGGTGGTGCTTGCACGCTATATGCAGATACTGTCCCCTTCGTTCACCGATGAATGGCAGGGCCGCATCATAAACATCCACCATGCGTTCCTTCCTGCGTTCCAGGGAGCGAATCCCTATCGCCGGGCATATGAGAGAGGCGTCAAGATGATCGGAGCCACAGCGCATTACGCGTCAGAGGATCTCGATCAGGGGCCTATAATCGAGCAGGACACGATCCGCGTGAACCACGAGCTGACACCGGAAGGGCTGAAGGAAGTCGGCAAGGACTGTGAGAAGAGAGTGCTTGCAAGCGCCGTGAAGGCACATCTGGAGCACAGAGTCATCATCTACCGCAACAGAACGGTCGTCTTCTCAGTGGAACGCTAGGCGGTTATCGTCAGCCTGCGTCCTGAACAGGGCTCGATATAGCTGATGGAAACAGCTTCAAGCCCGAAGTCATCGGAGGGGATCCCTCCATACTGGACATCCCCTCTGATCGGGTATCCCGCCCATGCCAGGTGAGCACGTATCTGATGGCGGAATCCCCTTGTGATCGTGCATCGCAGCGTGCTCTCATCCTCCGGCTCCACCATTGTTGAATAGATCCTTCCACTTGAATTCCTATGGCTGCCGGTAATCGGACGCACGCTCCTGCCGCCTGGACCGAACGAGCGGAAAGCCGATGTGATGATCGAACTGCCATCAAATGGATCAAGGAAGGGGAAAGGCTCAAAGCCATCATCGACAAGACGCTCTGAGGTTACAGAAGCGATATACTCCTTCTGGATCATATCCTTCTTCTGCTGCTGCATCAGCGCATCATATGCCTTCTGGCTGCGCGCGATGAGAACAAGCCCCTTGGTAAGGTTGTCGAGACGGTGGATCACTCCGCCCTCCCAGGCATTCTCCCCATGGCAGCATACAACCTCAGGATGATACGCAGCAGCTATCGAAAGCAGTGTACGCCCGTCAATCGTCGTCTTGAGCGGCACCGTTGGGATGCCGCTCTCCTTCCAGTAGACAAGCGTATCAGGCCCTTCAAAGAGGAGCTTAGTTGTCACTTCTTCCGACGATCCTCACGAGATAGAGGAAGATGTTGATGAAATCGAGATAGAGATCAAGCGCTCCAAGGATTCCGATCTTCGTCAGTTCCTCATTCGTCATCTCCGAGCCATACGCCTGGTTCATTGCCGCGATGCGCTGGGCATCCCAGGCTGTGAGACCTGTGAAAAGCACGACGCCAACGACTGAGATAACCAGATCAAGCGCTGAGGAAGCAAAGAGGAAATTGAGAAGCGAGGCGATTATCAGGCCGAAGAGGCCCATTGTAAGATAGCCGCCCATGCTTCTGAGATCCTTTTTGGTGATCGCGCCGTAGAGCGCACCGCCGACAAAGACAGAGAGCGCCGAAACGAATGCGATTGCGATAGAGGTTCTGGTATAAGCCAGGAACACGGAGGAAAGCGTCAGCCCAGTCAGCGCCGAATAGCCGATGAAGATCCCTATTGCAGCTCCTGTGGAAAGCCCCTCGACTCGTGATGAAAGCACCATCACAAGCACGATCTGGGCGATGAAGATCGCGATCGTCACAAGCGGTTTTGAATAAACGAAATTGATGATAGCAACCGATGTCGCTGAAAGGTATGAGACCCCTGCCGTGATGGCAAGCCCGAGTATCATCCAGAGGTAGACATTCTTCGTCAGGGCATTCTCCCTGAGATGGACATCCCTCAGTATTATTGATTTCCTTTCATTCATGGAAAAACTCCTTTCTTATCATAATATACCCTACAGGAAAGCCATGAGGCAAATGGGAACATGTTTCTTCATCAATAAAACAGAAACAGGGTACAATCATGGAAATGGAGGAAACTATGCTTGAAGAAGGAATGCAGGCACCTGATTTCACACTAGGTGCCGATGATGGGTCAGAGGTGACGCTCTCGTCGTTCAGAGGAAGCACTGTCGTGCTGTATTTCTACCCAAAGGACAACACATCAGGATGCACGAAGGAAGCATGCTCGTTCAGGGACACGATCGATGACCTGAGGGCTCTGGATGCCATTGTGATCGGGATAAGCCCTGACGGCGAGGCATCGCACAGGAAGTTCAGGGAGAAGCACGCCCTGCCATTCATGCTCCTCTCCGATCCAGACCATGGGGTGATGGAGCGCTACGATGCCTATGGCGAGAAAATGATGTACGGGAAGCGCACGACAGGAGTAATCAGGAAAACGTTCATCATCTCGCCCGACGGAACAATCGGGAAGATCTTCCGCAAGGTCAATACGGCGACCCATGGGGAGGATGTCAGAAAATACCTTGAGGACCGGACAGAACAGGAATTATAATCCGGGTATCACACAACGTGGGAGGTCTGTATTAGAAGAATCATGGCAGTGATGTGCACTGTCCTCATCCTTCTTTCGCTCGTCTCGTGCAAGAGCGAGGAAGAGAAGGCAATGGACAGGGCAAGGGAGATGTATTCATACATCCTCGAAGAATCGAAGGAGGCTCTCTTCGACGCCTATGGCAGCACGATGTCAAAGGAAGAGAAGGCTGATATCGAGGATGAAGTGAAAACCGGCAAGCAGCTACTGAAGGAAGCGGATACTGAAGAGGAAATCGAGGATGCAGGAATGAACTATGCAGGTGGCATGTTCTTTTTGACTGCGCTCTCGCTTGATATGGAATCGTTGGATGAACTTACCGGGAAGATTGTCGATAAGTACCCGGAAGCAGAAACCTTTGTGAGCTTTTAGATATTCGGAAAGCTCTGAAGCTGCTGTATTCCTATTCTGAGAAAGGGGGCCTATGCCCCCTTTTCAGTTCCTGAAACTATGAACAGGTGCGGGGATACGGCCACCGCGCGCGATGAAATCATCGCAGGAGAAGCGGCTTACTGGCATGATCGGAGCATAGCCGAGAAGCCCTCCGAACACGGCGCTGTCCCCTACTCCCTTTCCAATCACAGGAATCAGGCGCACGGCAGTCGTTTTCTGGTTAACCATGCCGATTGCCATCTCATCGGCGATGATCCCTGATATCGTCGAAGCCTTTGTATCCCCGGGAATCGCGATCATATCGAGTCCTACCGAGCAGATGCATGTCATAGCCTCCAGCTTCTCGATCGTAAGCGCCCCGGCATTGACAGCATTGATCATCCCCTGATCCTCACTGACAGGTATGAAGGAGCCGCTCAGTCCTCCGACATAGCTGGATGCCATCAATCCACCCTTCTTCACCTGGTCATTGAGAAGCGCAAGGGCAGCTGTAGTGCCTGGAGCGCCAGTCCTCTCCAGCCCCATCAGCTCAAGTATATCGGAGATGCTGTCCCCGACAGCCGGCGTCGGAGCAAGCGAAAGATCGACTATGCCGAATGGGATGCCAAGCCGTCTCGATGCTTCCTTTGCGACAAGCTGTCCAAGCCTTGTTATCTTGAAGGCTGTCCTCTTCACAGTCTCCGCAAGGACCTCAAAATCCTCGCCCTTCACTCCTTCAAGCGCATGCTTGATGACTCCCGGACCGCTTACACCGACATTGATCACAGCATCGGTTTCAGTCACTCCATGGAAAGCTCCCGCCATGAATGGATTGTCATCGGGGGCATTGCAGAACACAACGAGCTTCGCGCAGCCGATTGAATCACGTTCCGCAGTCTTCTGTGCAGTCTCCTTTATGATCCGGCCCATCAGTGCGACAGCATCCATGTTGATGCCTGTCTTTGTAGAGCCGACAGCTACGGAAGAGCATATGCGCTCAGTCTGCGAAAGGGCTTCAGGAATAGACTCGATGAGAAGGCGCTCAGCATCTGTCATCCCTTTGACAGAGAGGGCTGAGTAGCCACCGAGGAAATTGACGCCAACCTCCGCCGCGGCCTTGTCAAGCGCCTTTGCGATGCGCACGAAATCATCAGCGGTACGGCAGGCTGCAGCGCCTATGATGCCAATCGGCGTGACGGATATCCTCTTGTTCACGACAGGGATTGCATACTCCCTCTCGATCTCCTCACCGGTATGCACAAGATCCCGGGCAACAGTGACGATCTTCCTGTGGATATTCCCGCATAGCTTTTCAACTGAATCCGAGATGCAGTCCAGAAGGGAGATCCCGAGCGTGATCGTCCTCACATCGAGATTCTCCTTCTCTATCATCGTATTGGTCTCTATGACTTCATTGAGATTGATCATCGTCATATCCTCTGCATGCTGTCGAAGATCTCCTCCCTCTGGAGCTTTATGATGCAGCCGAGACTGTGGCCAAGCTCATCAAGCTCCTCAGAGAGCACAAGGAAATCCTTGCTCGCATTGTTGGAGTCACAGATCATCATCATATTGAAGAAGCCATCGACAATCGTCTGGCTTATATCCAGGATATTGACATTGCTCTCTGCAAGATAGGTGCAGACCTTTGCGATGATTCCGACCTGATCGCGGCCGACTACCGTTATAATTGATTTTCCCATACCCGGCATCATAGCCGAGGAAGCCACATGCCGCCAAGAGCCTTCCTTCTGAATGCAGCAAAGCTGAATGAAGTGCGGAGAGCAAGGGATGCAGAGAGGATGTGCGAGAGATCATTCTCCAGCGATGGACTGTTCCTCTCATAGCGGCAATGGAGCTTCCTGACAAGGGATGAGGCACTATCGACAGGGAGGGCCTCTACTTCTGCTGCGGAAAGAATGTATGGCAGCAGAGCCCTATCCAGAGCGCGCTCGTAAACCATATGCTCCTTCAGGCTGCCCTTGAAGAGAGCGGTATTGTGAGGATAAGTGAAGGCATCTGAAGCATAGTGTGTAATCTTCCCCAGCGTATACGCTGCAACGATCCCGCCTGACACTATCCTGTTCTCCATCCTTGCAATGCGCATAAGGGCTGTAGTGAAGCTGTGGCCTCTTCCTTCATCCCCCGGCACGATGCCGAAAAAGTATGAAGTGAAGCAGAGATCCGGTTCTATATTCCCGAAGATATAAGCGAGGCTCCCAAGCACCCCGAAAGGATAGCGGGACATGACGTGCAGTGCTAGTTTTACGTGGCTGATCATTCTCACGCCAACAGTGAAGCGCATGGCAATGAAATCCACATTGCCACGCCGTTAATTCGCTGAAAATATGATACTCTCATGAAAGGGGGCGTCTGGAGGTCCAGGAGCGGGTCAGGTCCTGAATGGAAGCTTTGCTCAGAGGGTTCGATTCCCTCCGTCTCCACCACTCAGCGCAGGAATCCCTCTATGATCCTCGCCTCCGCCTCCTCCTCTGTCAGTCCGAATGTCCTGAGCTTCAGAAGCTGCTCGCCAGCAATCTTCCCGATAGCCGCTTCATGGATAAGGGATGCATCAATGCATGCGGCATCAAGCTGAGGAGAGGCGCTCACCCTTCCGTTGCCAGTGATGATCGCATCGCATTCGCTGTGCCCAGAGCATGGAGCATTGCCGTGGATCACTGACCGGAACTCCTGGAAGGAATCATCCTTTGCGACAGAGCGGGAGATGAGATCCACAGAGCTCCCCTCTCCATTCATATCGACGGAGAACTCAGTCGAAGCGGTCTCATCCTTCTCCGTCATCAGACGCTCATGCACGATCAGGCTACTGCCCTTGCCGACGATGCCCTTCGTCACTCTCCTTGTGCGTGTCACCCCTCCAATCTGGGAAGTCTCCATATCAAGGAGGCTGTCCTCCCCAAGAACGACCTCGGTCACAGGATCGATTGATTTCTCACCTGTTCCATTCCCAAGCCCGATATGCTTCTCCAGATACCTTACCTTCGACCTGTCCTTGATGAAGAAGCGATGGATACCGCTATGCCTGGCAGCCTCTCCTGTCTGAGTGTGCACACCGCAGCCTGCAATGATGGTCACATCACAGTCATTTCCTATGAAGAAATCATTGTAGACAAGATCATCGACATCCCCATGGGTCACACAGGCGGGAATCGCAAGGCTTTCGCCCTTTGTACCATCATCGATCACGATATCCAGCCCCGGCTTATCCTCCTTCGGCGTGATATGCACATGCTCCGTGCTCATCCTGGCAATGCCCTTGCCATCCTCCCTGATGGAGTATGCCCCGCAGAAGGAGCCCTTCCAGTCAGAAACGATCCTCAGAATCTCCTCCGTCGTCTTATTCATTGCCTCTGCTCCTTACTGTGGGATTAGGACATACTGGGCAGCGCGATGCCGATATAAGATACGGCAGCACTTCATCCCTTGTCCCATCCCGTTCAACGCGTCCGTTCTCTATGACGACTATCCTGTCTGCAACCTCAAGTATCCTCTCCTGATGGGAGATGATGATCTCAGTCCGCTCCGATGAGCGCTTTATCTCCTGGAACGCCTCAATAAGGCCGGAGAACGACCAGAGGTCTATTCCCGCTTCCGGTTCATCGAAAATCGATATACGTCCGCCTCGCGCAAGCACGGAAGCGATCTCGACGCGCTTTATCTCACCTCCAGAAAGGGAAGCGTTGACCTCCCTGTCCTCGTAATCACGCGCACAGAGGCCGACTTTCGATAGAAGCGCGCAGAGCGACTTCTCATCAAGGCGCCCTCCTGCAGCGATCTCCAGAAGGCCGCGCACTGTGATTCCCTTGAATCTGACAGGCTGCTGGAAGGCGTAGCTGATGCCCTTCCTCGCCCTTTCAGTCACATCAAGATCCGTTATATCCTCGCCGGAAAGCAGCAGCTGGCCGCTCTCCGGGCGCTCGATGCCCGCTATGATCTTCGCGAGCGTCGTCTTTCCTCCGCCGTTTGGTCCTGTGATCACGACAAGTCCCTTTTCAGCGAATGAAAGCGAGACATCGCGCAGCACCGGATTCCCTTCTGGCGTGGACCAGCATATATTCCTCAGTTCAAGCATGATGAACTCCTCGGACAAGAAGATAGCCAAGGATCGGGAACATGGCTAGAGGCCGAGGCTCTCCCTCAATGCATCGTCATATGGAGGTATAGCCCCGCGATGCGAGACGACATAGGAAGCCAGGACAGATGCACGGTTCATCGCAGTATCAACATCTGATCCAGAAGCGATGGAGAAAAGGAATGCGGCGGAGAAGCTGTCGCCCGCACCGACGGTATCGATGGCAGCGGCAACAGCGGATCCTGCATGGTGCACCCTGTCACCTTCAAAGCAGACAGATCCCCGGCTGCCAAGGGTCACGATGACACGTCTGATGCCATACCGATCAAGAAGGAAGCGAGGCAGATCGGCTTCAGTGACACCCATCAGCTCTGAAATCGGGCGTGTCTCCTCGTCGCTCATCTTGACTGTGGAGGCATGGGAGAATCCTTTTTCAAGGATCTCCCTGCTGTAGAAGCGCTGACGGAGATTCGCATCGAAGAAGATCTCATCAGCATTGATGACCTCCAGAATGGACGAGAGCGTCGATCCAGACACGGAACCACGCGATGCGAGGGTACCGAAGATGAATGAGGAATAGCGGGTGGATGCGATACTGTCGAGATCCTCCTCTTCCAGGATGATATCATCCCAGGCGGCAGGATCATTGAATGTGTATGATGGATGCCCATCGATCAATGTGACATCTGCCCTGCCTGTCGGATATGGCGACAGCCGGACGTAACGGCGGGAGATCCCCATCCCGTCAAGCGCTTCAAGAGTCATGCGTCCAAGCTCGTCACCGCCGACCGCGCTAACGATGGAACATCCGCATCCGAGAAGCGAAAGATGCCCAAGCACGTTCAGTGGAGCACCGCCGAGCGTACGCTCGCTTCCATATACATCCCATAGCATCTCACCGAATGCAAGCGCCTTCATCCTTCTCCTCCTCTATGATGTACATCCTTGAACCGAAATCCCCCAGTACCCTTGTCTCTGCTGAAACTCCATTTCCAGTGAACTGAGGGGCAAGTGCGATGCCATACTTCCTGAGTATTGTCCCGCTGGCACAGACAGAGAACTCCTCGCTCATCCCAAGACCAGGGATGCTTTCCCTGACAGCAGTCACGCGATAGCGCTTGCTCTCATATGCGTCAGGATAGACGAGGCGGTCACATCGTCCTGTATGGACCTCATTCAGTGTCTGTATCTCCACCGCGATCGCCGTGCTGCCAAGCGATGAATACCAGAACCTCTGATTGCGGGAGACGTGGAGCGATGAGAAACGCCCCTGCTGCAGGATCTTTCTGTACTTCTTATAGAAGCATATCTGCCGCTTTATGGCCTCCTTGTCCTCATCGTCCAGCTTTGTCAGATCCAGCTCATAACCAAGCACACCGAATGCGGCGACTGCAAAGCGGCTATCGATGCGGCTCACCCTCATGCTCTGATGCCCGGGGGATGCGGAGACATGGGCGCCCATCGTCGACTGCGGATAGCCTCTGAGCGTTCCCTCCTCGATTCCAACACGGTCATGGACATCGGTATTGTCGCTCGTCCAGATCTGGGGCATGAAGCACAGCATTCCTAGATCATAGCGGTTGCCGCCTGATGCACACCCCTCGAAAAGGATTCCGGGAAAGGCCTCAGCGAGCCTGCCCATAAGATCATAAAGCCCAAGGATGTACCGATGCTGCACCTCTCCCTGCAACCGCACTGATGAATCGGAGGAGAATGTATCGGTGATGGTTCTGTTCATATCCCATTTCACATAGGATACCGATCCCTTCTCGAACACTTCGGAGAGACAACGGAAAAGATACTCACGAACCTCCGTCCGCGATAGATCAAGCACGAACTGATGGCGGCATGGAAGAGGATCCCGTCCAGGCTGTGCGATGACCCAGTCCGGATGCTGCCTGTACAGATCGGAGTCGATGCTGATCATCTCCGGTTCCACCCAGATGCCGAAGAGCAATCCACGGCTTCGGATCTTCTCTGAAAGTCCCTCAAGCCCATCAGGAAGCCTTTCAGGCTGGGGCCACCAGTCCCCTAGCCCACGCCTGTCATCCCTGCGATGCCCAAACCATCCATCATCGAGGACAAAAAGCTCTATCCCAAGCGCCGCCGCCTCATCAGCAAGCTCAAGCAGACGCTCCTCGGTGAAATCAAAGTACGTGGCTTCCCAGTTGTTTATCAGCACAGGACGCTCACGATCCTTCCAGAATCCCCTGACGATTGAAGTGCGTATGAAGCTGTGGAATGACTGGGCTGCGCTTTCGATCCCATCCCCGGAATAAGTCATTATCGCCTCGGGAGTCTCAAAGGATTCCCCTGGCATGAGCTTCCAGGAGAAAAGGAAGGGATTGATCCCCTGCGTGACCCGTGTCCTGCCGAATGGGGAGACGGAGACTGTCTCTCGGTGATTGCCGGAGTAGATGAGATTGAAGCCATATACCTCACCCCTCTCATTCTCAAGGTAAATCAATGGGTTATGCTCGTTGCCGGAGCAGCCAAGGCGGCTGTCTATCACCACAGTGCCTGGAAGCAGAGGACGGACATTCTCATGCCGTTCCCTTGCCCATGCTCCATCGAAGCTATGCAGCTTCCAGCCATCTGACGGGATATCAAGGGAAAGGGATGCAGCTTCCCTGATGATCACAGGGTTTCCAGTGCCATTTGCTATCCTTGCCGAACGAAGGATCACATCGCACTCGGGATAAACGGTGTAACGCAATGTGACCATGATCGGAAGCAGCCTGTCTGAAAGCTCTATCTCCAGTGTTTCAGTTGAATCGTAAGGAAGGGCGTGGGCAGGGAAGGACAGATCCTTTCCCTTCATCACACGGCTGCCGATGACCTTCAGATCGAGTGTCAGCGATCCGCTTCCATATTCAACGGCAATAGCTGGAGGGCGCGCATCCCCCCTGTCAGGAGTCGGATACTCCTGCAGCATATTTCCAGGATAGAGGTGTTCATGCTCCTCATCCCAGTAAGGCACTGTTGAAAGAACCGCACCCTTCTCCTCAAGCAGCTCCCACCCTGTCGTATCATGGATGGCAGCACCATATGAGAGATGCACTAGATGCCCGGTATCCGTGGTGCGCATCAGATACGATGTATGCTCTGTACGCAGATGGAACAATCCATTTGAAACGCTGATCATACACCCATTCTAGCAGAATACGGCTCAGCGCGCTCTCTTTCCTGTATGGCTGTCAGCATGCTGCTTGCGGAATTTCAGCGGTGAATACCCGGTCTGTTCCTTGAATACCCTGTCGAATGTCTTTACGCTGCTGAATCCGGATTCCCTGGCGACGTTCTGGATGCTGTCCTTCGTGCCTACAAGCAGCATCTCCGCCTTCCTTACGCGGTACAGCGTAAGATAATCATAGAACGTCATGCCGGTGCACGCCTTGAATACGCGGGAGAAGTAAGTCGGGACATACCCGGATGCCGCGGCCGCCTCAGGAAGGGAAAGCGGTTCAGCATAATGAGCATCGATATACCGGAAAACATTCCCGATCCTCTCCTCCACCTTTGTGGCCGCAGCTGCAGCCTGCATACCATGCGGCGCGTTGACACGCTCATCCGCGATAATGGCGGCAAGGCGGAACAATGCAGACCTTACAAGAAGCTCATGGAAGAAAGGCTCTTCAGTCGTTTCCTCAAGCTCCTTGAGAAGGGCTGCAAGCCGTTCCTTGTCAGATGGAATCCATTTTCCAGTTGTCCTCGAAAGCCTTGCAAGACGCTGCCTAAACTCATTGGGAACATCACTGCCAGGACTGCCGCCAAGCAGTTCAGGCGAGAAGATCACTGTCAGACACTCCGCCTCGGATGGCTGGCAGTAATGATGGTCTCCGGGTGCGAGTATGACAGCATCCCCCTCCTCGACATCAATCATATCCCCATTGATGGCTGCCTTAAGGGTACCCTTGAGGACATAGCTGATCTCTACCTCGTCATGCCAGTGCAGCGGATAAGCCTCGTTCTTTGTGCTGTGAAAGAGGACAAAATGAAGTTCTTTCTCAGAAGTGCTAAACAAAAGTGGTGCGTACATGCTTCATTCCTCTATTTTTCCGGGATGCGGAAAAACGATCAGACCTAATATAACAGAAAAATGATTATAAAGCAAAATGTATTTACACCAATCGTAAAATAATCAAGAATGGTCAAAATGCATTGGTTATGACTGTTTTTTCACAGAATACTTTCTATTTCTATGCCAAGGAAATGCGCAATGGAGGAAGCAGCAAGCTGATGATCCTCCTCGCTCCTGAGACCGGAGACTGTCACGGAACCAATGACAGCTGCGGAGGAAAGCAGGATCGGGAATGAGCCGCCCTCCTCTGTGTAGTCCAGGGATGAAAGGCCACGCTGCTCAAGGCTCCTGCCCTTCATCCTGTTGATAAGCCCATTCAGCATCGAGCTCTGTCCCGACATCTCGGCCGTGTTGGCCTTCCTCCGCGCCCACATGATGTTATTGCGAGTGGCTCCATCTGTTGCGGATGCAAAGACAGTATCACCTGCGATGCGGATCTGGACATAGACAGATGCCCCCATCTCCCTTGCCTTCCCGATCATCATCCATCCGAGATCCGAAAGAGAGGAAAGGGAGATGGTATGAAAGCGAAGCGCCTTCTCCTGTCTCTCAAGGATCGCAATGATGTCCTCAGCTGTCCTAGATACGGTAGATCCGCTCACTGCTGTCCTCATCCTGGCGGAAGAATACGGCTGTAAAGCCGGTGATGGCGACAAGGGTGGATGAAGTCGCACTCTCAAGAGCACGTGAGATTTCCTCGACATCATCCTTGGAGCCGGTGAACCTCACCTTCACAAGCTCATGATCCGACAGAGCCGCATCAAGAGCAGCCCTGACGCCATCGGAATAACCATCCTTCCCGACATAGACGACGGGATCGATCTGCTGTGCCTTGGAGCGCAGGAACGCCCTCTGATAACTCTTCAGTTCCATAACAGACGAAAGATAAGCGCTATATGCCCTTCGTGGCAAGAGCGTCCACGAAGGGGACAGAGGCTCACTCGTACTTCGCCCTCACCTCGAAGCGCTTGATCTTCTTCGTGCTTGTCATAGGCATCGGCTCATCGACGACCGTCACCCTTGTGATCTTCTTGTAGCTCTGAAGCTCCTTGTTCACTTCAGTGACGATCTCATTCATATGCTTCTCGACAACGCTCTTATCGCCGCCAACAGAGGAGACATACTTCTCAGTGGGATGGATGAGGATGCGTATTCCCTCGCTCTTCATCTCCTTGTCGATGAGGTATCCGATGACACAGACCTGATCGATATCATCAAAAAGCTGGAAATGATCCTCGATCTCCTCCGGGAATACATTCTTGCCGCCTTCAGTGACGATGACGCTCTTGGCGCGTCCCGTAAGGTAGAGATAGCCATCCTCATCCTGATGCCCGACATCCCCAGTATTGAGCCATCCATCAGCGGAAAGCACCTCTTCGGTTGCCTCCGGGTTGTTGTAATAGCCCTGCATCACCATGGATCCCTTGATGAATATCGTTCCATTGCCATCGCTGTCGGGATCGACGATCCTGACCTCACAGCCTGGGATCCTTCTTCCGACCGATGTCTCGATATAAGCCTCGGTAGGATTGAGGTGCGTGATCGGGGAGGTTTCCGTCAGGCCATAGCCCTGCACGAAGTCGATGCCAAGCTCATTGAACATACGGAACGTCGATGCCGGCAGAGGTCCGCCGCCGCAGATGCAGATGCGGTTCTCCTCCAGGGAGAGGTTCCTGAGGAGGAAGCCGAACATCTTCTTGCCGATGTTGACACCGAATACCTTCTTCACCATCCCTGAGAATCCCATCATGGCCCTGATGAGGCCGTAGACCACCATGCCCTTCTTCCTAACTCCCGCCATCAGCGCGGCGATCATCTTATTGAAGAGCATCGGGACAGCGAGGAACATCGTCACATGTCCTTCCTTCAGCTCCCTGAGGATCTGGGAAACAACGAGCTTCTTGCCGAATACGGTCGCAGCACCAACGGAGAATGACTCGAAGAACACAGCAAGCATCGTATAGGCGTGGTGGATCGGGAGTATTGCATAGAACACATCCGTCGAATAGATGTTCATATTGCCCTGTGCAAGGTAGCAGTCTGAAACGAGGTTCTCATGGGAAAGCATTACGCCCTTCGGCACGCCGGTGGTTCCGGATGTGAAGAGGATCGCAGCTGTATCAGCGGGATCAGCAGCCTCTCCTTCCGCTTCTGGCCCATCCATATCAAGGACGAACGGATACTCCTCACAAGGCTCAAGTGAATAGCGCTCAATAAGCCCGTTGCTGCCATCGGGATCGATGCGGTCAATCCTCTCCTTGTCAATGAAGAGGCGCGTCACGCCACCGAAGGAGATGAGTGTCTCCATCTCGCTATCCTTCAATGAGTAGTCAAGCGGGACGACGATTGCACCGGCATAGATCACCGCAAGGTATGCGATCGCCCACTCGGGGCTGTTCTTTCCGGAAACACCGATCCTGTCACCCTTCCTGACCCCATGGGAAAGAAGGAAATAGGAAACCTCCTTTATCTTCTTCTCTGCCTCACGGTACGTGAAGCTCTCCTCCTTTGGGGAGAACACACGGAAACAGAGGTTATCCGGATACCTCATCGCTGAGATATGGAACATCGTCTTTATGTTCGGCCACTGCCCATCAAAGAGCCTGCCTCGGTACTCATCAAGGAATCTCCAAGGTTCTGTAGGCTTGAATTTCATATTGCCCCCTTCTGCGGAAAATATCATCTGACATTCTTACAGCCTGAAAGGCCCCCGTCAACAAAACAGGGGCCTTGATTGGATAGTGATTCTTAACTAGAGAGGGCTGGAAAGCCTCTTCAGACGGATGGGAAGGCTATTGTGATCTCCGTTCCCTCTCCCAGCTTCGACTTCAGAGCGATCGAGGCATGGTGGAACATAGCAGCATGGCGAACGATCGAAAGGCCAAGGCCGGTACCGCCGGAAGCACGGGAGCGCGACTTATCGACACGGTAGAACCGCTCGAATACGCGATCCTTGTCCTGATCGGGAATGCCGATTCCCGTGTCACGGACGGAAAGCAGCACGCTGTCGCCATTTTTCGAGACAGTGATCACAGCCTCTCCTCCCCTGCGGTTATACTTTATGGCATTGTCCGCAAGGTTTGTGATCATCTCATCCACAAGGAGGTCTGACCCCATGATGTACCCGGGATCCTCCGCATCCACGGACAATCTGACACCGAAGGTATCTGCCCTCTTGCGAAGCCTGGTTGCAGCCTCCTCAGCGATTTCCGCGATGGAGATGCGCTCGATGGACTCGGAATCCTCCCCCTCATCAAGACGCGAAAGCCTGATGATATCATGGACAAGCGCTATGAGGCGCTGGCTCTCCGAGTAGATCTCACGCCCGAAGTCCTTCACTGTCTCCTCAGGGATGCTTCCGCTCTTCAGAAGCTCGGCAAAGCCGGAGATGGAAGTCAGCGGTGTCTTGAGCTCGTGGCTGACATTCGCAGTGAATTCGCGCCTCAGCCTCTCCCTTTCAGACTTCTCAGTTATATCCATGATGATGACAACCGCTCCCGTGACATCCGAATCCTCGAATACAGGGGATGCAATCACCTGAAGCGTCCGGGTCTTGTTGTCGATGATCTCTTCCGCCCTTCTTCCTGAAAGCGCTTCGCTCACGGCCCTTGAGAATGGATCTGAGCGGTTGATGGCAAGAACCGAATCCCCCGCGGAGACCTCTTCTGCATCGAAGAGCATGAATGCAGCCCTGTTGACGGAAAGCAGCCTCATCTCCTTGTCTATGACAGCAAGGCCCTCCGACATGTTGTCAGTGATGATGCTGAACTCATGGCTTCGCCTTTCAGCGCTCTCTATCTGCTCCCTTATCATCGACTGCTGCTTTGAGATCCTGTAAAGCAGCGGGGAAAGCTCCTCATAGCCGTCCAGCGCTTCCGGATGCTCTAGGTCGATTGAGTTGATCGGATCGGTGATGCGCCTAGCCGCCTTCATCGAATACCACGCGAAGAAGAGCAGAAGCAGGAGTATGATCGCTGAAAGAGGAAGAAGCATCTCCATGAAGAACGAGAAGAGCGTATCTGCAGGAACAGCAAGGCGCAGAACGGAGCCATCCTGGCGGCGGTAGGCTGCATAATGCAGATCCTCCAGAAGCGTATTGCTCTCCCTTGTGTCCTCCCCGATTCCATACAGGAGGGCCTCCTGCACCTCAGGGCGGCTGAAATGGTTTTCCATCCCATCAGCATCACGCTCGCTTTCATAGAGCACCTTGCCCTCGGGAGAGATCAGCGTGATGCGCCGTCCCGGGACAGCAGAGCCAAGGCTTTCGAGAACCTCGTCATCGGAAGCTGAAAGGAAGCGAAGCTCTGCGATCAGATCCTCATCGATCCTCGATTCATAGGCGGTATAGAAAACAGGTACCGATACAGCCAGCACCAGAACCAGTGTCAGGATGATCGAAAGGAATACCGTCTGGAATATACGCTTATTCATCGTGCCCCCTGAAACGGTACCCGACACCTTTGACCGTTTCGATCCGCTGTCCTTCATCACCTAGTTTCTCCCTCAGGTGGCGGATATGCACATCCACCGTCCTGTTCTCGCCATCGAATGAGTAGCCCCAGACAGTATTGAGTATGCTGTCACGATCCAGGACTATTCCCTCATTCTCCATAAGATACAGCAGAAGGTTGAATTCCTTGAGCGTCAGCTCCACCTTCTGCCCGGATACCTTCACCGTGTGCGATGACGGTGAGATGGAGACATCTCCCCATGTGATTGCATCACGATGACGCTGCCTCTCTGCGCGCCTGAGCACAGCCTTTATGCGGGAAAGGAGCTCCATCATGCCGAATGGCTTTGCAATGTAGTCATCCGCGCCGCTATCCAGACCGAGGACCTTGTCATACTCCGTGCCCTTTGCAGTGAGCATTATGACAGGGATATCACGAAGAGATGCATCAGAACGTATTGATGAAAGTATCTCCAGCCCTGACGCACCAGGCAGCATGATATCCAGGAGGAAGAGCTCGGGCTTCTCCTCCCCGAGTACGGCTTCCATCTCCTCACCGGACTCAAAGGATCTCACATCGTATCCAGATCCATTGAGCGCATAGCCGACGAGTTTCCTGATCGACGGATCATCCTCTACAAGATAGATCATCTCAGTCTACCTTCACAGGGTTGTTGATCCAGTCCCCGGAAGCATCGAGGCCATTGAGCACCCAGCGTGCAAGCGATGCCGCATGATCCCCCATCCTCTCCAGATACTTCGCGATCATCAGCAGATCCGGCGCCTCCTGGGCATCCTTGTCACCTTCACGGATCATACCGGTGACTACCTGCTTCGCTTCAACGAAGGCATTGTCCGCCTTATCGTCCTCTGCGATGACAGCATTCGCCTTCGCAGCATCGGAATGGACGAATGCATCGATTGCACCGGTGACCATATCGATGACGATGGCGATCATGCTGTCAAGGCCGACCCTGACCGTAAGCCCATCTGTCGAGACGAATGTGAGTATCTCAGCGATATCCATTGCGTTATCACCGATACGCTCGATATCGTAGATCATCTTCATCGCGGAGGAGATCGTCCTGAGATCCCTTGCAACTGGCTGCCTTCTCAGAAGAAGGCGCAGGCAGAGAGCCTCGATCTCCCGATCCTTCTCATCTATGGAGTGTGAAAGCTCAGGGATGCTCTTCAGCCCCTCCCTGCTCCTGCCGGAAAGCGCTTCCTGAAGCGCCGTGAGGGTCTCCTCTGTAAGGGAACCCATCTTTATCATGCTAATGTAGAGCGTTTCAAGCTCACTATCGAACCTCGTTCTCATATCAGCCGAACCTTCCTGTTACATAATCCTCCGTCCGCGGATCGGATGGAGTGGAAAAGATCTTTTCCGTGCTGTCATATTCTATTACTTCTCCCAGAAGGAAGAAAGCTGTCTTGTGGGCGATGCGGAGCGCCTGCTGCATATTATGGGTCACGATTATGATCGTGTACCTGTCGCATAGGCTCATCGCAAGCTCCTCGATCTTCGCTGTGGAGATCGGATCAAGCGCCGATGTGGGCTCATCCATCAGAAGCACCTTTGGCTCGACTGCAAGCGCACGTGCGATGCAGAGCCTCTGCTGCTGCCCTCCTGAAAGACCGAGCGCGCTCTTCTTCAGGCGATCCTTCACCTCATCGAAAAGCGAGGCATCCACAAGTGCCTTCTCGACGATCTCATCCAGCTTGACCTTGCTTTTGATCCCATGCGTGCGCGGCCCGTATGCGATGTTGTCATAAATGCTCATCATGAACGGATTCGGCTTCTGGAATACCATGCCTACTTCATACCTGAGCCCATTCACATCAACCTTGGGGGAGAAGATATTCTCGCCATTGTAGAGGACTTCTCCCTCGATACGCACTCCCTGGACAAGGTCATTCATCCTGTTGAGTGTCCGCAGGAACGTTGACTTGCCGCACCCTGAAGGACCGATCAGAGCCGTGATGGACTTCTCCTCCATCGCAAGATTGATCTTCTTCAGTGCCTGCATATTCCCGTACCAGAGATCCAGATCCTTCGTCTCTATGATTGTCACTGTCCATTTCTCCTCTTCATCAGCTTGCCCATATATGCCGTGAGCAGGTTGATGATAACCGTCAGGACCATGAGGATCGCCGCGATCGCGAATGCGATATCGAACTCGCCTCTCTCGCTTGCATAGACGTAGAGCGCAACGGTAAGGGTCGCACCCGCGCTGCCCATGCCCCTGATGAATCCATTGACGTTATGCGCGAATCCTGCGGTGAACAGGAGCGCAGCTGATTCACTGAGTATCCTTCCGATGGAAAGGATGCACCCTGTGATGATTCCATTGATGCAAGTAGGAAGGACGACGGTCCTGATGACCCTCCACTTCCCTGCTCCAAGGGCGAATGCCCCTTCCCTGTAGCTTTCCGGCACTGTCTTGAGGCTCTCCTGCGTTGTTCTCATGATCGTTGGGAGATTCATGATCACAAGCGTAAGCGCACCCGCAAGAAGCGACGTCCCCAGCGAGCAGAACTGGCAGAATACAAGCATGCCGACAAGACCGTAGATGATGGACGGGATGCCGGAAAGCGTCTCTGCCGCGAACTCGATTGTCTCGACAACCTTCCTGTTGGTCGCGTACTCATTGAGATATATAGCAGCACCGACACCGATCGGAAGGACGATGATGAGCGTCGCTATCACGATGTAGAGCGTATTGAGGATATCCGGGAGGATGCCGATCGTGTTGCGAAGCATGCTCGGTTTCGTGAACAGAAGCTGTGGCGTGATATGGGGAATGCCTCTGATAAGCACATAGAGGAGCATGAATGCCGTAAGTGCCGTGACTATCCCGAGGGATATCCAGCACAGGCCCTTCATGACGCCTGACCATGCCCTTCTTGAGCCTGATATTCTCTCTATCATTTCCTCTCTCCCCCCGTCTTAAGCACATTCAGGATCGCATTTATGATCATTATGAAGAGGAAGAGCACAAGCGCGATCGAGAAGAGCGCCTCCCTCTGCAGCCCTGATGAATAGGACATCTCGGAAGCGACTGCTGTGGTAAGGAACCTGACTGACTTGAAGATCGATGGCATGTTGGCAACATTGCCTGCGACCATCATGATGGCCATTGCCTCTCCGATTGCCCTTCCGATTCCGAGGACGATGGCGGTGAAGATCCCGCTCTTTGCAGCAGGCACTGTTACGCGGAAATACGTCTCCGTGCTCGTTGCCCCAAGTGCAAGGGATGCTTCCTCATACTCCTGCGGCACTGCCTGCAGCGCTGTCAGGGAGACATTTATGACCGATGGAAGGATCATCACTGCCAGGACGATGATCGCCGCAAGGAGCGTAGCACCATCAGGCACGCCGAAAAGCACCCTGATCCCTGGCACGAGGATCGTCATGCCGACAAGGCCATAGACTACTGACGGGATTCCTGCAAGGACACCGATGCAGAGCTCCATCACCTCCCGAACCTTCTTCGGGGCCATCTTCGCGAGGAATACAGCTGAAAAGAATCCGATCGGCACGCCGATTATTATGGCACCCGCAGTTCCATAGATCGATGTCAGGATGAAAGGAAGGATCCCGAATTCCGGTTCCGATGCCGTCGAGGCCCAGCGTGTCCCGAAGAGGAACTCGATAGGGCCGATCTTGAAGATGGCCGGCAGGCCGGATATCACGAGATAGATCGTGATGATCAGGACCGAGCCGACCGCGACAAGTCCGAGGATCAGGAACACCAGGTGGATCAAGTCCTCCATCAGCCTGCGGGGATTATCAGCATAACCCTTCTGGGCGATGAGATTCCTGAGGTTCATTCCTGATTCCCCTGATTCACTGTGCTACAGGAACAGCACCCGCGCCAGCGATGATGGAAGCAGCATCCGCGCTTGTGCAGTAATCGAAGAATGCCTGGGCTGCGTCAGAGAGCGGAGTCTCTGAAAGGGTTGCAAATACAAACGGCCTCTGGATCTTGTACTCACCGCTCTGGACTGTTGCCTCGGAAGGAGCGACGCCCTCAACTGTAAGTGTCTTAACGGACTCGAGGTTGCTTGCAAGTGAAGCGTATCCGATCGCACCAGGATTCTGTGAGACAGCTGTGATGACAGCGCCTGTGCTTGTAAGCTCCTGGCTGTAGACACATGCATCCTCAGTTCCGGTGATGGACTCGAAGCCATCCCTTGTGCCGCTTCCAGCTTCACGTCCGATCGCGACGACAGGAGCATCCTCTCCACCTACCTCGCTCCAGGAAGTGATCGTTCCATTGAAAAGGCCGGCAATCTGATCGATGGTGAGATCGCTGACAGGGTTATCGCCATTTACGATGATAGCGATTCCATCAAGAGCCACAATCGTCTCCTTCAGGCCGGAAGCAACTTCCTCAGCCTTGAGCGCACGGGAGGAAAGACCGATATCGCACCTGCCCTCGAGAGCTGCAGTGATACCAGTTCCGCTTCCAGTCGGATTGTATGTGACGTTGACACCAGGATTGTCAGCCATGTACTGCTCTGCGAGGGAGAGGATGACCTTCTCCATCGAAGTGGATCCATCAGTTGAGACCGTAGCGCTCTCCTCCTGCGCTCCACCAGCGAAAACAGCAGCCGTCATTGCAAGAGCTGCAATCATGATCATGAGAAGTTTCTTCATTTCAGACTCCTTATAAGGCTTATGCCCTAGGTTTTGTCTGGATGATAATGACTCAGGATTAATTGATAAGAGCAGGGATGTTAAATGTAGGTTAATTCTCAAGAATCTTCAGCGTCCGCAGATGTTTTCGGATTTCCGTGGGCAGAATGTGGGCAATCGTGGACAAAATCCCTGGCTTACGGGCCTTCGTCAGAAATTCCGCAGGAGAAAGCAGATCAGAAGCAGACACAAGAAATACCATGGCAACTGCTGAAAACCTTGTACATTCTGCAGAAACATAATCAGAATCTCTTTGCATCTGATCCAGCTTCTGGTTGACAGACTGAATTCCAGCCAACCGCCTGCTGTGAAATCTGGATAGCAATATTGTTAGCCATCATCTCTCCTGATGGCTAAGATAATCAGATAATAAAGCCAATTAGGAAGATAAGAAAAGCTATAGCAGGAATCCCGATAATAATCCCGAATCCCCAAGCAACTCCTTTCCATATCTGTTTCTCACGCTTTTCGTACCATTCCATGTTTTTAGCTTATACCAGACCATCATACCCGTCAAATCGTCACCTGCGGGTGATAGAACCTATCAAGAGGTTCCAGCACGTCCACTACCTCAAACAACAGCTTTGGGTTCTCTCCCCATGGGCAATAGGGCAACCCCATGCGCTTGTATCGCGAATAGAACTGCAGGGCGGACAAGGCTTCCTCGTCATGCAGGGTCTTTCTGATCTCTGCAGGTTTCATCCTTTAGGAGATGAAAGTCAAATCAGCCAGCAAATTTATTTCGAGCTTCTATCTGTTTCCACTGTCAAAATACAGCAAATCCACTACTGCATATAGTTTTCCTGCCGTTGATGATATTGTATATAGAGATATGGGCAGGATTTTATGTACAGTCCTGCCCATATCAGATACATCAGATACCTAAGGATCCGCCAGTAATATTATTCAGGAAATCGCTGTATCCATTTTCAGATACTTTATCTCCAGAAATCTGATAATATGTCCCAATATATGTTCCTGAAATGTACGCATCGAATTGTCCTTCAGAAAAATTATTCAACTCAATCACCTTAATGCCAAGTCCAGAATTCTTGTTGTATACAAGCGGGACATAAGACTGATTTTTCACACTCTGGATTTCAAGTCCTGCAATATTCCCTGCTGATAGCAACACTGCATTTACTAAATCCTTAGTAGAATACCACCCGCTCATGATATCAAAGAAATAGATATCCTTTTTATCAATCTTGCAGAATGACAAACCATCAGCGGTAACCCACTCTGTTTCATCAAGCCATCGTGGGATTTTCAAATTCACATCAGCCAAAGATTCAGTAGGCTGGGAAGGCAGAGAGAAAGTCTCTGCGTCTGTTGTTTTCTCCGTTCCACTTGCCTCAGTCTGGTCATTACTGATGTTTTCACTGGATTCATCAATGATGGCATCGAGTTCATTTTTTGTACCTTCTACAACAGATACCATATCATCAACGACTGATTTTACATCCATCATTGAATTACTTACATCTTCCTTTACATCGCTCATTACAGACGAGGCGCTATCCAGTGCGTCATTTACAGATGTCATCAAATCTGAAAAGAATCCAGATGAAGATTCCTTTTTGTCAGAACTGGAGGGGGAAATTGGGCGGGAGCCAGCCCCAAGACTTGTGAAAGCTAACCCTTCTCTTTTTGCATATGCTTCTGCAGTTGAACCAGTGTAACCATAAATCATGATTGCATCTTTATCGCCAGAATAAAGAAAACCAGAAAGTGTTCCCAGCATATCCTCGATACCGGTATCTTCACCAAGTACAGTAATATTTACCAACTTCTCACAGCTGTCAAAAGGTTCCCCATCTACTGTCAGCAGGCTTGCCGGAAGCTCAACTGCTGTCAGGTTATCACAATAGGCAAACGAGTAATCCTCAATAACCTTAAGTCCTTCATTGAAATGTACTGAGACTATGTCACTACTTGAAAATGCTCCATGTGACACTGTTTTCATAGATGATGGAAAAAC
Organism: uncultured Spirochaetaceae bacterium; assembly: GCA_944392985.1. Lineage (GTDB taxonomy): Bacteria > Spirochaetota > Spirochaetia > Sphaerochaetales > Sphaerochaetaceae > Ornithospirochaeta. The sequence goes on along the minus strand of CALXYL010000008.1, from coordinate 39,698 downwards.
AACTTCTGTGAGTTTCGCATCACTGAAAGCATATCGACTGATAGTCTCTACACCTTCCGGAATCTCGTATGTTATTACTTCTTTTGATGCAGGATAAGCAACAAGCGTTGATAAATCCGAAGAGAATAATACCCCGTCAATTGAAATAAAATTCTCAGACTCTTCTGAAACTTCAATTGCAGAAAGTCCAGAACATCCAAGAGCATTCTCTCCAATAGATTTCACTGTCGCTGGAATGGTTATGGATTCAAGTCTATTGCAATCCATGAACGCTGACTCCCCGATGGTTTCAAGACCCTCATTCAGAACTATCTCACGTAAGCTATAACAACTGAAAAAAGCAGTGTCTGCAATGGTTTTCACGCTTGATGGAATCTCCAATGAGACAATATCGGATCTGTAGAATGCGTCTTCACCTATCTCCTCTACAGTATCAGGAATAATGAATCCTTCCAGAGTATTTGCATTAGGAGCCATAATCAATTCTTTCTGTCCTGAATCAAATAAGACCCCCTGTATCGTGCTGTATGCAACATTTCCATCTGCAACATCAAAAGAAAAAAGCACATCGCAATTTGCAAAACTTTGTCTGCCAATTGATGATACATCCTTTCCCATTGATACAGACGACAATGATGCTAAATCATAGAATGCGTAATCACCGACCGAAGTAATACCATCGCTGATTACCACTGAAGTAATTTCTTCGTCATATTCATCCCAGGGCTTGTCAGATGAAAAACTATAATCGGGCATATCTCCCGTTCCGGTCAATGTCAGAACTCCATCCGCAAGAACCCAATTAATTGGTGATCCTTCTTCAATTGGCTGAGGACCCGAGGGCGTTGTACTTTCTTCCTTTGAACACGATGATAAACAAATCAATACCATTAAGGTACATATCAAAATTGATACTGGATTTCTTCTATATTGCATAATAATCTCCTTTTATTGCATGTATTATCAACAATTAAACAGCAGAACCCCATCTTGATGATGGGGCTTTGATATAAAACACAGCTAGTGCAATGACGGATAAAATGCAGCTACACTGCAATCATTCCGTTTGAATCTGACTTCTTACACAGCCCAACAATGAAATCAATCAGACTTAACAAAAGAGGAATGAATGTCCAGCAGAAAAGAAGGTACGCAATACCTGCGCCTGTCTTTCCTGCATAGAACTTATGGATTCCAAATCCCCCAAGGAAAAAAGCGAGCAAACAATACACCGCCTTGCTGACAACTTTGGTACCATTACCCCCTGAAACTACAGTTTCGCTAGGATTCTGAACAGAATTCACAAGGTTGATATTGATACCTCCTGGGGCAACGTTCTGATTGCTGGAAGTAATGTTATCTGAAGCCCGACGAGTTATGATTGTTGAACTATTGTTTGAGAACACATCAACAATATCCCCAACCGCAGGTGTAAACCCGCAGCATTCAACAGGATATTCATTCAATGTCCCGTCATCGCTTCCGATAAATACCTTTCCAGCGTCAATTTTAATTATCTTAGCCATTGTCCTTCACATATGTGTAGGTCTGACCACCCACTGTCACCTTAATGTTATCTCCATCAAGGCTAAATCCAAAGGAAATTCCCATTCCAGTATCCTTGTTTATGACAGTTACATTATAAGTTTCCCCCTTTGTCTTCTGATCAAGGGATGCGTTTTCATAAGTTATCATCAATTCCTTTAAGTCTACAGAAGTCTGGCCGAATGTAGATATTTGAATATTGTCTGCAGTTACGTTAATTTCTTCGTATCCACTTTCCTGAACCCATACTCCCTGTAACCAGTCTGGAGTCTTGATTTCCTTGCTTGAACATGAAGCAAGCATGACAAGCATCAAAGCCACAAGAATGAAAGTACAAAAGCGTTTCAATTCTTTGCCTCCTTAATGAATTTCATGATTCCTACTGCTAAAGGCACTACTGCGCAAATCAGGGCCCATATTCCATAAATCAACAAATCAGAGAACAAGCCAGACTGCCCAATGAAAGCAAAAATCGCTGCAATTACGGCAATACCACCAATCACAATATCAATAATCGGTGTAGATTTCTTAAGTGTAACGATAGTCAAAATAACAACAGCAGTTAGAAGTGCAGCTACAATATAGCCCATCTTACCACCAATGTCATTTGTATACTTTGCAAGTTCGATTGTCTGGTAAAGCATAAATCCAATAATTGGAAGACAAATTATCGAATAAACAATTTTCCAAGGTTTCACTTCTCTATTCCTCCATACTGAGGGCATAATTCCAACTAAATCCCTCGACACAGCACAAAATAGAGTATTTTTTTTCCTGTCAATATTTATAAAGATTTGATGAAGAGGTTTACAAGTTGTTGATACAAATTAATCGCAACATTACGATCACTGACATCAGGTTTTCCAAAATGCAGTATATTCAACTCTTGCATTTCCAAAGGCAAAAAGAAGATATAAATAATGATTCAGCCAATTCAATCCGGATCGATAGATAAATTCTGTAGATTCTGGTTTCTTATCAATCATATCTTATTCCCTCTTGAGCCGTTGAACTATCATTCGGACCGAAGATAAATATCAAAAAATGGGAAATAGGATAGAAATGCCACCAGATAGATGCCTCACCTAACAGGCCCTTCCCATGGGCACTCGATCTCCATCATTCCTTCTATCATGCTGTGCAGGAGCCTTGCCTTCTGTGTGTCGACAGCCTTGTAGTAGACTTCCTTGCCGCGACGCATGCCTGTTATCAGCCCACCGCTTTTGAGCTGCCTGAGGTGATGCGAGACAGCGGGGCTCGTCATTCCTACCATCGATGAGATATTGATCACGCACTCCTCGCAATGGCAGAGAAGCCAGAAGATCCTGAGCCTGCTCTCATCCCCAAGCTCCTTGAAGATGGATGCAAGGGTGCCGAAGCTCTCAAGAGGAGGCATCGCCCCCATTTCCTTCTCGAAAGCCTCTCCATGATCATGTGGCAGTGATGGGTATCCCATGATTCCTCTCCAATGCATTGAAATATAATACGCCTCGGCTTTTCTGCCAATCTCCCCTTCCAACTCTTGACAGATAAGGATGCAGTGGATAATATCAAATCAACAATTAAGCATTTGTTTAATTATAAGGAGGAGAAGATGACTTCTACATACAGCATCGATGTTGACTGCGCAGCATGTGCAGACAAGATGGAGAATGCGGCAAGGAAAACAGCAGGCGTTAAGAGCTGCACAGTGAATTTCATGATGCAGAGGATGATAGTGGAATTCGAGGAAGGTGCTGACAAGGATCAGGTGATGAAGAGCGTAAGGAAGAACTGCCGCAGGGTCGACAGCGATGCAGAGATATTCATCTGAGGTGCCGGAATGAACAGAAAGCAGAGGATCATGCTGATCCGCATCATCGTTTCAATGCTTCTGATGGCAGTGCTTTCCGCCATTCCAACTTCCGGGATCCTGAGGTTTGTCCTCTATATGATCCCCTACCTGGTGGTCGGATACGATATCCTCATAAAAGCCATCAAGGGCATCGCAAGAGGCCAGATGCTTGATGAATGCTTCCTGATGGCTGTGGCAACAGGCGGTGCCATCGCCCTTGCGATCTACACCGGCAGCGGCGATTACACCGAAGCTGTGGCGGTCATGCTTTTCTATCAGATCGGGGAGCTCTTCCAGAGCTATGCGGTAGGACGAAGCAGGAAGAGCATCGCTGCTCTCATGGATATACGCCCTGATCATGCAAGCATCGAGAAGGACGGACAGCTTGAAAGGGTCGATCCTGATGAAGTGGGGATCGGAAGCATAATCGTCGTGCAGCCTGGCGAGAAGGTACCGATCGATGGCATTGTCATCAATGGAGAATCTTCCCTCGATACAGCAGCGCTGACTGGTGAGAGCATGCCGAGAAGCGTGCATGAGGGTGATCAGATCATCTCCGGCTCCATAAACATGACAGGAGTGCTGAGGATCAGGACGACGAAGGAGTTCGGGGAGTCGACGGTATCGAAGATACTCGACCTCGTGGAGAACGCCAGCTCGCGGAAATCGAGATCAGAGGATTTCATCTCGAGATTCGCACGCATCTACACGCCTGCGGTGTGTCTGGGAGCGCTTCTTCTGGCATTCATCCCACCACTTGCAGCCATCATTTCCGGCTCAGCGCCGAACTGGGGTACATGGATCTACAGGGCCCTGACCTTCCTTGTCATATCCTGTCCGTGCGCCCTTGTGATATCAATCCCGCTCTCCTTCTTTGCCGGCCTTGGAGGCGCAAGCAGGGCTGGCGTGCTCATCAAGGGATCGAATTACCTTGAAACGCTTTCAAAGGCAGATACTGTCGTCTTTGATAAGACGGGTACACTGACGAAGGGAAGATTCGAGGTCAATGGTATCCACCATGGCACGCTTTCCGATGAAAGGATACTTGAGTATGCAGCAATCGCTGAAAGCATCTCAACCCATCCTGTTGCCAGAAGCATACAGCAGGCATACGGCAAGGCAATAGACAGATCGAGGATCGGGGATGCGAAGGAAATCAGCGGCAATGGGGTCATGGCGAAGGTCGATGGCAAGAGCATCGCATGCGGAAATGAGCGCCTGATGGAGATTGTCGGTGTCACTCCGATCCACTGCCACAGCGTCGGAACTGTCATACATATTGCAATCGATGGGGAATATGCCGGGCATATCCTTATAAGCGACACAGTCAAGGAGCATTCCAAAGAGGCTGTGGAAGCGCTCAGGAAAGCCGGGATAAAGAGGATTGCGATGCTCACAGGCGATTCAGGGAAAGTCGCCGGTAAAGTCGCCGCAGAGCTTGGGATCGACACCGTTTTCAGCGAACTGCTTCCTGCGGACAAGGTCGGGAAGGTCGAGGAGATGATGGAAGCGAAAGCAAATGGCTCAAAGCTCGCTTTCGTCGGGGATGGTATCAACGATGCACCGGTTCTCAGCCGCGCAGACATCGGGATCGCAATGGGAGCGATGGGCTCCGATGCCGCGATAGAGGCAGCTGATGTCGTGCTGATGGATGATGATCCGATGAAGATCGCGACGGCGATCAGGATATCAGGAAAATGCCTCAGGATCGTCTATGAGAACATAGTATTCGCGATCGGCATCAAGGCAGCCTGCCTCGTCCTCGGTGCATTCGGCATAGCGGATATGTGGCTGGCGATCTTCGCCGATGTAGGGGTGATGATCATAGCGGTCCTCAATGCGATACGTGCTCTCTTCATCAAGGAGCGCTGATCGATTCTCAGTTTCATCGTTTTAGGCTAGAATCGCACTGTGATCGCCACAATAGATGAACTGGAAACCGTTTTCGATATATTCACCCCACCGCTGGAGGATGGAAGCAGGAGGGAGATGCGGCTTAGGCGCATGGATCTCCTGCTTTCCCATCTCGGCCACCCGGAGCGTTCTTTCAGGGCTTTCCACGTCGCGGGATCGAAGGGAAAGGGATCGGTCTCAGCGTATCTTGCCGCGCTTCTTGAAGGAAGCGGAAGGAAATGCGGCCTCTACACATCCCCTCACCTCTTCACGATCCGTGAGCGCTTCACCCTCTCGGGGAGATTCTTCCCTGACAGCCTGTATATCGATGTCTGCAATGATCTGCTTGAAGCCGTAAGCCGCTTCATCATCCCATCGGGCATGGGCCCTGGTAAACCGACGGTATTCGAGATGTACACAGCCTATGGATATATGCTCTTCAGGGCAGCCGGATGCACCGATGCAGTAATCGAGACAGGGCTGGGAGGCAGGCTCGATGCAACGAACACGATCGAGCCGGAAGCGGTATTCCTCACGACGATTGAGCTCGAGCATACCGATGTGCTGGGCTCCACGATTCCCGAGATAGCCAGGGAGAAGGCAGGAATCATGAGGGAAGGGATACCGGCATTCGTCTCATACCAGAAGGATAGCGCAGCATCCGATGTGTTCAGGAAGGAAGCAGAGAGAATCAATGCCCCTATTGCATTCCTCTCTTCAGAGGCCCCGGATCTAACTGCATCGACTGCCAGATCCGGCGAGCATACCAGGTTCACGATCGATGGAAGGCACTATGACCTTGTGCTCAGCATGTGCACAAAGGCAATGGCGGGCAACGCGGCGCTGGCTGTGCTTGGAGCATCACGGCTGTCCTTCCTGACGGAGGAAGGCCTCTCGCTGATGGAGAGAGTACAGCTTCCAGGGCGCTTCGAACGGCGCATCGTAAATGATCACCTTCTTGTCATAGACACAGCGCATACACCTGCTTCCGCCGCTTCAAGCCGCGATGCATTCATCGCAATAAAGAGCTCTCCCTCCCCCGTACTGATACTTGGGATCGTCTCCGGCAAGGATATGGGTGGCATCGTGGGTGCTCTTCTTCCTGCATTCGGGCATATCATCATCACAAGGCCGGGACATTACAGGAAAAGCGACCCTGAAAAGCTGTTCCAGCTTGCCTCAGAGCTGTTTCCAGAGAAGGACATCACTCTAATCGAGGATCCTGACGCCGCTCTTGATAGCGCTCTTGCCTTCTCCTCTGATATACTCATCACTGGCTCCTTCTATCTTGCGGGAGCAATGGGAAGGCTGAAGAATGAGTCTTAACTGGAAGGAGCTTGAGCTTATACTCTCAGAGCTTCCTCTTGAGGGAAGCTATATCCAGAAGATAACCGAGCATGGTGTTGCCTCCTTCACGTTCTCGATGTTCTCGCGGACGGAGAAGGCGTGGCTTCTCTATATCGAGGTATCATCGCCATACGCGCGCATCTGCCGCACTGACCATATCAGGAAGAAGGACAGGAACATGCAGCGCTTCACCCAGTACATGAATGCCCATGTCGTCGGACGGAAGGTGAAGAGCGTCAGGCAGTACCCATTCGACAGGGCAGTGAAGCTGGAGCTTGTCTCTGGGGAGGATACGATCTGGATGCACATCAGGCTGTATTCCGGACCTGGCGCGAACATCATCATCACAGACAGCGATGGCATGATAATGGAGCTCCTGTACAGGCGCCCACAGCGCCATGAGGAGAAGGGTGAAAGGCTCATCATCGAGAATCGGAGCGATGAAGGGCCGAGGCATTTCACCGTCCGTGACTACTCCACTCCACTCTTCAATGAGCATATCGACCGCACATCTTCCGCCTCAGCAGCAGGCGAGCGCATGGACGAAGCAAGAAGCCGGCTTGAGGAGAAAAGGGACAAGGAGATCTCCGCACTGAAGGAGCGGCTTCTGAGGCAGGAGAAGAGGAAGGAGGAGACCGAAGGCGCCGATGAGATCAGGAGGATGGCCGATCTCCTCTCCGGAGAGATCTGGAAAGCGAGGAAAGGCATGCCATCGATCACAGTCGACGACTGGGAAGGGAATAAAAGCATCACGATCTCCCTCGATCCGGCACTTTCCCCGAATGAGAACCTTGAGAGGCTCTACCAGCGCTACAGGAAGGACAAGAGGACATATGAGCTTGCCGTGGAGGAGATAGGCCGAATCAGGCAGGAGATATCAGACACAGAGGAGCGGTACAGGGATCTCCTGGAGAATGCATCCGCAGAGAAGATCATCAGGGAGACGGAGAAACCGAGGGACAGGAAGAAGGATGAGGACAGGAAGCCCGGCCTCTGGCTCTCCGTGCGTGGCTTCGACATCATCGTGGGAAGGAACGCCAGGGAGAATGACGAAATACTCCGCCACTATACAAGGGGATCGGATCTCTGGCTTCATACCAGGGACTATGCGGGAGGCTATGTCATCGTGAAGGCCCAGAAGGGAAAGACGGTACCGCTTCCGGTGCTTCTCGATGCTGCTTCTCTTGCGATACACTACTCAAAGGCGAAGAAGAGCGGGAAGGCCGATCTCTACTATACGGAAGTCAAATACCTCAGGCGCGCAAAGGACGGGAAGACAGGGCTTGTGCTGCCGACACAGGAAAGGAATCTGAGCGTCACGCTTGATGAACGCCGGATAAAGGAGCTGCTTGGATGATTTATCATAGCGCGATCTTCTATCCTGATGACCACGATGCGCTTCTTGGCCTCGTCAGGCCGATCGGCAATGAGCCGCCGCACAAGGCATTCATACTGCCTCACATGGAGATCAGAAGCATAGCCGCGCTTTACAGGAAGGCGTTTGCCTCCATCCCCGATGGAACCAGGATCGTCGCGATCATGCAGCTTCACAGGGAGCCACTTGCCAAGGATGAAGGCACAATCTGCTGGAGCCCCGGTGAGAGGATGGAGGAAACTGCACTGGGAAGCATCAGGATAGGCTCAGTCACAGCGGGGGATGGCAGTCCCTACGAGGAAGAGGAGTATGCAATGGAGCTTCTCTATCCGTTCGTTGCGTTCCATAACCCATCTTCCCTTCTCTGCCCCATCTATGCACATCTGGAAAGCGCAGCGGATTCAAGGAAGCTCACAGAAATCCTCCGCCCGCTTGATGACGGGAATACAGTCTTCATCGTATCTTCAAATATGACTGGTAGGATTGACCCTGACCGCCTTCCTGCAGAACGCGACAGGATGATAGAGCTGCTTGAAAACGGCAGCCATCTGATCGATCCATGGAGGAAGGGGCATATCACAGCATGCGGCGCGCCTGTCATAGAGAGCGTTTCAAGGCTGGGAAGCGGCAGATGGTCGCTTATGGGAATTTCGGAAAAGGAGACAGGGGCTGGTCACGCTGCCCTTTCAATGGACTGATGGAAAAGGAAATCGTAGACATCATGCGGGACGGTGAGCCGAAGACCGCAATATGGATCGGAAACGATGAATTCGGAATCCCCAAGCATCTGATGCAGGGAGAGAAGCAGAAGGGCGTCATCCTCGACGACGATGGCCCGAGACCATGGTTCTGGGATGGACTATGCGCCATTGATGGGGAGCGCTACGTCTACTTCTCACCATGCCGGATAAGGCCGATCTATGAGCTTGCGACGACTGCGCGGCAGAATGCGCTGAAGATCGTAAGGAATGCCGCGAAAGCGCTTGTCAGCATGAACAGGGAATACCTCGACCTGACCACAGGCATACTCCCCCTTTCCCGCCTATGGATATACGGGGACGATGGAATACTCGTCCTTCCTCCAGACCTAGGCGATCTTTTCCAGATCATGCGCACTGAGGACAGGAAGGATGCGGAGCTCAACCGGCTGATACAGGGAACTGCTGAAAAGCCGTTCCTGTTGATAACAGAGATGGCTGAGCTGCTTTACTACGCTGCCTCCGGTCGGTTCCCGTTTGCCTCAGATGCGGTGCGCGGCTCTGGATACAGGGAGGTACCTATATCCCTGTATGAGAAGCTGCCGGAGAAAACGGAGGGATTCCTCAATTTCATCTTCCATGCGAAGAACAGGGAGATGAGGGAGATCATGGGCAACAGGGATGGCGGCGAATGCCTCTCATGGTTCATCACGCGCTCGAAGGATCTGGAATGGCCGCTTGGGAACATCTCCGAAGAGGAGAAGGAAAGAAGGATCAGGGCAGCTGAGGAAGCACCGGGATACATGGACTTCTTCACAAGAAGGGAGAGGATATCGAAGCGGAACGCGTTCTGGCGCGTGAAGGGCACGATCATCATCGTATGCACTGTCATAGCGCTATGCCTCGGCATCTTCCTCTGGAGCTACATCTCTGGCCTTCTGGAACCTCCGACAACGAAGGATCTGGACCAGATCGGCATCATCGAGGCCTTCTATGATGCGCAGAATGACTGCAATCCAGATGAGCTGTCCACAGCGCTGAAGGGATGCGATGCACCGCAGGAGATGGAGATCATCAACCTCTTCGTCTCCTCCCGCACGCGCATGGCATATGAAAGCTACGATCCTCTTATCGGTGCAGATGAATGGGTGGAGAGCGGGAAGGCAGCCGTACCTGAATCCTCCTATATCTATGGCGCCATCATCGACTCAATAGAGAGCACAGGCAAGGACTCCTACATTGTCCATGGCACATGGTACACACCATTCCCGTATAACGATTCAGAGCAGGTCGTTCCTGACGAGGGGCATCTTCCTGTCTACGAATACAGCGTCACGCAGAGCTTCACGTTCACGTGGAATGACAGGGGCTGGTGGAACATCACCGATACGGAGATCACTGGCTACTCATTCATCGGCGCGGAGATGGTCGAGACATATCCCCTGCTCCGTGAGATATGAGAGGATTCCATCCGTATCCGACGGATGGAAGAAGCGGCAGCTGCTGAATGACCGGAAGAACGTCATCTGGCGCTTTGCGTACTGGCGCGTCGCGCGGATGATGTCATCCTTTATCCACGAAAGGGATGCCTCCCCAGAGGCTGCCGCATCCAAAAACTCCCTGTACCCGATCGCCTGCATAGCCGGCCATGTTTCATCCGCTCCGATCGACATCAGATGCCGGATCTCATCATAAAGCCCGAGCCTGAACATCTCCTCAACCCTCGCTGAGATCCTCTCGTCAAGCTCCGCCTTGGGTCTGGAAAGCCCTATCACAACGAAGGAGATATCATCACGTAGCTCATTGGAAAGCGGAAAGGATGAAGGGGGACGTCCTGACAAGCGATAGACCTCGATCGCGCGGGAAACGCGATACACATCATTGACGCTGATCCGGCTGGCGGAGACCGGGTCGATTTCCTCCAATGTCCGATGCGCCCACTCCTTCCCCCTGGCGGCAATCTCCTCCTGAACCGATTGACGGATGACAGGATCGGAAGGAGGAGCAGAAGAAGGACCCATAAGAAGCTGTCTGAAGTAATATGCTGTTCCCCCTGTGATCAGAGGGATATGGCCTCGGCTGGCTATCTCCGGTATAAGGGCTTCTGCATCACGCACGAAATCCCCGGCAGTATACTGCTCCCAGGGATCACGTACATCAATAAGATGATGTGGAATGAGCCGCCTCATCCGCTCATCAGGCTTAGCCGACCCGATATCAAGCAGACGATAGACCTGGACAGAATCCGCGCTGATGATCTCAGCCGATCCAGAGAAGAGCTCCTCGGTCATTGCCGTCTTGCCGACAGCGGTAGGGCCGAAGAGGACGACAGCCTTATTCTTCCTTGCTGCCCTCTTCTGTGTATTCGATCTCATCGTTAAGGGCGCGGGTAAGGACGACGGAGACAACCTTCTCTCCTTCATCCTCGATCTCCTTCTTCTTGTCGGTAGCGGAATAGATCGCCGCCTCCTTGATAGCGACGCATGTCATCTCGTAGACATTGCCTTCTTTATCGATAAGCTCATTAAGAGGAATCACATGAATCTCCTTATTAAAGACTGTGTCATTCTAGCGCAGCACGGCGTTTTATGCCAATACCCCGCCGATCCTTGCCCTGACAGCCTCCTCAATGATGGAAACGATCTCCTCAGGGCTCCTCTCATCCGTGGCGATGACAAGATCCGCCGTCTCCTCGGCACTTGTATTGTCGATGCCGTAGATCCTCATATAGCGGGCGCTGTCATGGCTGTCGCGCTCCACGGTCTGCCTGTAGCGCTCCTCAAAGCTCCCGCCTTCACGCTTGAGTATACGCCTTGCCCTGGTCTCTGCGGAGGCAGTGAGATAGACCTTCAGATCTGCCTCACGGAGCATCCAGATCGCAAGACGGGAACCAAGGACGCAGTCAGGCACGGACAAAGCCATCTCCACCTGCCTTCTGTCCAGCTCCCTGTCGATGTCATCATCGCTCTCTGCAAGACGGCAGAAGTCCCAGAACTCCATTCCGCGCTCCTCTGCCATCTGCCGGAAGGTGAAATTGATCATCGGATACCCCAGACGCTCCGAAAGCATCCTCGTGACTGTCGTATTGCCGCAGCCGCTTCTGGAAGAAATCGCAATCCTCATTCTATATTCCTTATCTGCTCTCTTATATTCTCAACATCATCCTTCATGCTGACAACAAGCAGGTTGATCTCGACAAGCTGGCTCTTCGAGGCGATCGTATTGCACTCCCTCTGCATCTCCTGGCAGAGGAAATCGAGCTTCTTCCCTACCGGTTCCGTGCTGTCAAGCAGCTTCCTGTACTGCTCGATATGCACCCTGAGCCTTGAAACCTCCTCGTTTATGGAGTATCTGACAAGGATCGCGCCAAGCTCGCTGATGAACGAAGAGCTGCCCGCCTTCTCACCAGTAAGCTCCTCGTATTTTGCCTCAAGCAGTGTCCTGTAGTGTGCCTCAAGCTCTCCAGAACGCTCATTGATCGCCTCAAGGGATGCAGCAAAGCGGTCACCAAGCCGCTCAAGATCCTTCCTTGTACCCTCTCCTTCCCTTGCTTTCTCCGCTGCGAATGCTTCAAGGGCCTCTGAGAGAGCCTTCTCCACCCCTTCCCTGTAGATGCCGCCATCATCAGACCTGACCTCTGTTATGATCCCTTCGACTGAGGCGTAATCGGAGACGAGGGGCTCTGGAGCATCGCAGATCCCGGCGATGCGCCTGTACGCATCCCTGTACGCTGTGAGAAGGCCTTCATCGACAGCAAGCTCCGTCTGGCTCCTCAGCACTCTGAGCTTCATGCTGATCTCGATGCGCCCGCGCTCCGCCTCCTTTTTGATGCAGCCATCGATGTATCCCTCGAATGATGACAGCTGGGGAGAAAGGCTGTGGATTATATCAAGATAGCGGTTGTTGTAGCTTTTGATGACACACTCAATGAGATAATCATCAGAACGGAAAAATGAATGGCCGTAGCCGGTCATGCTCTTCAAGTCACTGCCTCCTTCTCACCTGCCCTGATCGTGATGATGGTAGGAAAGGTCCCCTTCACGCCATTGGCCATCTCCATTGCCTCATCCATCGTCCCTGCAGCGGAGGCCGCCGCAAGATGCCTGGGGGCGGGAGAGAATATGATATTATCCAGGCGCTTCATGAACTCCCTCCGCTCCCTGCTCTCAGGCGCGGCGACAATAAGATATGACGCCGAGGAAAGCGCAGAAGCCCAGGAAGCGGCATCGGAGAAGGAAGAAGGAATGAAGAGAACGATGCATGGCCTATTTGCCTCTATCGCCTTCCTCGCCTCCTTCGGATCACTGACGATGAATTCCTCTCCGATTGATGTGAAAAATGAGGGTACAGCATTCTGTTCCCTCACTTTCCCTTTCATTCTTCTACGGAATGTCAGCATCTTACTTAGACAGCTTTGCGTTGCATTCCTTGCAGACTTTGACCTTGTTTCCCTCGATCTCCCTCTCGTAAAGACACTTCACTGCGGTCCTCTTGCAGACCGGGCAGGTAGCCCTTCCGTTGTTGAACTGATCGCGGATACCGGTTCCTCTATGTGCTTTGGACATCTTCTTCTCCTTATTCAGAACTCGATTCTGGTAGACTATACCCTATCAAAGCGGTGGGGGTCAACATCAGATTCATATTACAGCGAAGAGTATCGGCATCAGGATCAGCGCAATGACTATGGAAACGGTACTTGCAAAACCTACAAGCTCGACATCTCCCTTGAGATCCGCGACGAAAGCTGGGCTTGCAGAGCTGATCGGAGCGAAAGCAGTGATGGCGACAGCCTTCCTCACCTCGTATGGGAACGGGGCGAATGAGAAGAACAGGAATGCGATCAGGGCGGCAAGTGCGAGGCGAGCTGCATTCACTGTGACCACCTCCCTGAGCTTTGTCCTGTCAGAGCTGAACTCAAGCATCAGGCCGATCATGATCATGGCCATCGGTCCGTTTGCAGGACTGACCATGCCCGCGAAATCGAAGATGACAGAGGGAAGCTGTATGCTTGCCGCACTCAGGATGAGCATGATGGTGTATACAGCGAATGATGGCTTTGTGAACACTGAAAGCACTGAGCGCACGATACTGCGTCCCGGATCGGATCCGATGACAATGGCAGTGACGATGAAATTCAGCCCTAGGCACATTGGGGAATTGCCCATATCGAACAGGCAGGTCGCGACAACGCCTGTTGCGCCGAGAAGCCCGGAGACGAAAGGAAGAGTGAAGTTCCCGATATTATACGCAGGCATCTCCAGCATATAGAAGATACGGCCTTCCCTCCCGGAACGGCGGGAGATAAGGTATCCCGCCCCCAGCATGAGCCAGTTGGCTGCAAATGAGATAATGGGAATGGACATATAGCTCCACTCAAAGACGAAAGAGCGGAAGCTGACGAGTATCGCGCAAGGCAGCGTTATGTTCAGAACGACGCGAGCTACAGAAACCCCATCCTCCTTGGACAGTATCCCGATCCTCTTCATCACATAGCCAAGAAGGACCATCAGGAGAAAGAAGCATGATCGCAAAAGAATGTCTGCCATATTCCCTCCGCCCAGATGATACCAGCGCGGAGGGAAAAACAGAATACCCTACAGCAAGAAGCTACTGCTTGTCCTCTTCATGGAAAGTTGCGTCAGCGGCATTCTCCCTCGCTTTCTGCATCTCGATGCGATCGGCGGCCCTTTCCTTCTCCTTACCCATCTCCCTGTCCCTATGGCTTCCTGTCTGGATGATGGCGAATATGACCATGAGCACAAGTCCCGCATCAAACGAAAGATGGCCGAAGGATGACAGGGCCTCGCCTCTGCCGGGGACAGCGATGGAATACCTCATCGAATAAGCGAATACGCCATGCCCATAGTGATAATAAGCGCTGTGGGGCGCTTCAAGATAGGATCCAGCACCGACCATTGCGATGCCAAGTACCAGCAGTATGATTGAGAATACCAGAGTGATGACTGCGCTTTTCTTCATTTCTCTACCCTCCTGGATGAAAGATAGCACAGAGGATGGAGAAGGTGCGGCACTTCACAGAATCGACAGAGAATCTTCCCGTCAGCACCTTACAGCGTGTATCGTTATGACAGGGCCGAGATCAGGGTTATCATCCTTCTCGACTGCGCGGATGGAGAACCCGATCATCTGCAGCGCCTTCATCACATCCTCCGCCTGATAGCGCTTCATCCTCACTTTCCTCTCCATGGAGAACCAGGAAACCTCTTCCTTCATCGGGGAAAGCATGAACCGATCGGTGGACGGAAACGACAGAAGGAGATTACCTCCCTCATTCATGCAGTCATGCAGGGAGAAAAGATACCGCGTCAGATCCCTCGTCTCAAGTGTCTCGACTGCAAGCACTGAAACCACGATATCAATCTGCTTTTCCATGCACTCCTGGAATGGGATCATCCTTCCCTCTACCCCATCCGTTCCCTGCATCGCCTCCTCAAGCGCCTCTGCATCCTCCGTGACCGCAATGATCGTGCTTTTCGGATAGATAGTGCGGAAAAGAGGAGAAAGGAATGCAGATGGCGCACCGGAAAGGAGGATGCGATCCGCACCCTCCCTCATGCAGGCAAGCTCCCCGGCATAGCGGAAGAGATCTGCATTGTCCGTCATCCACTCGCCAAGGGGATGCGCCATCACTCCTCCGTCAGGAAGAATGTCCCCATCTTCCTGAAAGCCTTCTTCCCTGCTGCCAGTTTATAGGCCACGGCGAATATGATGGTATAGAGCAGCGTGATGCCAAGCATCGCATAGAAGAGCATCGGATTGTTCTGCGTATAGCTATAGGCAGGAAGGTTCACGAAGAGTATCAGCGGGAACACGAATACGAACACCATTCCGGAAGCATAGGCGTAATCGCGGGCAGCCGGTGTCTCGAAGTCCGGATCAACGACACGCAGAAGCGATAGCCCTGTCGGAAGCGTACCTGTCGCCGTGCCGAAGAGGACGAGCATGCGGTAGAACTGATGATCGGAATAGATCCTCGATGAATACCACGGCAGGACAAAGCATGTGATGAGTATGCCGACGATGATGAGCACTATCACTGGAATGTAGTAAGCAGCAAGGGCGGTGAGGGAGATAGCGCCAAGGCATGCGGTGACTGTAAGGTCGACCGAAAGGCCGTTGATCCTGTTGAGCGTACCATTGTCGATCGTATAGTCGATCCCTGTTCTCTTTATCACCATCCTGACAATAGCGGCTGCGAACATACTGAAGATGAAGTTAACACCCCAGAGCGTTGATGCGATCTCACCGCCGAATGGGCCGAGCAGAAGAAGCAGACGCTCGATGATGGCAAGCATTGCCCAGCTGACAAGATAGGAGACCATGATGAGGGCGACATGATAGGAAAGGGTATCGATGGACTCACCTTCAGACGTGAGCCTTGATCCCTCCCTCGTCTCACCCTTTCCCAGGAATCCCGAAAAGAGCTTCCTCTCGCTGAGTTTCGCAGCATCCTCCTTGGGGATCCAGCCCCTCCTTACTGCAAGATTTATGAGTATGACACCCCCGATGCTTCCTGTTATGAACCCAGCAGCCGCCATCGCGAGCCCGACAGATGTTCCGCCGGTGAATCCAAGGCTCTCCCATGGAAGAGTCATCGAATAGGCCTGTCCAGGTCCAAGCTCGAAGCCGAGCGCAAGCGTCAACCCTATTGCCGGGAAAAGATCGGGGAAGAACGTGAGGATCATCACCAGCGTGGCAAGCAGGCCGAAGAAGCACTGGAGGCCATACTGGCCGAATATCGCTATGACATTCTGGACAAAAGCCTTCCTGCCGCTTCCATCCGAAGGCTTCTCATCAGATGGATTGCGGAGCGCCATCGCTATGAATGAGATATTCAGCAGATGGTATACAAGATCACCGAGGAAGTCGGCATTGAGATTGATCCTGGGAGCAACGAAATTGTAGAAGAGAAGAAGGAAGAAACCTCCAATGATCGCAGAGGGTATGAGATACCTCTGGAGCAGCTTCACCCTAGCCCTGAGCAAAGCACCGAAGAGCAACCCTGCAGCAACGACCCCAAGGTTGATGATAGCATTGAAATCCATTATTCTCCCACCTCCATTTCCTTATACACAGCATAGATTTCCTGATATTTCAAAGGCGATCTGTCCAGCGCCGTGCGGAACCTGTACTGCCGCCCGTCTGCATAGAACTCGATCGTCTGCTTTGCGTTTATCACAACTGATTCGATTGAACTGAAAGGAAAGGACAGCTCATGGCATTCCCTGCCGTCATCTGAAAACGGCTGGCTGAATGAGAAATGAAGGCCATTTCGGGAAGCTGAGACAGTGAATGCTGTGGAGACCTTCCTCAGCTTGCGCTTTCCTGGTATCTGAAAAAGGATCCCTTCATCGGTGAAGATAGGAGTATCGCCCTCCGAGGAAGCGAAAATGCTCCTGAGCTCGGATTTCTCCCATTCATGCCACTCCGAAAGGCGGGTCCATCTGTACCCCCCCCCATTTGTCACAATGCGCCCATAATCATCGAACGATGCGGAGAATCCACACTCGGAACAGGTCGCATCATTACCCTTTCCATGGATCGTGGAGAAGCGATGGCATTCGGGACAGAGATAGAACAGGCGCTCCGAGCCTTCAGCATGGTGCTCTGAGCGATACGGGATCCTCGCCTGCTCCTCCCATTCATCGGTTGAGAATGAGAGGCATTCCTCAGTCACCTCTGTGATCTCCTGAAGAGTCATCGAGGAAATCTCCTCCGGCGTCAGTATCCGCACAACGCTGACAGACACAGGACCCTTGCGTTCCTTGTCGCTCCAGCGCGGTTTGTTCAGGAACCCTCCCTCGATATGAGTGAAGATCACGGGAACACGGAAGATCCTAACCAGCTTGGCAGTTGCCGCCGTGATGTCCATCATCTCGCCATCCCAGCTCCTTGTCCCCTCAGGGAAGAGGCCGACGATGCTTCCCTCCTTAAGGGCCCTGGAGATGTTCCTGATCGTCTCGAGATCACTGCGGCCCTGA
Source organism: uncultured Spirochaetaceae bacterium (assembly GCA_944392985.1). GTDB lineage: Bacteria > Spirochaetota > Spirochaetia > Sphaerochaetales > Sphaerochaetaceae > Ornithospirochaeta. The sequence goes on along the minus strand of CALXYL010000008.1, from coordinate 22,004 downwards.
ACCTTCGGTATCGCATGGACAAGATGCCTCAGGAGGAACCCTACACCTTTCATCTTGAAAAGATAGCTTCCTGCGACCCATCTGATCGTGTACGGATACTCCGCTGAGATCAGGAATGGATCGACTGTATGCGTATGGTTTCCGAATACGATGGCAGGCCCTTTGAAAGGCATGACCTTTTCCATCCCCTTGCTTGTAATATGATATCTGTGCTTCAGATATGTACCATAAGTCAGCTTCAGGAACCTGAAAGCTGCTGTCAAACCGCTTTTTCCCACATCAGCGATTCTACAGGATTCAAACCAGCTGAAACAACCAGCTGGATGAAAAAAGAGAAGAAAAGGTCAGATTTGTGCCAGAGTTCTGACAGCGATGCCCATTATCCTGCCGACAAGCCGGCTGACAGACTCGTCCTCAAGGAACGAGATGCCCTCCGCATCAAGCCCCGCGGCCCAGTTGATTGAATACGCCACGGCAGCATTGCGGATCCCGGCTTCCTTCAGAAGCGCCGCTTCTGTACCAAGCGTCATGCCTACGACATCGGCACCCATGCTCCTGTATGCCATGATCTCAGCAGGGGTCTCAAGCCGTGGACCATTGGTGGTGATGTACACGCTGTCCATCGCAAGACGCTCGCCTGATTCAATGGCGTTGCGGGCAAAGAGCGCTCCCAGCTTCCTGTCAAATGGCTCAACGAATGGCGTGTGCCTGAATTCACGCGTGCTTCCGTCGAAGAATGTGTTCTCACGCGAGAATGCAAGGTCGATGAAGTCCCGGACAAGTCCAAAACGGCCAGGAGAGAGACGCCGCGTGATCGATCCTACTGCGTATATCGAGATGACGGTATCAACACCGAGATCAAGAAGCGCCTGCACATTCGCCCTGTAGTTGATCATGTGTGGCGGCACTGAGTGATCGGGCCTGTGGCGTGGCAGATAGACGATGCCGCCATTCACTGCGCAGAATGACTCGCCATACTTCGTCACGATGCGTTCCAGGCTTTCACTGAAACGGCCGTCCTTATCAATCCCGGTTCCCCCGATAATAGCCTTCAAATCACTCCTCCTTCCGTAACGATCCCTGTCACAAGGCTGCTGTCGATTATATCAAAGCATGGATAGAGCGCCATGGCTTCCTCTGAGGCTACAGGCACATCCCCGATTCTCCTGATGCTCTCACCATCGCGTTCCTCCATGACGATATCCTCCTTCCTGAGGCTGCTGTCCACACCCAAGGTGAACGCATAATACGGAATGCCATAGTACGATGCCGCTATCGCATTCGACAGCGTCCCAGTCTTATTCACGACAGTCCTGTCAGGAAGCACAAGGTCCGCGGCAGTCATGTAGATGCCTATGCGTCCCTCATCCATGAAATGCGCCCCCATGCCATCGGTTATGAGAAAGCACTCGATCCCCATCTCCCTCAGGCATGGCTCAGTCAGATGAGCGCCCTGGAGATACGGCCTTGTCTCCGGTACGAACACAGATACCCGGCGGCCCTCCATAGCGGCTTTCTTCACGGAAAGCATGAACGTATGCTCTGGAAAGCATGTGGTGAGGATACCATCCCCATCCTTGATAAGCCCTGCCCCGATATCGGAGATACGGTCATAAAGCCCATCATAGCGGCAGAATGCCTCATCGATGAGTTCCTCCATATCCTCTCCACTGGAATAGGCTTCCATTATGGAGGAAATCTCCCTCCGCATCGTCGTATTCGTCGGCCTTGCCGTCATGAGCGCAGCCGCAGCTTCTTCCAGATGGTCCCTATCGGTACGGTAAGTCAGCAGCAGCGCGTTGAGAGCCACCTCAAGAGGGCCTCCGCCCTGCGTTACCATTGACCTGATGGCATCTGAAGCTGCCCATGCGTCGGGACAGAACACCTCCACATCTTCAAATGGAAGCCTCCGCCTGTCCGTGATGTACAGACCGCCATCGGCAAGGCGGGAGATCCCTTCATGTGAGAGAATCGAAGGCAGGAGGTTCTCCATCACTTCCAGAACCCTGCATGGTCGCGGAGAATCTCCTCCAGAAGCTCCCTGTCCTCAACAGGTCCTTCGATCACTATCTCCTTCTGCCCTCTCGCCACGACCTCACGTGATGAAAGGGAGAATGTCGGATTCTCCTCGTTATCACCGGTGAAGGAAAGGAGGTCCTTCTCAGTAGCACCGAACACAAGGCGCCCAACATTCGTCCAGTAAAGGGCACCAGTGCACATGCAGCAGGGCTCGAAATTTGAATAGAGCGTACACTCCTTCAGGAAATCAGGGGAATACTCCGCCGCAGCCCGAAGCAGCAAAAGCGTCTCAGCGTGGTAGGCGCTTCCGCCTTCAGTGAATGCATTTCCCTGTTCCATCAGTATATTGCCATCCTTATCGGCAAGAAGCGCGCCAAAGGGATGATTGCCCTTCTCCATTGCCTCATGCGCGATCTCAGCGGTGCGCTTGAGGAGCTTGATATCCATTTCAGTCATACTGCAAGTATAGCACATCGCCAAATACCACAGAATCTCCATTTCGGTTCATTGACCGCATCCAGCCATGAAGATAAATTCTAAGATGACTTCACACAAAGGAAGGTTATTATGAAGAGAATCCTTACAGTGGCAGCTGTTCTTATGCTCTCAATCGCTGCCATCTCGGCGCAGGGAGTGACAGAGCCGCAGGATGATGAGACACTCATCAAGGTAACGGCAGTCAGCAGTGATGAGAATGGCACCTATATGATAGAAGCCATCCGCCAGGATGGGGAGCGGGTGATATACATCGCAGCAGAAGGCGAAACGGAAAGCGATACGCCGCTTGCTGATATCATCGATGGTGACTATCTGCTTATGAAGGACAAAGGCATCGCCACCATGTCCCTCCCACCGCAGATCCCGGCATCGGCACTCCGCGATGTGACAGATGCAGTCAAGGCCGGACTGATCAGCTTCGCCCCGGCGCTTCCCACCGTACAGCCAGGTATCGTGATCTCGATCGGGGATGTCAGCAAAGAGGATCTGGATTCTGCTTTCTCCTACTCCTATGGATACCTTTCGATGCAGCAGCTCATTACGCAGAACCTCTATCCAAGGGGAGGATATTTCGCACGTGGCCTTCTCGATGCAGCGGAATTCGACAGCATAGAGCCTCTTGTCGCAGTCGAGGAGATGTCCTCCGTGCTCCAGGAATTCATGACGACTGTCTACAATGCCGGCCTTCCGACCGATTATGGTGATATCATCGCGGACGAAGAGACCATAAGGGCCCTTGGAGCACCTGAATCGCTTGAGGACAGGTTCGGTTATTCCTATGGATATGTAACATTCATAAACCTTCTTTATGGAGGTGTCGCTGTCGACGCGGCGGACTTCGCGGCTGGTATCCTTACCTCCCTCTATGGTGCTGATCCGATCTTCACAGAGGAGGAGATGATCGGCTTCATAAATGACTACATCGCGAAGCTCGAGGAGGATTACAGGGCATGGCTCGATCAGATCAGCAGGGAGAACCTGGAGGAAGCAGAGGCATTCCTCAGCGACAACGCCACCAATCCCGCTGTCACAGTCCTTCCTTCAGGAGTGCAGATTGAATATACCTACGATGACACGACGGGAGGAATGAGCCCATCTGCGGATGATACGGTCACTGTCGATTACACGCTGACGCTTCTCGATGGCACGATCATGGACCAGGGAAACGGCGCAGTATTCTCACTCTCATCCCTTATTCCAGGCTTCTCGGAAGCGGTGCAGCAGATGACAGTCGGTGACAGCATCAGGGCGTACATCCCGCCAGAGCTCGGATACGGCGAGTACGGCACGCAGACAATCGAACCGAATTCCCTCCTCATCTTCGATATCACGCTATCAGGCATCGAAGGACAGGAGGAAGATGAACCTCTCACTGCCAGCTACAGCTATGGCGGATACAGCATCAGCGCCGTGATCGAGGAAGGAAAGGCAACGCTCTCATATCCCGCTTCCATCTCAGACGAGGATGCTGAAGCCTTCATCGGAGCAGAGAACGCAAAGTACGGATTTGATGCAATGGGTGTCACATACTCTCTCGAGGGAGATGGTACTGCTGTGTTCACATACCCCTCCTCCATCGCTCCGGAGGATGTCAAGGCTGAACTCGACCTCCTTGTAGAGGATCTCATTGATTACATCAGCTGATTCATCTCAGCAGTATCCAGGCCGCCTTCACCGGCGGCCTTTTCCTTCAGAACACGAAGCGGACAGCCTTGACGGGTGCAGGAAGGGTGTATGAAAGTCCTCGCTTGACCGGTGAGGAACCGGAATAGATCAGGAAGCGTCCTGGCTGCATGCGGAATACAGAGCCCTCAACCTGGATGATCTCATCCCCTTCAAGCACTATCTCCATCACAGTCCTGCCCTGGTGGATCTCCGCGTCAAAGCCCTTCGAAGAGGATAGGAAATCATCGATGATATAACTCACGCTGCTGTTCTCCGGCGGCGTATAGGTACCCGCCCCCTCCTCATAAGGAAGGGAGCGGTCCATCACATCGATTATGGTGCGGATGGCAGGGAACGCCCCCTCATAGCTCTCAAGCTCTGCAAGGGTATCGAATACCATCATCCCCTGTGGCTCTCCGCAATTTCCATGAAACGGACAATCTCATCCACGCAGCCATCGATTCCCAGGATGGAGGAATCCAGGGACAGCGAGTATGTACGGCACATACCCCACTTCTGATCCGAATAGTAGTTGTAGAAGTTTGCACGGCTCTTGTCGTTCTTCAGGCAGACATCCTCTGCCTTGTCCTTTGGCACACCATAGACTTCTACCGCCCTCTTCACCCTTGCATCGAGCGGAGCATGGACGAACACCGAGATAAGATCAGGATTTCCCCTGAGGATATAGTCGCCGCATCTGCCGATGATGATGCAGGGGCCTTTTGATGCGACCTTCCTGATCGTATTCGACTGTATCAGGAAAAGCTGGTCATTGAGCGGCATCTCGTTGAAGCCAAGAGTACCTGACGACATCGGGTAGCTACCCATGACAAGCGAATAGAGAAGCGAGGATGCCGGCTTCTCATCTGCACCGCGGAAGAGCTCCTCAGAGTATCCGCTGTCCTTTGCTGCCATCGCCAGAAGTTCCTTATCATAGTAAGGGATACCGAGCCTTTCGGAGAGCTTCTTCCCGACCATGCGTCCGCCGGAACCGAACTGACGTCCGATAGTGAAAATCGTTTTCATTCCTATTCCTTGCCTCCTGGCTATATTATAAACTAGGAATCGAAGGAAAAAGCAAAAAACCAGTGAAAATCAGACACCTTCCACAAGGTGCTCAATAAGAATCCTCAATCCGATGAGGATCAGGATGATACCTCCAAGCAGTTCCGCCTTTGACTTATAGCGTTCTCCAGCAGCAGAGCCGGCCTTGACGCCAATGGCGGAGAGCATGAACGTGATGCAGCCAATGAAGAGAACGGCCCAGTAGATGTTCCCATCAACCGCGGCAAGCGCCACCCCGGATGCAAGGGCATCGATTGAGGTGGCTACGGCAAGAGGCAGCATGGCGCGGAAGCTCAGCGACGGGCTCTCCCCCTCTTCCTTCCTGGAGAACGCCTCTTTGATCATGGATGCGCCTATCACAGCAAGAAGCACGAATGCGACCCAGTGGTCGAACGACTGGATAAGAGAGGAAAGCTGCAGTCCCACGAAGTATCCGATGAGCGGCATCAGTGCCTGGAAGAAACCGAACCATAGCCCGACTATGGCCGAATCCTTCAGCGAAGTGCGTCCAATGGCAAGCCCTTTGCAGACAGCAACCGCAAAAGCATCCATGCTGAGCCCGACGGCCAGCACGAAAAGCGAACCGATATCCATATTCTCCCCTTTTCAGCGAAGAAGGCGGGTCTCCCCGCCTTCATGCTCAGCCTCTGACGCTCTCTGAAAGCGCGTCGGCCATCTCCTCGATCGCCCCCATCTGATCCTCTTTGAGAGAGGACTTGATGGACAGCACCGGAGCTATGATATTGATCTCCTTCATCGATCCAAGGATCTCTGACATCTTCTTCCCTGCGGAAAGCGCCCATGTGCCATTCTCAATCACCGCGGCATCACGCTTCTGGAACGCATGGGCACGAAGCTCTGAAAGCAGCATCTCCATCTTCGGGAATATCTCCGCATTGTACGTCGGTGAAGCGAAAACAATCGTGCTGTAGCGGAAGCACTCGGAGACAAGCACTGAGACATCAGTCTTGGAGGCATCATACATATGGATATTCCTGACGCCTCTCTCTGCCGCAGCTGCCGCGAGTACGTCAACGGCATTGGCTGTATCCCCATAGATTGTCGAATAGATGATGAGAAGCCCCTTCTCCTCCGGTGTGTAGGAAGCCCATGTCTGGTACTTGGAGATGAACCAGCCGATGTTCTCCCTCCAGATCGGGCCATGGAGAGGCAGGATCATCTTTATCGGAAGGGTTGCCGCCTTCTTCAGCGTATTCATCACCTGAACGCCATACTTTCCGACGATATTGATGTAATAGCGCCTTGCGTCATCGAGCCATTCCTTTTCAAAATCAAGCTCATCGGCATAGATATTGCCCGCAAGCGCACCGAATGTCCCGAAGGCATCCGCGGAAAAAAGGAAGCCATTCGAGGTATCGAAAGTGACCATGACCTCCGGCCAATGGACCATCGGCGCGAATACGAATGCGAATGTATGCTTTCCAGTCGTGAGGGTATCACCATCCTTCACGATGTGTGCGCGGGAATCAACATCGAATGAGAAGAACTGCTTGATCATCTGGATCGTCTTCTGGTTTCCCACGATCTTCACATCAGGATAGCGGAGCACGATCTCAGCAATGACTGAGCAGTGGTCTGGTTCCATGTGGTTGACGATGAGCCAGTCCAGGGACCGACCGCCAAGCGCGGCCTCCACATTCTCCAGGAATTCCCTTGATACAGAGTGATCCGCCGTATCAAGCAGGACGGTGCTCTCATCAAGCACGACATATGAGTTGTAGCTTACACCGCGCTCAATTGGATAGACATTCTCGAAAAGCGCAAGACGCCTGTCGCTTGCGCCGACATAGATCACATCTTCTGCAATCTTCCTTATATTGTGCATTTCAATTCTCTCCTCCGTGAAACTATATACGAAGGAGGGATAATCAGCAACACACGCTAGGAAAGGAATGCCGCAAGATGCGGTACGAGCTCCTTTATAACGACATTGGATGTATTGATGCACAGATCATAGGAGGACTTGTCTCCCCACTTCTCCCCGGTGTAGAACTCGTAATACCTTGCGCGTCCCTTATCCACCTTCTGGATCATCTGCTTCATCTCCTTGTCGCTCAGATGCTCTCCCTCGGGCGCCCTGTCATGGCAACGCCTTATCCTGCTCTCCATATCCGCATATACGAAGATCCTGAAAGGCTTTATATCCCGGAGGATGTAATCAGCGCAGCGCCCGACGATGATGCAGTCCGATGCCGCTGCCATCTCCTTGATGATATTGCTCTGCTCGACATAGACGGACTGCTGTATCTGGAACGTCATGTCAGGGTAGAGGCTGTGGCCGATCGTGATAGGCAGAAGCGGATAGGGATGATGCTCGACGACATTGTGCACATATTCCTCAGTCAGCTGTGTGCGCTTTGCGATCTCAGAGAGGATCTCCTTGTCATAGTACGCGATCTGCATCTGCTCCGCGAGCCTTCTTCCAAGCTCCCTTCCACCGCTTCCGAATTCACGTCCCAATGTTATTACCATATCGCAACCTCCTTCCTTTTCGATATCATTATACAACATGGCTGGAAAGAAAACGATGTCCGAAGCAGATGCCCGGACATCAATCATCATCTGGATATCCTTCAGTCCTCCAGGAAATCCTTATTGAGCTCAACTCCGAAGGCATCGGCGAGGGCCCTGAACTCATCATCGGTTATGGTCCGCACGATTCCAGCGCTCTTTGCCTTGAGATAGATCTCAGCAGCCTTCTCAATCGTATGGACAAGTCCGAATGTCTCATCGAAGTCGGCGCCGCTGCCGAAGATGCCATGGAAAGTCCAGATGACAGCCCGATAGGAGCTGATGAGCTTCGCAGTCTCGATACCGATATCGATCGATCCTGGAACCATCCAGTCAACGACACCAACGCCTTCCGGGAAAACGACAGCGCACTCCGTCTCACTCTGCCAGAGGACACGCGAATATGCCTTCGCATCGGGGGCAAGGGTATATGTCAGCGCAGTGATGTTCGCAGGATGGGCATGATAGATGATACGGCATGCGCCATCAGTTGCCTTCATCCTGGCGATATGGTTCATCAGATGCGTCGGAAGCTCGCTTGTGGGCTTCGCTCCATCCTCCAGCCCCCAGAGGATATCATATCCGGTACCCTCATCATCGATCCTGATGATGCCAATATTCTTTTCAGGGGCAAGCGGTACATTGCGCATGTACCTGCCGGATCCCGTGATCGTGAAATAAGCGCCTTTCAGCTCCGGTGCGCTGAATGCCATATCATAGTGCCGGCCCTTTGCTGAGAGCCTGTCCTTCACCGCTTCGACATCCTCATTCTTCATCCGGTATGAGAGATTGCCGCCGTTCCTTTCATGCCAGCCCTGCTTGAAGCCGTCGTAGCACATCCTTATGAAGTCATCAAGAAACATGATTCCACCTCTTTCCTTATGTTATTCAATCCTCGATCCGCCTGTAGCCTGTCAAGCTCACGGAACGCCTGATTGCGTCGTTTTTCTCCGATGGGGAGAGCGCGCCAGTGGCAATCATCTGGTTTATCAGGTTGCCAACAGCCGTTCCCTGGGACGGGCCAGCGGTCACGCGCCGCCTTGTGATCATTGCCGTAAGCAGATTGAGGTAATTGTCCTTCGATCCCCCGCCTGTTATCGCGATATGGGAAAAATGTCGTCCTGTCACGCTTTCCAGCTCCTCGATCGCCTTCCTGTACGCAGTTGCAAGCGAGACATAGACCGTGGCCGCAAGCTCTCCCCGGCTCTCCGCCTTCTTCCCTGCTGCCGCCTCGATCTCCGCCGCCATCGATTCCGGCTTTGTGAAGCGCGCATCGGTGACATCGATGATGCCAAGCGGACGTGATTCACGTGCTTCCTTCTCAAGCTCATCGAATGTCGCCCCTGTCTCCCTTGTCAGCTCCTGGAGCATCCATGTTCCCATGATGTTCTTGACAAGGCGTATCGTGCGCCCGACGCCTCCCTCGTTTGAGAGATTCGCCTTCATAGCCTCCTCACTGATCACAGGCCCCTGTTCCACAGAACCAAGGATTGACCATGTGCCTGATGAGATGAATACGCTGTCCTCCTCAAGGGGCACGCCGACCACAGCGGATGCGCTGTCATGCGACGGAGCAAGGATCACCATCGGATCGTAGCCGATCCTTTCTGCTATCTCAGGACGGAGATGCCCAGCCTCCGTTCCAGGATCCGAGAGCTCGGTGAACAGGTGGACAGGCAGTCCAAGGCTCTGGATCAGCTCATAGTCCCAAGTGCGCTTATATGGATCAAGCAGATTCGTCGTTGAGGCGAAGGTATACTCATGCTTGATCGTTCCTGTCAGCCGATATGCAAGATAATCAGGAATGAACAGCAGATACGCCGCCTTCTCAAGATACTCCGGATGCTCCTTCTGCAGCGACAGAAGCTGATAGATCGTATTGAACTTCTGCTTCTGTATGCCCGTCCTCTTATAAAGGCTCTCCTGATCAGGCACGGACTCAAGGCGGTCAGTGCGGCTGTCGCGATAGCAGACAGCATCCCCTATCATCCCACCATTCTCGTCCAGGAGAACGAAATCGACTCCCCAGGTATCGATGGAAAGATAATCAGCCTTCCCCGCTTTCCTCAGTCCTTCGATGATTCCCTGATAAAGAGCCTCGATATCCCACACAAGCGTCCCATCATCCCTGGTGATCAGCCTGTTCGGGAATGAATGGACAGTCTCCATGCGGAGGCTGCCATCCGATGAGGCAATGCCCTTGATGATCTTTCCGGAAGAGAATCCAAAATCTACTGCAAGATATACCATATCGTTATCTTACAGCCGCGGAAAGGACGAAGGCAAGGAAAAATCAATCCATATGGAATACTTCGCGAAGCGGAATCGACACAGGGGAATTGTCCTCGTTGGTGTCCATGATATCCTTCATGTAGTCCCACCAGCGCTGGATGATCTCCTCGCTTCCAAGATCCTGGGAACCCTTTCCTCCCCTTGTTTTCTGGAAGGCGAAGAGATACCCCGTCTCCTTGTCCAGATAGATTGAGTAATCGTAGACCCCGCTATCGGAGATCATCTTCTTCACCTCAGGCCAGATGGCCCTGTGCCGTCTCTCATACTCCTCTTCGCATCCCGGCTTGAGATGCATGCGGAATGCTTCCCTGATTTCATCTGCCATATGATGATTATCCCACATCGCAGGAAGGAAGTGAACAGCTGGCATGCCTGTCCCTTAACTGTATTATGACATTCTGGTATACTCCGTGGCATATGCAAAGGAAAAGGCTCAGGCCCGGGCTGCAGCTTGCAGCGGGCTTCATGCTTCTCATTGCGATAGGAACGTTGCTCTTATATCTTCCTATCTCGCATCAGGATGGTGTCGATGTCTCACTCATCGATGCGCTCTTCGTATCCACGTCAGCAATCTGTGTGACAGGCCTGACGCCACTGGATATATCCAAGACGCTCTCGCTCTTCGGCTCGACTGTGCTCATGGCGCTGATACAGCTCGGCGGCCTCGGCTATGCAGTCGTTGCAGTCATCATCATCCGCCTTGCAAGCGGCAGGATCGATGCCTCGACAGGGAACCTGCTGCGTGACTCTCTCGGTGCTGACCACAGGATGGGAACGAAGAAGCTGCTGGGGACAGCGCTCATCGTGACAGCCTCTATAGAGCTTCTCGGAGCCATCGTGCTGTTCATCCCGTTCTCACAGGAGTATCCTCTGCCGCGCGCCGCGTACCTTGCGCTCTTCCACTCCGTCTCCGCGTTCAACAACGCTGGCTTCGATCTCTTCTCCGACAGCCTGATGAAGTGGAATGACAATCCGCTGGTGCTCATAACGATTGCATCCCTCATTGCGCTTGGCGGCCTTGGATTCATCCTCTACAGCGATCTGATAGACCATATCAGGGAAAGGAGGAAGAAGCTGACGGTCCACACGAAGATCGTCCTCACGACAACCGCCTTCCTGATAATCTCCGGAACCATACTCTTCCGGGTCGCCATTCCCGGCATCGATTGGAAGAATGCGTTCTTCCAGTCCGTGACCACGAGGACCGCTGGCTATTTCTCCACTGACCAGACGGTCCTTCCAGGTGCCGCCGTTGCCCTCACGATCATACTGATGTTCATCGGCGCATCCCCCGGATCAACAGGAGGCGGCGTCAAGACGACATCGTTCTATACGGCAGTCAAGGCATCTTTCTCGCTGCTTCTCGGAAAGAACCCGACAGCATTCAGGAGGGAGATCAGCCAGGAATCAGTGATGAAGGCATTCTTCGTCATCATCATATCAATGCTTCTTGTCGCATCGGCTGCATTCCTCCTTTCCATCACGGATCCGGAATTCAGCGCAGACAGGATACTTTACGAAACTGTATCTGCATATGCCACCGTCGGGCTGACGATGGGAATCACACCTTATATCTCAACAGGAGGAAAGATCATCCTCATAGTGATGATGTTCCTTGGGCGCGTCGGATTCATGACGATCATAACAGCGTTCGCACGACGCAGCGCAGCAGGAGCACGGTACATCGAGGAGAAGGTCATAATAGGCTGAGATGAGAAAGAAAGAAGGAAACAAGGTATTCGGAGTAATCGGAACAGGCCGCTTCGGCCTGGCAGTTGCGCAGGAGCTTCTGCAGCGCGGAATGTATGTCATCGCCATTGATCAGGACCAGCAGCGCCTGAAACCGCTTTATGAGACAGATGCCGAGGTGTTCGTCATCAGCGATATCTCCCGGGAGTCCCTTATGGAAACAGGGATACAGGAAGCTGACACAGTCATCGTCGGTATCGGGAAGGATGTGGAGAATTCCATCCTCGCAGCCCTCAACTGCCTTGAGCTCGGCGTGAAGCAGGTCATATGCAAGGTCATCAGCGATGATCACGCGAAGATTCTCAGGAAGATCGGCGCGGAGGTCGTGTTCCCCGAGATCGAGATCGGCAGGAGGACTGCGATCAGGCTGTGCGAACGCCTCGCAGAGGACATACTCCCGCTTTCAGAGGAGTTCTCCATCATCCAGATCAGGACGCCGAAGGATCTTGAGGGGAAAAGCGTAAAGGAGATCAGGATCAGGGAACGCTATGGAATCTCCCTCATCGCTGTCGTCAGGGACGGCAAGGCAAACGGAAGCGTCGGTCCTGATACGGTGCTCCATGAGGAGGAGATCCTTGTGCTTTCCGGCTCCAACAAGGACCTTGACCGGTTCCAGCGCTCGATAGCTGACTGATCAGCGCCTTCCCTTCCGCTCCAGCATCACGACAGTCTCGATATGGCTGGAGCCTGGGAAGAGATCCACAGGCTGGATCGCCGCTGCCCTGTACGGCAGGAAGCGGTAGATGTACCTTAGATCACGTCCAAGGGTCTCAGGATTGCAGGAAACATAGATAATCCTCTCCGGTTTCATCCGCCCTGCAGAGGCAAGGAATTCCTCTGTCGCGCCTGAGCGTGGTGGATCTAGAAACAGTACAGAGCAACGGGTTCCCTTCTTCTGGGCCTCCTTCATCCACTTCGAGGCATCGGAGGCGATGAACTCCGCATTCCCGATGCCGTTTATCCTCGCGTTCTCCCTCGCGTCCCACACCGCCTCCTCATTGGATTCGATGCCGATGACATGCCCGGCTCCTGCCGCAGCCGCGATAAGCGCTATCGTCCCGGTACCGCAATATGCATCTATGACAGTATCTGAAGGACGGAGTTCCGCCATGTTCATCGCGATGGTATAGAGATTCTGCGCCTGCCTTGGATTCACCTGGTAGAAAGACACTCCGGAAATGCGGAAATCCAGACCGCACAGCCTGTCCATGATGAAACCACGGCCATAAATGACCTTCTCCTTCGCTCCTTCTGGAATCACGAGGGATGTCCTCTCCGTATTCACTACGATGGAAACGGATTTCACAGCTGGATGCTTCTGGTGAAGCGCAGCAGCCAGATCGGATGCAGCGGGGATATCATAGGAGGAGGCAACGAGGACAACGAGGGCCTCATCATAGTATCCTGAACAGCGGATGAGCACATGCCTCAGATGCCCTGTACCCCTATCCTCATCATATGGTCTGAGATGGAAGCGTGTGGCAAGGCTGCGCAGCGTCTGCAGTATACCCTCTGCCCTGCTATCCTCAAGCATGCATGAACGGACAGGTATCAGCCGGTGGCTTCCCCTTCGGTAGATGCCTGTTACGAAGCGTCCGTTCTCCTCACCGCAGACAGCCTGGATCTTGCATCTGTAACCATTGATCACAGGAGAAGGAAGGATCGGGGAGACAGGTGCAAAACGGGAAAGGTACTGCTCCTCCACAAGGTATTTGTCCAGAAGCTCATCCTCATAGCGCACACCGGCATAGCTGCACCCGCCGCAGCGTCCCGCAAGCGGGCATTTCCTCCTCTCAGGCATCGCTTTCCTCCATATCGACAATGGAGAGCTGCTCCTTCTCCACGCCTTTCCAGAAATTCACATCGGGAGTGAAGAGCACATCGACATGCATGCCCTTCCTGAACCTTTCACGGTCATGGGGTGTCCACCATACCGCGGGCCAGGCATAGACGCCATAGCGGAGAGAGAACCGCATCAGCTTCTGGTCTGGCTTTGCCGACGCTATATCGGTGATCACCGCATTCCTGATCAGCAGGCGAAGCGCCTCATTCTCCTGCCCGAATGGCTCAAGGAGGGATGAAAGGCGCCAGAGCCCCATCGTCATGTAATCAGGGGGGATGGTTGCATCCGCGGTCAGCTCACCGCCTTCCGCCTCCGATTCATCCATCGACATCACAACCCCCTCCATCATCTGCAGGAGGATCTCCTTCCTATCATGAGGCATTGAGAACCCAGCTGCGCAACGATGGCCTCCGTAATCGTCGAAGAGCGAGGAGAACGATGAGAGGAATGCCTTTGCATCATGCTCCTCAGAACACCGCATCGATGCTGATATCCGCTCATTGTTCACATCAGCCATAACGATGGCAGGCACCGAATGCTGCTTTGCCAGTTTTGATGCAAGCGCCCCCGTCAGTCCACGTGGTATGCGGCTGTCGCAGATTATGATGAAACGTCCTCCAAGCCGGGCAAGGCTCTCCTCTGCCATCGGCTGCACAAGCTGAAGCGCTTCCTCCTCGCCCCTCTGGCGTTCCCTGTTCATCTGCATCAGGTTCTCAGTCAGTCCTTCCGCTTCCGTAAGATCATCGGTGATGAGGAGGGCAAATGCATCCATTGGGTGCCCCATCCTTCCAGCCGCGTTTATCACGGGAGCAACGTAGAATGAGATATCCCGGGTCGTCAGCCTCTTGCCTGTGAGATTCTGGCGTCCAAGAAGTGAACGCAGGCATGGAATCGGGTTCTCCGAAAGAAGGCGCAGACCGCGTTTGACGATGATCCTGTTCTCGTCCTTCATCGGCATGAGATCAGCAATCGTCCCGATTGCCGCAAGCTGCAGCAACGTGTCGTATTCCCTGGAAAGGGATGGATATGAATAGATGGATATCGACCTGAAGAGTGATACAAGCGTTTCGATCTCCCTGTCCCCATCACTGTAGCGGGCAGCGCGTGAAAGCTGGGAAAGATCGAAAAGGGACCTTCCCTGGTAACGCGGAAGAAGCGCCTCCATCCTCTCACGGATATCCACGAGCGATATATCAACACCGTTTCCGAAAGCACGGCGGAGCATCTTCTTCTCCGTATCGCCATCGAGGACGATGATGGGAAGGTTCACTGCAAGGAAATCCATCAGGCGATCCTTCTCTGATGATGCGCCTATCCCTTCCACGACCTCTTCCGTGATCCGATCGATCTCAATCAGATTCTCAAGCCTTACAGCATTGATGCGTATGGAGCCATTCCTTGGCTCAGCATGAAGCACGATGCATTCACTCCCATACAGCGGAGTACGGGAGAAGAAAAGCGCCCAGACCATCTTTGCGGCGACAGCACAGCCTGCAAGCCCGGAAAAAGGATAGCCTGAACCCTCGATCTTTGGGTCGAATACCGCCACGGCTCCAGGAAGCCCTTCGCCTGGGATGTGATGATCGAGGACGATGACGTCGATTCCGCTCCTTTCAAGCTCGGAAATCTCATCCAGCGCAGAGATGCCATTGTCAACAGTGATGACGAGCGAATAGCCCTTCTCCTTGATCTCGCTGACAGTATCCAAGCTCATTCCATACGGCTCATCCCCTTCGGGAAGCCTCACTGAGACATCCTTCCCTCCAAGGCTCTTAAGCGCACGGTACATGATCGCGGAGCCTGTAACCCCATCGACATCCCTATCTCCGAATATGAGGATCCTCTCATCCTCCTCTATCGCTTCGTTTATCCGTTCAATTGCAGTATGCACGTCATCGCATTCAAGCGGGGAATGCTGATAGACCGTATCAGTCTCAAGATAGAAAACGGCATCCTCGGCCCTCTCCAGTCCTCGCCGCTCAAGTATCGTCGCTGTAAGGAGATCAAGGGAAAAGCGTTCCTTAAGGGCCCTGACCCTGGCGGGATCGGACACCGGTATCCGTATATTCATCGTCCAACCTCTTATAGCTTCCAGATTCCGTATTCAAGGCTCCGCAGCTTCCCTGGGAAGGAGAAAGGGAGTGTCCTAAGAAGGTATCTGGCTATCCTGTGGCCCTGCTCCTCTGAAACGCGAAGCGAAAGGGCATCGCGGAAGGGGATCTCAATCGATCTCCTAAGATACGCCCTGGCTCTCGGAGGCAGAAGCAGCGCCCCGTCCATAGTATCACAGTCATGGCATACGGCAACACCCTCTGATGCAGAGAAGCCCAGTATCTCCTCCTCTCCGTATCCCCTGCCGCACACCGGACATGAGGCATAGTCTCCGCTGAGTCCTTCAAGGGTGAGGAAGTGGACAATGAACTGAGTGACCACGCGCTCGAATCCAGTATCCTCAAGTGCATCCAGAGCTGACGCATAGAGGGCATACAGCTCCGGCTCAGCGCTCCTTGCGGTAAGGACAAGATCAGAGAAGAGCGTCGCCGCCTGCATCCTGTCAAGGTCTTCCATGATGCCGCTATGTGTTGATATCACATCGATATCCTTGAGCGTCGTTCCCCGCCGCGTCTTCTCCAGCGAGAAATTCCCTTCGGTGTAGAGAGGAGCCTTTATGGAGCGGATGCTCTTCCTGGCGCCATATGCAACTGCCTGCAATATTCCCAGCGATGGGGAGAAAAGCGTCAGAAGCCTGTCATTATCCCTGATCTTCACGCTTCTTATGACAATCGCAAGCCCTTTGCTGTCCCGTTCCATACCAATGAGGATAGGTATGCAAAAGGCGCAAGTCAATGCAAAGAGCATTGGATAACCTCCCCCGTGATGCTATCATCGTCCTATGCAGAAAGCGATTGCCATGCTGCTTCTCATCGTTATCGCCATCATGGATGCAGGTGCCGCCTCCACCATGGGAGGGATTCCTGTGCGCGCCGATCTCTTCTGGAGTGAGGAGGAGCTTTCCCATGTCGATTTCTCCGCGCCGCTCACGGATGATGAACGGACATACTACGAAAACTCCCATATCTATCTGCTGACAGCAGCCCCCTCCGAACCCGTCTATGTCTACTTCGGCCATGCAGGGATCATAGTAAGCGTCCCAGACAGGAATGAGATCATGTTCGACTATGGCACGTTCCGCTTCGACAAGGGATTCTACCTGAACTTCGCATTGGGTCGCCTGTACTATTCGCTTATCGCGAGCCCTGCTATCTACAGGATCGGCAGCTTCATGGATGAGGACAGGACGGTGCGCCGCATTGAGCTTGACCTCACACCGGCAGAGAAGAAGGCTGTGATCGGATTCCTTGCATACAACAGCCTGCCGGAGAATGAGATATACCTCTACGACTACTACCAGGACAACTGCGCAACACGTCCCCGCGATATCTACAACGCGGCAACAGGAGGGGAATTCCGGAGATGGGCAGAAGGAATCGAGACAGGAAAGAGCTTCAGGGCCTGGTCCACGCCGTATATGCATCCATCCTTCTTCTTCGCTTTCATACTGAACTATCTCCAGGGCCCGATGGTCGACAGACCTGTTACGTTCTATGAGGCATGCTTCCTTCCCGATGTGCTGATGAAGGCTGTCGAGGAGTTCGAAGGAATGGAAGCGGAAACGCTCTACGAGACAGTCACAAGGGAGGAGACTCCCGGGCACTACAGCCTGATTCTCCGAACGATACCAGCAGCAGCCGCACTTGCATTTGCCATCATGCTCACTGCTTCAAAGCACAAGAGCCTGAGAATCGTGGGAGACATTTCCGCGGCAGCCTTCTGGCTCTTCATCGGCATCCTTTCATCAGTTCTCGTATTCATGATGGCTGCCACGAACCACAGCGTGACCTACTGGAACGGGAATGCCATCATCCTCTCCCCCGCTGTCATCGCGCTCGCATTCCTTCACCTTGCATCCCTTGGGAAAAAGGAAAGGAGGAAGCCAATCCATTCCCTTTCCCGCGCTTTCCTCATGATAGCGACCCTGATGCTGATAGCAAAAGGGTGCCTCATGGGAGAGGCACCTCAGGACAATATCGCTTACTATCTTACTGCATTTGCAGGCTATGGCGCGGAAACTGCCGCTACGGGATTATCCTTGTCCCGCTCAATCCCTCAACAGCGTCGGAGATATGCTCAGGATCAGTGATGATGCCCATCCTTCCTGTTGACTTCACGTAATCAACAAGTGCCTCGATCTTCGGCAGCATTGACCCTGGCGCGAACTGTCCCTGTGCTGTGTACTCCTCTGCTTCAGCAATCGTCATCGTGTCTATCGCCCTCTCTGTCGGCTTCCTGTAATCAAGGCAGACCTTCTCGACGGCTGTGGAGATGATGAATGCATCTGCGTCCAGCGATTTTGCCAGGATCGCAGCAGCAAGATCCTTGTCTATAACGGCTTCCTTTCCGTAATAGGTACCATCATCCCCTATGATCACGGGGATGCCGCCACCACCTGCTGCAATGACAGCCGCTCCGCTTTCCGAAAGGTATCTGATGGTATCAAGCTCAACGATCCTCTTCGGCTTGGGAGAAGGAACGACACGACGCCAGCCCCTGCCGGCATCCTCCTTGACAGCCCATCCGAAATTCTCGCTGTGTTCCCTAGCCTCTGCCTCCGTCATGAAAGAGCCTATAGGCTTTGTTGGATCGGAAAATGATGGATCCGACGGGTCGACCTCCACCTGTGTGACAACTGTCACTGCACTGCATCGGATGCCGCGCATCATGAACTCATTATCGAGGGCCTTCTGGAGCTGGTATCCAATCGCCCCCTGCGTATCAGCAACACAGGAATCAAGAGGAACTGCATGGAGTATCTTCCTTGCATACTCCGACCGAAGGAGTATGTACCCCACCTGAGGTCCATTGCCATGCACTATGACAACACGGTTTCCCTTCTCAATGAGGGAAGCGATGTGATGCGCTGTCTTCTCTGCCGCCCTGTACTGGGCATCGACCGTGACCTTCTTCGGATCCTCAATCAGGGAGTTTCCCCCGATCGCAATGACAATAAGCCTTCCCTGCATCTCTGCCTCCAATATGAGATTAGCACAGATGCAACAGAACGCAACATAAAAAGGCATTTTGAGCCCATTTTTATCCTATTATTCTGTAAGCATTTATTTTCTACATATTTTCCATATTATGTCAGAAATAAGCTATTTTTTTCTAAAAACGTACCAAAAACGTACCAGTGATATCAATCGAGGGAACATGGATATCATCATCAAAAAAAGAACATTTACGCTTTCCAAGACATAACATCCAGTCAACTGGCAAACCATAGAAAATCCTCAGCAGAAATTCAGTCCTGACTCAAATATATTATGGATGCAGTGTACCAGCAATCAAGAAGAATCAGTTTCAGATTCCTGATACTCTCCATCTCAATTATTTCATTGCCTCATACGCTATCAGCGTTATTAAGTCTTAAGTGCCTACATATATCTAATTTGTCTCACGAGTCTCAGAGATTCAGGAACTTTTGAGATCAAATCAAGGTCAGCACTATATAAGCTCCAATCTTATCCATATGCACATTCTATAAATTGATCGATTTATAAACTGAATGGCAATTACAAACACCTATAGGACAATTGAATTTCAAGTCAAATCATATTATTATGCTTATACATACTTGTATGAATTGGAGGCTGTATGGAAATACCAAAGGGACATTATGTTTTTGGAACCGTTAAGGTCGGTGAACGTGGGCAGATCATTATCCCGAAAGAGGCAAGGGAAACATTTGATATCAAGGCCGGAGATACGCTCATAGTCCTTGGTGATGAGAAGTGGGGAATTGCTGTCACAAAGTCGGATGTTCTCCAGAAATATGCATCAGATGTGTTTGCAAAGATCGCTGGGGGCAATGAGAATGAGGATAAGTGAGACCCCTTTTGCTTTTCTTCTGGATGACTGCTTCAGGGAATTTGGAGAAGAGGATGGCAGGAAGGTCTATCAGGTGGCAGATGATATATTCTCAAAGCTTGAAGCCGAATCTGACTATAAAGGCAATGAAGCCATAAGAGAACATATCCAGATGAAGCTTCTTCCTCCCCTTGCCTACTACAAGGCCCTCCTCTCTGCCGGATATTCCAAGACAGAGGCTCTGGATTACGTCAGGACAGAAGAGAAGAAGTCTGCAGAGAAAAAGAAAGAATCAATGTCGAAGATGTCAAGGCTGCCATTCGCGTATTCAATCTACCGCATGGGCGTCAGGAAGTTCATGGCAAAGAATTTTCCGGAAGAAGGCTGGAAGACCGAATGGGTAAGATGCGATGGAAAGGAGATCCACTTTAATCTCCATAGCTGCATCTACCATGATCTGTGCAGTAAATATGGATGCCCTGAGCTGTGCACTGTTTTCTGTGAGAATGACGAGATCGCTTTTTCCGAGCTGCTGCCGAAGATCAGGTTTGAGCGCAGCGGAACTCTTGGAAACGAAGCTGAATGCTGCGATTTCCATTTCAGAAAGGGCTGACAGAAAGTCAGAAAACGGGAGTGAAACGATGCCTCAACTGAATAAAGGAGGGAAATACGTCTTCGGCTGGTCAATAATAAGGGAAGATGGCAGTATACATTTCCCTCCGATGGCAGTCTGTGAATATGATCTGGCTTCAGAGGATAAGATTATCATCTTCACCGGAAGCAGGATAACCGGCGGCTTCTGTGTCACAAACAGCAGAATGCTCTCAAGCTCAAAGCTGAAGCACATAATGACTGACCTGCCGGAACTTGACGGCAGATGCCCGGATAGCGAAGGGCAGTTCATCAGATATAAGGGGCGGTGCTATTCATGGCTTCGTCTGTCTGCTGATGGCTGTGTCAGGCTGCCAGGCTCTGCCATGAATTTTCTCAGTTTGGAAACTGGCGACAGACTGATGGCAATCCGAAGCAGCGACATCGCTTTCACGATGGGAGCGAGAGGGCCGCTTATTGAAAAGGGAGTAAAGTATCCCGGAGTGATAGAGGTTTTCTGATTTTTCACAAGTCCGAATACCTTTACCACTGCTGATTCAGATAATGGAGAAAAAGAATGACCCGCATAACTGTCTGGCTGCAGATTGCAGCCGTCATCATAGAGTTCCTTCTGCCCTGGATTCTCAAGGGATTCTATCCTGGATATGACTCAAGAAAGATGGCAATGAGCGTTCTGGGCTCGCCTTCAAGTCCTGTAAGCAGCATTTACAGTGCCTGGCTTATTTTTCTTGGAATGATCATTTCATTGTCATCCTTTCAATATTTCTCTGCTCTATCTGAAAGAACAGTTCTTGCTGTCCTGACAGGTTTATCTGTCTTTCTGTTTGCACTAGGAGCCGGAATTCTTGCAGGTATTTTCAAGGCCGATGCAGATGATAAGATGGGAACTTTGTCTTCCAGGATACATGGTTATTCCTCTGCTATAGGCTTTATGGCACTGCTGTTCTTTCCTCTTCTGAGATCTGCTGCGATGTTTGAGGACAGGCATTTCATGCTTGGCACCTTATATCTGACAGCTTTCCTCGGTGCCCTTCTCTTCTTCATTCTGTTCATCATGTCCGATAAGGAAAGATACAAGGGAACTTGGGTTGATAGAGAAGGTGCCTGGGAGAGGCTTACGCTTTTATTCATGTACCTTCCTCTTGCGGCCGATTCCTTTATCATACTGATGTCAGTGCCAGCCTGAATCACAGTTTCACAGAATGAAAATCTTCTTTGGCCGGATTTCCTTCACACAGCCAGCCTTCGTCTGCTTTCAAATCTTCAACAACAGATTACGCAGTGTCGCAATCTGTATCTTTTATTGAAGTGATAACCGCCAATGTCCAAAATCTGAATATATTAGCTTCAAGGAAATCAAAAATAATGAAACTATCAAGAAGGCATTAATATGAGGAAGGAACAAGAAAGTAGTATGTGACAAGGAACTCCATATGGAAGCCTGCCATTTTGAATTGATTCAATACAACTATTTTTACTAATGCTATGCAGAAAGCATAGAGCACTGTTTGTTATGCGGCAACTTCTGGAAGCGCAGCTGCAACTGGCGTTGGAAATCACATATCATTATTGACAAAGCAAATCACTAATACTATATTGATGTAGCAGTGTTATATAACACTGTTATACTAAAGGCTTGGAAAAATGGAAAAACAAGAATCTGGTACTCTTGGGAAAATCCAGCAAATTGCTATTGCGGAGTTTCTGGACAAAGGATTCAGAGGCGTCTCCCTTAGGCAGATCGTACGCAATGCAGGCGTGACGACAGGCGCCTTTTATGGGTATTTCTCCTGCAAGGAAGCTC
>CALXYL010000007.1 GCA_944392985.1 uncultured Spirochaetaceae bacterium | reverse complement strand
GGAAGTGAAACGCCCTCGCGCCGATGGTACTGCAGTCTTGCGGGAGAGTAGGTCGCTGCCAGGTTTCTTTTTTATCCTTATGTGCCTCGTTTCCGCGGCACTTCATATATCGTCAGCTCCCCAAAAGGGAGCTTTCGCTTTCTCATTGCATATCTTTCTGGTATCCTCATGCCATGAGAATCATCTTTGTCTGTCATGGCAATATCTGCCGATCTCCGATGGCTGAGGCGATCATGAGGCAGCTTGCCTCTGATTCCGGTCTTGATATCGCAGTCAGCTCTGCTGCTGTCAGCAGCGAGGAGGAGGGCAATGATATCTATCCGCCGGCAAAGCGTATATTGAAAGCACATGGCGTTCCCTTCTCCCGCCATCATGCCCATCGCATCACCGAAAGGGAATTTGCGGAGAGCGATCTTGTGGTAGCGATGGATGAATCGAACGTGCGCGCGTTGCAGCGGCGTTTCGGTAATCCAGGGAAACTGCGTATGCTTCTTCCGCGTCCTGTCGCTGACCCGTGGTACACCGATGATTTCGAGACTGCCTACAGGGATATCCTCTCAGGCTGCCGCTCTCTTCTTGAGGTGGTCGAAAGCGCTGAATGCTGATATACTTATCATGAGCATTGCTCAACAGGAGAGAACAATGGATATTCGCTATTCAACAGGCAAGGAGCCTTTCAAGAGAATGAACACGGATGAACTCAGGGATGAGTTCCTCATCACGGACATCTTCCGTCCTGATGATGTCACGGCAGTCTATTCCCATGTCGACAGGATCGTCACGATGGGCGCCATGCCTGTTAAGGAGACGATCTCCATCGATAAGAACATCGATTGCTGGAAGAACTTCGGCGTTTCCTACCTTCTTGAGAGAAGGGAGCTTGGTGCTATCAACATCGGAGGAAAGGGAAAGATCATCGCAGATGGCATAGAGTATCCGATGGATCACTTCGATGGCATCTACATTCCGATGGGAACGAAGGAAGTCAGGTTCGCATCCGAGGATGCGGCAGATCCTGCAAAGTTCTATATGTGCACGACACCGGCGCATCGCCCGTATCCTGTGAAGCTCATCCCTCTCAAGGATGCAATCCACAAGCATCTTGGATCACAGGCAACATCGAATGAGAGGACGATCAACCAGTATATCCACCCGGATGTACTCGATACATGCCAGCTTTCGATGGGACTGACGCATCTTGAGCCGGGTTCGGTATGGAACACGATGCCGGCACATACCCACGAGAGAAGGATGGAAGTATACTTCTACTTCGAGATTCCCGAGGATAATGTGGTATTCCACTTCATGGGTGAGCCTAGCGAGACAAGGCACATCATCATGCACAACGAGGAAGCTGTCATCAACCCGGCATGGTCCATCCATTCAGGCTGCGGCACATCCAACTACACATTCATCTGGGCAATGGCAGGTGAGAACCGCGCCTATGATGATCAGGATGTCCTCAAGACAGATAAGGATCTCAGGTAAGGGATACCCACAAACGACGGAAGGAGCGGAGCGATCCGCTCCTTTCCTTTGGTATGCAATCAACTTCCCACGTTCTCCTGCAGTTGGTATTATTCACTGTATCTGCTATATATAAGCAGTTGGAGAGAATGCAGACTATGGAAATAAGGCTTAGGAATCTGAGACGCAACTACGGATCATTGCATGCCGTGGATGATGTCTCTCTCGATATCCCATCCAATACCGTCTATGGCATCATAGGAAAGTCAGGGGCTGGTAAATCAACGCTCGTGAGGCTTGTCTCGATGCTGGAGAAACCTGATAACGGAGAGGTCTATTACGATGACAAGCGCGTCGATAACCTATCAAAGAAGGAACTGATCGAGGAAAGGCGCCACATTGGGATGATCTTCCAGAACTTCAATCTCTTCTCATCCCGCAGTGCCGCGGATAACATCGCATATCCTATGGAGATATGCCATATGGATAAGGATCATATAAGGAAGAGGACCGAGGAGCTTCTTTCGCTTGTCGGTCTTGAAGGCAGGGGAAAGGCACCCATCTCCACTCTCTCAGGAGGGCAGAAGCAGCGTGTCGCTATAGCACGCGCACTCGCGATCAATCCATCGATCCTGTTCTGCGATGAGGCGACAAGCGCATTGGATCCTCAGACAACGAGGGCAATCCTTGCCTTGATCAAGGAAATCCAGAAGAAGATGAATCTCACAGTCGTGATGATCACCCATCAGATGGAGGTTGTACGTGACGCCTGTGACCGCGTCGCTGTCCTGGATTCGGGGCACATTGTTGAGGAGGGCCTCGTCTCTGATATCTTCTCCTCTCCCAAGAGCGATGTCACGAAGGATTTCCTCTCATCCCTCACGAATGTGCGTGAATCGATCGTGAGATGGTCCCGTGATGGAGGGCATTTTACCCTGCGCTTCCGCGGTTCAAGCACCGATGAGCCGATCATCTCCACTGTGTCATCAGAAACAGGAGCTGTGTTCAACATCCGGGCAGCAGGTGTCCAGAATGTGAATGGAGAGGAGATGGGTGTGATGATCACTGATATCGGGCCCGACGAGGAGACAGCCTTGAAGGCAGCTGCGCTTTTAAGGAAGATGGGTGTCGTCATCGAGGAAGAGAAGAAGGAGGCTGAGTGATGGATTTCCTTTCCCAGTTTGATGCCAGGATGTTCTCATTGGTTGCCGAATCGACATGGCAGACAGTGGTCATGGTCTTTCTCTCCACGATATTCTCCATGATCCTCGGTCTCCCCATTGGAGTGCTTCTCCATGTGACCAGTTCAGAGGAGCAGGGAGGAATCATCCCCCATCCTGTTTTCTATAATGTGCTTTCAAGGATCGTGAATATCCTCAGATCCTTCCCGTTCATCATCCTTATGATTGTCCTGATGCCGCTCTCCAGGCTGATCATAGGCACCAGCATCGGGACGATGGCAACAGTCATTCCTCTCTCGATTGCGGCAGCTCCTTTCGTGGCGCGTATCATCGAGTCCTCCCTGAAGGAAGTCGACCCCGGTGTCGTGCAGGCTGCCAAGGCAATGGGTTCCACGAACTGGCAGATCATCCTGAAGGTGCTGATTCCTGAGGCGCTTCCATCCCTTGTGTCGGGTGTAACGCTGACAATCATCAACCTCATAGGCTACTCCGCTATGGCCGGTGCGATCGGAGGCGGTGGTCTTGGTGACCTTGCCATCCGCTATGGCTACCAGAGATTCAGTCCTGCATACATGGTCTCTGCGGTCGTGGTGATCATCGTAATGGTCGAGCTGATACAGTTCATCGGTGACAGGATAAGCGCACACCTTATTTCAAAGCGCTGACAGAGCCCGGCTTCGGCCGGGTCTCTCACTTATTATGCATTTGCCTCTGGAAAATCCTATTTTTTATTTCCTTGCTTTAGAAGTAAATACTCTATGATAAAATATTTTTTGGAAATTTTTGCACCAGCGTTGCTGGAAAAACATTGCATACATTTGCAGTTTTATGCATAATGAGGCCATCAAGAAGAAAGGAGGACATTGGATGCGTTACGGTTTTATGCAGATGATGATGTCTTCCATGATGATGCCCGCGAGGGCATGAATATCTTATTTCCACCACATCATCACAGAATTGTTTTTGGGTCCCTTGGGACAGTATCACTGAACGGTTTATCCGCAATGAATTGGAGAATGAATATGAAGAGATTGTTTGCTGTGGCTCTTGCCATCATCGCTATTGCTGTACCGGCTTTCGCCGCTGGTGCCGTTGAGTCAGATCCGAACGTGATCAAGGTCGGTGCGACCCCCGATCCGCATGCTGCCATGCTCAGCCAGGTCGTGGACCAGCTCGCTGATGAAGGCTATACACTGGAGATCGTTGAGTTCACGGATTATGTGACGCCGAATGAAGCGCTTGCTTCAGGAGAGCTGGATGCCAACTTCTACCAGCACCTTCCGTACATGGAGAGCGCAAACGCTGAGAGGGGCTATAGCCTTGTCTCCGCCGGTGGAATCCACATCGAGCCTCTTGCAGTCTACAGCCAGAAGTATGCTTCCCTTGATGATATCCCAGATGGCGCTGTGTTCGGAATCCCCAATGATCCGACGAATGAGGGAAGGGCTCTCCTCCTGCTCCAGAGCGCAGGGCTGATCAAGCTCGCAGATGACGCCGGACTTGAGGCTGTTCCTGCTGACATCGTGGATAACCCGCACGATTTCAGCTTCACCGAGATTGAAGCGGCTTCCCTCCCAAGGGTTCTTCCAGATGTTGATGCGGCGGTCATCAATGGCAACTATGCAATCCCCGCAGGGCTTATCGCAACACGTGACGGGCTTTATGTGGAAGGCGCCGACAGCCCGTATGTGAATGTCATCGCAGTACGCTCCGGAAGCGAGAACGAGCCGAAGATCCAGGCTCTCGTCGAAGCTCTCAAGAGCGATGCAGTAAGGGAGTATGTCGCTGAGCGCTATCCGAATGGAGAAGTCGTGCTCGTTGACTGAGCTTTTGGATTTCCTATCATGCAGGCCGTCTCCGGACGGCCTTTTTCAGGCTATTATGGATAATATGGATTTGCTTGTTCTCATTCCGATTGCTCTTGAGGCAATCATCATAATCCTGCTTGTGGCTGTCCTTGCGCGTATCAGGAAGCGTGATCCATCATCGATCCAGGGAGCTTTCAATGATATACAGGACAGGCTCTTCTCTTCGCAGGAGGCCTTCCGTACATCGATTGAGGCCCGTTTCCAGTCCCTTGATTCACGGTTCAGCGAGCTTTCGTCCTCCATGCGCGGCAGCATGGATCGTCTTGGAGAGGCGGAGAAGCAGCAGATGGCGCTCTTCTTCACAGAGACACGGGCGATGAATGACCGTCTCAATGCTTCTGCGAAGGAGGCGACGGATTCAATGAAGGCATCCCTTGATACGATACGCGAGGAGAATGCCCGCACGATGGAGAAGGTGCTCAAGGAAACTGCTGAGCTGATCGAGAAGGTGCGCTCTGGAATGGATCTGATACGGACAGACAACAGCAGGCAGCTTGAGCTGATTCGCGGCACTGTCGATGAGAAGCTGCAGAAAACGCTTGAGACGCGTATCTCTGCCTCCTTCCAGGAGGTGACGAAGAACCTTGAGGCGCTCTATAAGTCAATAGGTGAGATGAATGGGCTGGCGAAGGATATAGGGAGCCTGAACCGCATGTTCTCGAACGTCAAGGCGCGCGGCACATGGGGAGAAGTACAGGCTGAAAGCATCCTTTCTGACATCCTGACGCCGCAGCAGTATGTCAGGAACTATTCTCCGCAGAAGGGATCCGGTTTCGTTGAGTTCGCGATCCGCCTGCCGGGAAAGGAGGATGGCAGCGATGTGTTCCTTCCGATTGATTCAAAGTTCCCTAAAGAGGATTTCATGCGCTATTCAGAAGCGGCTTCAGAGGGTAACGAGGAGATGATGAGATCTGCGCTGAAGGATCTGAGGGCGCGCTTGCTTGCAGAGGCAAGGGAGATCCGCGACAAGTATATCGTGCCACCTCAGACTACGGATTTCGCGATACTCTTCGTGCCCACGGAAAGCCTGTATGCAGAGCTGCTGAGGATGGAAGGATTCTCCGAGACGCTGCAGAACACATGCAAGGTCGTGCTGACGGGGCCAACGAACTTCGCGGCCCTTATCAATTCGCTTCAGCTTGGATTCAGGACGCTGCAGATCGAGAAGAACACGGAGAAGGTCTGGAAGCTATTCCGCGATCTGAGGACCCAGTTCGGCAGGTTCGGCGAGGATCTTGACAGGTCCCGTGCCGCGATCGCGACAGCTTCCGACCGTGTTGATGCCGCATTGAAGCGTAGTAGCGCTATATCAGGGAGATTGGAGAGGATAGAGTTGCCTTCAGAGCTTACTGATGAATAAATATGCAATAAAAGTGATATTGTTGACAATTTATGCATGAATATGTAATCTTAGCCGTATATAGGAGAGAGTGCTATGAATCTCAAAGGAAGAAGTTTCCTGACGTTGAAGGATTATACATGTGATGAGATCCTCTATCTGCTGGATCTTGCGGCAGAGCTCAAGAAAAAGAAGAAGGGCCAGATGGTGGATCCTGGTGTGCATGGACATCTCCTTGCCGGCAAGAACATCGTCCTCCTCTTCGACAAGACCTCTACCCGCACAAGATGCTCCTTTGAGGTTGCCGCCTATGATGAAGGGGCGGGAGTGACGTATCTGACGAATTCCCAGATGGGAAAGAAAGAGTCGCTTGAGGATACAGCAAAGGTCCTGGGAAGGATCTATGATGGCATCGAGTACCGGGGCTTCGCTCATAGCATCGTCGAGGATCTTGCGGCTTTCTCCGGCGTTCCTGTTTGGAATGGACTGACTGATGATGATCATCCTACGCAGGTTCTTGCTGATTTCCTTACCGCTTCAGAGCATCTTGGCAAGCCTCTTTCAGAGATGAAGCTGGCGTATGTTGGAGATGGGCGCAACAATGTTGCAAATGCTCTGATGATCGGAGCCTCGAAGGTCGGCATGGACTATGCTGTAGCGACTCCGGCATCCCTGCTTCCCAAGAAGGATCTCGTTGACTCGTGCCGCGTATGGGCTGCAGAGAATGGCTCCTCGGTTACAGTCGTCTCCGATCCTTATGAGGCCGTCAAGGGTGCAGATATCATCTACACGGATATCTGGTGCTCCATGGGCGAGGAGGACAAGATGGCGGAGAGGATTGAGCTTCTCAAGCCGTATCAGGTGACAAGCCAGCTGATGGAGGCGACTGGCAAGGAAACGATCTTCGAGCACTGCCTGCCATCCTTCCATGACCTCAATACCACGACGGCTAAGATGGTCCAGGAGAAGTTCGGGCTTTCCGAGATGGAGGTCACAGATGAGGTATTCAGGAGTCCAGCTTCCGTTGTCTTTGATGAAGCGGAGAACAGGATGCATACCATCAAGGCTGTGATGGTCGCGACGCTTTCAGATACGCTGAAGTTCTGATCAGCCGATCAGCCTCCTTATATCCTGATCATCTGCATCGGGGAAGTGGGATTTCATATGTTCAATGAGGAGGTTCGCAGCCTCCTCATTGCTGTATCTGTCGATTGCTTCCTCGAAACCAGGATAGACGGCTTCAGGAAGCGCGTAGCGTGCTGTTCCCCAGCCGTATGGCCGCCCATCCTTTGTCAGTTTCATATCGAAGCCTGAGATCATTATGAATGTACGCATCTGCAGCCTTGAATTGGAGCTGTCGAATGCGCTTTTCGACATGCGTGCCTTGTAGCGCAGGAACGTAGATGACTCGCTGTCAGTCTCTTCCAGTATTGAGTAGATCGTGCGCTCGCTATGGGTGACAAGGCCATCATTCACCATGCCCTCGAAATCATAGCCATCACGGCGGTAGGCGGAGAGGATGAGGAAGAGATCAGGGGAGACGAATGCGGGGCGGGAGAGGAAGAACTTGCCGTATGCCGCGCCTGTATCCTGGATAACATCATTCTTCCAGTCCCAGACACCGGTGCCTTTCGGAGGGAACCAGACTGAGCTTTCCGCCATTTCCTCTACGGAGAATCCGGGGATTGCGGAGCGGAAGAAAGGAAGGAAGCCATAGCTTCTGACGATATTCACCATATCTTTCTCTGAACTTATCCGGGGAAACATGGACAAATGGTATTCCTGCAATGGAGCATGTGCAAGGAAAAGATCACGGAAGCTGCTGAAAGCCAGAATGGTACCCGCAGGCGGAATCGAACCGCCATCCTTCCCTCCGGAGGGGAATGCACTATCCATTATGCTATGCAGGCTAGGCTATTAGGGAATCTAGCAGGCTTTCCGATGATGTTCAAGAGCTGATCAGGCTGAAAGCGCACCAGAGGAGAGCAAGCGCGAAAAGAATGGAAAGAAGCCTCCTGCCACTGGTGAAGAGCTTTTTCATCATGGCTCCTCCTGCCGCCCACACAAGTCCTGCGAGAAAGCAGATCAGGGGTATGAGGGAGGCATATGCAGCTTTCCAGACGAGACTCTCTGACATGGGCATTATGTACGCGGAGATTGCAGTGAGCGCGAGAAGGTAGACCTTCACGTTGATCAGCTGCAGAAGCATTCCCTGCAGAAATCCGGCGCTTTCCGCACTGGCCTCACTGAGGCTCCCCCTGAGCATCCTGTATGAAAGGTAGATAAGGTAGATGAATGCAGCAGCCTTCATGATCCTCTCTCCCCGTGGAATGTAAGCATATAGGAATTCTGCCGCGGCCCATGAGGCGGCCGTGACGACGGCGATGCCGAGGAACATCCCCAGATTCAGGCGTATTCCCTTTCTCAGCCCGACGGAGGCCGCGTTCGCTGCGGAGAGTACCGTATTCGGGCCTGGCGTGATGGCCATCGTGAGGATGTATATAAGGAGAGTGGACATGCTTCATATAATACTGCAATCCCTTTTTGATTACACCATTCAGTGTAAGTGTATATTTCCGCCATTTGTGTTATCATGTGGCTATGCCGAAGAAGATCGATCATCAGGAGAGGAAGGAGACAATACTCCGCACAGCCCTCGCGGTATTCGCGAAGGAAGGTTATCATGATTCGAATCTCTCCCTGATCGCGGAGGCATCGGGTGTATCAAGGCCCACTGTATATCAGTATTTCCACAACAAGGATGAGATCTATTATTACGCGGTGAAGCTCGTCACCGGCCATCTGTTCGCCAAGTATTCGGCAATCGCATGGGACAAGGAAGGCGGAGATGAGATCGATCGCATGGAAAGCATCCTCTCGGATATCATCGATACCGCAGTGGAGAATGAAAGCGCGCTGATGAACCTCATGGATGTGATGGTGGATGCCAAGCGAGAGGGCGTTGATTTCGCTGATGTCATCCATCACAGGACCGCGAAGCTGTCGATACTCTTCAAGCGCCTTCTGCGCCAGGGCATGGATGGCGGCCGTATCCGTAATATCGATAATGATGCCACTGCGGAGGCAATCCTCAACCTCGCGGAGCTTGTATGCTTCCGTGTCGCTTTCTTCAAGGTATTCGACAAGCAGGCAGCGATGGCGATGATCTGCAGCTATCTTGACGGGCTTCGCACCTGACTTAACGATTCCACCCTCCGGTATTATATTCCGTCTGTACGGATAACGTACGGAATATAGAACTCTGGAGGTAATAATGAACTACGATAAATTCACATTGAAACTGCAGAGCGCTATAGAGGAAGCGGCGCAGGCCGCAGCAGCAGGAAAGCACTCTGAAGTGACACCTGCTCATATCATCATGGCGCTCACCCAGCAGAAGGATGGAGTGCTCCATCCGCTCTTTGAGAAGCTGGGGGTACAGCCTGAGGCTGTCATTGCAGCGATGGAGAAGCAGCTTTCAACGCTGCCCAAGCTATACGGGGATGCCCAGGTCTCTTTCTCCCGCTCAAGCGCAAGGATTCTCTCTGCCTGCGACAAGGTCGCTGCGGAGTTCAAGGATGAGTATATTTCAGCAGAGCACTTCCTTATAGCGCTTCTGACTGATGAATGCCCGGAAAAGGATGCCCTCATAGCGCTTGGCGTATCGAAGGATGGCGTCCTGAAGGCCCTGCAGGCTATCAGGGGCAATCAGAGGATAACCAGCCAGGATCCGGAGGCGAGCTATCGCTCCCTCGATAAATACTGCAAGGATCTTACGCGCCTCGCTTCTGAGGATAAGCTGGATCCTGTCATAGGGCGTGATGAGGAGATCAGGCGTGTCATGCAGGTGCTGTGCCGCAGGACAAAGAACAACCCTGTGCTCATCGGTGAGCCGGGCGTAGGAAAGACCGCTATAGTCGAAGGTCTTGCGGAACGGATCGCAAAGGGCGATGTGCCTGAGTCGCTTGCTGACAAGCGCCTTCTCTCACTGGATCTTGGATCGCTTATTGCGGGAGCAAAGTTCCGCGGCGAATTCGAGGAGAGGCTCAAAGGTGTCATCAACGAGGTGACCAAGAGCGATGGAAGGATCATCCTCTTCATAGATGAGCTCCATACAATCGTTGGCGCGGGTGCGGCAGAGGGCTCAACTGATGCCTCAAATCTCATCAAGCCAGCGCTTGCAAGGGGAGAGCTCCATGCCATTGGAGCCACGACCCTTGATGAGTACCGCAAGTACATCGAGTCGGATAAGGCACTTGAGAGGCGTTTCCAGCCTGTCTACACAAAGGAGCCCTCTGTCGAGGATACGATATCGATCCTGCGTGGTCTCCAGCCAAAGTATGAGCTTCACCATGGCGTCAGGATCAAGGATGAGGCTCTTGTCGCGGCGGCGGTCCTCTCTGACAGGTATCTTACGAACCGATTCCTTCCGGACAAGGCAATCGATCTGGTCGACGAGGCTGCATCCCAGATAAAGATGGAGATCGAGAGCCAGCCTGCTGAGCTAGACAACCTCCACAGGAAGATGCTGCAGCTTTCCATTGAGAAGCAGGCTCTTTCGAGAGAGGAGGACAGCAGCTCGAAGGACCGGCTTGAGAAGATCAATTCTGAGCTTGCGGAGATGCAGTCACGCTACGATGCGCTTCATCTTGAGTGGCAGAACGAGCGTGAGGCGATTCTTGCGCTGAGAGAGAAGAAGGGCGAGCTTGAGAAGCTCTCGAAGGAAGAGCAGAACGCGGAGCGCCAGGGAGATCTGAGCACCGCTGCGATGATCAAGCATGGCAGGATGCCTGAGCTGCAGAAGGCAATAGCCGACGCGGAGGCAAAGGTCAATTCGTTCACGAAGGATGGCCGGCGCCTGCTTCGTGAGGAAGTCACGGAGGATGATATAGCGAAGGTTGTATCCGCCTGGACAGGAGTGCCTGTGGCGAAGATGATGGGCTCGGAGATGGAGAAGTACCTCAATCTTGAGGACACGCTTTCCAGGTCTGTTATCGGACAGGACAAGGCAATCGAGGCGGTGTCGAATGCGATCAGAAGGAACAAGGCAGGGATTGGCGATGAGCACAGACCACTGGGATCCTTCCTCTTCGCAGGCCCCACAGGTGTCGGCAAGACGCTTCTTGCGAAGGTCCTGGCATCCTTCCTCTTTGATGATGAGAAGGCGCTTACGCGCATCGATATGTCTGAGTATATGGAGAAGTATTCGGTGTCTAGGCTCATCGGAGCTCCTCCAGGATATGTCGGATACGATCAGGGAGGGCAGCTGACGGAAGTCGTGAGAAGGCGTCCGTACTCCGTGATACTCTTCGATGAGATCGAGAAGGCCCATCCCGATGTATTCAACATCCTGCTTCAGGTACTGGATGATGGACGTCTTACAGATGGACAGGGACGTGTGGTGGACTTCACCAACACGATCATCATAATGACCTCCAACCTCGGCTCGCAGGAGATACTTGCCGATCCCCAGCATGCCAATGAGAATGTGATGGAGATCATCAGGCATACATTCAAGCCTGAGTTCATCAACAGGATTGATGAGATAGTGATCTTCAATCCGCTGGGTGAGGGAGAGATCAGGAAGATCGTCCATCTTCAGCTTGAGACGCTGCGTAGCCGTGTTGAAAGGCGTGGATTCCATCTTGAATGGGATGATGACGTTGAGACGCACATCGCGTCGGCAGGCTTCGATCCTGCATACGGAGCGCGTCCGATCAGGCGGTGCATCCAGGATGAGGTGGAGAACGAGCTTTCGCGTGAGATGCTTTCAGGAAAGCTCACGGAAGGCTCCTCCGTCCATCTTTCAATGAAGGACGGACGTGTCTCGGTCTCCTGATGCGAGTATCATCCTGTAACTCTGGGGAGTATCGGTATCCATAACGCATCCGATGCTCCCCTCATATATTCCTATGTCCTTGCCTTCAAGGTATTCCCTCATGGAGCAGTTGGAGGCGAGAAGCCGCGGCCCGTGCTCGCGGCGATAGGCAACAGGGTGTCCGGGGATCCCATTGTGGAATGCCCTCGCGATGGTGTGGGTGTCCAGCAGCGATACTGTCCCTTCCAGATCCGACATATCCAGAAGGGGCAGGTCGCCAGGAAGTATCATGAAATCATCATCGCCTGCGGCTTCTATCCCTGCCAGAGTGCTGTACCTCTGACCCTTGCCATGATCCGGGGCATAGACAGATCTGGCACCGCTTCCTGCGATCGCCTCTTCGATTCCTTCCTTCTCATGGCCTGTGACAACAATCACGCTTCCTGTGAAGGCTAGGGCAGTGTGCAGAACCGACAGTATGAGAGGCTTCCCCCTGAATGGCAGAAGGAGCTTGTTCGTGCCCATGCGGCTTGATGAGCCGGCGGCAAGGATGATGGCTGTCATGCCATGATTGTATGCCATAATCACAGCGGAAGGAAGAAAAGGCGCCTTCTTTGTGTTAGAATCAGGTTATGCGCAGCAGAAAGGACCTATCTCTTCTATCAGCGCTTGCTGAACGTATAAGGAACAATCCCCGACAGGATCTTGATGATGATCTCTTCTACACGATCAGCCGGGCAGCATGGCTCGGAAAGGAAGTGCGTATCGTAGGCACGGTTGCGGAGGATCATGGAAAGCGGTATCTCCGCCTGAGCCTTCGTCCGGGGGAGGGGGAATGGGTCTCGATACGGCGTCTCCTCCTTGATTTCGCTGACAGATATGTTCTCCTCGATGGTTTCCTCCTAGAGGACATAATCATTGAGAAAGGGTTTGTCGAGGAGCTTCTTTCCGCTGTTGACGGCTCTGTAATGACGGCTGTCGCTGATGATATCTCATCCTTTGAGACCGAGGCAGCCGCAGTCTCTGATGAAGCGCTGCCCCTATACCCTGGCATACAGCAGTGGAACGCTGATGCAGTCCTGAGCGTGCCGCGCGTCAGGTATGGCAATGGGGAGAATGCGAAGGAGAGGCTTGCTGCGGCTTACAGGAATGTCCTTGAGAAGGCCGCTGAGGGGAACTACCGTACGCTTTCCGTCGCGCCCCTTTCGGATTACCCCCTCTCTCTTGAAGGTGATGTGGCTTCGTCAGCTGTGAGTATCTTCTTCGCTCTCAGGCCCGATGCTCCAATGAGCGTCACATTTGTCCTTCCCGACCATCACAGCCTTTCCCTCTTCCTGGGGGCGCCGGAGCATCAGGAGGAATGAGAGCATCAGAAGCAGCGGCGAGAACCAGATCGCATGAAGTGACAGCGTGGCGGAGAGAAGGGTTCCCGCACCTGCTCCGATGGCGAATACAAGTATTGCGAACGCATAATACCCAGCTGCCCTGAGATGCTTTCGCTCTCCGCTGTCTATGAAAGAGACAATGCCTGACATGCAGGAGCGCAGATTGCCGATGCACATCGTGCTCGCGTATGCATAGCCTCCTGCCGTGCGGAAGGCTTCAACCTGCATCGCACATGAGAAAGAGACCATGGCATTCGCTATATGGGACAAAGGTTCGGGAATCCATGCTACCGCAGAGAGTATGATGATCTCTATGAGGATGATCAGCTGGCGCCAGTGCACCCTTCCTCCTGCCATCATGCTGCAGCGCTTCCTGATCATGGCTGAGGCGAGTATGCCCATGGCAAATGAGATGATAGGCACCAGATAGGAAAGCGCCCTTCCCCATGAAGCGGAGAAGAGCGATCCGGAAAGCAGGACTATATTCCCTGTCTGCGCATTGGCGAATACACCGCCGCGCGTGATGAATGTGTAAGCATCCTGCAATCCCCCTGACAATGTTATGAGCACCATCACGGGGATGCTTTCAGACCTCTGACGGTCAGCGCTGGACCTTCTTCGCATCTTCCAGGACCGTATCCCCTGCGGATTTCCTGACCTTACAGGGCTTTATATGCCAGATATCATCAGCATATTCCCTGATTGTCCTGTCGGATGAGAACTTCGCAGAGGATGCGATGTTGATCACCGCTTTCCTATTCCATTCTGCGCTGCTGTTCTTGTAGAGCATCATCGCGCTCTCATGGACATCATGGTACATCCTCAGGTCAGCCATCAGATAATATCGGTCGTTGCCATAGCCGAAGAGGGACTCCTTCAGAGGCGCGAAGATGGAAGGCTCGTTGATCGAGAAGTATCCTGAATCGACAAGGTCGATCATTGCCTTGATCTCTGCATCCCCTTCGACCCATGCTCTCGGGTCGTAGCCTGCGGCGGCAAGGGCTGCTATCTCGTCCTCAGTGTGCCCGAAGATGAAGATATTGTCCTTTCCAACCTCTTCTGCGATCTCGACATTCGCGCCGTCGAGCGTTCCGACTGTCAGAGCACCATTGAACATGAACTTCATGTTGCCTGTGCCGGAGGCTTCTGTTCCCGCTGTTGAGATCTGCTCTGAGATATTCGTCGCAGGGATTATGGCCTCTGCCATCGTGACGCGGTAGTCAGGCATGAAATAGACCTTCAGCTTCTCCCTGACGCGGCTGTCGCTTGCGATGACCTTCGCCACATTGTTGATGAACTTGATGATGAGCTTCGCGTTGACATAGCCTGGAGCGGCCTTGCCTCCGAAGAGGAATGTCGTCGGCTGGAATGCATCAAGATACTGGCTGTCCGTCTTCATCCTGTTGTAGATCATCAGGATGTTGAGAGCATTGAGCAGCTGTCTCTTGTATTCGTGTATCCTCTTGACCTGGACGTCGATGAGGGTAGAGGTATCAAGCACGTAGCCCGTGTCCCTCTTGAGGAATGCTGCGGCCTTTTCCTTTGCCTTCACCTTGACACGTGCGAATTCCTCGACGAATGCGGCATCGTCGGCGAATTTCCTCAGCTCCGATATGCGGGAGTAGTCCGTGATCCAGCTGTCCCCGATCGCATCTGTGATGAGAGAGGAGAGGGCAGGGTTGGCATCGAGAAGCCAGCGGCGCTGCGTGATTCCATTAGTCTTGTTGTTGAACCGTTCCGGGAAGATGAGATTGAATTCCGGGAACATGTCCTTCTTGAGAAGCTCGGAATGAAGTGCAGCAACACCGTTTGTGGAATGGGATCCGATGATCGAGAGATTCGCCATCCTGACCATCTTCGGATTGGATTCCTCGATGATCGAGACCTTTGCGATCCTGTCGCCCTGCATCGGGAAGAACGAGACGGCATGATCGAGGAAGCGCTGGTTGATCTCATAGATGATCTGCATGTGCCTCGGCAGTAGCTTCTCAAGCATCGGCAGCGGCCATTTCTCGAGAGCTTCCGGCATCAGGGTGTGGTTGGTGTATCCCATTGTCCTCACCGTGATGTCCCATGCCTCATCCCATCCAAGGCCTTCCTTGTCGATGAGTATCCTCATGAGCTCGGGAACCGCAAGCGATGGATGCGTATCATTGAGCTGGATCGCTGCGACATCGGGGAATGTCGCCCAGTTGTAATCACCATTGCGCTTGAAGCGCCTTACGATATCCTGCAGGGAGCAGGAGACGAAGAAATACTGCTGCTTGAGCCTGAGCTCCTTGCCCATGTAGAGGGTGTCATTGGGGTAGAGGACCTGTGAAATCGTCTCGGCATTGATCTTGTTCCTGACAGCCTCTGTGTAATCACCGGAGTTGAATTCCTCGAAGGAGAATCCCTCCGGGGACTGTGCAGACCAGAGGCGGAGCGTGTTCACCGTCTTCCCGCCGTAGCCGACGATCGGGGTATCATACGCGATGCCATCCACAGTCTCATCGGGGATCCAGCGGAATATATCCTTGCCGTTCTCCCTCAGCTGCCTGACTTCTCCGCCGAAGAATACAGGATAGATCAGATCCGGCCTCTTCACTTCCCATGGATTGCCGTCCTTGAGCCAGTTGTCAGGAACCTCGACCTGCTGTCCGTTCCTTATCTGCTGGCGGAAGATCCCGTAGTTGTATCGGATGCCATAGCCATATGCGGGGTATTCAAGAGTTGCAAGGGAATCGAGGAAGCACGCGGCAAGGCGCCCAAGTCCACCGTTTCCAAGGCCCGCATCTGGCTCCACCTCTGTCAGTTCCTCCAGTGTGTACCCGAGGGAGGAAAGCGCATCCCTTGCGCTCTTCTCAAGACCGAGGTTGATGATGTTGTTCGTCATTGCCCGGCCCATAAGGAATTCAAGGGAGAGGTAGTAGACCCTCTTCGAGTGCTTTGCCCGCTGTGTCTTCCTTGAAAGATCCCACTGGTGGATGATCCTGTCACGGATCGCATAGGCCAGCGCCTGGTATCTGCCTTCCGGCGTCGTGTGGTAGACATCCGCATCGAGGCTGTACTTCAGCTGTTCCGCAAAATCCTGCGCGAGATCAGCCTTAGTCCTGCCAAAGCGTGTATTCAATGCTTTCTCAGCCATGTTATCTCCTTGCTCCCATTGTGGGAGAATCCGGTCTATAATAGATAATTTTCTGCTGTATATGCAATAGCAGATACTTTCTTATGGATTGCATTAAAGACCCGGATTGTATTCTGCCAATTCTGTTCATTAAAATCAAATCCGGGACGGCAGAATGGGGCAGAAACATCATTCCAGTGAATATGAAAACGCCCCATCGCTGGGGCGTCGGCCTTACTGTACGGCAGCTTTGCGCTGTTCTGCTTTCCTTATCTTGCCGCTTATCGTTTTCGGCATGGCATCTGTGAACTCCACAACACGGATCCACTTGTACTCAGCCAAGCGCGAATTGCAGTAATCCTTGATCTCCTTGTCGAGCTTATGCGAGGGCTCGTATCCATCTGCCGGTACGACTATCGCCTTCACCGCCTGCCCCCTGAGAGGATCTGGAATACCGATGACGCTGCATTCAAGCACCGCAGGGTGGGTTATGAGTATATCCTCGATCTCCCCAGGGCCGATGCGGAAGCCACCGCTCTTGATGATGTCATCGAAGCGCCCATTGAACCAGAGCGATCCATTCTCATCCATCCATGCGGAGTCCCCAGTATGGTACACGCCTCCACGCCACGCATTCTCATACAGCTCATCATTGCCAAGGTATCCGGAGAATATGCCGATCGGCTTCTTCCCATCCACAGGAAGCACGACGATCTCGCCGACTTCCCCGATGTCAGGAGTGGTCCCATCCTTGCGGCAGAGACGCACATCGTACTGAGGCGAAGGCACTCCAAGCGATCCATCAACGGCCTTCATCCCCTTGAAGTTCGCAGCCAGAAGCGTGGTTTCCGTCTGGCCATACCCTTCATGGAGCTCCAGTCCGGTCTTCTCCTTGAACAGCCTGAATATCTCAGGATTAAGATACTCTCCCGCTGTCGATGTATGCCTGAGCGATGGCATCTCCGGCACGCCTTTCTTCACTAAGTAGCGGTAGATTGTCGGAGGAGCGCAGAATGATGTCACTCCATACCTGTTGATGACAGTCGCGAGCTGCCTTGGGTCGAAGTTGTCGAAATCGAATACCATGACAGCGCTTCCAACGAGCCACTGCCCGTATATCTTGCCCCAGGATGCCTTTGCCCATCCGGTTTCGGAGACTGTGAAATGCAGTCCCCCGTCCTCTGCCTGCTGCCAGTATGCTGCGGTCACTATATGGGCAAGGGGATATGTGAAGTCATGAATGACCCCTTTGGGGTATCCCGTGGTCCCTGATGTGAAATAGAGAACCATTGGATCGGTGGCTTTCGTCTCGATCCTTTCCAGTTCATCAGAAGCGGTTTCCATCTCCTTTGTCAGGTTCCTGAAGCCAGCCCTGTCCTCCTGAACAGTCCACAGAAGCAGGTGCCGTCCTGTCCTGCTTACAGCTTCGAGCACGTTCTCCGGGACATTGTTGAAAGGCGTCGCAATGATCGCGACAGCCTCAGAAGCATTGAGGCGGTATATGAAATCATCGGCGGTGAGCATATGGGTTACCGGAATCATGACAGCGCCGATCTTATGAAGGGCAACGGAGAGGAACCAGTATTCGTAATGACGTTTCAAGGCGACAATGACCCTGTCTCCCTTCCTGATGCCGGATTCCAGAAGCACATTCGCTGTTCTGTTGCTCATCAGGCTGATATCACGGAAAGAGAATATGTGCTCCTCGCTTTCAGTGTTGCACCAGACCATCGCGGTCTTGTCAGGGGTGGCGGCGGCAATCCTGTCCACTACGTCGTAGCCGAAATTGAAGTTGTCAGGGTAGTGGAACCTGATTCCCGTCAGCCGTCCGCTGCCGTCAACCGTCTCACTGCAGTAGTCTTTGTATATGCTCATCTTGTTTCCTTGTTGAAGCGTCCGAATGCACGGAAGCGCTGGTATCTTCTCTCCGTGAGGTCATCAGTGCCCTCAAGGATGGCTATCTCCTTCTCTAGGTCATCTGCAAGCGTCCTGTAGAATTCTGGCGTTCCCAGCCCTTCCTCGCTGATGACACGCTCTGCAACTCCAAGCCTAAGCGCATCATCTGCGGTGAGGCAGAGATTCTCCGCTGCTTTGGGTGCTTCCGCCGCATCCTTGTAGAGTATGCTGGCGCAGCCCTCTGGCGAGATGACGGAGTAAACAGCATTCTCAAGCATCCAGACCCGGTCTGAGACGGCAAGCGCAAGCGCCCCTCCGCTGCCTCCTTCCCCGATCAGGATTGATATCTCAGGTGTTCTGAGCCCCATCATCGTCATGAGGTTCTCCGCAATTGCCTGTCCCTGTCCGCGTTCCTCAGCCCCGATTCCGCAGTATGCGCCGGATGTGTCGACGAAGAGTATGACCGGACGGTGGAATTTCTCAGCCTGCTTCATCAGGCGAAGGGCCTTCCTGTATCCTTCCGGCTCAGGCGCTCCGAATGAACGCTTCATCCTCTCTATCGTGTCATGGCCCTTCTCGATACCGATCACAGTGACCGGACGGTCCTTGAGATAGGCGATGCCTCCCATGATAGCGCTGTCGTCACGGTAGCGCCTGTCACCATGGAGTTCTATGAACGTGGAGAATATCCCCGTGATGTAATCCTGTGCTGTCGGACGCTGCGTACTGCGTGCCGTGCGCACCCTGTCGTATGCTGTCATGATCTTTCTCCATGAAGGCGGAGGATATCCGCAATGAGCTTCCTCTCGGCATTCCTTGGGACGATTGCATCGGCAAATCCATGATCAAGGATGAATTCAGACGTCTGGAAGCCTTTCGGCAGAGACTCCATCGTCGTCTGCTCGACGACACGGCGTCCTGCGAAACCGACTGTCGCCTCAGGTTCTGCCAGGATGATATCCCCTTCCATTGCGAAGCTCGCTGTAACCCCTCCTGTGGTTGGATCGGTGAGGATCGTCAGATAGAGAAGCCCTTTCTCCGAATGGCGTGCCACGGCTCCGCTTGTCTTTGCCATCTGCATCAGCGAGAGCAGTCCTTCCTGCATCCTTGCCCCGCCTGATACCGTCCAGCCGACAACTGGCAGCGCATGATCCATTGCATATTCAAAGAGAAGCGTGATCTTCTCTCCTGTTGCAGCTCCCATCGATCCCATCATGAATGAAGGTGACATGGCGAATACAGCGGCCTTCATTCCTTCAAAGCGCGCTGTTCCCGTAATCACCGATTCCTTCTCGCCGCTGGCAGCACGTGCCTTGTCCAGCTTTTCCCTGTAACCGGGGAAGGCGAGGGGGTCATCGCTTTCAATCGAGCTGAAAAGCTCCTTGAAGGAACCTTCGTCTGAAAGCATGCTGATGCGCTTGCGCGCCTCGATGCGGAAATGATGTCCGCAGGTGCATACCCAGAGGTTTCCCTCCAGGATGCCTTCCTTTATCGTTCTATGGCAGTTCGGGCAGGTGTATTCCTTCTCCCCGATCTGGGGTTCGGTGTTCCTTCCCTCGCTCTCAAGCGCATTATGAGGCTTGTGCAGGAATCTGAGTATGCTCATCAGCGACCTTCCATGAACCCGGTATCATAGCGGCCGGATTCAAACCGCGGATCACTCACGATATCGAGTTCTTCCTCGATATTCGTCCTGATCCCTTCAATCACAAGCTCACAGAGATACGCCTTCATCTTCCTGATGGCCTCATCCCTTGTTCCTGTGAATACCATGAGCTTTCCGACAAGTGAGTCGTAGTAGGGTGGAACGACAGTACCCGGCTCAAGATAGGTGTCAAACCTGACAAATGGCCCTCCCGGGATATGTATTGCCTTTATCTCGCCGGGTGTGAGAGCGTTGATCCTGCATTCAATGGCACTGCCCTTGAGCCTGATGCTCTTCCTAGTGAATGGAATCGGGACACCTGCAGCAGTGCGGATCTGCCATTTCACAAGATCGACACCGGTGAGGATCTCCGTGACCCCATGCTCCACCTGGAGCCTGACATTCATCTCCATGAACCAGAAGCGTCCATCGCTGTCCATCAGGAACTCCAGCGTACCTGCACCTGTGTATCCGATATGCTTTATTGCCTTCTCTGCCTTGTCGAGGAGCTCTTCCCTCATCTCAGGCGTCACCGCGGGAGATGGCGATTCCTCCACCAGCTTCTGGTGATGACGCTGGACGGAGCAGTCCCTTTCCCCTAAGGCAACGGCATTTCCATGCTCATCGGCAAGGATCTGCACCTCGATATGGCGCGCAGGGGTGATGCATTTCTCAAGATAGATCCCTCCATCTCCGAACGCCGCCTGGCTTTCAGCGACAGCAAGGGGATAGGCTTCCTTGAGCTCTTCCGGGGAGAACGCCGGCCTGATTCCGCGTCCTCCGCCGCCTGAGCGCGCCTTGAGCATTACCGGGTATCCGAAGTCAGAGGCAGCTTTAAGTGCTTCCTCGACTGACGAGAGTGTGTCGGTTCCGGGAATCGTATCAAGCCCGGCTTCAGCGGCAATGCGCTTGATGCGCGATTTATCGCTCAGCCTTTCCATCTCCTCCGCGGAGGGGCCTATGAAGGCAATGCCGTTGCTGCGGCACATAGACGCGAATCCAGCATTCTCCGAAAGGAATCCATAGCCCGGGTGTATCGCCGAGGCATTTGTGGCCAGGGCCGCACTTATGATCCTCTCCGCATTGAGATAGCTGTCAGCAGCGCTTGCTTCCCCGATGCAGATAGCCTCGTCGGCAAGGGCTGTATGGAGCATATCCCTGTCTGCCTTCGAGAACACAGCGACGGTCTTGATGCCCATTTCCTTGCATGCCCTGATGATCCGCACCGCGATCTCCCCGCGGTTAGCGATCAGGATCTTTGAGAACATACTGTCTCCTTGTCTGTGATGCAGAATGAGAATGAAGCGGAGATGCAGAGCTTCCCTGAGACATATCCCTCTCCTTCACCGAAGAAGAATGGCCCCATTGAACGTGTGATCCTGCATTTCGTCTCGAATGTATCCCCGGGGCGGACCGGTGACTTGAAGCGCACCTTGTCCAGTCCGGCATAGACAGGGAGCTTGTCGCTTCCGATCGTGCCGTCAAGCAGCACGCACGCGGACTGGGCGAGGATCTCGCAGAGTATCACTCCGGGAACGACGGGAGCTGATGGGAAGTGCCCATCGAGGAAGAACTCGGTGCCCTTCACAGTGTACTTCCCGTGCGCCTCATCCCCGACACGCTCAACCTCATCAAGCAGGAGCATGCTGTTCCTGTGTGGCAGGATCCCCATGATTTCCTCTCTATTCATCATGCCCTCCCTATCCTGAAAAGGGGCGCGCCATACTCAACGATCCTTCCATTTGAGGCGAGGATCTCAAGGATGGTTCCATCCTCCTCTGCATATATCTCATTCATCAGCTTCATCGCCTCGATCAGGCAGAGCGTATCTCCCTTCTTCACCTTGCTTCCGACTGTGACGAAAGGTGCCGCGTTCTCGGCGGGGGAGGAGTAGAATACACCGACCATCGGGGATTTGATGACTGTCCCATCGTCGCCTGAAGCCGGCTTTGCTTCCGGAGAGGCGCCTTCATCCGGGACAATGTAAGTCTTCATGTTCCTTGAAGGAGTGAAGCTGCCGCGCTCAAGGCGCAGCTCATAGCCATCCTCCTTCACCTCAAGTCCTGAAAGATCGAGCTCCCTCATGAGCCCGGCATATTTCCTGATAGCCTCTTCCTTCATCAGATCCTCCTGAAAGCAAGGCAGGCATTGTGTCCGCCGAAGCCAAGGGAGTTGGAGAGCGCGAGATCGATCCTCTTCTCCCTTGCAGTGTTCGGGACATAGTCCAGGTCACACTCCGGATCCGGTTCAAGCAGGTTGATCGTCGGCGGTATGATATCTGTCTCAAGCGCCTTGATGCATGCGATTGCCTCAATCGCTCCTGCTGCGCCGAGCATATGGCCTGTCATCGACTTCGTGGAGCTGATCAGGGCCTTTGCTGCCTCTTCATCGCCAAGTGCTCCCTTGATGGCAAGTGTCTCTCCCTTGTCATTGAGCGGGGTGCCTGTACCATGCGCATTGATATACACGCTCTCCCCAGTCCTGTAGCCGGCTTCCTTCATCGCCTCAACCATCGCGCGCCTTCCTCCATCGGCATCCGGACGCGGTGCTGTGATGTGGTATGCATCGCATGTCGAGCCATAGCCAACGATCTCTCCATAGATCCTTGCACCCCTCTTCACTGCGTGCTCATATTCCTCGACCACGAGTGCTGCCGCGCCTTCTCCGATTACGAAGCCAGCCCTTCTCCTGTCGAATGGCAGGGATGCCGCGTTCGGATCAGTTGCTGTTGAGAGCGCCTGCATATTGACGAATCCAGCTACTCCCGGCTCTGTGATCGCTGCCTCGGTGCCGCCTGTGATGGCCGCATCCGCATAGCCGTGCCTGATCGCCCTTACAGCCTCTCCGATCGCATTGGATCCGGATGCGCATGCTGTCACTGCTGGCAGCGCTGCATTCTGGCAGTTGAAGCGTATAGCGATCATTCCAGCTGCCATATTCGCGATCATCATAGGAACGAAGTAGGGGGACACCCTTCCCGGCCCTCTCTGGCGGAGCTTATCCATCTCCTTAGTGAATGTCTGTATTCCTCCGATGCCGCTTCCGAA
Source organism: uncultured Spirochaetaceae bacterium (assembly GCA_944392985.1). Lineage (GTDB taxonomy): Bacteria > Spirochaetota > Spirochaetia > Sphaerochaetales > Sphaerochaetaceae > Ornithospirochaeta. Next base: position 82,065 of record CALXYL010000007.1, on the reverse strand, counting down.
GTACACGGCGAACCTCTCAGGCTCTATCTGCCCCTCGATACCGCTCTCATTGACAGCCTGTACAGCTGCGGCAATGGCGAACTGGGCGTTCCTGTCCGACCTGAGCGTGTCAGCCTTGTCCATCCAGTCACGTGGATTGAAATCCTTGACTTCCGCATCGAGCTTAGCCTTGTAGTCTGCTGTATCGAAGTATGTGATCTCCCCGATCCCGCAGCGTCCTTCCTTCATTGCTGCCCATACTTCATCAACACTGTTGCCGATAGGGGAGATGGCTCCCATTCCTGTTACGACGACTCTTCTGTTCTCGTTCATCTGCTTCTCCTTACATCGCGATTCCGCCATCGACCCTGAGCACTTCCCCTGTGATATAAGGCGAGGTGAGAAGGAATACGACCGCGGCAGCCACATCGGATACCTCTCCCATCCTTCCGAGAGGTATTGTCTTAAGGAGCTCCGAGTTCTCCTCTGTGATATTCTTCGTCATATCGGTGCGGATGAAGCCAGGTGCCACTGCGTTGCATGTGACTCCCTTTGACGCGAGCTCACGCGCTGTCGACTTCGTCAGACCGACGATGCCGGCCTTGGATGCCGAGTAGTTGATCTGCCCCGCATTGCCCATGAGACCAGAGACGGAGCTGATGTTGACGATTCTTCCGCACTTGTTCCTTATGAAGAGCCTTGAAGTGTGGCGGATCATATTGAATGCGCCTTTGAGGTTGACGCTGATGACACTGTCCCAGTTCTCCTCGCTCATCATCGCGATGAGGCCATCGCGTGTGATCCCGGCATTGTTGACAAGCACCTCGATGCTGTCTCCTCCGAAATCCTTCGTGATGGCATTGACTGTCTCCTTCGTCTCCTCAAAGGAAGCGACATTGCAGACATATGCAATGGCCCTGACTCCCTTCTTCGTGCATTCTGAAACGGTTTCGGCGGCCTCGTTCGGGTCACCGACATAGACGATTGCTATATCATAATCGAGGGAGGCAAGGCGGAGTGCCACTTCGCGGCCGATTCCCCTTGATCCTCCTGTGACGATTGCTGTTTTCCTGCTGTCAGCCATTGATCACCTCCTCAGTGATCTTCCCGATGCTCTCGGCATCGGATGCGTTGAATGTCCTGACGCTCCTGTCGATCCTTCTGATGAGTCCTGTGAGCGTCGATCCAGGACCGATCTCAATGAATGTATCGATTCCTGCTTCAATCATGTGCCTTACGCTGTCGACCCACCTTACCGGTGAGCAGATCTGGCGCGCCATCATTGATGGAATGTCCTTGTCATATGGTTCTGCTGTTGCATTCGCATAGACAGCCATCCCCGGCTCCCTGAAGGCATAGGACTGGAGAGCCTTTCCGAATGCCGCTGCGGCATCCTCCATGAACGGTGAGTGGAAGCCTCCTGCGACGTTGAGCCTCATGGTCCTGCCGCCTTCTTCCTTGACCTTCTCCTCAAAAGCCGCGATCGAACCAGCCGCTGCTGATACAACAACCTGGCCGGGGGAGTTGTAATTCACCGGATATACTTCGCTGAAGAGCGAGGCAAGCTCCTCGACTTTCCCATCAGAAAGTTTCAGTACGGCATCCATCGCTGTTTCCCTAAGCTCTGCGGCTTCCTGCATCAGGCGCCCTCTCTCAATGACGATCCTGAAGCCATCCTCTACGCTGAAAGCTCCTGAGAAGGCCAGGGCCGCAACCTCTCCCAATGAGAAGCCAGCCGCCGCATCGGCCTTGACGCCGGATGAGGCGAGGGCAGCTGAAGCCGCAGCTTCCACCGCGTACATGCATGGCTGGGTATTGGAAGTCCTCCTCAGATCCTCCTCAGATCCTGAGAAGCACATCTCCATTGTTCCCTTCCTGATTCCCTCGAGGCTCTCGAATACAGCCCTTGCGGCAGGGATCGAATCGTAGAGATCCTTTCCCATGCCAGGATACTGCGCGCCCTGTCCTGCGAATACGAAGGCTATCTTACCCATTTCGTCGCTCCCTTGAGGATCGGTTCCGCCTCCTCGATCACACTGCGCACTATGTCAGCAGCAGGTTCCTCCTTGCTGACCATTGCGGCAATCTGTCCGGCAAGGAAGCAGCCATGCTGGAGATCGCCATCCTTGACAGCTTTCCTCAGCGCGCCGACTCCAAGCGCCTCAAGCGATTCATCATCCATTCCGCTGTACTCAGCCTTTGCGTAGTCGCGTGCGAAGGTTGTCCTGAGTGAGCGCACCGGATGTCCGAGCCTCTTTCCTGTGACCATCGTGCAGAGATCGCCGGCCTTGATGATCTTCTCCTTGTATACAGGATTGATCGAACACTCCTCTGCGCTGAGGAAGCGGGTTCCCATCTGCACCCCGGAAGCGCCAAGCATGAAGGCTGCGGCCACTCCGCGGCCATCAGCGATTCCTCCTGCTGCTATAACGGGAAGATCGGTAGCGTCCGCGACGAGGGCGACAAGCACCATCGTTGTCAGCTCTCCGACATGTCCTCCGCTTTCACCGCCTTCAGCGATCACAGCAGAAGCACCGAGCCGGGTCATGAGCTTTGCCATTGCGACAGAGGCCACGACGGGAATCACCTTGATCCCAGCATCCTTCCATGAGGCCATATACTTCGATGGGTTGCCAGCACCAGTGGTGACGACGCTGACCTTCTCCTCGGCAGCGACCGCGGCAACCTCATCCGCATACGGGCTCATCAGCATGATGTTCACACCGAAGGGCTTGTCTGTCAGCGAGCGTGCTGTCCTGATCTCCGAGCGCACATAGTCAGCAGGAGCATTTCCCGCGGCTATGATGCCAAGTCCGCCTCCATTGGAGACAGCGGCGGCAAGGCGGCCATCGGCTATCCAGGCCATGCCGCCCTGAAGCACAGGGTATCTGATACCCAGAAGCGAGCAGATCGGTGTCTCGATCATCTCTTAGTTCTCCTTGCTGATGATGAAGGAAACAAGGTCTCCGACAGTCTCGATCTTCCTGTCAAGCTCGATGGAGATTCCCAGCTTGTCCTCAAGCTCCATGAGAAGCTCGACTGTATCAAGCGAATCGATACCGAGATCCTTGAATGTGCTCTCCATCTTCACATCATCTGCACTGCAGTCAGTTCTCTCTGCAACTGTTTCAGCGATTGCCTTGAATACATCCTGTTCTGTCATCTTAGAACTCCTTTAGCATGAATGCTGCTAATACAATCTGACAGAATCTGGCTTTTTGTCAATAAAAATAGCCGGGAGTTTTTCTCCTGTGCGTGCGAAATGAATATAAATAGTTGCTATGACTAGAACTGCATAGATAAAAAACACTATCCTATGCAGTAGGGTAGTTGTGAGGATAGTAAAAGTAAAATCAAATATTATGATTTAATTTTGTATATATTCTTATCTTTGCCCATGATCTGCCGCTTTTCTGGCGATGCAGGCGATTGCCTTTGCAATCCGGCCTGGTGGGTCTGTGAAATGGCCGCCCGGGTTGATCTCATACACGGTTTCCACCCCGATTTCCCTCAGGATCCTGCATATCTCTTCAGTCCCCTTCCCGGCTGACCGTATCAGGGTGCTGCCCCTGTCCCCTTCATGGTTCCCGAGTGAGAGATAGGCCAGTTCGACACTGCACTCATGGGCCTTTCCGGTGTATTCCCTGAATCCCGGATACCACAGGGAACCTGAGACGCTCATGCAGTATCGGAATATCCTTGCCTTGAATGCCGCGTACATGGCAAACAGCCCCGCGAGGGAATAGCCTGCGATAGCGTATGAGGACGGCGTTGATGGGAGATAGGGGAGAATGGAAGGGATCAGGGAGTGCTCCAGATCCTCAAGGAAGGAGTCAGCCTTGCCGCCGAATGCAGAGCCTTTTCCTGGAGTGAAAGGCCAGGGAGAGAGATCATCATTCCAGTTGATTCCCTCTATGGCCGCAAGCGCAAAAGGGGAGTTTACCGTAGAGGAGGCGTGCCAGATTCCCTCGCTTTCCCCGTCAGCGGATGGGATGATGATGAGAGGGGATGGGCTCAGCATCCTCTCCGTGTGTATCGCTATGCGGTACTTCCCTATGCTCAGCATTGTCCTTCCAGCATTTCCCGTACCTTTCCAGCGAGTGCAAGGCCGAGTGCGAGATGTCCGTCCTTCCCGAGATGGATGCTGTCAACGCCGGGTTCTGCAACCGATGCCGCATCAAAGAAGGAGGCCCCTGCCTTTTCCGCCTCCGCTTTTGCAAGCGGTGCGAGCTTCAGCGATTTCAGATGCGATGAATGGTCAAAGACAGCGCATCCTGATCTTTCCGTCTCCTTCCCGATATGCACTGGTGAGACGATCAGTATCCTTGGCTTCTGGATCCAGACTGGATACGGAAATGAATTTATAGTCTCCGCGATGCGGCGCATGCCGAATGCGATTGCTTCAGGAGTGGCGCTGTAGCATGATTTGCAGTCATTTGTCCCGAGCATGATGATCACAAGAGACAGGGGGTAATGCGTTTCAAGTATGGAAGGAAGTGAATCGATGCCTTTCCTTCCGGGGTAGAAAGGATCCTCGAATGCGGTCGTCCTTCCGCCAAGTCCTTCTTCTATGACAAGGTAGTTTTCGCCGAGCTCCCGCTGCATTACACCTGTCCATCTCACGTTATAAGGCCACCTTGTCCCGTCCTCAGGGTTGCAGCCATTGGTATTCGAGTCCCCGAAGCAGAGGATCGTTCTCAGTGTCTCTTCCATGGGATCATTATAACCACATATGCTTGCGGAAAGAAGAACGGCCCCGAAGGGCCGTCTGGAGTGATCTGCAATGATCAGAGGGTACCGGCTTTGATGGCATCAATGACGATGCTGCCGACCTTGAAGTTGTTTTCCATGGCAGTGGCGAAGATGTCAGCGGCTTCGACGCTGTCCTCGGACGAGAGCGAATCCTGGAAGTTCGGATCCCAGAGGCTCTCGGGTGTGGCTCCAAGCATGAACACATCCATGTTGACGCTGTCACGGATGATGATGAGCTGGTCAAGAAGCCCGAATCTGTCAAGTGTCACAGCGATTGCGTTGTCCTCCATCTCGGAAAGGGCATACGGATCAGGCGCTCCATATGTCTCTGTCATGAGCCTTGCATTGGCTTCATCATAGTATCCCTTCCAGTAGTTGTCGGCGGTAACCGTGGTGCCCTTGAGAACCATCGGCTCCCTCTGTGCCCACTCCTCTCCGGGGAATGCCGCAGCCATGAATGCAGCGGTCTTTTCCGTTGTCCTGACATCTGCATCCTTCGTCATCTGGTAGACGGTTTCCGCAAGCTCCTGATTGAGCAGCTTGAAGGAAGCGTCATCATATGATGCATCATGGAACCATGTCTCCACAGCGCCGGAGGTCATCTCGCGTGGATCTGCATGGTGGCCAAGATCGAAGTCGATCGTGGCTGTGATGATGAATACATCCCCCATGACTGTGTACTCTGTGGATGATCCTGCGCATCCTGTTGCAAGGAAGTATGCATCGGAGAAATCGAAGCGGTCATCGGTAAGGAGCGATGTCAGGCTGACTGCGGTGTTGACCTTTCCCATGCCCGTCACGAAGAGGGCGATGCCATCCTTGACATAGAGCTGGTGTCCTGCCGGGGCGCCAGGGATATCATAGACATCACCGCCTTCGGTGTATGCCTCATGGTAATACTGGGCTTCGCCGGGGAAGTCCCCGCTCATCTCGCCATTCTCGAATTTCGGAAGAATCAGCGCATCGATCTTCACAGGATCGGCTGCAGTTGCCGCTGAGATGATGATTGCTGTCATCAGAAGGAGTGAAACAAGTTTTTTCATGCATAGATTATACGGATATTGATAATGCGTGTACATAAGGCTCTGGCGATGTTCGAGAGGAGAAGATAAGAGAATGCACCGATTTCCCTGCTTCGTGTTATCATCAGTGATGGCGGCACAAGGTGCCGGGGAGGATTGGATGATAGACCAGGAATCATGCTGCATCGGCATCGAACTAGGTTCAACACGCATAAAGGCCGTTATGATCGGCCCTGATTTCATTCCTGTTGCTTCGGGAAGCTACAGCTGGAAGGACCATCTTGAAGGTGGCTACTGGACATATGGTCTTGATGAGGTCGAAAAGGGACTGAGAGCCTGCTACAGCTCTTTGAAGAAGGTTTTCGAGAGCAGAACGGGGAAAAAGCTGCACAGGGTCGCTTCCATCGGGATCTCCGCGATGATGCATGGGCTTCTGGCATTCGATGATGAAGGATGCCTTCTCACGCCATTCCGTACTTGGCGCAATACCACGACATCGGAGGCCTCGGCAGATCTTACCCGGCTTTTCGGCTTCAATATCCCGCAGCGCTGGAGCATCGCGCACCTCTATCAGTCGATTCTCGATGGTGAGCCTTTTGCATCACGCATAGCCTTCATGACAACGCTCTCCGGCTATGTTCATCAGCGCCTGACGGGGGAGAAGGTGCTTGGAATCGGTGATGCATCCGGCATGTTCCCGATTGATCCTGCCACATGTACCTGGGATGCGGAGATGGCAGGGAAGTTCATGAAGCTCACGGGAATCGGGATCGATGGCATCTTCCCGAAGGTGCTCAAGGCTGGGGAGAATGCTGGGGTGCTCACGCCTGAAGGTGCATCCTGGCTTGATGTGGATGGAGATCTTGAGGCTCGTATTCCCCTTGCGCCTCCTGAAGGCGATGCCGGTACGGGAATGAGCGCGACTGATGCGGTGAGGGAAAGAACTGGCAATGTCTCTGCCGGTACCTCGATATTCTCAATGGTCGTGCTTGAGAAGATGCCGAAGAGCGTCCATGAGGAGATCGATATCGTGACAACACCAACAGGACGTCCTGTCGCGATGGTCCACTGCAATAACTGCACAACCGACATGAACAGCTATGTATCCATCATCCAGGAAGCCGTTCGCCTTATGGGAGGGAATGATGATCCTGATGCGATATTCACGATGCTCTATGAGGAGAGCCTCAAGGGCAGTCCTGACTGCGGTGGATTCACTGTCATAAACTATATCTCCGGCGAGCCTGTTACGGGATTCTCCGATGGCCGCCCTTTGATCATCCGCCGTCCTGACAGGAAGGCAACGCTTGCGGATTTTGCCAGGGCGCATCTCTATTCAGCGCTTGCAACGCTTTCCCATGGCATGGAGATCCTGCGCTCTGATGGAGTCAGGATCGATCGCATGATGGCACATGGCGGTCTTTTCCGGCATCCGGTGACAGGCTCCAGCTTCCTTGCTGGGGCAGTCGATGCTCCTGTCCATACGATGAGGAGTGCGGGAGAGGGAGGGCCATACGGCATGGCTCTTCTTGCATCCTATATGATCTCAGGAGACGGCATGAGCCTTGAGGATTACCTCGACAGCCGTGTATTCTGCAATACGGAAGGCACGCGGATGGATCCTGATCCTGCCGTTGTGGAGGGGTTCAGGGATTATCTTTCGAGGTTCCTTTCAGTCCTGCCTGTGGAAAAGGCCGCGATAGATTGCCTGCCAATGGAGGGTGCAGATGCTTGAATCATTGAAGGAAGAGGTGCTGAGGGCGAATCTTGCACTGCCTAAGCACGGGCTTGTCACATTCACCTGGGGCAATGTCTCCGGTGTTGACAGAAAGCGGGGGCTTATGGTCATCAAGCCGAGCGGGGTTGAGTATGATGCAATGAGCGCTGATGACATGGTTGTCGTATCCTTGGAAACGGGAGAGAGGGTGGAGGGAAGGTGGAAGCCTTCCTCTGATACACCTACGCACATTGTGCTCTACAACGCGTTCCCTGGTATCGGGGGAGTAGTGCATACCCATTCCAGATGGGCAACCTCATTTGCGCAGGCGGGGTGTGGGATTCCTGCATATGGAACGACGCAGGGGGATTATTTCTATGGGGAGATCCCGTGTACAAGGCTTATGACTGACGCGGAGATCGGGGGAGAGTATGAGAAGGAGACAGGGAATGTCATTGTCGAGGCGTTCTCCTCCATTTCCCCTGACGACATCCCTGCAGTGCTGGTTCATTCCCATGGCCCGTTCGCTTGGGGCAAGGATCCGGGGAATGCCGTTCACAATGCGGTGGTGCTTGAGGAGGTCGCGTTCATGGCCTTCCATGCCCGGATGCTCAATCCATCGCTGGCCCCGATGCAGCAGAGCCTTCTGGACAAGCACTATCTACGCAAGCATGGAAAGGACGCCTACTACGGACAATGATACCCTTCTTCTCATTGTCCTCCGGCTCCTATATGCTGTTGCACTATGAACAGTGTGGGAAAAGAACTGCAGATAAGCTCAGAACGCTTGCTGCCTACATTGAAAGCAGATACGGGATAACGCTCGCAAGGGCGGTATCGGTCAATCCAGCGAAGATGGAGAGGATCCTCTCGGGAGAGGAGGAGCCTAGCTACCGCATCGCGATGCGCGTCGCATCCTATTTCTTCATTACAGGTGAAGTACCATGACGATCTCGAAAGCACGTCGCGGGCCAATAATCCCGATGCCTATTATGTCGAGGTGACTGTCGGGGCGGTTCTGGAGAAGATCAAGAACATCTCATCTGCGACATCCTCCTATGAGGCGAGGATGCAGATCTACTTCAAGTTCGACAAGGATGAGTTCCGCGAGATGTTCCGCCATTATTCGAGGAATGTCCTTGCCGACCAGATCATCGATGATTATTACGCCGAGACAGGTGAGGAGCGGCCGCATGGGACATTCTCACATGATGAATGGCTTGATGCCCATTCCGACTACTTCGAGACGTGGGTCGATTCGCATGATCATGAGTATTATCCTGGCGAGACTCCTTCCAATGTGCTTACTGACAAGGAGACGATGTTCGTGCTCGGCAATGGGGAGTTCGTGCCCGATTCGCTTGGCATGCTCAAGGAGCTCGAGGAAGTCCAGTATTATGATGAGTCGGGCAATCTCAGGACGATGTGTTACCAGAAGATACGCTTCAACGGGGCCTTTGAGAAGGCTTTCGACAGCGTGCGCTATCCTCTGGACTCTGTGCAGTTCAAGATGTACATCCTGCCGACGATGGATGCGGATTACATCAGGTATGTCCCAGATAGGTCAACTGACTCCGATGGCATCCTTGTCAGCGGGTTCACCCCGTACTTCGGCATCACATCGGGCTACCGCCTGATACATGATACGGAAACCGTCGACAACTTCACGCTCAGGCTGAACTACTACTATGATACAAACAATGATCCTGCGGTGCATTTCGATGATTCAGTGAGGACACAGCTCGAGATCATCGTGAGGGCGAACAGAGCGGGTATATCGCTCTTCCTCCAGGCGTTCATCAACCTCTTCAGCGTCGTGATCTGGATCATCATCGCATTCTACAGCCAGAGCTATACGGGAGAGGACAGCGTCGGCATGCTTGGCACAGGTCTCTTCGGTGTCATTTCCTCTATGCTTGTCGGGCTTTCGATGGTCTCTGACGCCGGTATCTTCTCGCTTATCACGATGATAAACATATTCACGCTTGCAGTCATAATGATCATGACGTATCAGGCGATCGCGGCGAAGAGGGCACAGGTGAGGAAGGACAAGGTCCTGATCGCATATAACGGCATCAAGCTCCGCGTTCTCTTCATCCTGCTGACAGTCTGCACTATCGCGATGTTCGGAATCATTCCCGCCATTGCCTATATGTGGGGAGTCTGATGGTCACTGCCTCCTCCTTCCGTGCTATCATGGAGGGCGGAGGTGGATATGCTCATTCCCGGAATCGTTTCCGTAACATTCAGATCAAAGCCTTTTGAGGCAGTCATTGACCTTGCCCTCCAGGCAGGGCTAAGGGGAATCGAATGGAGCGAGGGATGGCATATTGGGGAGGATGACCCTTCAAAGTCCCGTCAGGTCGGACAGAGGACGCGGGAGAACGGGCTTTCGGTGGTGGAGTACGGCTCATACTACCGTCTGGGAGAGAATATGGATTTCCATTCCAGGCTTCGCAACGCAGAGGCTCTGGGGGCAGACACCATCCGCATCTGGGGAGGCTCAGTACCTTCCGCAGAGTTGGATGGGAATCAGTACCGCGCTCTTGTCGATGAAGCGAGGCGCGTTGCATCGGATGCCGCATCAGCGGGAATGACTGTTGTCATGGAGTGGCATCGGCGCACTGTCATGGATTCCAATGAAAGCGGCAGAAGGTTCATCGATGATGTGGCTGCAGAGAATCTCCGTACCCTGTGGCAGCCGTTGCAGATGCTTGGACAGAAGGAGAGGGAAGAAGGTCTTGCGGCTCTTGGAAGCCGCGTAGGGAATATCCATGTATTCCATTGGGTTGATGAGGAGAGGCTTCCTCTTCGTGATGGACTTGATGCATGGAAGGGCTATCTTGCCAATCTTGATCCGGAGCCAAGCAGGTATCTGCTTCTTGAGTTCGTCCGCAATGATTCCGGGAAACAGCTGATGGAGGATGCGGCCTCCCTCCTGGATCTCATCGCCTGCTCAGAGAAGGCCCATTGACCTCCTATGGCCCGGCTATGCCGGCCACATCCCCTTCATTTATTGTGCATAACAATTTTTCTATGGATTTTATATGAAATAATGTTACAGGTAACAAAAAATTCCTGTTGAATTTGGTTTTCATGCCTCTAGAATAGTCTTAGGAACATGCGAGACTTTGGAAAAAGCCCGTGTGTAACCTTGAAAACAGGAGGTAGAGAAAAATGTCTGGAATCGGACTGATTATCTCATTCGTCATCGCAATCGTCGTGATGATCGTCGCAATCAGCAAGTTCAAGCTCCATCCGTTCATTGCTCTGATGGGCATTTCGCTGATACTCGCTATCGTAGTTGGAATCCCATTGGCAAGCATACCGAACATGATAGGCGCCGGATTCTCCGGAACGTTCACAAGCATCGGTATCGTCATCATCCTTGGCGCCCTTGTAGGAACGATCCTTGAAAAGACCGGCGGCGCGCTCAAGCTGGCAGAGATGGTCGTGCGCCTTGTCGGCAAGAAGCACCCTGACATCGCTGTTGAGCTCATGGGCTGGGTCGTATCGATCCCTGTTTTCTGCGATTCAGGCTTCGTTATCCTCGATCCGATCAGGAGCGCTCTGCAGAAGAGGACAGGCTACTCCTCTGTTGCCCTCACAGTGGCTCTTTCCGCAGGACTCTATACATCCCACGTATTCATCCCGCCAACACCGGGCCCGATTGCAGCAGCAAGCTCCCTTGGAGTAGGTGATCATCTGCTTCTCGTCATGGGTATCGGTGCTCTTGTCTCGATCCCGTGTCTCATCGCGGCATACTTCTATGCGAACTACATCGGCAAGCGCGTCAAGACAAGCGAGGACAAGAATGATGTCAGCCAGGAAGAGTATGAGAAGCTCCTTAAGAGCTTTGGAAAGCTCCCCAACGGCTTCATGGCTCTTGCTCCGATCATCGTTCCTATCATCGCGATGGCTATCGGCTCGATTTCCTCCATGGCTGGCTGGACCGGACCGTTCGCTACATTCTGCGCATTCATCGGAACGCCTATCATCGCTCTCGCAATCGGCGTGATCTTCGGTGTCATTCTCCTCGCACAGAGGCATCAGATGAAGGATTTCTATTCCCTCGTCGATGAGACACTCAAGACTGTCGGACCGATCCTCTTCATCACAGCAGCTGGCGGTGTTCTTGGAAAGGTCATCTCCGAGGCTGGTTTCGTTGGCTATATGCAGGAGCATGCAGCGGTGCTTGCCACAATCGGAATCTTCTTCCCGTTCATCGTTTCCGCGATCCTCAAGACGGCTCAGGGTTCCTCCACTGTCGCTCTCACGACAACGGCTGGCATCATGGGCATGATCACCGACCCGGGTTCAATGATGAGCCTTCTCGGCCTTACGACACCGATGGCTGGTACTCTTACGGTTATGGCAATCGCAGCTGGTGCTATGACGGTTTCCCATGCGAACGACTCCTACTTCTGGGTTGTCACGAAGTTCGGTCACATCGAGATGGAAGATGGATACAAGACACAGTCCGCAATGACCGGAATCATGGGCGTTGTCGGCATGATCTTCGTCTGGATCCTCTCTCTCTTCCTTATCTGATAGGTGAAGTATGAGAAAGGCGGTACTGATACCTGATTCATTCAAGGGAACGATGTCCAGCGCAGAGATAATCTCCATCATGAAGGAGAGGATCCTCGCTTACCATCCTCAGTGTAGCATTGTCTCCATCCCTGTTGCTGATGGCGGTGAGGGAAGTGTTGATTCCTTCCTCACTGCCCTTGGCGGGGAGAGGATCACGCTGAAAACAAGAGGCCCTTGGAATGAGGAAATGGAGAGCTTCTATGGCATGCTTCCTGATGGGACGGCAGTCATAGAGATGGCGGCTTCTGCAGGGCTTCCGCTTGTCGGAGACCGCAAGGATCCGTCAAAGACGACGACATATGGAGTCGGAGAGCTCATCCTCGATGCCGCGAAGCGCGGAGCCAAGCGCCTTGTCATCGGCCTCGGAGGCAGTGCCACGAATGACGCGGGCTGCGGTGCAGCTGCCGCCTGCGGTGTTACGTTCAGGGACAAGGACGGAAACAGCTTTGTTCCGGTTGGCGATACTCTCGATAGGATAGAGAGCGTTGATCTCTCGACGATGGATGAGCGTGTCAAGGCTCTTCCGATCACAGCTATGTGTGATATCGACAACCCGTTCTATGGCCCGACAGGTGCAGCGGCGATATATGGCCCGCAGAAGGGGGCCGATCCCCATATGGTCGAGGTTCTCGATGGCAAGATGATGAAGCTCGCTTCCGTAATAGAGGCCCATCTCGGAATCGCGCTGCAGGGGATTCCCGGAAGCGGTGCTGCTGGCGGCATGGGGGGAGGCATGAAAGCCTTCTTCGGTGCCAGGATGCAGATGGGAATCGATGCTGTGCTTGAGATCACGGGCTTCGAGAAGCTCGCTGAAGGCGCTGACATGGTCTTTACCGGGGAAGGGAAGATCGACAGCCAGTCGCTCCGTGGCAAGGTCGTTATAGGAGTTGCCAGGAAGGCCAAGGCGATGGGCATTCCCGTCATTGCTGTCGTCGGGGATATCGGGGACGATATCGATGCGGCATATGATGAAGGCGTTGCCGGTATCTTCAGCATCAACAGGGTCGCTGTTCCATATAAGGAGGCCCGCCCGCGCGCAAAGAATGACATGAAGCTCACGATGGACAACATCATGAGATTCATGCAGCGCATGGGAATCTGACGAAGGGAGGCTCCGGCCTCCCTTTTCCAGCTAAGCGCAAAAGGCTATCATCGCACCCATGAGGATCCTTCTCCAGCTATCCCTTCTGTTCCTGCTGACCATCATAGGCAATGCCGTATCATCGGTGCTGCCGTTCACATTCCCCGGTACTCTCATTGCGCTTTTCCTGCTCCTTGTCCTTCTTGCTTCGGGCATCATCCGCGAGGAGCAGCTGAGCGAGAGCGCTTCATTCTTCTCCCGTTATATGGCTCTTTTCTTCGTTCCTGCAGGAGTTGAGATCATTGAGAGCCTTGAGCTCCTGCGTTCTTCATGGCTTTCTATAGTGCTTATCTCATTGATATCGCTTTTCGTTACATTCCTCGTAGCCGCGAAGGCTGTTGAGATCACAGAGCGCCTGATGATGGGCAAGGAGAGGGAGGAATGAGGGCTGTAATCACTGAAACGCCATTGTTCGGCCTGACGATAACGATACTTGCATACTGCTTCGGGCTGTATCTCAGCAGAAGGACGAGGAAGGCTGTGTTCAATCCTCTCCTGATCGCGGAGATCATCATAATCGCTGTGCTTCTTGCCTTCCATATCCCGTTTTCTGCATATAGCAAGGGCGGGGAGATCATCAATATGTTCCTTGGGCCTGTGACAGCGATGCTTGCCTGGTCGATCTACAGGGAGCGGAAACTCGTTGGAAAGCATATTATGCCGATCATCGCCGGTACAGTCGCTGGAAGCGTCGCATCCATTGTCACGATACTCCTGCTTTCACGCCTTTTCCATCTGAGCCCCGAGCTGGGGGCTTCGCTTCTGCCTAAGAGCGTCACGACACCGATAGCGATTGCGATCTCCGAGACGCTGGGCGGTACCAGGGCCATCACTGTGACCTCGCTTCTCTTCACGGGTGTAATGGGGAATATACTGGCACCATTCATGATCAGTCTCTTCCATGTGAGAAGCCGGGTGGCCCAGGGAGTCGCCATCGGTACCGCAAGCCATGTCGTAGGCACATCAAAGGCGCTTGAGATGGGTGAGGATATCGGGGCGATAAGCGGTATAGCCCTTTCGTTCTCCGGGATCAGCACCGCCATCATAGCGATGCTTTTCCTGTAAAGAAGAACGCCTCCTGGGAGGCGCTCCGTCAGGCGAGGAAATCCTTCCTCTCCGGTGTGAAGATGTCGAGCATGACGCCTTCCTCAAGGCAGACCGCGCCGTGGACGACGTTCGGCTCCTTGTAGGTTGTATCGCCAGGTCCGACAACGATCTTCTTCCCGCCGATGGTGAACTCGAACTTGCCTGAGATCACATATGAGATCTGCTCATGTGGATGGCTGTGCGGAGCACCGACAGCACCAGTTGCGAAATGCATCTCGCAGACCATCAGCTTATCTGAATGAGCAAGGATCTTCCTCGTCACTCCCTCTCCTGCAGGACCTGCAGGATAATCCTTTCCATAAAAGACATTCTGTACTTCTGGCATCAGAATCCTCCACAAGAGACTATAAAGCAGCCGCCGCCATAAGACAAGAATGCATGGGTTAATATTGACACGGATGCATTGTTTGGGTATGGTAGCCAATGCAATGCCCTTGTAGCTCAGTCGGTAGAGCGCAACCATGGTAAGGTTGAGGTCCGCGGTTCGAATCCGCGCGGGGGCTCTTTTTTTTTTCACTCGGAAATGCACAGTGGATTTGTCCTTGGTCAGAGCGAGGAGGATTTCTTCTCAGGTGCATCTATGCCACGAAATAGGTAACTGATGAGGATATTCAGAATCCCAGAGCATTTCATCCGTGTGGCATTCCCGTTTACTGAATCTCCTAATGAGAAGCTCCCAAGAATCAGGCAAAGACAGACGATGGCACTGTAAATGGCACTGTAAATGGCACTGTAAACGAGACTGTAAATGAGACTGTAAGCTATCCAGTAAAGAAAAAGGTCAAGGATATCATGCGCCTTGTTCCGACTGCTACATATCAATATATAGCAGACAAATCTGGATTCAGCCGTGCAACCGTTGCGAGGGCAATAAGCAAAATGACAGAGAGCGGTGAGATAGTGCGTGAAGGTTCAGATAAGAAAGGAACCTGGGTTGTGCTGAAATAATGATTTGAAAATTAAGATCCAATTATCATTCCGCTTTCACATTGGTAATTTCGAGATGATTGTATATTTCTTGCTGAAGATCCTGAAGGATCCTTTGCCGCTGTATCATCGAACACGTAAGAGGTTTGTATCATCGTCCTCAGATGTCCCTTGGTTTGATAGCAGCTGGAGCCTGATGTGGATCAGACGCATCAGATATATCTTCTCTGATATAGGATAATCCTCGATGCCTGCCGCCTCCATCGCCCTCCTGACCCTTGCCTGCAGTGTGTTCTTGTGTATTCCCAGTGCTGCCGCAGCTTCTGTCACGCTCATGTCGGCGCTGTAGTAGCTCCGTACGGCATCCATGCATTTCCTGAGGTTCCGTTCATCAAGGTAACGCTTCATCTCATCTATGAACGAGTCGATGATGTCACTGTTGGAATAGGCGGTCCAGTACAGCATGTAACTGAGCCTTGTCATTGGATCCGAAAGGTCAACTATCTTTGCATCCATATGCTTGCTTATCCAGAGGGAAGCCGATGATGCCCCGCAGATCGAGTCATAGTCCGAAGCGGGGTGGGGCATTATTATCCTGCACCCTGCCATCTCATCGATTCCCATAAGGTCGGAGCTCTTCACCTTTGAGCTGCAGATTATCGAGAGGGAATCCGCCTCGAAGCTCCAGAAGTCGTGCTTCGGGTCAAGGATCCCGCGTGAGAACAGGGATGAGAGTATCTGCTCGAACGGTATCGCCTCCGGATGCGATGCCCTCTGCAGTATCCTCACGAACTGGACGGGGAAGATGAAGGAGACATCCAGAAGCTCCATTGCATCCTCTATGTTCTTCCTGTCTGCATTCTCCGCTGTCAGCAGTCCGAACAGCTTTGACCGGAGCGAGAGATCGACGAGCTTCGCCTCCATGTTGCCCTGCAGCTCAAAATACTTGTCCGCGTAGATCTTCAGCAGCTTCGTCAGGTCCTGTACCTGTTCAGGTATGCCGAATATCCCTATTGCCCCGATGATCTGTCCATGGAAGGTAAGCGGCATGTTGTATCCGACCTTTGCTCCCGGATAGTTGTTGACATTGCCCGCTGTGATCGCGAGATCGTGCCCTGATGCAACGACATGCTTCGCGCCGGTATGCACCGTTGATATCCGTGATCTGTCAGTTGAGGCAATGATCGTGCCGTCGAGATCCATTATGTTTATTGTCCTTCCGCCGAGAAGGTTCGATACTGCTTCGACAAGCTCCTGGCAGAATGAGGTGAGTTCCGAGATCCTGAGCATTATGGCAACCTCCATGGTTCCAGGAGACCGTCGCTGGCTCTCCTGCCTGTTACCAGATTGGATTATTTCCCCGGAGAATGGAAGGGAAAGCTATGCCTCTGCCTCTGATTTTCATTTTAACCGCCGCATCTATTGACGAAGCCCTCCCCATTGGCTAAGATGTACCGACGGTAGCTGGCAATGCGGAGGGGGAAGTGTCCCTCGGCGATGCCCTTACCCTAGATAAAACGGCAATGCCGAGGAGATAAACATGGCAAGTTCAAAGAAGAAAGGTCCTGTAGAGAAGATCGCCCTCCAGTGCACGGAGTGCAAGCAGAAGAACTATACGACCCAGAAGAACCGCCGCAATACACCGAATAAGCTGGAGCTTATGAAGTATTGCCCGTTCGAGCATAAGCACACGCTGCATCGCGAGACCAAGATCAAATAAGATCGGCCGCCTTCGGGGTGCGAGCAGGTCAGTAGCTCCAACGGCTAGAGCACTGGTCTCCAAAACCGGGTGTTGTAGGTTCGAATCCTACCTGGCCTGCTGGCACTCCGAGAGAAAGAGGATTGTCTATGAAGAAGATCGCAAGATATTTCAAGGAATGCTGGCTCGAGATGAAGAAGGTGTCATGGCCTTCAAGGGCTGTCGTCATCCATTCGACTTGGGTTGTCATTATCTCAACGATAGTCTTTGCTATCGTTCTCGGTCTTGTGGATACCGTTCTCGGTCTCTGCCTTGACTTCATATTCTAGGAGAGGAAATGGCCAGAGGCTGGTACGTCGTCCATACATATTCAGGCTACGAGCAGAAGATCGAGAGGATCATCAATAAGCTCCGCTCCTCGGATGCGGAGTTCTCTGCATACTGCACGGGCGTGAGCGTTCCGATGGAGCAGGTTCCTGTCGTGACCGAGAAGGGCGAGAAGAAGATCGAGCTCAAGAAGGTCCTTCCCGGCTATATCCTCGTGGAGCTGGATCTGCCTGAGAACACATGGCGTACGGTTACTGCGAAGATAGCGAGGATCCCTGGCGTCACCGGGTTCCTTACAGCGGACAAGACGGGAAAGAATCCCCCGAAGCCGCTTTCGCAGAGGGAGCACACTGATATCCTTCGCCGCACAGGTGAGATGCCGGAGGAGAAGGTATTCCGTCCCAAGCAGGATTTCGAGAAAGGCGAGGAGGTGCGCGTCATCTCCGGTCCGTTCGCTTCCTTCAATGGTACCATCGACGATATCGATGCTGCCAAGGGAAGGCTTCGCCTCTCGGTTCAGATCTTCGGCAGGTCAACTCCTGTCGAGGTTGATTTCTCCCAGGTGGAGAAGGTTCTGGTCTGACCAGAACCGTTTTTTGACATTGCAATGCAATATTCTCCCCCGCTTGTCGGGGTGGGAGCTCTTCGTTGAAGAGCGTTAATACCAGCGCGGAGCAGATGCTCCATGCGTAAGGAGAGAAAAAGAAATGGCAAAGAAGAAGGTTACTGCCGTCATCAAGCTGCAGTGCCCTGCCCAGAAGGCCACACCGGCACCTCCTATCGGACCGGCACTTGGACCTCATGGCGTCAGCGCCCCTCAGTTCGTCCAGCAGTTCAATGACAAGACAAAGGGTTATGAACCTGGACTCATCCTTCCTGTTATCATCACTGTCTATCAGGATAAGAGCTTCTCTTTCATCCTCAAGACACCTCCTGCAGCTGTCCTTATCAAGAAGGCACTCGGCATCCAGACAGCTTCCGGCCAGCCCAATAAGGTAAAGGTCGGCACTATCACCGATGCACAGCTTACGGAAATCGCCAAGACGAAGCTGGAGGACCTCAATGCAAACGATCTCGATGCTGCAAAGAGGATCATCGCCGGCACGGCCCGTTCAATGGGTGTAGAGGTGGAGAAGTAAGATGAAGAGAGGAAAGAAATATCAGGAAGCGCTCAAGAAGATCGACAGGTCAAAGGAGTATACGCTCCTTGAGGCTGCTCAGCTTGCTAAGGAGTGCGCATATGCGAAGTTCACAGAGACTGTAGAGCTTTCGGTCGCGCTTTCCCTTAAGAAGAGCCAGTCCGTCAGGGACACCGTTGTCCTTCCGAACCAGTTCATGGCGCAGAAGAGGATCCTTGTTTTCGCAAAGGGTGACAAGGCTGAAGAGGCAAAGGCTGCAGGTGCTGCATATGTCGGCGATACAGACCTCATCGACAAGATCAGGGGCGGCTGGATGGATTTCGATATCGCTGTCGCTACCCCAGACATGATGAAGGATGTAGGTAGGCTTGGTCCTATCCTCGGAAGAAGGGGACTCATGCCGAACCCCAAGACACACACCGTCACGAATGATATCAAGGAAGCCCTTGAGGAGCTCGGAAGGGGCCGTGTTGAGTTCCGTTCCGACAAGACGGGTGTTGTCCACATGGCAGTCGGCAAGGTCGACATGGATCCTGAGAAGGTTGCGGAGAACGCTCGTGTGACGATCCAGGAGATCATGAGGAAGAAGCCTGCAGATGCGAAGGGTGATTTCATCGTATCCGTTGCGCTCTCATCGACGATGGGACCTGGGATCCGCGTTAACTATAAGGATGCCGCAGACGCTTCGGCGGCGGTGTAATGGAGGGACGACATGGAGAATTATGAGACACGTGTAACCCCTGCGAAGGAAGATGCGGTCGCAGCCCTCAGGGATGAATTCAAGGATTACGGCGGATTCATCTTCACGGACTACAGAGGCATGACGGTCCAGCAGATCACCGACATCAGGAAGGCCCTGAAGAAGGATGAGGCTGCATACCGTGTTGTCAAGAACCGCTATGCGAAGATCGCTCTCAAGGAGCTTGATCAGAACGGAGCTGATGAGCAGCTCAAGGGACCTACTGCTGTTGCCCTCATCAAGGGAGATACAGCCAATTCGGTCGCTAAGGTGCTCTTCAGTGCAAACAAGGATGGTGTGAACGTCCAGGTCAAGGGTGCTCTCCTTGACGGGAAGTTCCTCTCTGCCGAGGAAGTCGAGGCGCTTTCCAAGCTCCCGACGAAGCTCGAACTCATCGCTTCCCTTATGGGTACGATGAAGGCACCTGTACAGAAGCTCGCTGCTACGCTCCTCGCTTATCTCGAGTCGAAGGGTGGCGCCCCTGCTGCTTCTGAGGAAACGAACTAATACGGTCCTAGTCTTCAAGTAACCTGCTAGACCGTGGTTTTATAAGGAGAAGATAATATGGCTACAAAGGAAGAAATCCTCGAATCCATCGCTCAGATGAGCGTCATGGACGTTGCGGACCTCATCAAGATGATGGAGGAGAAGTTCGGTGTCGTTGCTGCTGCGGCAGCTGTTGCCGGTCCTGCAGCTGGTGCTGCTTCTGATGCTCCCGCAGAGGAGGAGCAGACTGAGTTCACAGTCGTCCTCAAGAGCGTGGATGCTGCAAAGAAGATCGCATGCATCAAGGAAGTCAGGGCTGTCACAGGTCTTGGTCTCAAGGAGGCAAAGGATCTCTGCGAGAACGGCGGCAACATCAAGGAAGGCGTCAGCAAGGAAGAGTCTGCTTCCATCAAGGAGAAGCTCGAAGCTGCTGGCTGTGTTATCGAAGTCAAATAACACAGGCCTTCAATATTCTTTCCCCAGGCTCCTTTCCGGGGCCTGGGATATGCCATCGGTAACCCCGATGGCTTAGGCGTCTGCTGGCGCAGAACTAAAATGCTATCCAGTGTGCTATGGAGGTACAATGATTCCCAGCAAAGGCAAAGGCATTAAGAGAGTCGATATCGGTTCCGAGCTGCCGGAGGTGTGCGAGCTTCCTGATCTGATCGGAATCCAGACCGAATCGTTCGACAAGTTCCTTCAGCTCGACAAGCTGGAGAGGGGAGAAGCCCCCGATCCGTCTTATGGTCTTGAGTCCGTATTCCGTGCAACTTTCCCGATCGTTTCCCCGAACGAGGACATGAGGGTTGAGTACAACGGTTATAAGGTCGACATGGCCGGCATCAAATACACAGAGTCTGAGTGCAAGAAGAAAGGAAGGACATTCGGCGTCCCAATCAAGGCAAGTGTCGCTCTCGAAACCCGTAATGGAGAGATCAAGGAGAAGGAGATCTTCTTCGGTGATTTCCCTTTGATGACGGATCGTGGTACCTTCATCATCAACGGCGCTGAGCGCGTCATCGTCTCCCAGATCGTCCGGTCCCCGGGTGTCGTATTCAAGGAAGGAAAGAAGAATGATTCCTCTTCCCTTTACTATGGTACGCTCTATCCATATTCCGGAACGAAGCTCGAGTTCGTCCTCACGAGGAAGAACGAGAAAACGGACACGAGGAAGGGAGAGCTCACAAGCGCTGCTGAGAGGAAGAAGGTCAACAACATCATCCAGGTCAGCTTCGGCAAGAAGCCGTTCCCTGTGACATTCTTCCTTCGCGTCCTTGGCATTGATACCAGGGACAGCATCGTCAAGGCATTCTATGAGCCGAAGACAATCGATATCTCCGAAAGCATCGCCGATGATGCCGCTTATTTCTGCTACCATGACATCCGCACAGAGGATGGTGACCTGAAATTCGCTGCAGGTGATGACCTTGGGGCTATCGAACTCGAGGAGCTCAGGAGCCTTGGCTTCAATACCGTTGATGTGATCGATACCAATGCACGTGATATCGATGCCCCGGCTCTTGCCGTCATCAAGACACTCCGCCGTGAGCACATCCTCTGCCCGAGCTACAGGCAGGAGGAATCGGAGGAGTTCCAGAATGAGTATATCGGCCAGATCGTCGAGGCATGCCGCAACTCCCTGCCTCAGAACCTCAAGACGTTCCCTGATCCAAAGCGCGTGATTGCCTATTTCCAGGAGTTCTTCCTCAATGGGCGCAGCTTCGAGCTTTCGGATATCGGCCGCCACAAGCTGAACAAGAAGTTCTATGGCATGGATACTGAGAAGTACATCACCTCAACGTCGCTTACGCCGGACGATGTGGTCAATACAGTCATGTTCCTCATCCAGTTCTGCAATGGTGTCATCAAGGAAGATGATATCGATGCTCTTGGGAACAGAAGGGTAAGGACTGTCGGGGAGCTGCTTGAGATCACGCTTTCAGAGGCATTCAACAGGATGGCGAAGACGGCGCGTGAGAAGATGAACATCACCGATGACTCCGTGAAGCCGCAGGAGATCATCTCCATCAAGCCAATCGTCGGTGCCATCAAGGAGTTCTTCGGTTCATCGCAGCTTTCGCAGTTCATGGACCAGGTCAATCCGCTTGCGGAGCTTACCCACAAGAGGCGTGTTTCCGCGCTCGGCCCGAAGGGCGGTCTTTCCCGTTCATCGGCAAGGGCGATCTATGAGGTCCGCGACGTACACTATACGCACTATGGCAGGATCTGTCCGATCGAGACCCCAGAAGGCTCGAACATCGGTCTTATCCTTTCATTGGCTAACTATGCCCGCATCAATGAGTATGGCTTCATCGAGACACCATACAGGAAGGTCGTCAATGGCGTTGTGACCGATGAGGTGCAGTACCTTGATGCCAACGATGAAGAGAAATACTACATCGCCCAGGGCAATGCAAAGATCGATGAGAATGGCCATTTCCTTGAGAAGGAGATCGCTGTCAGGCATTACGGTGACTACGGCGTTGCCAGCCCGGAGGAGATCAGCTGGATGGATGTCTCTCCGCGCCAGGTCGTCTCCGTCGCTACTTCCCTCATCCCGTTCCTTGAGCATGATGATGCCAACCGTGCGCTGATGGGATCGAACATGCAGCGTCAGGCTGTTCCCCTTGTGTTCCCAGAGGCACCGCGTGTCGGTACCGGAATGGAGCAGAGGACCGCATATGACTCTGGTGTCCTCGTCAAGGCAAAGAGGGGAGGAACGGTTGAGTATGTCTCGTCAACAGAGATCAGGGTGCGCCCGGATTCCTCTGAGATCGAGGGTGAGATCGATTCCTATGAGGTGCATAAGTTCGAGAGGACGAACCAGGATTCCTGCCTGAACCAGAAGCCGATCGTCAATGTCGGTGATAAGGTAGAGGCTGGCGATGTCCTTGCTGATGGACCTGCTACACAGAATGGAGAGCTCGCGCTCGGCCGCAATATCCTTGTCGGATTCGTTCCATGGAATGGCTACAACTATGAGGACGCCGTTCTCATCTCCGAGCGTGTCGTCAGGGAGGATATCTATACTTCGATCCATATCAAGGAATTCTCCATCGATGTACGGGAGACGAAGCTGGGGCCGGAGAAGCTGACGAGGGATATCCCGAACACAAGCGAGAAGCTCCTGGAGCATCTCGACGCAGAGGGAATCGTCTGCATCGGCACATATGTCCATCCGGGCAGCATCCTTGTCGGAAAGGTCACTCCAAAGAGCGAGGCCGATACGACGCCGGAGGTGAAGCTGCTTAACTCGATCTTCGGAGAGAAGGCAAAGGAAGTGAGGGATTCCTCTCTCAAGGTCCCGCATGGAACGGAGGGAACCGTCATTGATATCCAGCGCCTGAAGAAGAGCGATAAGGATGAGCTCCAGCCGGGAGTCGATGAGACCATCAAGGTCCTGATTGCCACCAAGAGGAAGCTCAAGCAGGGCGATAAGATGGCTGGACGCCATGGAAACAAGGGTGTTGTGTCCCGTGTCCTCCCTGAGGAGGATATGCCGTACATGGCTGATGGCACTCCGCTTGATGTCTGCCTCAACCCGCTCGGCGTTCCTTCCCGTATGAACATCGGACAGCTGATGGAGACGGAGCTTGGCTGGGCTGCTGTCAAGAATGACAAGTGGTACAAGACTCCTGTATTCCAGAGCGCCACGATGGAGCAGATCGAGCATGAGATGGAGGAGGCTGGGCTTCCGAAGAACAGCAAGACGACGCTCTATGACGGCCGTACAGGTATCCCGTTCGTGAACGATGTTTTCTGCGGATATATCTATTATCTGAAGCTGCATCACCTTGTCGATGACAAGATGCATGCCCGCTCGACAGGTCCCTACTCACTCGTGACCCAGCAGCCGCTTGGCGGTAAGGCCATGTTCGGAGGCCAGAGGCTTGGAGAGATGGAGGTCTGGGCATTCGAGGCTTATGGTGCCGCGAATACGCTGCAGGAGCTCCTCACGATCAAGTCGGATGACATGAAGGGACGTGTCCAGATCTATGAGTCCATCGTAAAGGGAGAGCCGGCGGAGACGGTCTCCATGCCAGAGGCTTTCAATGTTCTTGTCCAGGAGATCAGGGGCCTTGCCCTCGATATGTCCGTCTATGACGAGAACGGCAAGCAGGTTCCGCTCACAGAGCGTGATGAAGAACTGATCGCCAAGAAAGAGAAAGGCACTTTCTAGGAGGAAAGACGGAATGAAGGAAATACAGGATTTCAGCTCAATCAGGATCAAGCTCGCTTCGCCTGAGCAGATCCTCGCATGGTCCTATGGTGAGGTCAAGAAGCCTGAGACCATCAATTACCGTTCTCTCCGCCCGGAGAGGGACGGCCTCTTCTGCGAGAGGATCTTCGGTACGACAAAGGCCTGGGAATGCTGGTGTGGAAAGTTCAAGTCCAACAGGTACAAGGGTGTCGTGTGCGATCGCTGCGGCGTTGAGGTCACCGACACGAAGGTGCGCCGTGAGCGCATCGGCCACATCACGCTTGCGGCCCCTGTCGCCCACATCTGGTTCTATCGCTCGACACCGTCCATCATGAGCTATCTTCTGGACATCAAGCGTTCGGAGCTGATGGAGATACTCTCATATGAGAAGTATGTTGTCACCGATCCTGGCCAGGAGACGGATCTGAGGAAGTACCAGGTCCTCGATGAGGATCAGTATTATGCAGCTGTCGATAAGTATGGCGATACATTCAAGGCAGGAATGGGCGCGGAGGCGATCTATGATCTGCTGAAGGATCTCGATCTGGAGAGCCTTTCAGCGGAGCTCAGGGAGCAGCTTTCACAGAAGGAAGAGGCGAACAACAAGATCGACAACAAGCTCCTTTCCCGCATCCGCTACTGCGAGGAGTTCCTTGCATCAGGCAACAAGCCGGAATGGATGATCCTCAAGGTCATCCCTGTCATACCGCCAGATCTGCGCCCGATGGTGCAGCTTGATGGCGGACGCTTCGCCACGACTGATCTCAATGAGCTATACAGAAGGGTCATCAACAGGAACAACCGTCTTGACAGGCTCATCAAGATCCAGGCGCCAGACATCATCATCCGCAATGAGAAGAGGATGCTCCAGGAAGCCGTGGATTCCCTCTTCGACAACTCAAAGACCCCGAATCCGACGAAGGGCAGCAGCAAGAGGGATCTCAAGTCGCTTTCCGATGTCCTCAAGGGCAAGCAGGGCAGGTTCAGGCAGAATCTCCTTGGAAAGCGTGTCGATTACTCCGGCCGTTCCGTTATCGTCGTCGGTCCTGAGCTGAGGATGCATCAGTGCGGCGTTCCTTCTAAGATGGCTCTTGAGCTCTTCAAGCCATTCATCATGCGCAAGCTGGAGCAGAAGGAGATTGCACAGAATGTGAAGAGGGCCAAGCTGCTTGTTGAGCAGGAGGCACCTGAGGTATGGGGAGTCCTTGATGAAGTCGTCAAGGAGCATCCTGTCATGCTCAACAGGGCTCCTACGCTCCACCGCCTCGGTATCCAGGCATTCGAACCTGTGCTTGTCGAGGGAAAGGCGCTCAAGCTCCATCCTCTCGTATGCCATGCATTCAATGCTGACTTCGATGGTGACCAGATGGCTATCCATGTGCCTCTCACACAGGCGGCACAGCTGGAGTGCTGGACGCTGATGCTCAGTACGACGAACCTCCTTGATCCTGCCAACGGAAAGCCGATTGCATTCCCATCCCAGGATATGGTCCTTGGAATCTTCTATCTTACGAAGGAGAGGACGGATCTCGATCCGGATAGGAAGATCAAGCATTTTGACAACGTCGCTGAGATCGAGGCGGCTATCGATGCCTCTTCCATCTCGTACAATGAGAAGATCTATTACCGCTTCAAGAAGGGGCTTGAGATTGTAGATGAGAAGGGTGTTTCCCAGACGGCTGATGGAAAGAGCTGGTATGCGACGACTCCAGGCCGCATCATCTTCAATGCAGCGATCCCGGAGGGCATCCCGTATCAGAACTACTGCCTTGGCGATAAGCAGCTGAGGAAGGTGATCGGCGAGACGATCAGGAACAAGAAGCCGTCTGTTGCTGTTGAGCTTCTCGACTCCGTGAAGGATCTTGGCTTCAAGTACGCGACGCTCTTCGGTGCTACCATCGGCCTTTCCGATATGGTCGTTCCAGAGGAGAAGGCTGGGCTGATCGAGGACGCGAATGAGAAGCAGTCCGTTGTCTTCAAGCAGTATCATGAGGGCCAGATCACGCAGGAAGAGCGCTATAACCGTGTAATCGAGGTCTGGACGGAGACCAATGAGGAGCTGACGGACAAGCTCATGGATGAGCTGAAGAGGAGCCAGCATGGCTTCAACCCGCTTTATCTCATGGTTGAGTCGGGCGCTAGAGGATCGAAGAACCAGATCAGGCAGCTGGGTGGAATGAGAGGTCTCATGGCAAAGCCGAACGGCAAGATCATCGAGCTCCCGATCAAGTCGAACTTCAAGGAAGGTCTTTCCATCATGGAGTTCTTCATCTCATCCAACGGCGCTAGGAAGGGTCTTACCGATACTGCTCTCAAGACAGCTAAGGCAGGTTACCTTACGCGTAAGCTCGTCGATGTCGCGCAGGACGTGGTTGTATCCGAAGAGGATTGCCATACCATCAACGGCATCTGGGTCAGCGCAGTCAAGGACGGCGATGCTGTCGTCGAGACGCTTGCATCCCGCATCACTGGCTCATGCCCGGTTGAGGATGTGCTTCATCCATTCCTCAAGGATGAGAATGGAAGCCCCGTTGTGCTTGCAAGGGCAAACGAGGAGATCTCTGATGATACGGCTGCCGCCATCGAGGAAGCGGGTGTTGAGCGCGTGCTTCTCCGCACCGTCCTTACCTGTGAATCCGAGCACGGTGTATGCCGCAAGTGCTATGGACGCAATCTGGCGACGAACCGTCCTGTTGAGATCGGCGAGGCTGTCGGTATCATCGCAGCACAGTCCATCGGACAGCCGGGAACCCAGCTTACGATGCGTACGTTCCATGTCGGAGGCACTGCATCGACATCGACAAAGGAGAACAAGCTCTCGTTCAGCTATCCTACGATCGTTCGTGGCCTGAAGGGACTCATCATCCACAACAGCCAGGGAAGCAGCCTCTTCCCGAGGAAGGGACACATCACCATCTCCCGCGTGTTCGAGGAGATCACTGGCCAGTTCGATGAGCTGCTTGTGAACAATGGAGATGCGGTTGGAAAGGGCTATCCGTTCTACAGGAAGGATGGAAGGGATGTCGCAGCGGGAGAGAATGGAAGGCTCCTGCAGAGTGCTGATATCTCGGGCAGCGGAATGAGGACATTCGTAGTCGGACCTGAGGCTGAATACCAGGTTCCGGCCGGTTCTGAGCTGCTTGTCTCTGAAGGACAGGTCGTCCAGGCAGGGGATGCCATCATCATGTTCGATCCATTCTCCGAACCGATCATAGCGGAGTTCTCCGGTGTGGTTGAGGAGATGAATGACTTCGTCGAGGACAAGTCATATAGGAAGATCTACAATGAGGCGGGCGACACGGAGATGATTGTCGTTCCATCCTCGCACCTTGGAGCGTTCCGTCCATCCGTGCTTGTAAAGCAGGATAATGGAGAGCTCAACCAGTACCAGATCCCAGGCGGCGCATACATGGTCGTCAAGGAGAAGGGTGAAAGGGTCGAGGCCGGTGACATCATCGCAAAGGTCTCCAAGGACAGCACGACCACGAAGGATATCGCTGGCGGTCTCCCGCAGGTCGACTCCCTCTTTGAGGCACGCCATGGAAAGGTCTCTTCGTCCAACAAGGTCAACCCGATCATCCTTGCCCGCGTGACCGGTACGGTTGTCGGAGTGCAGGCAGGCGCTGCGAATGGATCCACCACAACGGTAACGATCCGCGATGCGTTTGGAGCGCTCCATCCGCACAAGGTCTATACAAAGGATGCGCTGCTCCTTGTCCGTGAGGGCGACGAGGTCAAGGCCGGTGAGCCGCTGTGCGACGAGCCTGTCACATCGCGTGAGGTGCTTGAGGTCCTTGGTGAGAATGCTGTTCTCTCCTTCCTTGTCAATGAGATCCAGAAGGTCTACAGGATGCAGGGTGTTGAGATCAATGAGAAGCACCTTGGCATCATCATCCGCCAGATGCTCCGCAAGGTTGAGGTCCTCAGGGCTGGAGACACGCAGTTCGTCAAGATGCAGCGTGTCGATAAGAACCTCTTCGACAAGGTGAATGCCGAGATGAAGAAGCAGGGAAAGACACCTGCTATCGCAAGGCCGGTCCTCCAGGGTGTTTCTGAGGCTGCGCTTTCCGTGGATTCCTTCATCTCCGCGGCATCCTTCCTCTCGACGACGAGGGTATTGACCAATGCGGCCATTGCTGGTAAGAAGGATGAGCTGAGAGGTCTCAAGGAGAACGTCATCATCGGGCATCTCATCCCCGCAGGTACTGGTATGAAGCGCTATAGGGGAGTCCATCTCGATGAGGATGAGAAGCTGCTTGAGCTGCAGAAGGAAGTCGACAGGGCACGCCGCGAGCAGAAGGCTGAAGCCGCCTTTGCCGATGACTTCGATGCAGAAGAGCTTGGTGATATGAAGACGGTGGGAGAACCGGTCGATATAGACGAGGGCCAGGAAGAGGAGTGAGCGCCTGTCGGCGCCCATTCCGGGCTTTCGCGGCTGTTCTCATGCTGACCGCCGTTCTGAATAGATGTGCCGCTTGTGCGGCATAGATCCCTCTGCTGTGAGAGGAGTGGATCAATTTTAAGGAGTGTATCGTAAGATGCCTACTATTAATCAGCTTATCAGAAAGGGCAGGGAAACCTCGAAGTCGAAGACGAAGTCTCCGGCTCTCCAGGGCTGCCCGCAGAAGAGAGGAGTCTGCACGAGGGTCATGACAGTCACCCCGAAGAAGCCGAACTCCGCTCTCAGGAAGGTCGCCCGTGTGCGTCTTTCCAACGGAATCGAAGTAACCGCATACATCCCGGGTATCGGCCATAACCTGCAGGAGCACTCAGTTGTTCTCATCAGGGGAGGCAGGGTCAAGGACCTTCCGGGTGTCAGGTATCACATCATCCGCGGCACCAAGGATACGCTTGGTGTTGCAGATCGCAAGCGCAGCCGCTCCAAGTACGGTGCGAAGAAGCCAAAGGCCTGATAGGAGGAAGATATGTCAAGAGATAGAAAAGCTCCGGTCAGGAAGACCACAGCTGATGCGATCTACCACAGCACGGTTGTCGAGAAGTTCATCTGCCGCATGATGCTCGATGGAAAGAAGAGCATCTCCACCAGGATCCTCTACACTGCGATGAAGGAGATCGGTGAGAAGAGCGGGGAGAATCCGCTTGATGTATTCACGAAGGCTGTTGACAATGTCAAGCCTGTCGTCGAGGTCAAGTCAAGGCGTGTCGGCGGCGCTACCTACCAGGTTCCTGTTGAGATCAGGGAGGAGAGAAGGGAAGCGCTTGCAATGCGCTGGATCATCGCTGCTGCCCGTGCCCGCAACGGCAAGAGCATGAGCGACAAGCTCGCTGATGAGCTCATGGATGCATACAACTCCACCGGTGCAGCCTTCAAGAAGAAGGAGGATGTGCACAGGATGGCAGAGGCAAACAAGGCCTTCAGCCACTTCCGCTGGTAGTCAATGCCTCATTTCCAGGAAGCCTCCCTTCGGGGAGGTTTCTGCATCTCCGGGGATATGCTATCATCAGGGAAGGAGGCGCCATGATTCCCGATTACGATGATTACTATTCCCTTACTGCATACTGCAGGAGATTCATAAGGACGCCAATGCGCGAGATCGAGGGATGGCTGTCGCAGAAGTCGACGGTTGCCGCCATCGTTGACTGGGAGAAGCGGAATGGCAATGAGAGCTTCCGGGAATCGAGCATCCCGTATCTTTTCGAGAGGGCTGAGCGTGACGAGGTCATCACCGTTCCTGATTTCATAGCCCTTACATCATGCCAAGGACTCGCCCTTGATGGGGAAGAGGTTATTGCTGACATTGATATCTACAACGATTTCGTCGCATTCCTGACAGCGCGCGGCGTGAATGTCTGAGAGCTGCAGATGCTGTTTTTCCTTGACTGCTGCATTTCCATCCCTTAGGGTTTCTGTATATAGGATGCCTTTGGGTGCTTCATGCCTTGTCCTTTTTTCCTGAAACCTATGGCATTCCGAAAGAAGGAGGGTATTCAATGAAAAGAATAGCAGTGGTGCTTGTGGTTCTGGCTGTCCTGGCTTCATCGGCATTCGCTTCAACAGCCCTGGAGGAGGGATTCTCCCTGCTTTCGCAGACAAAGAGCACGACGCTTTATGGCGGTTATCTCGGTGCGCTCACGCAGGGGAAGGAGATGACGAACAGTGTCGGTGCTGGCGCCCAGTACAAGACCCATCTCTTCTCCTTGCCGCTGTTCTACTATGTGGATTCGTATTTCGGTTATCCTTTCACCAGGCCGCCTCTTCCTGAGGGGACGGGATTCTTCGCGATCGACATGTCCTTCTCTATGGGCCTTGGCTGGAGGTTCTTCCTCTCCGAGCGTTTCGCACTTGCTCTCGGTGCTGGTGCTTCCCTTTACTTCCTTGTTGATATCACGTCAAAGGCCACGCAGTGGGATTCCAGCTTCGGTGTGGAGGTGCTGACGGAGATGCAGTATGCCTTCAATGACTGGATGTATCTGTCGGTGATGTTCAACCCGTGCTTCGATGTCCTGCAGATGATGCTGTCGACAGAGGGGTCGGTAGGAGGTGTCCGTTTCAGGCCGCAGGGCAGGGTCGGTGTCGGCGTGCTTTTCGGAAAGCCCCTCTCTGTGTGATTGAAGAACCCCTCGCGCTGAGGGGTTCGGTTCACTCTGCAAGTGCTTTCTCTATAGCGGCGGAAAGCTGATCCGGGCATGATGTGGGCTTCGCCCCGCATCTGATTCCCTTTATCCTGTCCTTGATCTCCTCTGCCTTCATCCCCTCGCAGAGCTTCCCGATTCCCTGGAGATTGCCATTGCAGCCGCCCTGGAACGAGAGGTTGTGTATCCTGTTCTCATCATCGAGGTCGAACCTGATGATCCTGGAGCAGGTTCCATGCGTCGTGTATTCGATTGTTCTCATTTCTTTCTCCTCGCTGTAAGATACAGAAAAGGACGTGCGGAGGGCAAGATGCATCTGATCAGATATTCCCAGCCTTGGGCGGAGGCTGTCACCGCTCTTTTCCATGAGGCAGTGCATATCTCGTGCTCCTCCGATTATGATCCTGTCCAGCTTGCCGCATGGGCTCCCGATGATCTTGATCCGCAGTCATGGTGCGAAGCGCTTCTTGATACCTACACGCTTCTTGCGGTTTCAGATGAGGGCAGTCTCCTTGGATTCGGGAACATCGATGTGCGGCGGGGATATATCGACAGGCTTTACACTGCGCCAGATCACACTGGGCGCGGTATCGGCAGCCTCATCCTCGCTGCGCTGGAGGAAAGGGGAAGTCTGCCGTTTCACGTGCATGCCTCCGATACGGCGAGGGGTTTCTTCCTGTACAGGGGATATGAAATCATGCGTGAGAATACTGTAATAAGGCGTGGAACTGCGCTCCGCAACTGGCTCATGGTGAAGGAAGAGCGTTTGTAAATCATTTTCCGTGAAAGATTTGGAAAACTGTTGACAAAGAAGTTCCCTTTGTGTAAATTGGTCAAGGTGTCTGACCATGCCCTTATGGTGTGCGTTGGACAGAAGAGCCAAACCGATTGCCGATGGCGATAAGGTGGTTCCGGAACGGGTCTTTTTGGATAATATGGCCATTGTCGGCGGACTTGATCCTACCGACCTCTGGAAACCCTTTGATTCCTGACGCGATCAGCTGTCTCTGAGATATAAAGGCATGGGCCTTTATTGGATATCTTTGTTTTTTGTGGCTCAGGCCACAAGGAGGAACTGATGGCTAAGGAAAAATTCGAAAGAACTAAGCCACATGTAAACGTAGGTACGATTGGTCACGTCGACCACGGCAAGACCACCCTTACAGCTGCGATCACGATGCATTGCGCCAAGCTGTTCGGTGACAAGGCCCTTGCTTACGATGCAATCGACAATGCACCGGAAGAGAAGGCTCGTGGTATCACCATCAACACAAGGCATGTTGAGTATCAGTCCCCGAACAGGCACTATGCTCACGTTGACTGCCCGGGCCACGCTGACTACATCAAGAACATGATCACTGGTGCTGCTCAGATGGATGGCGCTATCATCGTTGTCGCTGCAACTGATGGTGCTATGGCTCAGACAAGGGAGCACCTTCTTCTTGCTCGCCAGGTTGGTGTACCTGCAATCATCGTTTTCATCAACAAGTGCGATCAGGTTGATGATCCTGAGCTCGTTGACCTCGTTGAGGAGGAGATGAGGGATCTTCTTACTGAGTATGGCTTCGATGGTGCTAATGCTCCTGTTATCCGCGGCTCTGCATACCTCGCTATGACACAGCCGGACAACCCGGAGGCTACAAAGTGCATCGACGACCTTCTTGCAGCTATGGACAGCTACATCCCGCTTCCGGAGAGAGCTGTTGATCAGCCGTTCCTTATGCCTATTGAGGACATCTTCTCGATCTCCGGCCGTGGAACAGTTGTTACTGGTAGGGTCGAGCGCGGTGTCGTTCATGTGAACGATCCTGTCCAGATCGTCGGTATCAAGCCGACCCAGAACACAGTTGTCACTGGTGTTGAGATGTTCAACAAGATCCTCGACGAGGGCCAGGCAGGCGACAACATCGGAGCTCTCCTCCGCGGTATTGACAAGAAGGAGGTCGTTCGTGGCCAGGTTCTTGCAAAGCCGAATTCAATCACACCTCATCAGAAGTTCGTTGGAACTGTCTACGTTCTCTCCAAGGAAGAGGGTGGTAGGCACTCCCCGTTCTTCGACGGCTACAGGCCGCAGTTCTATTTCAGGACGACCGATATCACAGGTACCGTTCACCTTCCGGAAGGCAAGGAGATGGTCATGCCTGGCGATCACACGACTATCAACGTCGAGCTGATCCACCCGGTCGCTATGGACAAGGGACTCCGCTTCGCTATCCGCGAGGGTGGTAGGACTGTTGCATCCGGTCAGGTTACCGAGATCGTCGAGTAATTGATTCCTGAGTCTGCCGGGGAAACCCGGCGGACAGTGATTTTTGGAGATTTTTAAGAAAATGGCAAATGAAAGAATCCGGGTTAAGCTGAGAGGATTTGACGTTGAGCTTGTGGAGCAGAGCTCCAAGGCAATCGTTCAGACAGTTGTGAAGGCGGGTGCCAGTGTTTCGGGCCCAGTACCTCTCCCGACTCGTATCAACAGGTACACTGTCCTCAGATCGCCGCATGTAGACAAGAAGAGTCGCGAACAGTTCGAGATGAGAACACACAAGAGACTGATTGACATTCTCGATCCCACGCAGAAGGTAGTGGAAGCCCTGATGAAACTTGAACTCCCTGCCGGTGTGGACGTTGAAATAAGACAGTAAAGTTGAGGTAAGAGATGTTAGGGCTTATCGGCAAAAAAGTTGGAATGACACAGGTGTTTGATGCCAATGGCAGGCTTACCCCTGTGACTGTTATCAAGATAGAGGACAACGTAGTCATCGCAAACAGGACCGAGGAGAAGAATGGCTACTCAGCAGCAGTGCTGGGAACTGGCACGAAGAAGAAGAGCCAGACGACAAAGCCATATGCCGGACAGTTCAAGGACATCACCGCTCCAAGTCAGACCGTGATGGAGTTCAGGGATTATGACAATGAGGTGAATGTCGGTGATGTGCTCGGTGTGGATCTCTTCAAGGATGTGACGTTCGTTGATGTCACCGGAACATCGAAGGGCAAGGGTTACCAGGGCGGCATGAAGCGCTATGGCTTCGGCGGCGGAAGGGCTACCCATGGCTCGAAGTTCCACAGGGATCTCGGTGGTACGGCTATGTCATCGACTCCGTCCCATACGTTCAAGGGCCATCGCATGGCTGGACACATGGGCAATGTGAGGACAACTGTACTTAATCTCAAGGTCGTCGCTATCGATAGCGAGATGCAGGTTCTTATGGTCAAGGGCGCTATTCCAGGCCCTGCTCAGAGCACTGTAGTCGTCAGGAAAGCGGTGAAGAAGTAAGAGGCAGACTATGGAACAGAAAGTTTTTTCCATTGATGGAAAGGAAAAGGGAACGATCGAGCTTTCCGATGCCGTGTTCAATGTAGCGGTATCCACAGGATCGATCTACCATGCCATAAGGAACGAGCTTGCTAATCGCCGTGTAGGTACGGCCTGCACGAAGACACGTGCAGAGGTGAATTACAGCAACACCAAGCCCTACAAGCAGAAGGGCACGGGCAATGCTCGCCGCGGCGACAAGAAGTCACCGATCGCAGTTGGCGGCGGCACGATCTTCGGACCGAAGCCAAGGGATTACTCCTATTCGATCCCCAAGAAGGTCAAGAGGCTTGCTATGAAGAGCCTTCTGACTCTGGGCGTCCAGGAGGAGAGGCTTGTCGTTGTTGAGGATTTCACAAGCGAGAATGGCAAGACAAAGGATATCGTCAGCATCATCAAGGCTTTCGGTGTCAGCACGGAGCGCACGCTCATCATCATGAAGGACGATGATGCTGCTATCCGCCGCGCTGCAAGGAACATCCCGAATGTCCATGTGCAGGCGTATGACAAGCTCTCAGCAAAAGAGCTTCTCTATGGGAAGAAGATACTGCTCCTCCAGGGTGCGGCTTCCAATCTCAATAGCTTCTATGGTGAGAGGTAAGGAGAGACGTATGAGAGCAGATAGAGTAATCATTGCACCGGTTCTCAGCGAGAAGTCGAACATCGCACGCGAGGGTGAGTGCAAGAAGTACACATTCCGTGTCGATCCGGCGGCCAACAAGTATGAGATCATGGCAGCAGTCAAGGAGATCTTCAACGTCGACTGCACAAAGTGCAACGTGATGAATGTCGGTGGCAAGCCGAAGTTCTCCAGGGGCAAGGGCGGATATATCAAGGGATATACCCCTTCCTGGAAGAAGGCAATCGTGACCTTGGCCAAGGGACAGTCGATCCAGGCCATCGAGGGTGTATAAGGAGATAAGGAAAGATGGCTCTTAAGAAATATAAACCAAATACTCCTGGACTCCGCCAGAGAATCGTCCTCGTACGCTCCGAGGTTACGGCTGACAAGCCTGAGAAGTCCCTCACGAAGAATCTCCACAGGAGAGCGGGACGCGATGACTTCGGCCGCGTAAGCGTACGCCGCCGCGGTGGTGGCCATAGAAGGGCATACAGGATCATTGATTTCCGCCGCGACAAGTATGGTGTTCCTGGCGTTGTCAAGACGATCGAGTATGATCCGAACAGGAGCGTCAACATCGCGCTCGTATTCTATAAGGATGGCGAGAAGCGCTATATCCTCGCTCCGAAGGGAATCGCGGTAGGAACGACAGTCGTTTCCGGACCTGCAGCTCCGCTTACAGTGGGCAATGCTCTTCCTCTGAAGAACATCCCGCTTGGTATGACGGTCCACAATGTTGAGCTCAACCTAGGCCGTGGTGGACAGCTTGTCCGCTCTGCTGGTCTTGGTGCTGCCGTCGTCGCCAAGGAAGGTGACTATGTCACGCTTCGCCTTCCCTCGGGTGAGATGAGGATGGTCTTTGGTGAGTGCTATGCCACCATCGGTGTGCTCGGCAACGAGGATCATATGAATGTCTCGCTTGGCAAGGCTGGTGCCTCAAGGCATCTTGGCAGAAGGCCGAAGGTCAGGGGTGTTGTCATGAACCCGATCGACCATCCGCATGGAGGCGGCGAAGGCAAGACAGCAGCTGGACGCCATCCTGTCACGCCGTGGGGCAAGCCGACGAAGGGAGGCAAGACCCGCTCGAAGAAGAAGCCGTCCAACAGCTTCATCGTCAAGAGACGCAAGTAGTAGGAGTAGAAAGTGGCAAGGTCAATCAAGAAAGGTCCTTTTATCGAGGCTAAGCTCCTTAAGAGGGTCATGGAATCGAATAAGACTGGTCAGAAGCAGATGATCAAGACCTACTCGCGTAGCTCAACGATCATCCCGGAGATGGTCGGGCAGACAATCTCCGTTTACAATGGAAAGACATGGGTTCCTGTCTATGTTACGGAGAATCTGGTAGGACACAAGCTCGGCGAGTTCGCTCCTACCCGCATCTTCCGCGGACATGCATCCGATAAGTCTGGTAAGTAAAAGGTAAGAGCGATGGAAACTAAGAAAGGTTATAAAGCAGTTGCCAAGTATCTTCTGGTATCTCCTTCCAAGGTGCGCCCGGTTGCAGACCTCGTGCGCGGCAAGGGATACACCCAGGCCTCTGCCATCCTCGAGGCTATGCCTCAGAAGGGTGCTAGGCTGATACTCAAGGTTCTTAAGTCCGCAGGTGCCAATGCACTTAACCAGAACAGGATGCTGGATGAGGATTCGCTCGTTGTCTCCGAGCTGAAGATCGATGACGGTCCGAGGCTCAAGAGGGTATGGCCGCGCTCCCATGGAAAGCGTGACATCCTCCTGAGGAGAATGAGCCATATCACTGTCGTTGTAGATGAGAAGGTGGGAAGATAATGGGCCAGAAAGTTAATCCAATCGGACTTAGGTTAGGCGTAAACAAGACCTGGGAATCCAAGTGGTATGTTGACCCCAGGGAGTACAAGGAGACGCTTCATGAGGACCTTAAGCTGAGGAAGGCTCTTCTTGCAGCTCCCGAGGTGGCTGGAGCGGAGATCAGCGATGTCGAGATCATCCGCAAGCCGGGTCGCATCACGCTCGTCGTCGGAACCGCACGCCCCGGTATCATCATCGGAGCGAAGGGTGCCAATGTCGAGAAGCTCTGCGAGAAGATCCAGAAGCTGACGGAGAAGAAGGTCCAGATCAAGATCAGGGAGATCAAGAAGGCAGAGTGCGACGCACAGCTTATCGCTCAGAGCATCGCACGCCAGCTTGAGAACCGCGGAGCATTCCGCCGCGCCCTCAAGAATGCGATTTCAAGGGCGATGAATGGCGGTGTCCAGGGAATCAAAATCCAGTGCTCTGGCCGTCTCGGCGGTGCTGAGATGAAGAGAACAGAGTGGATGAAGGATGGCCGCGTGCCACTTCACACCCTCCGCGCTGATATCGACTACGGTACGGCAACGGCGAATACGACGTTCGGTTGCATCGGTGTCAAGGTATGGGTCTTCAACGGTGAGATCTATGACCATGGCAAGGCAGAGGACGATACCGTCGGAACCCTGGTGAAGAAGAAGACAGCTGCAGAAGCTGAGGCAAGGAGCTGATAGTATGCTTAGTCCGAAGAGAATCAAATTCAGGAAGAAGCAGCGCGGCGAGCGCAATGGTGTTGCGCACAGGGGAAATGCGCTTGCATTCGGTGAGTATGGACTGATGGCTGCTGAGCCTAGGTGGATCACCAACCGCCAGATCGAGGCTGCCCGTGTTGCCATGACACGTCATGTAAAGCGCGGTGGCAAGGTCTGGATCCGCATCTTCCCCGATATGCCGTACACAAAGAAGCCCGCTGAGACCAGGCAGGGCAACGGAAAGGGAAGTCCGGAGGGATGGGTCGCAGTCGTCAAGACAGGAGCCATCATGTTCGAGATGGGCGGTGTCGATGAGCAGCTCGCAAGGGAAGCCCTTGCTCTGGCGGCGTCGAAGCTCCCCATCAAGACAAGGTTCGTCGTCCGCTCGGATATGGAGTGAGTTTATGAAGAAGTCTTATAGGAATCTCAGTTACAAGGAGCTTGAGGCAGAGCGCGCCAAGCTCAGGAAGGAACTGGTGGATCTCAGGCTGCAGAAGGTCCTCGGGCATCTCGATAACCCAATGCTCCTCAGGACAACCAGAAGGGATATCGCCCGTCTCAATACCCGTATCCATGCGATTGATATCGGGATTGCGAAGAACGGCGGAGATAAGTAAGAGAGGCACGGAAAATGGAAGCGAACAAGAAGAAAATGACAGGGCTCGTTGTCAGCGACAAGATGGATAAGACCATTGTCGTCGCAATCTCGGGCAGGACTCTTCATCCGATCTACAAGAAGTACGTTGTCTCAACGAAGAAGGTGAAGGCTCACGATGAGAATAATGAGGCCCATATCGGAGATACGGTCCGCGTTGTCGAGTGCCGCCACCTTTCAAAGGATAAGTGCTGGCGCCTTGAAGAGATCGTCGCCAGGGCACGCTAAAGGAGAATCGTCATGATACAGATGCAGACATATCTCAATGTCGCGGATAACAGCGGTGCAAAGCGTGTGCAGTGCATCAAGGTTCTCGGCGGCAGCCACAGGTACGTTGCCGGAGTAGGCGACATCATCGTCGTGGCGGTCAAGGACGCACTCCCGAACGGAGCCATCAAGAAGGGCGATGTTCTCAAGGCGGTTATCGTCCGCACGAAGAAGGAATACCGCAGACCTGACGGTACCTATATCAGGTTCGATGACAACGCCTGTGTTGTCATTGATGCCAACAATAACCCGCGCGGAAAGCGCATCTTCGGACCTGTCGCGAGAGAGCTTCGCGAGAATTACATGAAGATCGTTTCGCTCGCGCCGGAAGTGTTGTAGGAGTTCTGTATGAGACTGAAGAAGAATGACACAGTCAGGATCATTGCCGGAAAGGACAAGGGCCGTACCGGTAAGATCATCCAGATTGACCCGGTAAGTGAGAGGGTCATCGTCCAGGGCGCCAACATGGTCATGAAGACCATGAAGAAGAGGAATGCTCAGGATAAGGGCGGAATCATGGAAGTCGAGGCTCCGATCCACGTCTCCAACGTGCAGCTTGTCTCCAAGGACAAGGTGTCCAGGGTTGGATACAGGATTGAGAACGGAAAGAAGATCCGCTATGCGAAGAAGACAGGAGAGGTGCTCTGATATGGCAGAAGAGAAGTTCGTACCTAATTTCAAGAGGAAGTATACCGAGACGGTTGCTCCTCAGCTGATGAAGGATTTTGGCTTCAAGTCGCCTATGCAGATCCCTAAGCTCGAGAAGATCACTGTCTCCGTCGGTGTCGGTGAGGCAACGACGAACAAGAAGCTCCTCGATGCTGCTGTCAAGGAGCTGGAGC
Organism: uncultured Spirochaetaceae bacterium; assembly: GCA_944392985.1. Taxonomy (GTDB): domain Bacteria; phylum Spirochaetota; class Spirochaetia; order Sphaerochaetales; family Sphaerochaetaceae; genus Ornithospirochaeta. Next base: position 43,427 of record CALXYL010000007.1, on the reverse strand, counting down.
AGATCACAGGACAGCATGTCGTGAAGACGAAGGCCCGCAAGTCCATTGCTAACTTCAAGGTCCGCGAGGGTCAGGAGATCGGTGCTATGGTCACGCTCAGGGGAGACAATATGTGGTATTTCCTGGAGCGCCTTATCTCGATCGCACTTCCTCGTGTCAAGGACTTCAGGGGAGTCAATCCCAATGCTTTCGATGGTCATGGGAACTACTCGCTCGGTATCACTGAGCAGATCATCTTCCCTGAGATCGACTATGACAAGATCGAGAGGATCAGCGGCCTCAACGTCGCTATCGTTACGACAGCTCCGAACGATGAGCAGGGCTATGCTCTTCTCAAGGCGCTCGGGATGCCGTTCGCTGCAAAGTAAGGAGCTTATAGATGGCAAAGACGTCACTTATCGTAAAGTCAAAGAGGGAGCCTAAGTTCTCCACACGCAGGTACAACCGCTGCAGGATCTGTGGCCGCCCGCGTGGATATATGCGCCAGTTTGATATGTGCAGGATCTGCTTCAGGAAGCTGGCTAGCGAAGGCCAGATCCCTGGCGTAACGAAGTCGAGCTGGTAGGAGTTGAGTATGGCAGTTAGTGATCCAATTGCAGATATGCTGACTAAGATCAGGAATGCTAGTCAGGCAAAGCATGATAAAGTGGATGTGACAGCCTCAAATCTTAAGCTGCAGATCATCAAGATCCTTAAGAACGAAGGCTTCATCAAGAATTTCAAGAAGGTCACGAAGGATGATGCGACATACATCCGCGTCTTCCTCAAGTACAGCGACGACCAGTCACCTGTGCTTCATGGCCTGAAGCGTATCTCCACGCCTGGCCGCCGTGTCTACTGCGGCTACAAGGATATGCCGTCCGTCTATAACGGAATCGGTGTCGTGGTTGTCTCTTCTTCGACGGGTGTCATCACCGGCAAGAAGGCCAAGGAGGCCAAGGTCGGTGGCGAGCTCATCTGCACGATCTGGTAAGGAGGCCGAAAGTGTCAAGAATCGGAAAGCTCCCGGTGCAGATTCCGGAGAAGGTAGAGGTCAAGGTCGATGGTACCCTTGTTTCAGTCAAGGGACCGAAGGGTGAGCTTGAGCTGCAGACGAGGCCGGAGGTCAACGTCGCTGTTCAGGGTAATGAGATCATCGTGACCAGGATCAATGACGAGAAGCTGTCGAAGAGCTATCATGGCCTTTATCGCCAGCTGATCCTCAATATGGTCACAGGTGTCTCCGCAGGCTTCCAGAAGGTCCTCCTGATCAATGGAGTCGGCTACAGGGCAGAGGTGAAGGGAAATATCCTTACTCTTAACCTTGGCTATTCCATGCCGATTGAGTACATCATCCCGGAGGGAATCACGATTGCCGCCGATGGGCCCTCAAAGCTCACTATCAGCGGAATCAGCAAGGAGAAGGTCGGCAAGTGCGCCGCAGAGATCCGCTCTCTCAGGGGACCTGAGCCGTATAAGGGCAAGGGCATCAAGTACGAAGACGAGACGATCCGCCGCAAGGTCGGTAAGTCCGGTGGCAAGAAATAAGGCGGTTTAGAGTATGAACAGAATGATCGATAAGAACAGAAGGCACGCCAAGAGGAAGGCTCACATCAGGAAGAGGATTTCCGGCACAGCCTCAAGACCGAGAATGACTGTTTTCAGGAGCAACTACCATATGTATGTCCAGGTCATCGATGACACAGTGGGCAATACTCTGGTCGCTGCCTCTACCGTTGAAGCCGATCTCAGGAATATGAGGAACACGACAGCGGATGCGGAGAAGCTCGGCGAGATCGTCGGCAAGAGGCTTCTTGAGAAGAACATCGATTCCGTCGTGTTCGATCGCAACGGCTATATCTATCACGGAATCGTGAAGAGCATCGCCGACGGCGCCAGAAAGGCCGGGATCAAGTTCTAGGAGAGCGGTATGGAAAAGGGAAAAGACAGAGAAGTCAAGGACGGATGCATCGAGAAGCTGGTGAAGCTCAACCGTGTTGCAAAGGTCGTCAAGGGTGGTAAGAGATTCTCTTTCTCAGCTCTTGTCGTCGTAGGCTACGGTGATGGCAGGGTAGGCTATGGCTTTGGAAAGGCCAATGATGTGTCCGACGCAATAAGGAAGGCAACGGATAAGGCTAAGGCCCACCTCATCAATGTTCCTCTCAGGGGAACAACGATCCCCCATGACATCATCGGCAAGTACAAGAGCGCTTCCGTGCTCCTCAGGCCGGCTGTTCCTGGAACAGGTGTCAAGGCAGGTGGTGCTGTCCGTCTCGTCTGTGATGCGGCCGGTATCAGGGATGTCCTCTCGAAGTCGCTTGGTTCTAGGAATGGAATCAATACGGTCAAGGCAGCATTCGATGCTCTCGAGCATATGTATGATGCAGCGGCCGTTGCGAAGGGCAGGGGCAAGACGCTGAAGGAAATGTGGAGTTAATCATGGCAAAGCAGATCAAGATAACACTCGTCAAGGGGCTTGCGGGCACCCTTCCTGTGCAGAGGAGGACCATCAAGGCCCTTGGGCTTGGGAAGATCTCCAGCTCCGTCGTCCGTGAGGCGAATCCTGTCAATCTCGGCATGGTTCGCACAGTCGCTCACCTTGTGAAGGTTGAGGAGGTCCAGTGATGGCACAGATCGTTAAGCCAGCGGGAGCAACGACCCGCAAGACCATAGTAGGCCGCGGAAACGGCTCCGGTATCGGACGCTCATGCGGCCGTGGACATGATGGCCAGAACAGCCGCTCCGGCGGTGGTGTCCGCCTCGGTTTCGAGGGCGGCCAGATGCCGCTCTATCGCCGCATCGCAAGGCGTGGCTTCTCCAATTATCCATTCAAGGTGGAGAGGCAGGCTATCTCCCTTTCTGCTCTCGACAAGGCTTTTGCCGATGGCGAGACAGTCTCTGATGAGACACTTCGCCAGAAGGGGCTTCTTAAGGGAACGGTGACAGCCAAGATCCTTGCCGATGGCGAGGTGACGAAGAAGCTCGTCATCGATGGGGTGAAGATCTCCGGCTCTGCTTCTGAGAAGATCAAGGCAGCAGGCGGCGAAATCAGGTAAGAGAAGGAACATAATGGCAAACACTCTGGTTGAAATGTTCAGAATGAAGGATATCAAGAAGAAGATACTCTTCACCTTCGCTATCCTTGCGGTGACGAGGATTGGAGCGGCTCTTCCGATTCCTGGGATCAATCCTGGGGCTATCCTTACCTATTTTGAGTCCAACTCGAATTCCTTCACCGAGTATCTGAACTTCTTCTCAGGCGGTGCCTTTGCGAATTACTCGATCTTCATGCTTGGGGTCATGCCATACATCAGCACTCAGATCATCATGCAGCTGCTGATGCTGGTAATCCCCTCGCTGAAGAAACTTTCGCAGGATCCGCAGGGTTCGAAGAAGATTCAGCAGTACACGCGCTATGGTACGATTGTCGTGGCTGCCATCCAGTCGCTTGCGGCTTCGATGTACGCCCGCAGCATCCCCGGTGCGCTTGCTATCGGTGATGGCGCTTTCACCATTGTCTCGATCATCACGGTCACCGCGGGCTCGATGCTCATGGTATGGCTTGGTGAGAAGATCACGAAGAACGGTATCGGAAACGGTATCTCCCTCCTGATCTTCGCTGGTATCGTCGCGCGTATTCCGTCCGCTTCCTACACCATGTTCAGGTATGTCCAGATGTGGTTCCAGGATCCGCGTCCGGCGGCTGCACTCAATCCGTTCGCGATTGTCGCTGTCGTCGTGATGTTCTTCTTCGTCGTTGCGCTTGTCGTTTACGAGGAGAAGGGTCAGAGGAAGATCCCGGTGCAGTATTCCCGCCGTGTTGTCGGAAGGAAGATGTATGGCTCGCAGAGCTCATTCATCCCCTTCAAGATCAACCCCTCGGGCGTTATTCCGGTCATCTTCGCTTCAACGCTGCTCTCCTTCCCTGTCCAGCTTGGATACAATTCAGGCATAGGCTGGCTCGAGGCAGTGGCGAACTTCCTCAATCCGCAGGGTGCGCCGTATCTCATCATCTATACTCTTCTCATCATCGCGTTTGCATTCTTCTACACGCAGGTTTCTCTTAACCCGATTGAGATGGCGAAGAATATAAGGGACAACGGAGGATCCATCCCCGGCGTAAGGAACGAGAAGCTGGAGGAGTATCTTACCAAGGTGCTCAACCGCATCGTCCTTCCTGGAGCGATCTTCCTCGCTTTCATCGCGCTGATCCCGACACTGATCCAGATGTTCTTCCATTTCCCGGCAAATGTTGCTATGCTGTTCGGCGGAACATCGCTCATCATCCTCGTAGGCGTTGACCTTGAGACGATGAGACAGCTTGACGGACTTATGAAGATGCATCATCATGATGGCTTCGTGGATGCGAGAAAGCGGAGACTGAAGAAATTCTGATAGGAGTTCTAGGAAATGAAGGTCAGAGCTAGTGTAAAACCTATTTGCGATAAGTGCAAAGTTATCAGACGTGCTGGCGTTGTCCGCATCATCTGCGACAATCCGAAGCACAAGCAGAGACAGAAATAACAGGAGGCCGTGAATGGCGCGTATTGCAGGTGTTGACCTGCCCAATAAGGCAGTTAAGATCGCACTGACATATATCTACGGAATCGGAAGGGTTTCGGCGATGCAGATCTGTCAGAAGACGAATATCGACCCGGATGTCAGGATCAACTCCCTCTCCAACGATGACCTTGCCCTTCTGAGGAAGGTCATCGAGGATGAGTACAAGATCGAAGGACATCTCCGCACCGAAGTCGCTCTTAATATCAAGAGGCTCATGGACATCGGCTGCTACAGGGGACTCAGGCACAGGAAGGGTCTTCCGGTGAGAGGGCAGAGGACAAAGACCAATGCCAGAACCAGAAAGGGCAAGAAGAAGACCGTTGCCAACAAGAAGAAGTAAGGGCAGGTGAGAAGAAATGGCTAATGTAAAGAAGACTAAGAAGACCGTACTCGAGGGCAATGTCTATATCCAGGCTACCTTCAATAACACGATCATCACAGTTACCGATCTTGCCGGTAATGCTGTTTCCTGGGCATCGGCTGGTATGCTCGGATTCCGCGGTGCGAAGAAGTCCACCCCGTATGCTGCTCAGACAACATGCGAGACAGCTGCCAAGAAGGCGATGGATTTCGGTCTCAGGGAAGTCAATGTATTCGTGAAGGGACCCGGCGTGGGCCGCGAGAGCGCTATCAGGACTCTCGGTGTGCTTGGCCTCAAGGTCCGCTCGATCAGGGACGTCACCCCGATTCCGCACAATGGATGCAGGCCGCGCAAGACACGCCGTGTCTGATTGATTCCGGCTCTCAGAGCTGCATAATAAGGAGCGATAATGGCTAGAAAAAATCTTCTCAAGGGATTCAAGAGGCCTTCGGGAATCATCTCTGATCACACTGTCTCGACAGCAGACTACGGCAAGTTCGTTGCTTATCCGTTCGAGAGAGGTTTTGGAACGACAGTCGGCAATACCCTTCGCCGCGTCCTCCTTTCCTCGATCCAGGGCTATGCAGTGACAGCCATCCGCTTCACGACCTTCGGCAACGGAGATTCCCGTGAGGCTCATATGGTCACGTCCGAGTTCGAGCCGCTGCGCGGTGTGAAGGAAGATATCAATGATATCATAGCAGCCATTAAGAAACTGCAGATCTCCATGCCCGATGACTCAGAGGGCACTGTCATCACCATTCCCTGCAAGGGGCCTGGTGTTATCACCGGAAAGGATTTCGAGCGCGATCAGGTGACGGTCACGAACCCTGATCTCCCGATCTTCACGATGATGGATGACTGCGATCTTGAGATGGAAGTACAGATCGATTTCGGCAGGGGCTATGTGCCTTCCGAGCTCAATGAGAAGTATTCAGAGGAGCCGGGAACGATTGCCATCGATGCTTTCTTCTCGCCGGTCAAGAGGGTTCTGTATTCAATCGAGCCTACCAGGGTCGGCCAGAGGAACGATTATGAGAAGCTGACGCTTGAGATCTATACCGACGGGACTATCACGCCGGAGAATGCTCTCGGTGAGGCTGCGAAGATCGTCAAGGAGCATTTCACCATCTTCATCAACTTCGATGAGGGGCAGGTATGCACCACAGAGGAGATCGATGAGGAGGAGGAGAGGATCAGGAAGCTGCTCGATACTCCTGTTGAGGAGCTTGAGCTCACTGTCCGCTCTTCGAACTGCCTCAAGAACGCTGGCATCAAGACCATCGGGGATCTTGCAAGGAAGACTGAGGATGAGATTGCCAAGACAAGGAACTTCGGAAAGAAGTCGCTTTCTGAGATCAAGGATAAGCTCAGGGAGTGGGGTCTTACGCTTGGTATGTCCGACTTCAGTGTATTAAAGACGTCTATCAAAGTTCCAGAGAACAAGGAAGTAGAGAACAATGAAGCATAGGATCGGATTCAACGCGCTTTCACGCAAATCCAGCGAACGCAAGGCGCTTAAGCGCAACATGGTCACATCCCTCTTCAGGTATGAGAGGATTGAGACCACGAAGGCAAAGGCTCTTGAAGTCAGAAGGATGGCCGAGAAGATGATCACGAGGGCAAAGGTTGATTCAGTTCACAACCGCCGCATGATTGCACGTGATGTCTATGACGAGGCCGTCGTCAACAAGCTCTTCAAGGAGATCGCACCTCTCTTTGCCGAGAGGAAGGGTGGCTACACAAGGATACTCAAGACTGGCAACAGGCTTGGAGACGCCGCAGAGATGGTGATCCTCGAACTCGTCGAGAAGACGAAGAAGGAGGAGAAGGCCGCCGGAAAGAAGGCAAAGGCAAAGGCTGAGAAGGCCTGACACGCTTCCTGGACTGGGAAGCAGAAAGCAGACTGAATGGTCTGAAGCCGTCACATTGATGTGACGGTTTTTTCTTTGATTGCCTATATCCAGCTAAACAACGATGTTTGTTGATGATTTCTTCCACAGAGGCTATTGTTCCGGTTTGATTATTGACACCTGTATGTTATGTAGCAATAATTAGACATTAATGATTCATAAGGAGGAAATGACATATGACAGTGATTGTTTCCCTCCTGTGTCTTGTTGCTGGTATAGCAATAGGTTTTGTTTGCCGTTGGATATATGCCAAATCCAAGCTCACTTCTGCGGAGCAGAGTGCCGAGAGGATCAGCGAGGAAGCTGTCTCAAAGGCAGAAGCGCAGGCTAAGGAGATTGAGCTGGAGACCCGTGACAGGCTTCTGCAGGAACAGCAGCAGCAGGAACGGGAAGCGAGGGAGAGACGATTTGAACTGCAGAAATCCGAGAGGAGGCTTCTGCAGAAAGAGGAAAATCTTGAACACAGGCAGCAGGAGCTTGAAGCCGTAAAGCGACAACTGGGAGAGAGGGACGCAGCGCTTGCAGCTGCAGAGAAGGAAGCGGAGGAAAAGCATCTCCAGCTGACAGCCGAACTTGAGAGGGTTGCAGCTATGACCCGTGAGGAGGCTAAGCATCTGATCATCGAGGAGATGAGGAAGGAAGCTGAGCACGATGGGCAGGTGTATATCAACAAGATCGAGCAGGAGGCCCAGATCCAGGCTGACAAGGTTGCCAGGGATATCATCGTGACATCCATCCAGCGCCTTGCAACAGAGGTGTCGGGTGAGATCACGACAGCTTCCGTATCACTTCCAAGTGACGAGATGAAGGGCCGTATCATCGGCCGTGAGGGAAGGAACATCCGTACGCTGGAGACGCTTACCGGCGTTGATATCATCATCGATGATACTCCAGAGGCGGTTGTTATCTCATGCTTCGATCCTGTGAGGAAGGAGATTGCCCGTGTTGCACTTGAGCGCCTCGTGCAGGATGGAAGGATCCACCCGGCGCGCATCGAGGAGATGGTCAACAAGGTCTCCAAGGAAGTCGGACGCATCATCGTCGATGAAGGCGAGAAGGTCGTATTCGATCTTGGCTTCCATAATATGGGGCCTGAGCTCATAAAGGCGCTTGGCCGCCTCCATTTCAGGACAAGCTATGGCCAGAATGTCCTTCTTCACTCAAAGGAAGTCGCGATACTTGCTGGCATGATTGCCTCTGAGGTGGGAGCGGATCCAGAGATCGCGAAGCGCGGTGGCCTTCTGCATGATATCGGAAAGGGAGCGGAGACGGAGAGCGAGGCGAATCACGCAGAGCTCGGCGGAGAGCTCGTCAAGAGGCTTGGTGAGGATCCCCGGGTCGTCAACTGTGTGCTCGCGCACCACAACGATGTTGATCCGTCATGCCCTGAGGCGATTATCGTGCAGATTGCTGATGCGATCTCTGCCGCACGTCCGGGCGCACGCCGTGAGAGCCTTGACAATTATATCAAGAGGCTTGAATCGCTGGAGAATATCGCGAAGGGCTTTGATGGTGTTGATAACGCGTTTGCCATCCAGGCTGGCCGCGAGCTGAGGATCATGGTCAATAGCGATACTGTCTCTGATGAAAGTGCGAAGAAGATTGCCCGCGGCATCGCCGATCGCATCGAGGCTGAACTCAGGTATCCTGGGAAGATCAAGGTGACGATCATCCGCGAGACGAGGGTTGTGGAGTACGCGAAGTGAAGGATCGTGTCCGTGTCCTCATGATCGGGGACGTATCCGGAGGCGCAGGAATGGGAGCCCTTTTCGTAGGGCTCTCTTCGCTTGTGAAGGAGATGAAGGCTGATGCGGTCATACTCAATGGTGAGAACGCCGCTGGCGGTTTCGGCATCTCTGTCTCCGATTACCAGTCAATGAAGAGCATGGGTGCCGATGTCATAACAAGCGGCAACCATATATGGCAGAAGGAGGAGATATACCCCATCCTCGATTCCAGCGAGGATATCCTCCGTCCTCTGAATTACCCTGATCCCTGCATCGGCCATGGCTATACCGTCAGGAAGAAGAATGGCTTTTCGTTTGCTGTGATCAATGTGCAGGGCCGCGTGATGATGTCTCCGATTGATGATCCTGTGAAGCGCGTTGAGAAGGTGCTCAGGGATATCCAGAAGGAGACGAAGCTCATCTTCGTCGATTTCCATGCGGAGGATACCCTTGAGAAGGAGGCTTTCGCGTTTGCGCTTGATGGCGCTGTCACGGCTGTTGCAGGTACGCATACGCATGTGCAGACTGCGGATGAGAAGATACTTCCAAAGGGAACTGCTTATATCACGGATCTGGGGCTGACCGGCGTCACTGATGCGGTGATAGGCTCCGACCCCGCAAAGAGCATCGAGAGACAGCTTACCCAGCTTCCGATGAAGAGCGAGGTCGCGTCAGGGCCAGCCCATATTCAGGGAGTGGTGATCGAGGCCGATGCTGTCACGGGAAAGGCCATCAGCATCGAGCGCTTTACCCGATGAGCTTCCCGTTGATCATGAATCTGATCTCAATGAAATCAACCGAGAGGGCGAGAGTCCTCTCTATTTCCTTGAAGGCCATCCTGTCTGCATCGCGTATTTCATCAGTAAGGTTGATGTAGATATATCCATCCCTTTCTGAGATGCCTATCAGTTTTGTCCCATCTGGAATATATGATACAAAGCCTTCTCCCGCTGGGATAAGGGCTGCTTCAGCGCTGAGGTGGAGTATATCACGTCCGAATGATGGAAGCGTGACATCCTCTACAGCCTCTTCTCCGTCTGCTGTATAGACAATGCGGGGAACCCTGATCATCGCCCCTTGGTCAGGCCCTTCCTTCCATAACGCGATGTGCTCATCCAGCCTCAGATAGGAGCGGACATATGGCAGACGCACAGCGACAATGGCGGCTGCAGATGCGATAATAAGAGCAAAGAGGGCAGCAAGGATTACCTTAGGCAATGCATCCCCCTTCCTTTTCTGCTTTACCATAGCCCGTATTCTACTGCTTGCAGCAGATGTGCTCAACGGGTGGATTTTCTCTTGACGACAAGCTACCGGGGGGGGGTAAAGTTTAGGGAGAAATCATTTAGGAGGACATTATGAAGAAGATTTCTATCCTGCTTCTTGCTGCTCTGATGCTTTTCGCATTCACTGCATGTGACCCAAATGCCAGTGAAACAGAAGGCGTAAAGAGCTATGATGAGCTCGTTGAGAAGATTGAGGCTGGTGAGACAGATATTTCCCTTGCTGCTGATATTGAGATCACTGATAAGCTCGAACTTGATGTCGAAGGTCTGACAATCAATGGCAATGATCACTCAATGATTGTCAACAAGAAGCCCGCTGATCTTGGAACAAGCTATCTCATCAATGTCACAGCTTCAAATGTCACAATTTCCAATGTGAAGTTTGATGTTAAGGCTACCGGTGTTTATCTTATTGAAGCTGGCAATGTCGGTGCAACAGGATTCACATTCAAAGACAGCGCAATCAAGGGTGAAACCTGGTCAACTGAGAATGAAGGACTTGATGCTTCTGTTACAATCGGTCTCAACCTTTCAACAGGTGGAAAAGTAGAGAACTGTGAGTTCACAGATTGCTATACTCCGATTTATGTGAATGCTTCGGATGTGTCCCTGAATGTCGTCAAGTTCAACAGTGGTATCGTATTTGGTGCTGATGTGGCTGCAGAGAACCTTGTTGGCCTCCAGCTTGTTGCAACAGAGAACTGGGATAAGGCCAATATTGATTTCTCCAATGTCGCAGGTGCCGATATTGCGGATGTAAGGGAAGCATATAAGGATTCTGGCATTGAGGTAAGGCCAGTTGTTACTGAGACTGATCCTGCCTAAGACATTGCATCCAGAACTCTCTGCTGCTTGAATGCAGGGAATGTTTTGGAGGCAGGTTCAATGGAGAGGGTGTTCCTTATGGGATGCCCTCTTTTTTGATAGCCACTTCTTGACGATTTTCCACGGGGGGGGGTAGCATTCAGGGGAGTTGCGGAGGGCTCTCTCAATGGTAAGGTTGTTGCTTTTCCTTCTTATCCCGCTGGTTCTTTCTTCATGTCAGGTTCCGGAATCTGATGATACCGTTGCTGAAGAGATCAGGCAGTCACTGTCTGTGGAAGATGCCAGTGCGATCAATGAGATTGCATCATCGGGTTTCCAGAGTGGTTCAAGAGCGGTATCTGATGATGTGGAGGAGTATCTTTCGTATACTGCCGATGGTGGCTTTTCTCCGATTGTATTCCGCTCAGGCAACAGCTTTGTCATAATGGGTTCTTCTGATGGTTCTGTCACGATCCACCAGACAGGAGGCAATACCTTCCTCTGTGTCTTTGACAGGCTTGTCAGGGTAAAAAGCATTCCTGTGTTCATCCCTGGAGGGCTGTCCCTTGATATCGTGGATGTTGATCGTGATGATAATGCGGCTTTCATAGATTTGGAAAGAGGGGAGGCTTATCTCGTGAATGAGCCGTTCTCTGCGGACAGCGGGGATGACTTCCTTGTCTTTTATGATGAGCCTGCGGATGGAGCTATCGCCTATTCAGATAATAGGGTCTATCTTCTCGACAAGGATGGAGTGCTCAGGACGTTCCTCAAAGACAGCCCGTCAAATATGACTGCGGTGAATCATGAGCGTGCTCCAATAGAAGGACGTGCAGAGGTCTATACCGATGATTATATCGTTTTCATCAAATCATCGGAGGATTTTAAGGAAGATGAACCGAAAGAGCAATATCTGATGGTGTATGACGCTACAGGAAAGAATGTGGAAAAGAAAACCGTATTTGAGCCTGGTTCTCCTCTTGATAACATGATCTTCCGTGTAGGTGGAAATCTCTTTGCCCGTGAGCTGGAAATGTCAGATGGAAATTATGGATTCAGGATATACAAACTGGTGATAGATGAGGGTATGAGTGTATCTGTATCTGGTGAGGGAGAGTATGCGCTGATTGAGGAGAAGCCGGGAGAAGAACATAACGAAGAACATGACTACAACAAGAATTCCGGTGTATCTGTTTTCAATGGTGATACCACAACACTTATAAGGGCTGAGAATCGCTATGTTGAACCCCTTCTTTCCGTTGTTGATGTAGATGAAGAAGGAAGTATCAGCAACATAAGGACGATGAGGCTCACGGATGGAAGTGAATTCCCTTCCCTCTCAACTGCTGAGATCACGGATGAAGCGGTGTATTGGGGAAATGAAGGCGAGAAAGTAATCTATATGGCGGATTTCAATGCCAAAGAGATAACGACAATTACGGTTGAGCACCCTCTTCTTGATGGTTCACTTTTCGTAAGCGGTAATGGGGACATAATCTACACGGCACAGACTGCAGGCAATGCTATTGGTACATTCAGATGGAATCATGAGAACAAAGAAAGCAGCCTCCTTTCCAATGATCAGATGGATGTGCGGCAGATGTATTCCGTATCAAGGCTGTAATTAATTGCATAGCTCAATGAGAGGGTGTTCCTTTTGGGATGCCCTCTTTTGATTATTCTAGGGAATAAGTGGTTGATTTCCCTTGACGATAAGCTACCGGGGGGGGGGTAAACTTTGAAAAGGATTGTTTTCCTGGAGGTAAAGAATGAAGAGAATCCTTTCTATGCTTATTGCGGTAATGATGCTGTTTATGTTTGCGGCATGCGATGATTCAACTGCTGTGCCGGCCCTTGATCAGAGGGATGTGGCTGAAGTCAATACTGAGATGACAGCATTCCTCAAGGACTTTGTTTCTGTACATAACAAGGTCGCAAATTCCAATGATGGCAAAGCCGATTATGTTGGTGCAGACAAAATCACAGAGGCTGTTTCCACAATCAGTGACATGTACGTCAATCTTGGAGCAGCAGAGAATGTAACGAGTGTTACGCTTCTTGGGCATGAGTATGCAGAAGATGACGATGCGATGGCTGTATCCATTGGTATGAACGTTTTCTATAGGGAGAAGGCATGGAAGATGGAGGATGGCAATCTTATGGTCAACAAGGCTGCCCTGCTGTTCTCGATCCTTGCTGGTACGTCTGTTGAGGTCAATGGAATGGAATATGATGGATATGCGGTGATTTCAGCAGAAACAAAGCCTCTCAGTGCGAAAGATGTGAAATATGGCGATGCCGCTCTGATCGTAGAAGATGGTGTATATACAGTCAAGTGCACGGATTCGACTACGCTTCTTTCGTATGATTATGATGACTCTGCGGCTGGAGATCTTGTTTATGTCGTCACAAAGGAAAACGATGCGGTTACAGGAATCTCTATCCTGACCAAGGATGCTGCTGATTTCGGCACATACCCTGTTCCATATAAGCAGCCTCTTGAAAATACGGACAAGACCTTGGTCAAGGAATATACAGTTCTTGATAGCACCGCAGCTTACAAGGGTACATTCACGCTTAATGTGCATGTAACTGCGACAGCGGCTGCTGGTACAGAAGGCTGATTCCAATGCCTTCAGAGCTCTCTGCAATCTGAATGCAGAGGGGGCTTTGAAGATAAGCACAGTGAAGGAGAGGGTGTTCCATATGGGATGCCCTCTTTTTTGGTATTTCTCAATCTTCCTGAATTGTGCGATGATGGATGCTGATGATAAGCAGAAGCGGTATAGGGGTATTTCCAGGTGTTGTTGTTGCGAAGGCGGCTGTGTTCCGCCATACGCCGCTTGATGTGGAGCATCGCCTTTCCGATGATCCTGAGATGGAGAAGATGGCATTCGAGGAAGCACGCAGCAGCGTGCTGGATGATCTCCATGCGATCAAGCCTTCCACCAAGGAGGATGCGGATATCCTCTCTGTCTATGAGAGCATGCTTTCCGATCCTGATTACCTTTCGCTTATCCGTGATAACATCACGAGGGGCAGGTACACTGCTTCCTGGGCTGTGGAGGCTGCGACAGAGAAATACACTGCAGCGCTCGCGGCGCTGGGGGATGCGTATTTTGCTGAGCGCATCTCGGATATAAAGGATGCGGAGAACCGGCTTCTTTCTGCGATTGCCGGCATTTCCTCGTCGATAACCCTGGCAGAGCCTTCGATCATCGTTGCTGATTACCTTCTGCCATCAGAGCTGATGCAGATGGACAGGAGCTGTGTTCTGGGCCTTCTTCTTGATTCAGGAAGCCAGACAAGCCATATCGCTATCCTTGCGCATTCTGATGAGATTCCTGCCATATTGGGACTTGGGAGTTTCTCGGGGGAAACGGAGGATGGTGCTACTGTTGCCATGGATGCCAGGGATGGGATTGCCATCATCGATCCTGATGAAAAGACCATACGGAGCTTCCGTGCGCGTAAGGGCATTGCGCTGCGCAATGAGAAGGAACTGAAGAAGGAGGCAACGCTTCCTGCGGTGACGCTTGACGGGCACAGGATCCATCTCATGTGCAATGTCGAGGGACTGGAAGGCATTGATGGCGCTATCGCGGCTGGGGCTGAGGGAATCGGGCTCTTCAGGACAGAGTTCCTTGTGCTCCATGGATTCCATGGCGATGATGAGGTCTACGGAAAGGCTGCCAGTGCGATGGGGGGATATGGCCCGGTAACATTCAGGACATATGACCTTGGCGGGGACAAGATGGCTGATGGGATGGCCAGGGAGGAGGAGAACCCTGTCCTTGGGTGGCGCGCCGTACGGTTCTGTATGGAGAGGAAGGATCTTTTCCGTTCACAGCTTGTATCAATACTCAAGGCATCGGCACTTTCCCCCTCCGTCCGCCTGATGTTCCCGATGATATCTGGATCGGAGGAGCTTCTGGAGGTTCTTGATTACCTAGAGGAGGTGAAGGCAGATTGCAGGAAGGAGGGCATTGCGTTCGATGAGAACATGAAGATCGGCACGATGATAGAGACGCCTTCTGCTGCCATCACTGCTGATATCCTCGCAGATCATGTTGATTTCATGTCCATCGGCACGAATGACCTTGTCCAGTACACGATTGCTGTCGACAGAGGCAACGAGAGGATTGCTCATCTCTACAGGCCACTGCATCCTGCTGTCATAAGGCTGCTGAAGTATGTCGTTGACGCGGCGAAGGCAAAGGGTGTCACAGTCTCCGTGTGCGGGGAGATGGCAGGCCAGGCGGAGTATGCCCCGCTTCTTGTCGGGCTTGGCTTTGATGAGCTGAGCATGACAGCGCATTCCGTGCTGGAGGTAAGGAGGAGGATCAGGAGCCTTGAATGGGAGAGTTGCGCCGATTTTGCCGATAGGATACTCTCTCTTCCCGATGCCACCTCGATAGAGAAGGCTCTAAAGGAATTCAACAATGGAAAAACTTGATATCAGGAACAAAGCGGATATAGCTACCGATCTTCCCCTTATCTCGATCATAGGGCGGCCGAATGCGGGCAAGTCCACTCTCTTCAATCGCCTTATCGGAAAGAGGAGGGCGATCACGGATCCGACGCCAGGCGTTACAAGGGATCCCATCCCTGAGCGCTGGCTTCTTGGCAACAATGCTGTGACCCTTGTTGATTCGGGTGGAGTGAAGCTGGACAAGGAAGGCATCGATTATGCTGTCACGGATAAGTCCCTTTCCCTCCTTGAGCAGAGTGATGCCATCATCTTCCTTATGGACTGTACAGAGGTCACGGCGGAGGATCTGATGCTTGTAGAGCGTCTCAGGCCCTATACGGACAAAGTCGTGCTGGCAGTGAACAAGGTAGATGACCCGAGGCGGGATGATCTTGTGTGGAATTTCTTCTCATATGGCTACCAGCGTGTCGTCGGTATCTCCGCCGCCCATGGCAGTGGTATCGAGGAGCTTGAGGATTCCCTTCTCGGCATGCTGGATCTGGAGAGGGAGGAAGAGGAGCCAGAGGAACCGGAGACGATAAAGCTGGCTATCCTTGGCAAGCCCAATACCGGTAAGTCGACGCTGATGAACCTCCTTACTGGCCGCGATATCTCAATTGTGAGCCCGATTGCCGGCACCACGCGTGATGTCATGCGCGGTACTTTCATCTATAAGGGGACGGAATACACCGTTCTTGATACGGCGGGCATCCGGCGCAAGTCGAAGGTGGAGGAGGATGTTGAGTATTACTCTGTGAACAGGGCGATCAAGACGATCGATGATGCGGATGTTGTCCTCCTGATGGTTGATATACAGGAAGGGATCACGGAGCAGGACAAGAAGATCGCGGATCTCATCGTACGCCGTGGAAAGGGCGTCATAATCGTCCTCAACAAGACTGATCTCCTGCGGGGTATCCCGAATGAGATCGATGCGATCAAGGATCGTGTGCGCTTCCTCTTCCCCGTGCTTTCCTTCGCTCCTTTGATGCCTATATCGGCGCTGAAGGGCATTGATATAGGGAAGCTGCTGGATATGGTGTGGAGCGTATGGAAGCAGCTTACGAAGCGTGTCGACACATCAGCGCTGAATGCGGCTCTGAAGGAATGGACAAAAGACAATGAGCCGCCCCGCGGCAGTGCCGGTCATTATAAGGTGCTTTATGGTACGCAGGTCAGCGCTTCCCCTGTCCGCTTCCTCTTCTTCGTAAATCGCATCCACGCGTTCCCTGATACATATGTCTCTTACCTGAAGAACATGATCCGCCGTGATTTCGGCTTCACGTACATCCCGATTGAGATTTCCCTTAGGGAGCGCCGGCGCAATCCAAGCCTCAATGATAACGGGCCGACGAAGGCGGAAGCTGAGATACAGCGGGTCATCAAGGCGTCGAATGCCCCGAAGAAAGGCGCGAAGGGGACTTCGCGTAAGCCGGGAGGGAAGGCGAGGACTGGCAAGGCCCGTGAGAGGGCTGAGAGCATCGTTCGCAACTCCCGCCAGAAGAAAAGAGCCGGGAGGTCGTGATGGGATACGCCTCTGAGCACGGCATCAAGGCGCTCTGCTTTGATATAGATGGGACGTTCTATCCAAAGAGGGATATGCTGCTCCGCCTTGGTATCGCTTCCGCGCTCCATCTTCCGTTTGCGCTCAGGTACAACGCGATGAGGCAACGGATCCGGAAGGAGGTCGGTTTCACGGAGGGGGACTGCAGCAGCCTGGAGGAGCTTCAGGAGAAGGAGAGCGGCCTGATGTACCCGGGGCGGGATGCCTCGTATTTCATATCGAAGGAAGAGAGGATCTTCCGCCGCCCGTGGGAACGGCTTTTCTCAACGATAAGACCCTTTGATGGACTGAGGGAGACTCTGGAGAAGGCAAAGGGAGAGGGGTATATCCTTGCCGCTCTCTCGGATTTCCCTATCGGGACAAAGCTGATCGCGCTTGGGATTGAGGATCTGATCGACTGGGCTGCCTCCACGGAGGACTTTGGAGCGCTGAAGCCTTCCGTGAGACCTTTCCGGATGATGCTGGAAGCCTTGGGTGTCCGTCCGGAGGAGGCGCTCTATACCGGGGACAGCCGCAGCAAGGATGTTGACGGGGCCGCGAATGCTCATATGCACACGGCTCTTATCGCACGTAGAGGCGAGGTATATAATAAAGCTGGCATCGTTTTCTCCTCCTGGGCGGAGTTCGGGAATCTGGTGCTATAAAGGGGTGCTATGCAGATGGACTCGAATATGCTTCTTTTCGGAGCGCTTATACTTGTTGCAGGACTGCTGATCGATATCGTTGTGGCTATGCTGACAAAGCGCAGTATCAGGAATGACAGGATGTCGAAGATGATCACGATGCAGCAGTCTGCATTCCGTACGGAGGCAGCAGCTACGCTTGATAGGATGAGGACTACATCCAAGGAGTGCGAGCAGAATGTCGAGATCTCGGTCTCCAGTGCGGCGGATATGGTCAGGCAGATCAGCGATTCGCTGAAGACGCTTTCTGATTATCAGGAGGATCTTTCGGCCCTTCAGGCGGTGTGCGCTGAATACAAGACGGCACTTGAGAAGCTGAGGATATCAACGGATCAGGCGGAGGCAAGGATCTCTGCCGTACAGCAGGAAGTGCGCAAGGTCGAGGCTGTCAATGACAGGATGGACAGCTTCCGTGCGGAGGCGGAGAGGAGCCTCAACCAGCTGCAGGATCTCAAGGCTGAGTACGTCAGGCTCGTTGCATCCACTCAGGAGAGCCTGAAGAGCGCTGCTGAGATGCAGAAGAGCGATAACCAGGATATGCTTGCTTCCTTCAGGGATCAGATTGAACGTGCCAAGGAGCTTTTCGCTTCATTCGTCACGCAGGAGAGGATGGATTTCAAGGCATTCTCCGATAGCGAGATGAAGAAGGCGGAGGATTGCACGATCGATACGGAGAACAGGCGGAGCAGCATCATGCAAAGCCTCGAAGATGGCAAGGACAGCCTGGAGGCATTCCGCAAGGAGCTTGAGGAGTCAGTTTCCTCTCTTTCTTCGCTCCGCGATGGCATCAAGGGAGAAGGAGAGGCTGCTGCTGCCTCCTTCAGGGAATCTGTCGAGGCATCCGCTGCAGCGGCTTCCTCTGCTGCGGAGGAGGCGATTGCTTCCGCCCGGAAGGCCCTTGAGGAGCTTTCGGCATCAAGTGCTGATGAGATCGAGAAGAGGAAAGGGGATCTTTCAGATAACGCGGATGCCCTTTCTGGGCGCATCGGCGCTCTGATCAAGGAGCAGGAAGCTGATGCAGAGGCGTTCCTTGAAGGGAAGAAGGCTGAGCTTGAGAATATAGCGGCGTCAATCGCTGAGCGTGTGGAGGCTGAGAAGCATTCGCTTGAGACTTCCTCCGAATCGCTCCGCGCAAGCTGCAGCGAGGCAGAGGATAATGCTTCGAAGGCTGTGGCTGAGGGCATCAGGAATATCGAGGCGGCCCGTATTGCGCTTGATGGCGAGAGAAGTTCGTTCATTGAGGCTTCCCGCGATGCTGTATCCAAGAGCTTTGCCCAGATGCTGGAGGGCGTGAACCAGCGCTATGAGCGCATAAAGAGCGATTCCGATGCGTTCATCAGAGCTGTTGCTGATCGTATCAATGATACACGGGAGACGATCACGCTGCTGACGCAGGGAGAGCAGGAGAGGATCCAGGATTCCGTCGAGAGGCTTCAGGAGCTTGATAGGAAGATAAAGGCATCAGAGGAGCAGCTTCAGGAGCTTCAGGAGAAGATCACCGCATCACGTGAAGAGCTCTTTTCCGCTCAGCAGGATGTCGGGCGCATGGATGGGGAGATCGAGGAGCGGAACAAGGAGCTGGAGCGTCTCAATGATGATATGCAGAAATCCAAGAGCGCGAGGATCAGCGAGGAAGCTGCGCTTGTCCGCCTGAAGCTGCAGATCGCGAATCTCGAGAAGGAAAGAAGGAAGGCGGAACCACAGGCAAAGGAAGAGCCCCCTGTAGAGGAGGCTCCGAAGAAGGAGGAGCGCCGCAAGCCAGAGGACATGATCGAGGAGTTCCCCGATGATATCTTCACAGGCAACGTCGAGGAAGTCGACCTCGGCGATGATGAGAGCTGACTCAGGGCCTGACTGTATTCTTCGGCGTGCCGATCAGGAAGGAGACAAGGTTATCGAGGGTGTTGTTCATCAGCCTCGTCCTTGTCTCTTTTGCTGCCCAGGCAATATGCGGGGTGATGATGCATTCCTTCTGGGCGATAAGCGCTGAAGTGGCTTTCGGTGGCTCTTCACGCATGACATCAAGGCCAGCGCCTGCAATCGTGCCGCTTCTGAGTGCCTCACAGAGCGCATCCTCGTCTATAAGACCGCCCCTGGCAGTGTTTATGAGGATGGCGCTTCTCTTCATCATGCTGAGGCGTTCCCTGCTGATCATCCCCCTTGTCTCCTTTGTCTCCGGTACATGGAGCGAGATGAAATCGGAGGTGGAGAGGACTTCTTCAAGCGGAAGAGGGATAAAGTCCTTCTCTTCAGCTTCTGGTTTCTGAGTGCGGGTGAAGTAAACAACCTCCATACCAAACGCAGCCCCGATCTCCGCTGTCCTCATCCCGATATGTCCCATGCCTATGATCCCAAGTCTCTTGCCATAGAGCTCCATCAGAGGATAGCAGGCATAGGAGAATGAGCCAGAAGCGCTCCATTCGCCATTCCTGACACGCTCTGAGTGCTCTTCGACACGGTGTGTGAAGGCGAGGATGTGCGCGAATACGGATTCCGCGACTCCTTCGGTGCTGTATTCTGGGACATTGGTGACAGTGATTCCCATCTCTGCCGCGGCTTCGATATCGATTATGTTGTAGCCGGTTGCAGTGATTCCGATGTACTTCAGCTTAGGCAGGGCTTCCATTATCTCCCTTGTGAACGGAACCTTGTTCGTGATGATTATCTCGCTGTCGATGCAACGCGGAATCACATCCTCCGGAGCTGTCCTGTCATAGACTGTCAGATTCCCAAGGCTCTCGAAGCCTTCCCATGTAAGGTCCCCTGGATTGAGGACATAGCCGTCAAGCACTGTGATGTTCATGGGAATATTGTATCCTGCTATTGAATAATCTTCTATTGCGCAATACTTTCTATTCTGTATTCTCTGGGGGGTAGAGCTATGCGTGTAAGAATATCCGGGATTTCCTTTGTTGTTCTCATCCTTATCCTTGTTTCACTGTTTGCGTCATGCAATGACAGCATAACGGAGCAGGATTTCCAGACACCCACTATCAAAGGGCGGGTGATGGTGCCAGAGGATAGTGGCGTCTCTCCTTCTGATATCTTCATCCAGGTCGGACAGACAGGCAATCAATATACGGCTTCCGAAGATGGCAGCTTCGTGATCACCGGGCTCAAGGAGGATGTTCCATATACTCTCTATTTCTCTACAGAGCCATTCGGCAATACGGTCACAAGGAAGGTGGGAGACAATGGCCTTCATCTTGGGCATTATGGCGGCAAGAAGGATGATGTCTATGCTGATAAAGGCGAAGGCGGAGATGCCGGTATCGTGACCATGAAGCCACTGGGATCGCTTACCGGCAGGGTCACTCTTTCTGGAGAAAGCGAATTCACAGGCATCGATGTATTCATCCCCGGTTCATCATATATGGCAAAGACCGACGGAAGCGGAGCGTGGACGATTTCCAATGTCCCTGAAGGGGAATACAGGGTCGCTTTCATGCATGATGGCTATTCCACGCATTATGAGACAGATATATGGCTTCATATCGACGAGGAAAAGGAAGAGAATACAGTCACTGTTCCCGATGTGGTTCTTGTCCCTGATGTGGGCGCTATCAGCGGCAGTGTCATCTTCCGAGGATTCACAGGTGCAGAGCTCCCTATCGTCACTGTCACAGCAACTGACCAGAACGATGCGACGAACAGCAGCACAACGACGAGCAATGAGAGCGGAAGGTACACAATCGGCAACCTCTCCGATGGTATCTACACGCTGCGCTTCGTTCCCAATGACAGCCGCTATCAGAATGCCATCCTGAAGGATATAGAAGTGAAGTCTCCCGCCATTACGGATGTTCCTTTTGTGACAATCGATTCAGCGGGAGGCACCATCGAGGGAAGCGTCACCCTTACTGATGGAAATGTGCCTCAGAATGTTACAATACTTGCGGAGAGCGAAGGATACAGCTATTCAATCCAGACAGGTGAGGATGGCGCATTCATCCTTTCCAATGTCATTCCGGCAACATATACCATCTCATTCATGAAGGATGGTTACACAACCGTCAAGGAGAGCGTATCAGTCACGGCAGGGGAATCATCATCTGTCAATGCTTCCCTTGCTGCGGCCTATGGCTATGTTCTAGGCAAGGTGTTTATCAGCGGCAGCGATGTGCATTCCGGCATCACTGTCACCGCTTCAAGCATCAATCTTGATGACGCTGTCAGCTATACTGGCGTAACCGGTGCAGATGGCACATTTGCCATAAGGATCGAAAAGGAGGCTGAGTACCTTGTCTCTGCTTCGATGAGCGGGTATATCTCATCGTCGCCAACCATCGTCAACGTGAGCCTTGGCGGATCGTACCAGATGGATGATGTGACTTTGAAGAGAAGCTCTGCGGTAGTAAGCGGCAAAGTGACGCTTGAAGGAGCCGCGAGCCATGAGGGAATCCTTCTTCTCCTGGAGAATGATACAAACAGCAGGACTGTGACGACTGGGCAGGATGGCAGCTTCGTATTCAGTTCCGTAGTCCCCGGGACATATGACCTGACAATCTCGAAGGATGG
Organism: uncultured Spirochaetaceae bacterium; assembly: GCA_944392985.1. GTDB lineage: Bacteria > Spirochaetota > Spirochaetia > Sphaerochaetales > Sphaerochaetaceae > Ornithospirochaeta. The sequence continues at coordinate 21,558 of CALXYL010000007.1, read as the reverse complement.
CTATGTCTCTGCTGTGATCGAGGATATCGCGGTGGCACCCGCTTCTGATGTGACGCTGGATGCTCTCACGCTCAAAGCCGGGGTGAGGAGCGTTTCAGGAACTGTCACGCTTGAGACGCTCTCTGATTATGCTGGCGTCACGATAACGGCAACCTCTGTCGCGGATCACGGCCTGATCTATTCCGCTCTTTCCAATTCGGAGGGCAGCTTCTCCCTTGTCGGCATGAAGCCAGGCGAATATATCATCACCCTGAGTGCAAGGGGGTTTGGTACCGTCACTCTTGAAAGTGTCGATATAACAGGGGAAGGGGAGCATATCCTTGATCCCGTGACGCTCATTGTGGATAAGGGCAGGATCAGCGGAATAGCGAGGCTTGAGGGGTATGCTGACCATAGCGGGATACTTGTGGAGCTTGTCGGCACCAGTTATTCCACAGAGACTGCAGATGATGGAAGCTGGGAGCTTTCTGTGCCATCTGCGAATTATCCTGGCGGTATCAGATACAGCCGTGATGATTTCGATAGCGTTACCATTGCGGAGACAATCACGGTTCTTACGAATGGTACATTCTCTGTGCCTGACAGCGAACTCAAGGCAATCGCCGTTCCTGTTGCCGGGCGCATCGATGTTGCAGCCGCTGATGATGATGGTGTCCATGTCTATCTTGAGAATACGCAGTTCAGTGTGGTGACTGACAAGAGCGGCGGATTCCGCTTTGAGCATGTTCCTGTCGGAGACTACAAGTTGATAGCGGAGCGTGAGAATACACCGCGTGCAGAGCATCAGTTCACAGTCTCAGCTTCACCAGTCTGTGATCTCGGTACGATTATGATGATTCCGAATTCCTCCAACATCATAGGTCATGTCTATCTTGAGGATATGAGCTATCATGCGGGAATAAAGGTGACGGTCACGACAGAAGGGGTGGATGGGGAGCTTTCCGTTGTCACTGATTCCACCGGCTATTACTACATTGGGAATCTGATCTCCACCGGTACCCATACTGTCACATTCAGCAAGGATGGATGGGATAACCAGAGTACGGTTATCACAGGGCTTGAGCCGCTTGCCACAAGGGAAGTGGAGGATTTCACACTTGTGGATACAACAGCTCCTGTTCTCAGCAGCGTGACAATCAATGATGGTGCGAATACATCTGTCAGCAGGATTGTCACGATTGGGATTGATGCAAATGACGAGGGCAGCGGCCTTGATAAGATGCAGGTGTTCTTTGACACTGATTTCGATACCCCTGTCGATTACGAGGACTACTATGCTGTCTTTGAGCGGGAACTTGAGGAAGTCAATGGCATCAAGAACGTCTACATAAGGGTGTTTGACAAAGCTGGCAATGTTTCTGAGATCAAGAGTGATTCAATAGAGCTGACAGACCAGAAGAGGACTGTCGGTGGGGTTCTCAAAGGGGATGATCTCCACTGGACGAAGGAAGAGGGACCATACTTTGTTGAAAGCGACATCCTTGTCGAGGAAGGGGATACGCTGACTGTCGATCCAGGTGCCGATGTCATCTTCATAGGGCCTTACTGCATTCAGGTGGAAGGTACGCTCAGTGCAAGAGGAACTGAAGCTGAGCCGATATCGATGCGCGGTGCGGATGCGGGTGAAGGCAAGTGGCTTGGCATTCGGGGCGTGAGCGATGTTACTTATTCGGGATCGGAGTATGATCCTGTTTACCAGAGCGGCAGTATCCTTGAACACGTGCTGATGCTCGATCCGGTAGAAGGTATCTCCGGCAACCTCTTCGTGACTGATTCAAGGATCACATCAGAAGGAGAGGCACTGAGTGAGTTCTCAGGCATCCTGAAGGATTCGGAGGTGGTTGGTGATGTTCGTATCTCTGGGGATTCGATGATCGTTGGATGTTCGGTTACAGCCAACCTTTTCTCTGACATATATGGCGAAAATAAGGATCTGTATCTTGTAGGCAATGTGATTTCTGCTTCTGGTGATTCTTCATCCATTAAATTCAATGAATACGTACCACAATACATTATTGCCGATAATCTGATTCGGGGGTTTGATGTTTTTTCAATCGAGCAGAGAGGCTTTGGTGGTTATTTCCTGCTTGAATCGAATACATTTGAAGATTGCGAAAGTATTGAGCTTGAGTTGCTTGGATTAGAGACTGAGATGTTTGCAAACGACTTTGCTGATACTGAATTAAGACTCTTGGAGAATCGTCCCGATTATTCTATTCCAATCAGAGTCTCCTTCAATGACCTTGATAATGTTTCGACTGATTTCTCAAGAATCTCGACAACTGAACACGATTTCCGCTTCAACTTCTGGGGGTATACGAATACCCGTGAGCTTGAGGCAAGCAGTGAGGATGCGAATCTGTCATTCATCGAGGATTTCTATGATGACTTCAATCTGACCAAGGTCGTCTATGATGGGTGGCTGAAGGACAGGAATGAATATGCTGGCTATAAAGGTGATGCATATATTGCCTACACAGCTGAATGGGATGGGGAGGCATATGCGAAGATTGATGATGGCTATTCAATCACTCCGGGACGGCTCCACATTGATGTTGAATGCATGAATGGAAAGGATATTGCGGAATACAGGATCTCTACTGATCCTAATGCCATTTCCGAAGCAGCGTGGAAGCCCTTTGCTTCTTCGATTGATTACTCACTTAGTGTTGAAGAAGTGGAAAGCATATTGCAGTCTGAATCTGTATTTTTACAGCTGAAGGATGCCGATGGCAACTGTTCTGGGATAAGAGCCATTGACCTATTCAGCGGCATTGAGGGCCCTGCTGGTGGACGGATCATCTATGACAATGATTCTGCTGGTGCTGATGGCTGGAGATTCATTGAGATAAGCCCTGGCATGGTTGATCAGACATCAACATCTGGAGACACCCCTGAATTCACATTCAGCAATACTCCTGATTCATTTCGTATGGGATATTATCGGACTGATCCTTATGGGCCAAATCTTTTCGTGAATGGCACAGAGACATACAACGAATATGATTGCACTCGCTCTGGAATAGGAGAAGGAAAGAGGAATACTGAACTTCTTGTTGAGATGAGGGCCGGTAATGTTTATTCAGAAAAGGAAGGGGGTTATTTGGTGGACGTAAGTATTGCTGAAGCTGTTTATCATGCCGAAATCAATGGCTATGATGATTGGTATCTTCCCAGTGTTGATGAAACATTGCTCTTTCCTGAAAGGATAAATCGTATTATTAGCTCAACAGAAAGGGATGTTGAATCATGCTGGGTGCTGAATTCTGGATCTATTACATTTGATATGAATATCTCATTCGGTAGCCCCTACGGCATCCGCTACTTCTGATCTTGTTTGATCCAGCCAATCTGCATCCATCCTTCGGGGTGGATGCATTGGTGTTTGACCATTTCCCTTACTGTTGTTAACTTTCCTTTGTGCCCTTTTGGCATGCTGACAAATGAAAAAGAAGAAGAATAGAAGAGGCTCAGGAATGGCTGAAGAGGAAATCAGGAAGGAAGAGGAATCGAAGGAGACTGCCGGAGAGCAGGAGAATGCGGCGGAGACTGCAGCTGAAGAGGTTTCTGAAACAGAGCTTCTCCGCGCTAAGGTGAAGGAGCTCGAGGAGACCATTGCCGATCTCAAGGACAAGGAACTCCGCGAGGCGGCAGAGACGGAGAACTACAAGAAGCGTCTAAGGCAGGAGAAGGAGAATGCGGTCAAGTATGCAAATGAGGCTCTTATCCGTGATCTTCTTGATCCGCTTGATAACTTCTCGCGTGCTATCGAGGCGGCAGAGACATCAAAGGACTTCGATACGATAAAAACAGGTGTCGTGATGGTTGAGGACCAGCTCCACACGATACTGAAGAACAACTGGGGCCTTGAGGCGTTCTCGCCAGATGGTGAGGATTTCGATCCTTCTGATATGGAGGCATGCATGATGAAGGAGATGGATGATATCGACAAGGAGAAGGTCATCCAGGTATTCCTCAAGGGCTATAAGCTCCATGGCAAGGTGATAAGGGCCGCAAAGGTTGTCGTGGGAAAGCCGAAAGGCAATTGACGATAAACCCGCCGCTTATTATTTTACCTCTGGATACGGAGCCTGGGCTCCGGAATAGCTTTCAAGACTGAATATGGAGAGAAGATAAAATGGGAAAGATCATAGGTATAGACCTTGGAACTACGAACAGCTGCGTTGCCGTGATGGAAGGCAATGAGCCTGTTGTTATCGCGAACAGCGAAGGGGACAGGACGACGCCGTCCGTCGTTGGATTCACCGATACTGACCGCCTTGTGGGAAAGCCCGCAAAGAACCAGATGGTCACGAATCCTGAGAACACTGTCTATTCCATCAAGAGATTCATGGGAAGGAAGTTCCATGAGGTTTCGGAAGAGATCAAGATGGTGCCGTACAAGGTTGTATCTGGTGCCAATGACGAGATAAAGGTCTCCATCAGGGGACATGAGTATTCACCTCAGGAGATCTCCGCGATCATCCTGCAGAAGATGAAGAAAACTGCAGAGGATTATCTTGGCGAGCCGGTAACTGAGGCTGTCATCACAGTTCCTGCATACTTCAACGATGCACAGCGCCAGGCGACAAAGGATGCTGGACGTATCGCTGGCCTTGAGGTCAAGAGGATCGTCAATGAGCCGACAGCCGCTGCACTTGCATATGGCTTTGGTAAGGATAAGTCCGACAAGGAGGAGACGATTGCTGTCTACGATTTCGGCGGCGGTACCTTCGATATCTCCATCCTTGAGCTGGGTGACGGGGTTTTCGAGGTGAAGTCCACCAATGGTGACACCCATCTTGGAGGAGATAATATCGATCAGGTGATCATCGACTGGATGGTCGCTGACTTCAGGAAGAACACAGGCATCGACCTTTCGCAGGACAAGATGGCGCTCCAGAGGCTGAAGGAAGCTGCAGAGCAGGCCAAGATCGTGCTTTCCTCCTCTACGACGACCACCATCAACCTGCCGTTCATCACTGCTGATGCAACTGGTCCTAAGCACCTTCAGATGGAGCTTACAAGGGCTAAGTTCGAGCAGATGATCGCTCCGCTTGTGGAGAGGACAAGGATTCCGTGCGAGAATGCACTCCGCGATGCTGGCATCTCCGCTTCGGGCGTCGATGAGGTCATCCTCGTCGGAGGTTCTTCAAGGATTCCGTGCGTACAGGCTCTTGTAAAGGAGCTCTTCGGCAAGGAGCCGCATAAGGGAGTCAATCCTGATGAGGTCGTTGCAGTCGGTGCATCAATCCAGGGCGGTATCCTCAAGGGTGATGTCAAGGATGTGCTTCTTCTTGATGTAACTCCGCTTTCACTCGGTATCGAGACGCTCGGTGGTGTATGCACGAAGCTGATCGAGAGGAACACGACAATCCCTACACGCAAGAGCCAGATCTTCTCGACGGCAAGCGATGGACAGACTGCGGTTTCCATCCATGTTCTCCAGGGTGAGCGTGAGCTTGCTTCCCAGAACAGGACGCTTGGAAATTTCAATCTCGAGGGCATCGCTCCCGCACCGCGCGGAGTGCCGCAGATCGAGGTCACTTTCGATATCGATGCAAACGGCATCGTCCATGTTTCCGCAAAGGATCTTGGAACGGGCAAGGAGCAGAAGATAAGGATCGAGTCCTCCTCCGGCCTCTCTGAGCAGGAGATCGACAGGATGGTAAAGGATGCCGAGGCCCACGCTGCTGAGGACAAGAAGGCCAGGGACACGATTGAGGCGAAGAACAACGGCGAGAGCGTTGTCTATGCAACCGAGAAGGCCCTCAAGGATTATGGTGACAAGATCTCTGCCGACGAGAGAGGCAGGATCGAGAGCGCGCTTCAGGAGCTCAAGGATGCACTTGCCAACAGCAATGCGACAGCCGAGGAGCTGAAGAGCAAGACGGAGAAGGTCCAGCAGGCTTCGATGGAGCTTGGCCAGAAGGTATATGAGGCAGCGCAGCAGAATGCTGGCCAGCAGGGCGGCAATGCCGGTGCGGGTGCCTCAGGCAGCAGCCAGGGAGCCGCATCGTCGGATAAGAACGATGATGGCACGATGGATGCCAGCTACGAAGAGGTCAAGTGATCGGGCTCTTCGGAAATTGAGCGGAAGCAGCATGGACAACATGCTGCTTTCTGCCGTATAAGAGGGGAGTTATGGCTAAGAGGGATTATTACGAGGTGCTTGGAGTATCCAAGACCGCGACAGAAGAGGAAATAAAGAAGGCATATAGGAAGATCGCGCTGCAGAACCATCCTGATACGCATCCGAATGACAAGGATGCCGAGGAGAGGTTCAAGGAGGCGAGCGAGGCCTATGAGGTGCTCTCTGATCCGAAGAAGCGGAGCGCATACGATCAGTTCGGCTTCAGCGGGGTCAATGATTTCCAGGGTGGAGCGGCTGGTAATTACTCGAATGTCTATCGTGATTTCTCGGATATATTCGGCGGTGCTGGATTCTCTGATTTCTTCTCCTCCTTCTTCGGTGGTGGAAGGGCACAGCAGAGAGGCGGCAGCTATGGTGAGCCTGGCGCATCGCTTCGCTATGATATAACCATTGATTTCACAGATGCCGTGAATGGGTGCAAGAAGGAGATCTCCTTCAGCCATAAGGTGAAGTGCGACAGCTGCGGCGGTACGGGCGGAACAGGTCGCAAGACATGCCCGACATGCCATGGTACCGGGCGCGTCACAAGCGGCAATGGTTTCTTCCAGATGGCATCCACATGCCGCAACTGCGGCGGATCCGGCTATGTCATAGAGAATCCCTGTGCCTCGTGCCATGGTACAGGTACTGTCAGCAAGCGCGAGAAGCTGATGGTGAATATCCCTGCTGGTGTCGATAACGGATCGCGCCTCACGCTGCGTGGAAAGGGGGACGCGGGAACGAATGGCGGTGCAGATGGCGATCTTGTTCTCTTCATATCTGTCCGTCCAGATCGTTATTTTGTCAGGGAAGGCAATGATGTCTATCTTCAGATACCTGTTTCCATCACACAGGCGGCACTGGGGGCATCAATCCTCATTCCGACAGTCGATGGGGTGAACATCAAGATGGATGTGCCTTCCGGCATCCAGTCCGGGACAATGCTTCGCGTGAAGGGCAGGGGAATCCCGTCGCCACGCGGATCCTCCCGCGGTGACATGTATGTCCGTATAATGGTAGAGACACCTCGCCGTCTGTCGATGAAGGCGAAGTCGCTTATGAAGGAGCTGGCGGGAGAGCTGAAGGAAAGCGATAGCCCGACACCAATGGAGTTTCAGGATTAATGGGTGAGAAGGTCTATGGGCATCATGCCATTGAGGAGGCGCTGAAGAAGGCGGGGATGGGTTCAACCCTTTTCGTGCAGCGTCAGGGAGGAGAGAGGATAGAGGCGCTTGTCAGGGAGGCGAAGCTGACCGGCAAGGTTGCCGTCAAGAAGCTCTCGAAGGAGGAGCTTCAGCGGATGATGCCTGGTTCTGACCTGCGGGGTGCTCTTCTCGATCTTGGAGGGCCGAGGCGTGGTGCCTCCCGGCTGATTGAGACGAGTGTTGAGGAGTTCTGTGCATCGCTTGGGGAGGATGATGAGGCGCTTGTCCTGATCCTTGACGGTATCACGGATCCCCATAACCTCGGTGCGATCCTCCGTTCTGCAGATCAGTTCGGAGCAAGCCTTGTGCTTATTCCCGAAAGGCGTTCTGTGCAGGCCAATGAGACTGTTATCCGTGTCTCTTCCGGAGCTGCCCAGTATGTGCCTCTCTCCGTTGTTACGAATCTCTCCAGGGAGATCAGGACACTCAAGGAAAATGGCTTCTGGATCTATGGCGCGGATATGTCAGGAGAGGACAGCTATACTGTCTCGTTCCCGAAGCGCACTGCCATAGTGATGGGTTCTGAAGGCGATGGCATCTCGCAGCTTGTGAGGAAGAACTGCGATCACATCCTGTCAATACCGATGAGAGGCCATATCGACTCACTGAATGTGTCTGTTGCCGCGGGCATACTGATGTATGAGTTCAGGAGACCAAGGCAATAGCCGCTACGGATGGATTTTGATTTGAATGGATCACAAACGGGGCTTCAAGGCCCCGTTCCGCATTTCAGAAGAAGTAAGCGTTCCCGATGTCATCCCTGTACCAGAGATCTGGGAAGTTCTTGCGCTTGATCAGGTCGTACGCGTTCCTGTTCGCTTCACCGATGCTGTTTCCCTTTCCGACGATGGTGAGGTTCCTTCCTCCGGTTGTGATGGCCTTGCCATCCTTTTCCTGTATCGCACCGCAGAATACGATCGGCCCTTCATTGAGCGGTTCAAGGAACATCGAGGACAGGCCCTTGATCTCCTTCCCTATGACAGGGTGCATCGGGTAGCCTTCGGATGCAAGGACGACAGCAACTGTGCATTCGTCGGTTGTGGAGAGCTCGATTGAGCTTACCCTGTCCTCTTCCATCGCGCTCAGTATCTCGATGATGTCCGTATTGATGATAGGTATCATCGCCTGTGCTGATGGATCATTGAAACGGACGTGGTAATCGACAAGATATGGTTCCTTGTCATCGGTGATCATCAGCGAGAGTGTCAGTATGCCCTTATAGGCAAGCTGCTCGACCTGCATGCCATAGAGTGTCGGCTTTATGATCCTTTCAGTGACCTTCTCCTTTATCTCATCGAGTATGGGGAGAGGGCAGAGCGCTCCCATACCGCCTGTAGGGGTATTGTCATCGCTGGATTTCCTGGTGTAGTCGCTTGTGATGGGAAGTATGAGATAACCATTCCTGTCGAGAAGGAGGGAGCAGCTGGCTGGCGTGCCTTTCACGAACTCCTCAAGGAGAACAGGTCCCTTCTCGAAGAGGGTGCGTGAGTAGTCGATGAGAGCGCCTGTGTCATCGGAGGAGAGCATGATCCTTGACGGGGCCATGTAGTTGCTCTTGATCGTGAAGTATTCGCCGCTATGACGCTCAAGGTACTTTGAAAGCCCCTCGATATCCCCGAAAAGCGAGCTATGGGGTATGGGGATGTTGTGGCGGCGCGTAAATGCCCTTGAGAAGGATCTGTCTCCTTCCATCTTCACCGATCCTTCCGGCGCACCGAATGTCCTTATCCCTTTTTCGTTGAGGTATTTCACGACACCAGTGAACAGCGGAAGCTCTGTTCCGATGAATACGAAATCGATGCGGTTCTCCCTGCACGCCTCATATACAGCAACGGGATCTGACGGGTCAACATCGGGCAGATTCGTGCAGAATCGTCCCGTGGCAAGATTTCCCGGTGCAGCAAAGAGCCCGGAGATATAGCAGCTCTTGCTGAACCACCATGCAACAGCATGATCCTTTGCTCCAGACCCCAGCAGTAGAACGCGCATTGATTGTCTCCTTTGATTGAAATGCTACTATACCGGAATCTGAAAAGCAAAGGAAATCGCTAGTGCGGGAGGGTGGATATCAAATGACAAAGCAAGTGCACCGCTACGGAGTATCAGGCGTACACGTATGCCTGGCATTGTTTTTCAGAACAGTATTCCATTCTCCTTGGGAAGAGGGGGCTGTTCGATGACGGGCATGCTTCATATGTGGGTTTCACATACTGAGGATATTTCTCCATCATGAATGTTTTGGCATTGATTCCATCGGATACTGTATGTTGCCATATTCTCTGTCTCAGTCATTTCTTCACATAAGCAAAGTGTAAATCCTTCTTAAGGGCTTTTAGTCTGCCTCGTTGCCTATGCCTTTGCCCATCCATGTGAAGGTGCTATATAATCACTTGCAGGAGAGACGTATATGGAGAGGCTGACACTTCCAGTAGGACAGACGGATTTCAGGGCAATAAGAGAAAATGGAAGCTACTACATTGACAAGACAGATAACATCAGCCAAATCGTTAGGGAAGGTGCCGTCTCCATCCTGTTCACGCGCCCGCGCCGCTTTGGAAAGACCACATTCCAGTCTATGCTCAGTGCGTTTTTCGACATACGAGAAAACAGCCGGGATACCTTTGACGGTCTTGAGGTTATGAATGACAGCGAGACTGTAGAGAACTGGATGAACAGATATCCTGTGATTTTTCTGACTTTCAAGGACATAGACGGTTTGAATTTCGGCTCAGCAGTCAGCAAGCTGCGGACTCAGCTCCTTGAGCTTTTCCAGTCATACGCGTTCCTGCTGGACGGCGAAATGCTGGATGGCGATGAGAAAATCTTCAGAAGGATGCTGGATGGATCCGCATCGGTTGATGAGATGAGTCAGTCTTTGCGCCTTCTTGCAAGACTCCTATACAGACACTATGGCAGAAGGGTTATCATCCTTCTTGACGAATATGATGTACCGCTCGATAAGGCTGAGAGGAACGGCTACTACAAAGAAATGCTCGACATCGTGAGAACGATGTTCCTCTCGGTACTGAAAGACTGCCCTTATACGGAGAAAGGAATACTCACTGGCTGCCTGAGGATATCAAAGGAAAGCCTCTTCACAGGGCTGAATAATCTTATGGTATATTCAGTGACCGGAAAAGAATATGCATCTGCATTCGGATTCACCGAGGATGAGGTCTTGAAGCTCCTCCATGATGTGGGCCTTGAGGACAAGGCGGACATCATGAGGAAGTGGTATGACGGTTATTCGATCGGCGGTATCAACATCTACACGCCATGGGATGTCATCTCATATGTGAGGAAGCTCCAGACAGACAAAGACGCGAAGCCTGAGAATTATTGGGTGAATTCCAGCGGCAACGAAGCAATAAGACGCCTGATAGATATGACAGACGCGGAGGTTGGAGATGATTATTCCGCACTTATAGAAGGCAGAACCATATGGAAGAAGATAAATGAGACGCTGACCTATAGCAACCTCTATTCATCGCCTGATAACATCTGGAGCTTGTTCCTCATGACTGGATACCTCACGCTCGCAGGTGAATATGATGCAAATGAAGAGAACGAGCTCAGGCTCCCGAATGAGGAGCTCCGGAGGCTCTTCGCGGCATCAGTCGACGAGTGGTTCTCGGCAAAGATCATGAAGAGCAGCAGGAAGGAGCTGTACGATGCTCTGTGGGCCGGGGATACGCAAGCCCTGTCTGAGATCATATCGCAGTATCTTTTTGATACGATAAGCTACTATGACTACAGAGAGGACTATTACCACGCCTTCCTGGCGGGGCTTCTCTCCGGAGCTGGGTATATTGTAAAATCGAACAGGGAAACGGGTACGGGAAGAGCTGACATAATTGTTCTCGACAAGAGTAACCGCAGGGCCGCGGTATTCGAGATAAAGCGTTCTCTTTCAAAGGAATCGATGCCAGGGGAGGCAGAAAAGGCTCTTCAGCAGTCAGGCAGCAGAAAATACGGGAAAGACCTTGATGGGTACAGGACAGTGCTATTCTACGGAGCAGCATTCTTCGAAAAGGATGTGCTGATCAAGGCTTCGTTATAACGGGAAAGACCTCTGTTACCTCTCAACATTCCCATCTGGATCGGATATCGTGCAAGCCTTATTCCATCAAGGCCCTGGGAACACAACACCACCGCAGTTCCGCTGTGTCCTTCGCTATGCATCGTTGCTCTCGGCTTGAATGAATCATGTTCTAGCTCAGGAGGCCCCAGTTCTTCCCATAGAGCCCGCTCTTCAGAGCCTCGGCTGGGAGATCCTGAGTGCGGAACCGCTCGATGTAATTCCGCTCCTGTCAGCAATGAGTTTCTCAAGACGATTGGATTTGTCCTTGTTTCCGTTGCCTGGCTTGGATTCTCACTTCATCGGAGGAGGGTGGAAAGCGCCTTCCTCATCTCTTCTTCGGTTATGGCGACGGCTATTGCATCCTTTGCCCTCGCGCTGCCGGGGATTCCCTTGATGTAAGCCATGAGGTGCTTCCGCATCTCCCTGCAGCCAACATTCTCCCCGAAGTACCGCACCATCAGCGAAAGGTGGTGCTCTGCAGTGGCGATACGCTCCTCGAGCCCTGCTTTCCCGTAGTGTCCTGTCTCCATGAGGGCTTTCGTTTCCCTGAATATGAATGGGTTGCCGATGGCTCCTCTTGCGAACATCACGCCATCGAGACCACAGTCATCGATGAGGGTAGCTGCGTCCTCCGGGGTGAATACATCACCGGATCCGAAGAGAAGCACGCCGGATCCCCTGAAGTGTTTTGAAAGCTCCATGAATGCGTTCCTGTCGGCTTTTCCGCTGTATCCCTGTGCCCTTGTTCTGGCATGGAGGGTGAGCATCTCCGCCCCCGCTTCGGCGGCGGCATCGGCAAAGGCAAGATAGTTTATCGATTCCGAGTCCCATCCAAGGCGGAATTTCACTGATACAGGTATCCTGGTACGCTCCTTTATTGCCTTTATCATCCGGGCAATCATCTCAGGGCTGTGCATCAGCGCAGAGCCTGCACCTGTCTTGACGACCTTCGGCACAGGACAGCCGCAGTTTATATCGATGACTGTGGGGTTGTATTCCAGGAGATTGTCCATCGCCCTCCGCACAGGATCATCGGAAGGGCCGAATATCTGGATGATGAGCCTGTCCTCTCCGGGAAAGCGTTCAAGAAGCGCTTTTGTCTTTTCCCCATTCCGTGCCAGCCCCTCTGCGCTGACCATCTCTGTGACAGCCGCATCGGCGCCAAGGGAGCGGGCAATCTCCCTGAATGCCTTGTCAGTGTATCCTGCAAGGGGAGCCAGGATGAACGGCCCCCCGATCCTTTCCATATCCACGCCATGATGATAGCATACCCTTCCCAAATTGCCATCTGTGTGCTAGCTTTTCATCTATGAAGCAGAAATCCGTTGCCCGTGATGATGAATGGGCATACGTTTATGTAATAAAGAATCCCTCTTATAACGATATATGCCTGTGCGCGTGGGACAGCGTGCTCTATGCAGGGACGCCTGTTGTATATGAAACGCGCTTCGGCCTTGATCTTGGAGTTGTTGTCGGCCCTGCTCCTGTGCCGGGCAGCCATTATACTCCAGGGTGCTCCGATGTTCATGGAGCATGCCTCCATTTCGGCGGCGAGAAGGATGATGAACCAGGATATGCTGCGGATGAGAATGCCCATCAGTGCGATTCCTGCTTCTGCTGCCAGATAACAAAGGAGCCGGAGCGCATCCGCGTCGATGGCAGCGTGACATGGATCGATCATCTGGCAACTCCCTCCGAAATGGCCCGCTACAGCGAGAATGAGGCAAAGGAGGAGGAAGCGCTGAGGATCTGCCGCGAGAAGATCAAGAACCGCGGTCTTGGGATGAAGCTGGTGACAACGCACTTCCTTCTGGGGGAGCCGAAGGTCATATTCTTCTTCACTGCTGATGAACGTGTTGATTTCCGTGATCTCGTGAAGGATCTTGTCGCTGTATTCCGCATGAGGATAGAGCTGAGGCAGATCGGCGTCAGGGATGAGTCCCGCTTCCTTGGGGGCCTTTCAGTCTGCGGACGTGATTACTGCTGCCACCTTATGACGCGCGAGATGGATCCAGTCACCATCAAGATGGCGAAGGAGCAGAACCTCTCCCTGAATTCGATGAAGATATCAGGGCCATGCGGAAGGCTTCTCTGCTGTCTGGCATATGAGTATGACTATTACATGGAAGAGAAGGCGGGATGCCCGCCAGAAGGAACCAGGATCAAGATCGATCATGAGCTCTGGCGTGTCAGCGAGATCAACATCCTTTCCCGCAAGCTCACGCTGTCAGCAAGCGAAGGCCGTACCCTCTCAATACCATTCGAGGAAGTCTCCTACAACGATGAGACAGGCTATTGGGTGATTGATGAGGATTATCTAGAGGAGCTTTTCTCTTCCTGACACATCTTTTTCCATTGACTATTGCTTCCTCCCGCCTGACAATCAGTGTATTAGGGAGGATAGCATGAAGAAGGGAATAGCTATCTTTATTGCAGCCGTACTTTTCTGCACGAGTGCATTTGCCGCAGGAGGGGGGGGGTATCTTTCGGTAGGTCTCGGACCTGAGGCCATTCTCAAGGTTTACAATACAACATCAGGCAATGTGACGGAGACGGACGCCGGTGCATACAGCACCATGGGCGGCTCTCTTGACGTGAGCATTGGCTACGAGTTCGGAGGCGCATTCGGGCTTGGGCTGAGGACGGGCGTCGACTACAACGGATCGAAGCTGCCGCAGTATGCGGGGATCATAACGGTACCAGTGATGCTGGAAGCGGTCATAGCGCCCTCATTCGGAGGGGGAGCAAGGATACCTGTGACGCTTGCAGCCGGCGGACATGCGCAGTTCATAGGCAACAAGGTTGCGCTTGGAGCGGCAGCGGCGGCATCGGTTGGCTTCATGGCGGACGTGAGCGAGAGCCTGTCGATCGGCTATGAGGTAGGAGCAGAGGTTCTGATGCAGTTTGCGAAGGGATTCGGGAGCGCGACATACCAGGTGAATCTGATGCCGATCACGCTTGAGATGACATGCAGGTTCTGAGGAGGGGGAAATGAAGAGGATAAGCATAGCGATAGCGCTGATGATGGTAGCCCTTCTGATGGGGTGCAACCTTGAGCTTGTGGACACATCGATCTTCGAGGAGATCGAGGAGGAGAACCAGGCAGGGCTTGAGAGCGGGTTCGCTGGTGGAAATGGTACGGAGGCAAGTCCGTATCAGATAAGCAATGCAGAGCAGTTCCTGAGGATTGGCGATGAGGCATTCCAGGAAGAATTGCTCAAGGGCGAAAATGATGATCTGTACTTCGAGCTTACGGATGATATCGACCTGAGAGGCCATGAAGGATATGTCGCTACGGTATTCTCCGGTACGCTTGATGGCAATGGACACACGATCTATGGCAGCAATGGCATGCCGTATATCTTCAAGTATTTCTTTGAGGATACTACGTTCAAGGACTTCACTGTTCTTTTTGATTCCACTAACGTAACGCTGTTGTTTGTATCTCCGTCAATGAGAATCGATGAGATGTCAGGCGATAGCTATAAATATGACAAGGATCGCTTGGTTCTTACCATTGATAACGTCGATTACAAGGCTTCCTCTGATTCATATTATGCGGTAAGAGATAGTAATTTTGGATTCTACGTTGATGGTACAGCTCCTTCTACTGATCTGTATTATGATTCTCAGTTCGAGAAAAATTGCTGGACTTTTAATGTTCTTGGAGGATCTGGAGAGAAGCTGTCATATGAGATAAACCTGAAGAACTGTGATGTTTTCGGTAACTATTCAGGAGGTGACGGCGGATCTGGCGCTGCGGTCTTTGTTGGAGGACAGCTTTGGGGATCAAAGCTGACACTTTCGGACTGTACATTTACCGGCAAATTTGAGGGACGCAATGTCAGCCTCGTAATAGCGAATGGAAATGGAGAGAATACTCATCATTCGCCTATAACAGCAACGAATGTTGTTGGTAATGATATAATCTCATATTCTGGTAACGGGTCTTTATCATTTGCTGTTTCTGCTCCAACAGAAGGGGGCACGATTGATGGCGTCGAAGGTACTTATATTACGCTTGATGATATACCTGCAGTTGAATTCTCCCAGATTTCCCAAGACCAGAAGGTCGAGTTTGCCACAATTTCCATTCCTGACGCTGTTTCCTATGATGTAAAGCTGTATCTTCCTGCTATGCATTGGTATACCGATGATTCTTATTTGACGTACAGTGAAATTGAAACGAGTTCAAATACCTTTACGGTCAGTGCTGCTGAAATCAGCGATTTGGACAATATCTATATTGCAAAGGTCATGTCCAGCGTTGAGGCAGGGAAAATCGAAGGGATTTCAATTTCATGGGAAACTGCAGCCAGATCAAAGGAAGGATATAAGTATGCCTTTGTTGAGAATGCTTCCCAGTGGTATCTTGTAATCAATTATGAAGAGGCTGGTTTCCATCGTTTGTATACTGATGAAGGCTTGAAGGATTCGATTGATTACCTGAAGTATCCCTCAAAGATATTTGTTATTGCCCGCAATGAAGCTAATAGTGCTGTCGCTGTAGGGTGGCGTGACATAGAGTAGGGATTAACTGCTCTCTTCATTCTATTTTCAACAGGAATGCCGTCTTTGATGGCATTCCTGGATGATATTCATTGGCTTAGCCTTCTTTTTATTGACTTTGCTGTTTCCGGAATACAGAATCATATCCAGAAACAGGAGGATAGCATGAAGAAGGGAATAGCTATCTTTATTGCAGCCGTACTTTTCTGCACGAGTGCATTTGCCGCAGGAGGGGGGGGGTATCTTTCGGTAGGTCTCGGACCTGAGGCCATTCTCAAGGTTTACAATACAACATCAGGCAATGTGACGGAGACGGACGCCGGTGCATACAGCACCATGGGCGGCTCTCTTGACGTGAGCATTGGCTACGAGTTCGGAGGCGCATTCGGGCTTGGGCTGAGGACGGGCGTCGACTACAACGGATCGAAGCTGCCGCAGTATGCGGGGATCATAACGGTACCAGTGATGCTGGAAGCGGTCATAGCGCCCTCATTCGGAGGGGGAGCAAGGATACCTGTGACGCTTGCAGCCGGCGGACATGCGCAGTTCATAGGCAACAAGGTTGCGCTTGGAGCGGCAGCGGCGGCATCGGTTGGCTTCATGGCGGACGTGAGCGAGAGCCTGTCGATCGGCTATGAGGTAGGAGCAGAGGTTCTGATGCAGTTTGCGAAGGGATTCGGGAGCGCGACATACCAGGTGAATCTGATGCCGATCACGCTTGAGATGACATGCAGGTTCTGAGGAGGGGGAAATGAAGAGGATAAGCATAGCGATAGCGCTGATGATGGTAGCCCTTCTGATGGGGTGCAACCTTGAGCTTGTGGACACATCGATCTTCGAGGAGATCGAGGAGGAGAACCAGGCAGGGCTTGAGAGCGGGTTCGCTGGTGGAAATGGTACGGAGGAGAATCCGTTTCTGATATCAACAGAAGAACAGCTTTTAAGTATAACAGATCAATCTGGAAACTACTTTGCGTTAGCTAATGATATCGAAATAAAGACGGCAGAGGCTAACATAGCATCTTTTTCTGGGGTTCTTGATGGAAGAGGACATAGGATATCCTTTGCCAACATCGATCCTCGTGGCAGTGCGACAGAGGCTTGCGGTTTTATCTTATCAGTGAATGGCGCTTCGACCATCAAGAATCTGGTGTTTGAAATGAATGGAATAAAATCCATCGTCCTTTCAGCTTACGCAGATCTTACATTTGAGAATGTTACAACAACTGGTAATGTTGAATTGATTGATAACAATGTTGCTGGATTCTTGGTTTATGCAGAAAAGGCTTCTGATTCTTATACTATAACTTTTGAAAAATGTGTTTCTGCGGTGAATTATGTTGATGATGGTACTCATTATGGATCACATTTCTATGCTTATTATCCTTTGACGCCAAAAGCCAGTTTTGTTTTCAGGGATTGCACGGTTACGGGTTCATCTAGGCTATCAAGGGCTGGTGTCTTATTCGGGAATAGCTCGCAGATATCAACATGGGGAAGGAATGTCACTGTTGAGAATCTGGTTATTGAAGGAGAAATCTATAGCACTGATAGTGCTTATCCTGCAGGTATAATATCCTGGGGTAATGTTGACGGATACGAAATAAGCGAGGGTGTTGTAGGTAAGGATAATATTGTTACTGCAGAGCCAATACAGGCAGAGAGAGAAGGCGACAAGATAAAATTCATTGCCCCATATGATAAGGCTGATACATTTGATCTTTTTGCTTTGCCGAATATTCTTTATGTGAATTCAGATTCTTCAGTTTCTACCGGATGGAAATCAGGAATGCACCGCTCTTACTCGGTCTTGCTTGGCAACTATCCAAAATCTGAGGAAATAGATGTCTCTATGTATGGATTCTGTGATGAGAGCTATGCAGAGCTGCCGGATGGTCTTGATAATCTTGAATCATTTGAATCCGGTGAAAAGACGCTTTTCTATGTAGCCAATACAGAGAAATCATCATATGAGCATGCATATTTCGGAAGCAGTAAGTCAAACGTTTTCACAAAGGATTCGGATGGAATTGCTGATTCTGTTCCATATAGACTTGTTGCGTTGGATGCAGAAGGCAATATCATTGGTGTAAAGAGCTTTAATTGAAATACTTTCCTATCCCGCATCGCCTGCCTCACCGCAGGCGATGCTTCTGTCAATGCATCTGATGCTTCCATGATTACGCTTTGTATAGGTTCCTTTGGCTGCAAAAGGGATGTTTTTTGACGGTTTTGGGCGTATTCGGGTGGCATTTCACGTGTCTTGTTACCTTAAACCATTGCAAGATAACGTGTTGACGCGTGATTATCTTTATGATAACTTCATTAAGCGCTGTCAGGATATTGACAGCGATTTGATTGACTTCATTGAATTGGATTGTTTGGAGGAATAAATGGCTAACAAGTCCGCTGAGAAGAGAGAACGTCAGGAAGCTAAGCGCCGCCTTCGCAACCGCATGGCGAAGAGCACAATGCGCACAGCTATCAAGAAGTTCGATGCAGCAGTTGCTGCTGGTGATAAGGATGCCGCAGTGAAGGCACTGGCTGAGAGCAACAAGCTCCTCGACACAGTTGCAGGCAAGGGCATCATCCACAGGAATACCGCTGCAAGGAAGAAGAGCAGGCTCGCACACGCATATAACAAGATGGTTTGACCATTGAAGGATGTGCGTTATGGAGAAACTTACAAAGGCTGCTATCATAGAGAGCCTTCATGCTAAGCTAGGTATCAATAGGACGGATATCCACTCAGTCATTGATGAGCTGTTTGAGGAGATCAAGGACGGCCTGAGGGATAACCGTGTCATAGAGCTCCGTGGTTTCGGGACATTTGAGGTCCGCATCAGGAAGGGCAGGGAGAGAGCCCGCAATCCAAAGACCGGCGACGTTGTTGCTGTCGATAAGCATGGAGTTGCCATCTTCCGCCCTGGCAAGGAGCTCAAGGACTTCGTCTGGGATATCACTTCCGGACCGGAAGAGGAATAAGAGCTTGAAAGCATCATCTTCTGGAAGGAGCCTCAGGACATTGTGTTCTGAGGTTCTTGTTTTATTATTCACCGCGTTCGTATATTCGATTGCCTTCCCTGGCTTCATGTCGGCGGGAGGTCTGGGATTCATAGCGCTCCTTGCGCTCATTCCTGTCTTTGCCGTCATCCGGCACACGTCATGGAAGCATGTCTGGTGGCTTGGATTCCTGTTCGGCTTCGTGTTCTACATCTTCTTCGCCTACTGGCTGAAGAGCTTCCATGCTCTGGCAATCGTCCTGATCCCAGTCATAAAGGGATTCGAGATGATGCTCTGCTTCATAGCCCTGAAAGCCGCTGACAGTTTCTTCAGGCGCTTTGGGTTCATTGTCCAGGCCATCATATGGGTTGCCTACGCCTATCTGTCAGAGAGCTGGTTCGCGGGCTTCTCGTATGGCAACATCGCTTATGCCTTCTATGATTATCCGCTTTTCGTGCAGATCGCGGATATCACGGGGCTCTGGGGAATCGTGTTCCTTGCGGTGCTGCCGCAGCCGTTCCTCGGATGCTATCTTTCGGATCTTGTATCCGGTACGGCACCTCGCTTTGCAGGCTATCTAAGGAAGCATATCATCTTCATCGCCATATACGCGCTGCTCATCGCATCCGATCTCATCTATGGTGGGGTGAAGGTCTCGGAATGGAGGAACAAGGAGCCTGACAGGGTGTGGGATGTCGTTGCGGTGCAGCATAACCATGACTCGTGGAAGGGTGGCTACTACACATACCTCCATAACTTCAATAACCTCAGGAGGCTCACGCTTGAGGCGATGGCCCGTACAACCCCTGACATAGTGATCTGGAGCGAGACCGCGTTCATCCCATCCGTGGCATGGCACACGCAGTATTCAGTCGAAGGATCCGGGTATGAGACCACTGCGGCGCTTGTCGATGATTTCGTTGACTTCGGTGAGAATCTCGGAGTTCCTCTCCTGACGGGCAACCCAGAAGGGACGATTGCTGATCCATCCCTTCCTCCGATCCTTGAGGACGGGTCAACCAACAGGGTCGATTACAACACAGTCATCCTTTTTGATGATGGGGAGATCAAGGAGACATACCGCAAGCAGCATCTCGTGCCATTCACGGAGTATTTCCCCTATGAGGAGGAGCTGCCGTGGCTTTATAACCTCCTGCTGGCGAATGATTACAACTGGTGGCTGCAGGGCAGTGAGCCTGTCGTTTTCGATTCCGATGGCATCAGGTTCTCAACGCCTATCTGCTTCGAGGACAACTTCGGCTATCTTTCCGCCGGCTTTGTCGGAGCTGGAGCTGACGTGATAGTCAACATGTCGAATGACAACTGGTCGAAGAAGGTCAGCGCTGAGATGCAGCATGCGGCGATGGGAGCGTTCCGCTCAATAGAGACAAGGAAGGCGACTGTCCGCGGTACCAACAGCGGCATTTCCTGCCTCATCACTCCAGATGGTGCCATCCATGAGAAGATGGAGCCATTCGCGATGGGCTGGCATCTGTACCATGTGCCTGTCTACAGCCATGAAAGCAATGCCGATACATTCTATGTGCGCCATGTTGATCTCTTCGCGCATGCTGCTGTCTGGGCATCCTATGTGCTGCTTGGGGTCGGAGCGGTCCTGAAAGTGGCAGGAATCATCAGGAAGAGGAAATGAAGGCAAGCATCATCGTCATCGGGACAGAACTTACGCGGGGGATAATCGAGGATAAGCATGGAGCCCTGATCAGCAGGGAGCTGACACATCTAGGAGTCTATGTCCTGGAGATCGTGGCGCTGCCCGATGATGGTACGATCCAGGCGGTTCTCGGCGCTTTGATGCGCTCTTCCGATCTCGTGATCATCACAGGCGGTCTTGGCCCCACCAGCGATGATATGACACGTTCTGTCATTGCCCAGGCTGCAGGAAAGCCTTTGATACGTGATGAATCCTCGTGGGATCATCTTGTACAGAGGCTGGGAGAGAAGGCGTATGGCGCTAATGCGCGCCAGGCGATGATCCCAGAGGGCTTTTCGGCTATCCCGAATCCTAATGGCACTGCGCCTGGCTTCTATGGCTATGGCGGATCAACGCTGCTTGTTTCCCTGCCTGGCCCTCCCCGTGAGATGGATCCGATGTTCTATGAAAGCGTTGTGCCGCTCATCAGGGAGAAGCTCGATCTGCCGGATGCTGAGCGCGATGAGTACACATCGTTCATCACGGCAGAGGCGAAGCTGGAGGAGCTCTATGAGAGCGTCGATCCGGAACTGGAGTGGGCTACGCGCTTCCAGGATTACAGGATCTCACTCTATGTTTCCGGCGGAACGAAGGAGAGGCGGGATTCGGCTATCCGCAGCCTGAGGGAGCTTGTCGGGGAGCACAGGATCGAGAGCGGCTCGAAGGACGCGCTTGGCATGGCAGTTGATGCGCTCATGAAGAATGGTGCCACAGTCTCTGCTGCCGAAAGCTGCACAGGCGGTCTTGTTTCAGAGCTGCTGACATCCCGCCCAGGCTCTTCCAGATACATGCTTGGATCCGTAACATCCTATTCCGCTTCCGTGAAGGCTGATGTCCTTGGCGTCAGCAGGGATACGATCGCGGCTGCAGGCACCGTCTCCTCTGAATGCGCAAGGGAGATGGCTGATGGCGTTCG
>CALXYL010000006.1 GCA_944392985.1 uncultured Spirochaetaceae bacterium | reverse complement strand
GAGTTGTGTAAAAGGTAACTGATGATGGATGCTGGCTTGCTTTAAAATCTTCTAGTGTTCAACTTTGAAATACGGGCATGGCTAGAAGCAGGGCCAGTATCAGGAACACTCCTAGTGCACGTCTCGACATATATCTCCTCCGTATATGCGCGCATCGCGCTTACCATATTATAAACACATTCTTCCCTGTAAGGTTACAGTATTTCCCACCACTTGAACAGATGGGCGAATTATGAGATATTCTTTTCCGACCGCATAATGCGGATTTTCCGCCCGTATGGGTGAGATATAGTGCTGGAGGCGCTAAGCGCCAGGCGTATGGAGGATTACTATGGCAGTAGTAACCATGAAGAGCTTGCTCGAAGCAGGCGTGCATTTCGGACACCAGACAAAGAGGTGGAATCCGAAAATGGCCCGTTTCATCTTCACTGAGAGGAACGGAATCCACATCATCGACCTTCAGAAGACCTCAGCTTGCATCGTAGAGGCTTATGAAGCAGTCAGGACACAGGTAAAGAACGGCAAGCAGATCCTTTTCGTCGGAACGAAGAAGCAGGCCCAGCAGGCCATTGAGACGGAAGCAAAGAGATGCGGTATGCCGTATGTATCAAACCGCTGGCTTGGCGGTATGCTCACCAATTTCACGACAATCAAGAAGAGCATCGCAAAACTCAAGAAGATTGAGAGGATGGAGGCTGACGGAACCTTCGATTCACTTACGAAGAAGGAAGTCGCACTCTATACAAAGGAGAAGAACAAGCTCGAGAAGAACCTTGGCGGCATCAAGGAGATGAAGGAGCTCCCGGGAGCGCTTTTCATCATCGATACCAAGAAGGAAGCACTTGCTGTTGCAGAGGCGAAGAGGCTTGGAATCCCTGTGATCGCAGTCGTCGACACGAACTGTGATCCCACTGATATCACCTACCCCATCCCGGGCAACGACGATGCCATCAGGGCAATCTCCCTCTTTGTTGAGATCATCGCGAATGCAATCATCGACAACGAGAGCGAGGCTGGTATCCAGATCGTCGAGTCACTTGATGATGAGGAAGAGGCAAA
Source organism: uncultured Spirochaetaceae bacterium (assembly GCA_944392985.1). Taxonomy (GTDB): domain Bacteria; phylum Spirochaetota; class Spirochaetia; order Sphaerochaetales; family Sphaerochaetaceae; genus Ornithospirochaeta. The sequence goes on along the minus strand of CALXYL010000006.1, from coordinate 105,330 downwards.
TGCCATCGAAGCTGGCCCTGTAGAGGACAAGGACGAGGCAGAGGATGAGGATGCTCCTGTGGACTACTCCAACTATGAGCCGGCTGAGGAATCAGCTGCTGATGAGGAAGAGGCCGCAGACGAGGAAGAGGAATACTTCAATAACTGAGGAGGGTAATATGGCAATCAGCGCAGCAGACGTAAAGAAGCTCAGGGATGTGACCGGAGCTGGAATGATGGACTGCAAGAAGGCTCTCACAGAGGCCAATGGTGATTTCGCACAGGCTGAGAAGATCCTCAAGGAGATGGGTCTTGCTGCAGTCGCGAAGCGCCAGGACAGGGCAACAGAGAATGGCCGCGTATTCGTCAAGACCGGAAATGGCAAGGCTGTTGTCCTTTCCCTCTCCTGCGAGACGGACTTCGTTGCACAGAACAAGGATTTCGCGAAGCTCGGAGATGATCTCTGCTCCGTCATACTTGAGAAGGGATATACCGAGATCAACGCAGAGCTTGAGGAGATGGTCAACGCTCTCATCGCTATCATCAAGGAGAACATGCACCTCGTGAAGTTCTCTGTCTATGACATCCCTTCCGATGGCTATGCTTCAACATACATCCATGGCGATGGCGCGGTTGCGGTCCTTGTGATGCTCCGCTCCGACAAGCCTGAGATCTTCAAGGAATCCGATGTCGAGGATCTTGCACACAACCTCGCTCTCCATGCAGCTGCATACAAGCCGCAGTTCCTTGATGAGAAGGCTGTGAACAAGGAGTATGAGGAGGAGCAGCTCGGAATCTTCCGCAAGCAGGTCGAGACGGACGAGAAGCTCGCCTCCAAGCCTGACAAGGTCAAGGAGGGAATCGTCCGCGGCAAGCTCTCCAAGCTCTACAAGGAGGTCTGCTTCGTCGACCAGGCTTATGTCAAGGATGACTCGAAGTCCGTCAGCCAGATGCTCCAGGAGACAGGCAAGGCACACGGCGCTTCCCTTGAGATCACGGCATACGCAGTCTATCAGGCTGGTGTCTCAGCCTAAGGAGGAACCATGCAGGGTGTTATCGACAGCTGCAGCGCGAGGATGAAGAAGTCAGTCGAGGCGCTTTCCCAGGAATACGCCGCACTGAGGACCGGACGCGCTTCAGCACAGCTCTTTGATAAGATCAAGGTCGATTACTACGGTGCGGAGACACCGCTTTCGCAGGTCGCTTCGATCAGCGTTCCGGAAGCCCGCATGGTCGTTATCCAGCCTTGGGACAAGAGCGTTCTCTCTGCTATTGAGAAAGCAATCCAGAAGTCAGAGCTCGGACTCAATCCGAACAATGACGGAAAGCTCATCCGCGTCGCTTTCCCGCCCCTTACCGCCGACAGGAGGAAGGAGCTTGCAAAGAGCGCGAAGGCAACAGCTGAGAATGCCCGCGTCGCTATTCGCAACATCCGCCGCGATGCGATGGAGGAGCTGAAGAAGCTCCAGAAGAGCGGCGAGATCAGCGAGGATCAGCAGAAGGAAGGAGAGCAGAAGATCCAGAAGCTCACCGATTCCTCCATCGCCGATGTCGGCAAGCTGGCAGACGCGAAGGAGAAGGAGATCATGGAGATCTGACAGTGGGGAACCTGGTGCATCTCGCTCTGATTATGGACGGCAATGGACGGTGGGCTTCCATGCGGGGCCTGCCGCGCCGTGCCGGGCATCTTGAGGGAGGAAAGGCAGCTGAGAAAGTGATCAGAGCCTGCCTTTCAAGAGGCATCAGGTATCTCACGCTCTACTGCTTCTCGACTGAGAACTGGAAGAGGCCCAAGGAGGAGATAGACTACCTCATGGGCCTTTTCTCAGACTATGTCACCAAGAGCATCCCCCGTGCTGTTGAGAACGGTATCTCGATACGCCATCTAGGCCGTCGGGAGGGTCTGCCGCAGAATGTGCTGGATGCCATGGACAACGCTATCAGGGCTACTGCGGGAGGAGAGGCACTGACACTCCAGCTTGCCATCAACTATGGCGGGCATGATGAGATAGAGCGGGCAACCCTTGCCGCACTTGAAAACGGGATTGCCCCTACTGCGGAGAACCTTCCGCGCTTTTTCGACAATCCTGATATTCCCTCCCCTGATTTCATCGCCAGATCAAGCGGTGAAAAGCGCCTTTCAGGATTCATGCTCTATCAGTCAAGCTATGCAGAGCTCGGATTCTATGATAGACTATGGCCTGATTGGGACGAATCGATGATTGATACAATCATCAATGACTTCACATCGAGATCAAGAAGATTCGGAGGTCTTGGATAATGGGTGGGCTGAAGCAGAGGATCATCACAGCTGTAGTAGCCGTTCCTGTCCTCATCATAATAGTCGCGCTCCTGCCACATCTCAATCATCTTGCATTCTGCTTCCTGATCATGCTCGTGACCCTTCTGGGATCAATGGAGATGCACTCCCTTCTATCAAAGGATCATGAGAAGCTCCCTTTCACATCCTATGCAGGAGCGTTGCTTCCCCTTGCACAGTATGTGCAGTTCCGCTGCTTCCCTGAAGTTGAGCTTACCTTCTACACGCTGATGTTCCTCATCGGCCTGACGCTCTTCATGGAGATATTCACCGGGGCATCTGATGGATTCAAGGGAACCTGGGAACGAAACTGCAAGACGGTGCTGAACATCGTCTATCCAGGTCTTTTCGCTTCATTCGTGATAAGGATCGCGTTCATCGCGAATGCCTCCTGGTATATCCTGTTCTTCTTCCTGCTTGTCTTTGGTTCTGATACATTCGCATATATCTTCGGCATTGCGCTGGGAAGGAACAACAAGGGCATCATCAAAGTAAGCCCCAATAAGTCAATCGCAGGATTTGCAGGAGGGCTTATTGTGCCTGCCATCTTCGGCATCCTGTCCTCATATCTCTTTCCTGAGATCTTCACTTACTCAGTAGTTGAAGGTTTCTTCCTTGGACTGATAACAGCTGCGCTTGCGGCAGCTGGGGATCTCATAGAGTCATCGTTCAAGAGGAGCGCGGAAGTGAAGGATTCAGGAACCATCGTTCCTGGCCGTGGCGGCATCCTCGATTCAATCGATTCCATCGTTATGGCGGCACCTGTCTATGTCGCCATACTCACGATATTCCTTGGAGTATGAAGCGCCTTCTCGTACTTGGCGCAACTGGATCGATCGGCACGACGTGCCTGGATGCGATCAGAAACTCACTTGCACCTGATGTGAAGATCGTAGGGCTGACGGCTTCGCACTCCCCTGCCCTTCCTTGTCTGGGAAAGGAATTCAATGCATCCTTCCAGTACATCAGCGGATACGACAGGGATGCACTTCTCCGCTTCATAGACATGACACGCCCTGATATCATCCTCAACGCCATATCAGGATCAGCAGGGCTTCCTGCGACGCTCGCGGCTGCAGGATGCGGTATCAGCATCGCGCTTGCGAACAAGGAGTCTGTTGTCATGGGAGGGCGTTTCATGCTTTCAGAAGCAGAGCGCCACAACGCAGCCATCATCCCTGTCGACAGTGAACACAGCGCGATATACCATCTTCTCAAAGGGCGGACTGCATCCCGCCTGATCATCACTGCATCTGGCGGGCCGTTTCGCGACAGGACAGACCTCAGAGGAGTTACGATCGAAGAAGCCCTTATGCATCCGACATGGAGGATGGGAAGGAAGATAACAATTGACAGCGCGACGCTTGCGAACAAGGGGCTTGAGGTGATTGAGGCCTCGCTGCTTTTTTCCATGCCTCCTGAATGCATCGATGTAACGATACATCGGCAGTCAATCGTCCATTCGATGATAGAGACTGAGGAAGGCGCTGTCTACGCGCTGATGTCCCCTCCTGACATGACACTGCCCATCATCACGGCAATCGTCGGAGAAGGAAACGGGGCCGGTCATCTTGTTGGAAAACTGCCTTTTTCCTCCTCCTTCTCGCTTTCATTCGAGAAATGGGATCCTGTGCGGTTCCCGCTTCTCTCCCTTGCATACGAAGCGGCAAGGAAAGGTGGAGGTCTGCGCATCGCGTACACAGCTGCTGATGAAACAGCAGTCAACGCATTCCTTTCCAGCCGCATCACGTTTACGGATATCGCCGCTGTCGTTGAACGCGTGATGGAAGATCTTCCTGACTATCCAGAACCATCCTCTTTCGAGGAAATTTCCGAAATAGCGGAGCTGGCGAAGAGGACAGCGGAGGCATTATGCTGATCTACATCCTCTATCTACTGATTGGGCTCATCGGCATCGGATTCGTGCTGTTCCTCCATGAGCTTGGGCATTTCACTGCCGCAAGGCTGATGAAGGTAGATGTGGAGGTCCTTTCCTATGGCATGGGGCCAAAGCTGATCTCCATATACGGCAGAAATACGGAGTACAGGCTTTCGGCAATCCCTTTCGGAGGATACTGCCGCATGAAGGGATCACTTGATCTGATGAAGGCGCTCAAGGATGATGCCCGCTCAATGGGAGCTACAGAGGCAGGCTCATACTTCGGCACAACAGCAGCTTCAAGGTTCATCATCTACCTTGCAGGTCCGCTGACCAATTTCATCCTTGCAATCATCCTGCTCTCCGTGTCGGCGGCAATACCTGTTGACAGGCTGTCGGATCCTGCTCTTGTGACGCCTGTATCAGAATACAGAAGCGTATTCAATTCCCCGATCGAGCAGAGCACGATCGGGAAGGGAGACAGGCTCATCTCATCTGGAAGCAGGATCTTCCTTGACTGGCAGGATGCAGAAGGATTCCTGTCCGCTCATAGCGGTGAGGTCATACCAGTAACACTTGAACGGGATGGAAGCACAGTCGAGACAGTGCTCATACCCTACCCATCTGACACAGGATATGCCTATGGCATCACAAATCTGCAGGAGAGCGTTGTCGGTCGCTCAGCCTCTCCGGACTTCCTTCCAGGAGACAGGATCATCAAGGCAGATGGCAGGGAAATCGAGTATACCCTCGATCTCTACGCAATCGATAAGGAAGACTTCACCCTTGAGGTGGAAAGGAATGGGGAGATCCTTGAAAGGAGCATTGAAGGCGGTGTCCTTCCCTTTGCATGGGAAAGCGGCCTCAGGAGATCCTCCGAAAGCCCGCATCCGATTGTTTACGGCATCACACGCTCTGCAGGAATGTCAGCGGCGATGCTCAAGGCGATGGGAGCCTTTCTCACTCTCCACCTTGAGGATGCGCTTACTGTACTCACAGGGCCTGTAAAGGCGGCAGAAAGCATCGGAGGAATCACTGTGCTTGCGTTCAGTACAGACGCCTACAGCGGCTTCAGGACGCTTCTGATGCTTCTCTCGATGGTCTCACTCTCCATCGCTCTTGGCAATCTCCTCCCGATACCGACATTCGATGGAGGCCAGATGCTCATCGCAGCCATAGAAGCACTGCGCCGCAAGCATCTCTCGCCGCGAACATACGTCATACTGCAGATCATCGGGATGATCGCGGCCCTGCTGATCATGGTCATGATGTACTCACTCGATGTCAAGGCCTACTTATTCGCTGAATAGCCCTTCTTCTCAGGCGGCGTTGGCTCAATGAACTCAGAGCTCTGCGACACCTGCTCGAATGATGTTGTAGCAGCATTGTAGCCAACCTTTATGGTTCCTGTGCGGCCATTGCGCTGCTTCGCGATGATCACCTTCGTGGTCTGGAGAGTCGCCTTTCCCTCGCTGTCCTTCTGGTTCTTCTTCCTGTCATCATCATCAAGCGTCCTCTTCCTATGGAGGAACATCACTATATCAGCATCCTGCTCGATGGATCCTGAGTCACGGAGATTGGAAAGGATCGGCTCCTTCTCCTCGCTGTCCCTTGATACCTGGCAGAGCACGATGATCGGGATCTGAAGCTCCCTTGCAAGGCTCTTGAGGGATCTTGAGACAGTGGCGATGACCTCATGGCGCGGTACCTGAGGGCCCAGACCTGGATCGATAAGCCCGATGTAATCAATGACCATCACCGTGATCTGCTGCTCCCTTTTAAGTGCTCTTGCCTTCGCCCGGAGCTCATTGAGGCGTATATTGGGAACATCGACGATGTACAGTTCCTTGGAATAGAGGATCTCCGCGGCATTCATCACGCGCTCACTCTCCTCAGGGGAGAGCGTTGCCTTCGCTATCGAGCCAAGATTGACGTGGGAGATATTCGCCAGGAGACGCTCCGTGATCTGGCTTGCTGGCATCTCAAGGGAGAAGAACGCGACACGCTGCTCCTTGTTCATGCTGCGTATCATGTTCCGGATCAGGGAAACGCCGAATGCCGTCTTTCCAATCGATGGACGCGCCGCGATGACGATATAGTCCTGGGGCTTGAATCCGCCGTTCGTGTAGTTATCAAGGATATCAAAGCCTGTGGGGATCGAGACATCCTCCATCTCACCGCTCATGCGCTTGATAAGCGTGTTGACAACAGAACTGACCGCGGTGCGGATCGTATAGTCCTCCTTCCTGCTTTCAGAGGAAAGGGAGAGCTGGAGCATCTCGTTCTGGCCTGAATCAAGCGTTTTCTCTATATCCTCTGTCTCGTCAAACGCCTTCTCTGTGAATGAGGAGCTGAGCGAGACAAGAGTACGGCGGATGGACATCTCCTTCACGATGTGCGCATACTGCTCAACATTGGCTGTCACGCTCACTGCCTCCGTAAGACCCGCGATATAAGCCGCTCCGCCAGCCTTGTCCAATGAACCATCCTTCCTGAGATGGTCAATCAGCGTGATGATATCCACAGCCTGGTTTGAAAGGCCCTTCATCTTCTCGATAGCAGAGAAGATCACACCGTTCATCGGCTGATAGAAATCGTCAGTACCTATTATCTCGGAGACGATATCATAGGCATCCTCCCTCATCAGGAGAGCGCCGAGTATCGCCTTCTCGGCTTCATCATTATGCGGCAGTGTTCTCATATTCCCAGATGATACCCTAGTGCGCTGACATGAAAAAGCCCCCGCAGGAAAAAATGCGGGGGTCTGGAAGAGGCAGTTACCTCAGTTCTCCTCTGCAGGAGCCTCCTCTGAAGAAGCCTCCTCAATCGGAGCCTCCTCAGCGCTCTCGACCTCAGTTTCTGCCTCGGCAGCAGCTGAGGCAGCAGCAGCTTCCTCTGCGGCCTTTGCCTCCGCCTCAGCCTTTGCCCTGTCGGCGGCGATCTTCTCAGCCTCGGACATGACAGTGAGCTTGATGTGGGAAAGGTCGTTCTCATAGAGATGGACAACGATCGTGTAAACGCCTGTCATCTTGATAGCATGCGTTGCGACCTCGATCTTCTTCTTCTCGATCTCGAATCCTGCCTTCTGGAGCTCAGCCTGCACCATAGCGGAAGTGACTGAACCGAAGAGCTTTCCTGACTCTCCAGCGGGAACGACGATCGTGAGGGAGACATTGTCCAGCCTCTCCTTAAGGGATGCAGAAGCAGCCCTCTTCTCAGCCTTCCTCTTCTCAATAGCGGCAGCGCGTGACTTGAAGAGCGCAGCATTCGCCTTGTTGTAGATAACGGCGGTCTTAGTAGGAAGAAGGTAGTTGCGTGCGTATCCGTCCTTGACCTCTACGACGTCTCCCTCTTCTCCGAGATGTACGACATCCTGATTAAGAATGATCTTCATGATCGATTCCTCCTGTTTTCTTCAGATTGAAGAAACTCTCAAGGACACCGAGAAGCGGCAGTCCAATGAGAATGATGAAATTGATTCCCGGGATAAGCGTGCCCAGAATCAGGATGACAATAAGGACGGTCATGCTCCTTATTGCACGGCTGTGTCTGCGTATCCTCGCGAACACGACGGAAAAACCCTCGATCGCGTAGATCACAGTCCACACGCCAGCCACGTTCAGCACCGCTATCTCCAGCGGCAGGGGAGCTGATACAAAGCGAAGGAGAAGAACCAGGGCCCACGATATGATGAAGCCCCAGACTGCATCTGGAGAATACTCCAGACGCGCGACCCTCTCCTCCCAGTCGCTTTCTCTTGAATGCAGGGCTGTCTCAAAGATGAAGCAGCTCGCACAGATGCCGCAAAGCAGTACGGGGAAGGCCAATGAGAGGAGCATTATGACAGCGATATAGGCAACAATACCTATATCGATGCCCGGTATGATCATCCCAAGCACAGGCCCGAGCATTGCGGCAAACGCATCCTCATATGCCGAAAAGACAGCATCGAGAAGCGCCCTATCAGTATAGAAGAACGCAGCCATGGCAACCATGAGGACAACTGAAGGAACAAGCGTAGCGAGAAGCCGTCCGATCAGCCGCCTTCCTCCTGTAGCCAGCCACACTATCCCAGCCGCTGACAGCGACAGGGGAATAAACAGATTAATGGCAAGGAACGCGCTGCTTACCGCATCATCCGGAAGCCCTCCTGCTGCGAGCGTCAAAGCCGCATTGAGGAGAAAACCGAAAGCTACGAGGTAAGAGGCATTCTTCCTGCCATGCCTGATCGCGAAGAGAAGCAGAGGAGCGACGGATATGAGCGCAACCATCCCAATATTGGACATGACTGCGCTCAGGAAAAGGAGAAGAGCCCCCTCACCCGCCGCTTTCAGCTTATCATCCATCCTGCCTCACTTCTTCTCGAAAGGAAGGTATGCGAGGACACGTGCCCTCTTGATCTCCCTGTTGAGCGCTCTCTGGTGCTTTGCGCAAGTACCGGTGATGCGTGCGGGGAGGATCTTTCCGCGCTCTGTGATGTAGCGGCGGAGCATATCAGGGTTCTTGTAATCAGCAGGTGCTGCGCCCTGGCAGAACTTGCAGACCTTCTTCTTGAAGCCGGGCTTCCTAGCGCCCATCTTCCTGTCCCTGAGCATTCCATCCTTCTCTGTGAAATCCTTATCTTCGTGCATTTTCCTGACTCCTGTCAAAATGGGATCGAGTCATCCTCGAATGACTCCGGTCCTGGGCCGACTGGCGGCATCTGAAGAGACGGAGCTACGCTCTCGCTCTGCTGCCTCACCTGCGGCTGAGGACGCTGCTGTTGATACTGGGCGGTGAAATTCCCACCGCCTGTTCCCTGGTTCCCTCCTGAAAGAAGGGACAGCGTACTGACTACGACATCCAGCTTGGATCTCTGCTGGCCATCGGTTTCCCACTTGCTCTGCCTGAGCTCGCCCTGGATCGCGACCTGCTTGCCCTTCACCAGATACTGGCTGATCGACTGTGAATTCTGTCCGAAATAGACACAGTCAATGAAGGATGCCTCTTCCGTCCAGCCGTCATTAGTCCTCTTTGCCCTATTGACAGCAATCGTGAACGAAAGGAATCCCGAGCCCGATGGTGAATAGCGAAGCACGGCATCGCGTGTAAGGCGTCCTACAAGGACAACCGAGTTGATATCCGTAGCCATGCCTTGCCTACTTCCTTTCCGGATTTACGAACAGGAATTTGAGAACGAGCGTCGAAAGCTGGAAGATCCTGTTCATCTCAGCAATCGATGCCGTATCAGCCTTAAGCTCGAAGTAGACATAGTGTCCCTTCTCCTGCTTCCTGATGATGTAAGCAAGTGTCTTTACGCCGAGATCCTCTTCCTTCTCAATCTCAACGCTGAAGCGCTCAAAAGTGCTCTTCACAAGCTCAAGGCCGGCCTTTGTCTTATCCTCGTCTGCATCGAAGATGACAGTGAACTCATAATTCTGGATCATGGTTCCTCCTTGTGGTCTGGAATCGATCCGGACATACGCCCGGATAAAGAGGTCATCTGTTTATATCGCAAAGAAGGAATAAGGTCAATCGGCATCGCTATGCAAGAACGGAATGCACAGGTAATATCATAGCATGTTCGATGCCCATGCGCACAAAGGAGATGAGTGCAGTGCGACTGCCCTCGTATGCTCTTCATCGGAAAGGGAATACGAAGCCCTGCTGGATTGTCCGTTCAGAGCCCTTGGCACAATTCCGGAAGGCGGGACGGATCCAGACATGGCAGTGCTGGAGAAAGCTGCTTCAACGGGCTTCCATATCGGGGAGATCGGCCTCGACAGAAGATATGACGGCATTCCACGGCAGGAGGAGATATTCCGCACAGCGCTTGAAATAGCAAGGCGCTATGACCGTCTTGCCGTGATACATTCAGTGCGGATGAACCAGAGGGTGCTTGAGATCATAAGGGAGATGGGGATCCACCGCTTCCTCATGCATGGATACACAGGCTCCGCGGAGCAGGCTTCAGCTTTCATCAGGGAAGGAGGGATCATCTCACTCTCTCCCCGTGCAGAAAGGACAAGGCACTTCAAAGCGCTCATCACACTGCCCTTCGTCACCGAAACTGACATGAGGACCGGGAAGGAGGAGGAAGCGGCACTCCTGGCATGGAACGAAAGGCTATCTGCGCTTACGGGTATCGACATTGCCGAAAGGACTGAAAGGATGATGAAGGAGGCACTGGGATGAAGGAGCAGCTGCAGCGCATAGCGCTTTTCATAGGGGAGGAGAACGTGGAGATACTCCAAGGCAGATGCGCCGCTGTAGCAGGCGTCGGTGCTGTTGGAGGCTTCGCAGTCGAGATGCTTGCCAGATCGGGAATCGGACACATCAGGATCGCGGATTTCGACACCTATGAGGAAAGCAACATCAACAGGCAGATCGGCGCGCTCCACTCGACGATTGGAAGGAAGAAGGTCGAGGTGATGAAGGAGCGTATCCTCGACATAAACCCTGATTGCCGTGTGGAGGCAATCGACGGATTCATCGATGACAGCAACAGGGATGCGTTCCTTGAAGATGCGGATATCATCCTTGACTGCATCGACAGCGTGAACGAAAAGGCCGCGCTCATTGCTGATGCATACAATCGTGGAATACCCGTCATCGCATCGATGGGAGCGGCGCTGAGGAAGAGGACGGAGTATATACAGATCGGGGATATCTCAGAGACACATGGCTGCCCGCTTGCAAGGGAAGTCCGCTCAAGGCTGAGGAAGATGGGCATCACGGAGGGCATAGAATGCGTATACTCGCCCGAGAAGGTGGATTTCACCTACAGGGAGGCTGAAAACCCACAATGCGGGAGGAAACGTCTCCTCCTGGGATCCCTCCCCTTCGTCACCTCAGTATTCGGAGAGAAGATGGCGGAACTCGCGCTCAGAAGGCTTCTGCCTGAGGGTGTTCTGTAAAGCAAAAGCCACCGATATCGCTACCGGTGGCCTCTAAGATAGACGTCTGAAAGAAGATCACTTCTTCTTATGTCTGTTCATTCTGAGTCTCTTCTTTCTCTTGTGTGTTGCTATCTTATGCTTCTTTCTCTTTCTTCCGCAAGGCACAATATTGCTCCTTATTCCTAGGATTTTTGTAATTACCGGTTCATTGTGCGTTTTTCGCTTTGAGGTGTCAAGAGGCTTGGCCGAATAGTCAGAATACACCATGCAAGCAGTCTGTTTTTCGATTTCCACTTTCCTTCCTTTGATACTATAATCCTAAAGGAAGATGAAGGTCCTTATACTAGGGCTTGGTGCCTCCGGGGGAGGTGCGGAGGCCGCGGAATACTATCTCAAGCTGGGGCATGATGTAGAGATCATAGGTTCACCCGAGAAAAGGGAAAGCGAGCCTATGGTGAAGCTCCTTGAGTCAAAGGGGGCTTCTTTCATCAGCAAGGATGGGATCATCGGGGCCGTTGAGAAGGCCGATCTTGTAGTGAAGATACCCGGCGTACCTGTGCCGTTCCTCGTGAAGAAGAAGGCGAAGCGCATCACCAATGATATCGCGGCGCTTCTTGAGAATCCAAAGACGGAGCGCATGAAGAGGATCGTCATCGCAGGATCAAAGGGCAAGACAAGCTCCGCGTCAGCTCTCTCTGATGCACTGACACGCCTTGGCATGAGGGCTGCTTTCTCAGAAGGGCTTGGATACTCAGCGTTCCATCTCCTTTCAGATATAGAGAATGATGACAAATCCTATGATGCTGTGATAATCGAAATGTCAATGTGGCAGATAAAGGACACTGCAGCCTCCCTCGATTACTCATGGCCACGCATAGATATAGCTGCGATTACAGATACCATTCCCATTCCTTCCTCCCCTTCTGATCTGGAATCCGAGGGATCCCTTTTCATAGGCCCATGGGTCAGGCGCCTGATAATCCCCCGCTTCCTGAAGGAGAAGATGCTATTCTCGGGAATCATCCCGAAGGCAAAGGTGAAGGGGTATCCATCCATGACGAATCCATTCAGGTACAGACCTGGTGAAGAGCTCGCGTGGGAGTGTCTCAAGGCTCTTGGTTTTCCGAGAAAGACCATCAGGGATGCATTCCGAAGCTACCGGGGAATCCCGAACAGGATGGAGCTTGTCGCTCTTTCAGACGGCATCTCCTTCATCAATGATTCATCATCCGTACTCCCCCTTTCAGTAGCATTCTCGATGAGGGGAATGAGAGGAACCCCTGTGCATCTCATAATAGGTGGCACGGACAAGAGCAATATCGATGTGTCTGAACTGAAGGATCAGCTTGATGAGGCTGTATCGCTGACGCTTCTCTCAGGAAGCCTGACAGAAAAGCTCGTACCGCAGCTCAGGAGGGAGGGACTGCGGTTTGCTGGCCCATATGAATCGATGGATGACGCGGTAGGGGCAGCATATCAAGCGGCACTCGCACACAGGGGAAGGAAGGATACATCCGAGATAATCCTCCTATCCCCCGGAGCTTATGCTGACGAGTTCTTCGCCAATGAGTTCGACCGCGGGGCAGCTTTCAGGAAAGCTGTCCAGGCAGTGATCTCAAAGCAGCGCTGAGAACCGTTCAAGAACGGTCTCTGCCTCCTCCCGGTGATCATCGCTGACCATCCCGGAAACAGAGTTCTCCACGACTAGGAGCGCAACCTTATGAAGGGCGCTCTTAGCCGCATTGATCTGCACGAGGATACGCTCTGCGCTGTCACCATCGGCTATCATCCTGTCAACAGCCGCGACCTGTCCCTCTATCTTGCGAAGCCTCACATGGACTGCATCGAGATCGAGTGCCATAGCATCATCCTCAACCGACATTGCCGTCGACATACTTCGAGACGCGGAGGAATGTGCCATCGTGTCCGAGCTTCTTCCCATCCACAGTCACATAGCCGCCGATCGTCTTCATCGGCATCGCGAAGAAATGATCCGGCTTGATATACGTAGTCACCTTCTCCACTTCCCCCTCGCCCTCGCACTTCAGGACAGTACCCGGCTGGATATCATCTGCGAAGATGACCTCGCATGTGGAATGCGGATCCTCCGCATTCGGATCCGAAGCAGCAAGAAGCATGCCGCGGCTCTTCACCCCGCGGAAGTTAGCAGGCTTGAGATTCGAGACAAGCACGATGTTGTGGCCCAGAAGCTCCTCCTCCGTGTAGAACGGCACGATCGAGGATACAATGACCCTCGGCTCCTCCTCACCGCAGTCAAGCGTGAGGATGTAGAGCTTGTCTCCGCCCGGATGCTTTTCGACCTTCACGATCTTCGATACCTTGAGTATCACGCGGCGCGCGAACTCCTCTGAAAGGCTCTCCTGAGCCTCTTCCTTATTGTTATCCATTTCCTTTCCTTCCTTCTGAGAAGCGTTCTTCTCCCTTTCTGATCTCTCCTGCTGGGAGCCTGAATAGCGCTCCCTGAGCTCTGCGACGCGTCCATCCTCCAGCTTCTGGAAGAGAAGCTCAGCGCCCTTTACCGCGATCTCCCCGCTGAATGAACCGACACTCTCCCATGCGGCATCCTCTGATCCGATGAAGGAAAGTATGCGGCGTCCGGTCGACGGCATATACGGAGTCACCATCACTCCAAGGTCACGGATGAGATAAAGCAGTGTCCTCAGGAGCTTCGCCGCTGCCTCTGGATCATCCTTCCTCTTCTTCCATGGCTCACCATCCTGGAATGCCTTGTTGCCAACATCAGAAAGCTCGAAGATCATGCGGATCGCATCGCGCTCATCAGCACGCTCAAGCGCTGCAGTGATTGCCTCCTCCTTCTCCCTTGCAGCCCTGACGATATCCTCATCAAGCTCGCCATCCCCGACAGAGCCGCCATAGAAGCGCTCGACGAATGTCAGGGTGCGGTTCACAAGATTGGAGAGGTTTCCGATAAGCTCCTTGTTGATCTTCTCCTGGAAATCGGCCCAGGTGAAGGTGAAATCCGACTTCTCCGGTCTGTTGTAGAACATATAGAAGCGCCAGGCATCGGCGGGGATACCGGTTTCCTCGACATCATTCCCGAAGATACCTATTCCCTTGCTCTTGGAGAACTTGCCGCCTTCATAGTTCAGGTATTCCGTCGATGACATATGATAAAGCATCGTCCACTTCTCCCCGGTAGCGAGCAGCGAGCACGGGAATACAACGGTGTGGAACGGTATATTGTCCTTGCCGATGAACTGGTAAAGCTCTGTGTTCTCAGGATCGCGCCACCAGTATTCCCAGTCATCCGTCTTGTTGGCCGTGATCGAGATGTACCCGATCGGGGCATCGAACCAGACATAGAACACCTTGTCCTCATAGCCCGGCTTGTTCACGGGAATGCCCCATTTCAGGTCACGGGTGATACAGCGTTCCTGAAGTCCATCGCGGAGCCATGACGCAGTGATCTGCACAGCATTCTTCGCCCAGAACCCATCCACCGATGCCTTGTCCATCCACGCAGAGAATACAGGAAGGAGCTTGGGCAGGTTGATGTACAGGTTCTTCGTTTTCCTAAGCACAGGAGTCGCACCGCATACTGAACAGCGCGGGTCGACAAGCTCTGTCGGATCGAGGAGCGTGCCGCATTTCTCGCACTGATCCCCCCTCGCCCCTTCATAGCCGCAGTGCGGACATGTTCCGGAGACAAAGCGATCGGCGAGGAACCGATGGCAGTCAGGGCAGTAAAGCTGCTCCGTCTCCTTCTCTGTTATGTATCCGTTCCTGTCGCATTCCGCGAAGATGTGCTGGACGATCTCGGTCTGCTTCGGAGTGCTGGTGCGTCCGAAGTAATCGAATGAGATATCGAACCACTGGTAGATGCTTTTATGGATCTCATGGTAATGATCACAGAGCTCACGGGGCGTCACACCCTCCTGAAGAGCCCTTGTCTCGCTTGCGGTGCCATACTCATCGGTGCCGCAGATGTACATCGTCTCGTAGCCGCGTGAACGGCAGAACCTGGCGAATACATCAGCAGAAAGCACCTGCATGAGATTGCCAAGGTGCGGGATATTGTTCACATAAGGCAATGCAGATGTAATCAGTCTTTTCTTCATGGCTATGAGTATAGCCAGAGCGGGGATCATCAGCAACCCTCCCCCGGTTGATGCAGCTGAAGTGCATCTTCATTCATCCACCGCTGAAAGGGAGACCAAAGCGACGGATTCAGTATATAATCGCAGCATGAAAGGAAAAGGATTCACCATCTCCGTGAAGATGGTCGTAGCAGCCATCGGGGCGATCCTCGTCCTCGCGCTTCTGATGACGAGCTTCTTCTCCGTTGACCAGACAGAGAACGCAGTCGTGCTGCGCTTCGGGAAGTACGTGAGGACCGTAGGCCCTGGACTTCAGACGAAGCTGCCGTTCGGCATTGAACGCAACATAAACGTTGAAACCGCTGTTGTCCAGACGCTGACATTCGGCTACAGGGCAACCGATCCATCAGGCACATCACTCACCGGCGCTTTCGTCACGCCGGATGAGTCGATGATGCTCACAGGGGATCTGAACATCGTCAGCGTCGAATGGATTGTCCAGTACCGGATAAGCGACCCAATGAAGTATCTTTTCTCGATAGAGAACAAGGAAACCACGATACGTGATATCTCCCAATCGGTGATGAACCAGCTTGTCGGGGATCTTCCGATACTCGCCGTGATGACCAGCGAGAGAACGAACATCGAATACGAGGCCCAAAGGGCGATGCAGGAGATATTCGATGGATATGGAGCTGGCATCGAGATCGTAGCGGTCAAGCTCCAGAACATCATGCCTCCAGAGGGGGAAGTGCAGGATGCTTTTGAGGATGTGAACAAGGCGATACAGGATATGAACAGCCTCATAAACGAGGGCAAGCAGTTCTACAACCAGGAGATACCTGCGGCCCAGGGAGAAGCCGACAAGATGATCTCCGAGGCTGAGGGATACGCCGCAGAGCGCGTGAACATGGCACAGGGCGATACTGCAAGGTTCAGCGCGATGAGGGAGCAGTATCAGAAGGACAGGGAGACGACTGCAGAAAGGCTCTACATTGAGGCAATGGAGGATGTTCTCGATCCAGAAGGAGGCATGATAACGCTCATCGACAGCTCACTTGAGGGATACCTCCCTGTTGAGATGATAGGAGGCAGTGTATGAAGAAGCTCATCACAGCAGTCGTAATCGTTGCATTGCTTCTCGTTGTTTTCCTCCTCCTTGGCCCCTTCTACATGGTAGAGGAAGGAGAGCAGGCAGTCGTCACACGCTTCGGACGTATCGTAGGAACGGAGAAGGAAGCGGGACTCAAATTCAGGATGCCGCTTGTCGACAGCATAACACGCTATCCCTCGACACTTCTTTCATGGGATGGGGATGCACAGAGGATCCCGACAAAGGAGAACCAGTTCATATGGGTTGATGCGACAGCACGCTGGCGCATTGTGGACCCCGCCCTCTTCTACACATCTGTAAAGACACTTGAAGGCGGAATCGCCAGGCTCAATGATGTCCTTGATTCAACCATCCGTACGGTCATATCCGAGAACTATCTCAATGAGGCTGTGAGGTCAACGAACAGGATCAACCTCATGGAGTATGAGGAGGAGATCACGGGCGAGAGTGTGGATGCAGAGGATGCGGAGACACTGAGATCGCTGACGAACACCAGGCAGAGACAGGAGGAGATAAGGATCGGACGCGACGGGCTGTCGGATATGATGCTCAGCGATGCCGCGCCTCTGATGCTTGCATACGGAATCGAGCTTGAGGATGTGATCATCAGGCAGATAAGATATTCCGATGACCTTACAAGCAGCGTCTACTCGCGGATGATCAAGGAGCGCAGCCAGATTGCCGAAGCATACCGTTCCTATGGACGTGGCCAGCTGCTCTCATGGCAGGGACGCACCGAGAATGACAAGAGGACGATCCTATCAGCGGCATATGCCGAAAGCGAGAGGATAAAGGGTGAAGCGGATGCTGCCGCTGCAGAGATCTACAGCAATGCATACTCAGCAGATCCCGAGTTCTTCAGGCTCTGGACAACGCTTGAAAGCTACAGGACCACGCTTCCCGGAATACGAAAGACACTCTCTACCGACATGGCATACTTCAGCTACCTGTCATCCCCTCTGGGACGAAATGATCAGGATACTGGGGTCTGAGGAAGCCGAGGCCGCGGCAGCGGAGGCTATGGAATCAGGCAGATCCATCCTCTCCTCTGCGATCCTCGATGGCTCTTCATGGGGTTATGTTGCTGAAGGAGATGGCTTCATCGCATCGATATACCATGGGGTCTGCACCATAGGCAGGACGGAAGGAAAAGCCATACCCGATCAATGGTGCAGACGGCTATCGTGCTGCAGGACGGTACTCGGCAGGAAGGAGGATCTCTTGCCCATCCTTCCATATCTTCCAGCTTTCAATCCACAGGAACGCTGTCTCATGAGACTTGATCGCTCCTCCTGCCATCCAGGGGCTGTCGATCAGCGCGTCAGGATGCTGAATACAGAGAAGGATTTCAGGATGCTCTTCAGCCTCTACCGTGCCGTACCTGGCATGGAAGGTGGATATGAGAAGGAGAACGACGAGGAGAACGCCGCTTCATTCGCCTCCAGGCCGTTCCCGTTCGTTGCGGTCGCCTTCATCGAGGATGGAAAGGCAGTATCAGGTGGATACATAGGGAATGCGGGAACCCACTCCCCGATGATCTCGGGAATCGCGACACATCCACGCTTCAGGGGACGTGGCTACGCATCGAAGGTAATCGAAGCGCTCATCAGCATATCGTTCAATCAGAACGGGTTGAAGCATCTCCACCTTTGGTACGAGAATGAAGATGCAGGACGGCTGTACAGATCGCTTGGATTCCAGACAGATGGAAGCTGGATCCTGCTCAGGAGGGAAAAGGGATGAAATACGCAAGGCTGCTCCATGAGGGAAGGGAACGCTATGGCCTGATTGAAGGGGATCATATCCACCTGATCTCCGGTACTCCTTTCGAAGAAAAGGGAGAGAGGACAGGGGAAACGCTGCCATACAGCAATGCCCATCTGCTTTATCCAGCACCTTTCTCGAAAGCTGTATGCATTGGCTTGAATTACCGTGACCATGCTGAGGAGTTCGGCCTCCCCATACCTGATTCCCCCGTCGTATTCCTCAAGCCATCGACAGCAGCCGCTTCTCCGGGAGAACCGATCATCTATCCCGCCATGTGCCACCGGCTGGACTATGAGGCAGAGCTTGCGGTGGTCATAGGAAGGAAGGCAAAGGATGTCAGTGAGGAAGATGCACTGGAATATGTCCTTGGCTATACGATTACGAATGATGTGACAGCAAGGGATCTACAGCCTAAGAACGGACAGTGGACCATCGCGAAAGGCTTCGACACATTCATGCCACTTGGGCCTTATATCTCTGATGAGGTGGATGGCAGCGCCCTGATGATCACAAGCCGTGTCAACGGGGAGACAAAGCAGATGTCCAATACTTCGAACCTCATCTTCTCCATACCCTATCTCATCTCATACATCTCGCATGTGATGACCCTGCTCCCTGGTGATATCATCTCAACGGGGACACCTGGAGGGATCTCTGGGATGAAGCGTGGGGACACAGTTGAAATCGAGATTGAGGGACTGGGAATCCTCAGGAACACAATTTCCTGAGGATTCACCTGTCAAGGTATCCATATCCAGAGTATATGCTTCCCCCTGAGCGGAGGAATGATGCGGCTGATGCAGAGAGGCTGGATGAAGGAACATAGAGCGAGGGATCCTCAAGGACAGCGCCGAAAAGCCTCTCCTCGGCCTGTCTGTCATCGGTGGTACCGACAAGGCGGAAAAGCGAGGCAAAGCGCCTGATACGGGACGAAGGACCAAGCATTTCCCCTATTTCAGGCGATATCAGCCAGGAATGGATAAGGAAGCGGCAGTGCTCATAGCCGAAGAAAGAAAGGGCATAGTCAAAGGATTCCTCAGCACCATCAAGATCGGTGCCTTTCGGGATATGGACATTGAGAACCGGGCCATTCCATGTGGAAAGCGTATCCTTCCATATTCCCTCAGCTTCATCAGGCAGAAGCTCGAACTGAAGCTCCCCAAGGCGGAAGAGCCGTAGCTTTATATGGCGCCACAGCCAGAAGATGCGGTCCAGCCCCAATCTCCCAGTCCTCCTCCTGTATTCCCCTGCCCACAGGGCAATGTCAGAGAAGGTGGCGATGAACACGGAATCATCGATGCCACTTCTCATGTACTCATCATGTGCTCCCCAGGCATTGCGGCAGTATGAAGCAAGGAAGAAGAGACCGCTGTCCGCCACCCCCTCCCCTTTCTTCACGAAGGCATCGAAATCAGAGAAGAAGAGCTGAAGATCCTCATCGCTAAGAGGATGAGCCTCCACCTTCTCTATTTCATCGATGCCGATTGCCTCAAGGAATGAACTGAAATCCATACTGTGATTCTACCCAAAATGCATGAAATCGGGAATAAGATGCCACCTTGGAGACGTAGAATGGAGATGGAGGAAGAATGAAGGTCAGGATTATTGAGGATCCAGAGACAGAAGAAGGCATCGCGATTATCACAGTGCGGAGAATCACTCCTGAGATAGAGAGGATGAAAGTTCTCATGGAGGAACAAAGGATGCGATGCTTCTTCAACGGCAGGGAGAGGATTGTTAAAGCAAGCTCCATAATAATGGCAAGAACGGAAGAATGCGGCACGATGCTCCACATCGATGATGGCACATGCTGCCGCTCTTCATTGCCGCTATATAGGATCGAGGAAACGCTGGGAAAGGAGTTTATCAGGCTCTCGAAATGGGCGATTGTTCGGCTCTCTGCCGTCGATTCCATCACAGTCCACATAAGCGGACGGACCGAGGTGCATCTCTTAAGCGGCATCTCTGAAACACTTACGAGGAAATACAGAGCGAGTTTCAAGGAGAGGATCGTGAAATGAAAAGGATATTGCATTACGCGTACTGGGGAATAAGCGAGGGAGCTCTCATCTTCATCGCTGTAAACATCATAGGAAGGATGATAGCTGGAAGCGGCTTCACGGAATATATTGAAGCGGATTTCACGAAGATAGCTCTCTCCTCCATCGGGATTGCTTTCTTCTATGTTTTCCCGGCAATTCTCTATGAGTATGACATTCCCCTCACACTGGCAACCGCACTGCACTTCATCATCGGGACAGCAGCCTTCTGTGTCATCCTCATTCCTTCAGGCCATCTACAGGGAAAATCCATCATCATGGCGCTTGCGGCCTCCGTACTGGCCTTTGCCATCATATGGATTGCTTTCTATATATCAGGGAAAAGGGATGAGAAAAGGATCAACGGGGCTATCAGAAAGAAAAAACCCGGACATGAATCCGGGCTTTAGCGAGAAAGGGACTCGGACCCCTGACCGAGCGGATATGAGCCGCTTGCTCTACCAACTGAGCTATCTCGCCATTTGCAACATTCGGATATTAGCAGAATGGCTGTTGATGTGTCAATAAGGAATCTCAGCTTCCTATGAATGCTGCCCAGCCTTCCTTGTCAGAGCCAGCATCCGCCGCTGCTCTTTCCATGGAGGCGATGGAGAACAGATACACATGCAGCCATTGCGGCAACAGAATGCATGCCGACACGAATGCCGCCATCAACATCCGCGACAACTACATCACCCGGGTCATGCAATCCGGGCAGGCTGCAGCCAATCAGCCGTATGGATGGAGTCCATAAACGAGACTGTGGGCAAAACGCTCACGTCCAAGCATTCAGGCTTCTGAAGATCGTTGCCTCTATCTGTCTTTCCTAGCCATCTTCTTGAGAAGGTCTGTCTGTATACTGCTGTTCTTTACCATTATTCCGAATCCGACAATAAAAGACTTTGAGAACCATCCAAGAATGATGATGATCAAGGCGACAACCAATCCTAAAACTATCGAGAATGAGCCTATTACAAAGAGCAGGATAATGGCGACAATGATATCCAGAATGAATAGTACCGTTCCGAATGTCTGGATACTGGCACCGACAAAGAATCCATCGCTTCTGTCATGATCCTCGTCTACCAGATAAGCCGATGAATCCATCTTTGATTTCTTTCTGTTTTCCTTACCGTCTTTTTCATGCTTCATCTCTGCCTGGCTTCTATCTTCACTTCCTGAATCGGACACCTCCTCATACTCAAGCGAACAATGGCAGAACGGACACTCTATTGCCTCATCAGGAATCTCTTTTGAACAATATGGACACTTCATATGAAACCTCTTGCAAAAGAGTATGCCTTATTTTGTTGTATATAAATAGGTAAATTCATCATTGTTTTTCAGGGATTCATCGCTTCAGGATCCGTTTTCCTGGCAGTAATCGGGAGACCATGAGGTTAGATTCCGTCCTCCACATACACGGCTCGCTTTCTGCCCAGATAAGCCGCTACAGCACCCTGATCCAGCTCCAGTGTACAGTGTCCATAGCACGGCATCCTTCCTCGTCAATGCCGCAGCTTTCAGGCATAATGGGAGAAGGATCGCGCCAGAAGGCAGGAAGAGCTGCTTCATCCCCTTCTTCATCCTCGCCAGAACAGGATCCTCTGTATCATCTTCCACTGATGGAAGAGCAAGCAGGGTGCTCTTTTCATCCATCCGTTCTTCTGGGATAATCATCGACCATGAACAAGCTGATCATCACCATCATGCTCATCCTCATTGCAGCCATTGCACTGACAGTAGCCATAGGAACATACTTCCTGCGCTTTGCGCTTCTGCGCAGGGACTTCGATCCCGCGATAATGCCGGATGCTGAAATGGAGGGAAGCCTTCCGGACACGGAAAGAAAGAGCATCATAAAGGCCAACAGGGAAAAGCTGGATCTCCTCACTGGACGCTTTCTTGAAATGAATGAGGCAGAGGAGGAATCAATCACATCGGCAGACGGTCTCAGACTCGAAGCCGAATTCTACGATGCTGACAGCCATCTCTATGTCATACTCATACACGGCTACAAAGGAAACAGGAGCCAGATGCGGGATCTGGCTGCAGCCTACTCGTCATGGGGATTCAATGCGCTTCTCCCTGACAACAGGGCACATGGGGAAAGCGAAGGGAAATGGATCGGGATGGGATGGCTCGACAAGGATGACATAAGGCTATGGATCGACTGGATCATAGCGCGCGATGCAGAAGCAAGGATCGTGCTTCATGGGATCTCAATGGGAGGGGCTACGGTGATGATGACGTCGGGACTGGACCTTCCTGACAATGTCGTTGCAGCAGTCGAGGACTGTGGATATACCTCCGTATATGATATCTTCCGGGATGAGCTGAAGGCACTGTTCCACCTACCGCCATTTCCAATACTCAATATGTTCTCCGCCATCTCGCGCATCGTAACTGGATACACTCCGAAGGAAGCCTCAAGCCTGGAGATGCTCGCCTCCTCCACGATCCCGATGCTATTCATCCATGGCGATGATGACAGCTTCATCGGGACCTATATGGTTGATATCTGCTACGACGCTAAGACGAAGGGAGAGAAGGAGAAGCTCCTGATCCCGGATGCAGGACACGGGGAAGCATACACAAGGGATCCAGAGACATACTTCTCCACTGTCAGGGCATTCGTGGAGAAGTACATCTGATGTGACTATCTGCCGACCCTGATCCAATCAAGGAAGGCCGTACCATCCGAAGCCGTGTTCTTCCTGTTCGCGGCCCAGAGTGTGAGCTTTGCTCCCGTCCAGGTAGCCCTTTCAAGCGGGAACACGTGATTGATAACAGAATAGGCAACTCCATCCTCCGAGTAGGAAAGGAGGTAGTTACCGTCCTTTCTCAGCTCTATGGCAAGGAAAATGCGGTTGCACTTGACAGGAATGGAGGCTATCACCTCTTCCTCCGCTGTCCCTTCATAGGTGATACCTGTCACCCGGCCCTTCAGGACCTTCACAGAGTAGCTGCGCCCATCATATCCAAGCCCGATCATCCCATACAGATGCCCCAGCATGCCGATACCGCCGAAGTCCCCCTCCTTGTGTCCATCGAGCTCAAGGACGGCTGAGGCACGGAAGCTATCGCTCTGGGGAATCTCAGTAAGCGCATTTGGAGCATACCAGAGAAGATTCTCACGGGAAGGATTCGGGATACACCTAAGACCGAGCCAGCCTCTTCTTTCGCTAAGCGTATAGTTCCTGCTGCAGGGATTCGCCTGCCACTGCCATTGAAGCGAAAGCTCGTTCCCATCGAACTCATCCGACATAGCCACAGAGTATTCCGGCGCACCCTCAAGCGGCATCTTCCAGGTCCTCACAGGTTCGCCGATTCCGTCCCCGTTGATATCAGCGCCGATCATCGGCCAGCCTTCAGCCATGTATACGGGCTGCAGGTGGATGATGCGCCCCAGCTCATAGACATCCTGGAAATGAATGAACCACTCAGAACCGTCTGCAGCTGTGACCCATGCACCCTGATGGGGGCCGTTTACTGGACATGGCCCCTGGTGCATCAATGGCCTGTACTCATATGGCCCATGTATATCCTTTGCCCTGATGGCGCACTGCCATCCTGTCGCGACGCCGCCTGCTGGAAAGAGGACATAGAAGTACCCATCCCGCCTGTATGCCTTCGGCCCCTCGGAAGTATGCGCGATGACGGAGCCATCGAAGATAACCGAATACTCCCCTATCGTGTGTCGGCAGTCAGGATCGATCTCTATTAAAGCGATGACATTGTTGCGTCCGGCACGGGAATAGGCGAAGGCGAATACCATGTAAGCCCTTCCATCGTCATCCCATACAGGACAGGGGTCGATCCATCCCTTTGCCTCCACAAGCATGTTGAGCTCGAACTCGCCTCTTATGTCCTTTGAGCGGGCAACCATGATCCCCTCATCAGGAAGCGGGATGAATATGAGGAACTCACCATTATGGTAGCGTATGGATGGCGCCCATGTACCGGAACCATGGGAAGGAACATCGTACTTCGGGAATGGAAGGCTTCGGACAGCGTAGTTTATCAATTCCCAGTGCACAAGATCCCGGGAATGCAGAATGGGAACTCCTGGCAGATACGTGAACGATGATGCCACCATGTAGTAATCATCGCCGACGCGGATTGCATCGGGATCGGAGTAATCAGCATGGATTATAGGATTCGTGTATTTCATAGCACTATCCTACCCTCAAGCATGCACGGATGTGAACCTCATTCATGCAGGTAATACCCATCAGCCGTTGGAACCAGCGTGGATGAGAGGATCACCTGAAAAGAGGGGAAAGCACCTCGCAATAGGAAAGCCAGCGCCTGTATCCATTCATGTAGATTTCCCTCCTGGATGGATCAGGATAGGCAGAGAGACGGTCATCGAAGAGGATATGCTCCTTGACGATGTCTTCTATCCTGCCACCTGAGAGGCACCATACTCCATGAAGAGCGGCCCCGAACGCTGCGGCTTCAGCCGATGAGGGAACACGTACAGGACATCCTGTCATATCAGCGGCAAGCTGTCTCCACACACGGCTTCTCGCCCCTCCTCCTGTAAGCGTCAGCGAGTGCACATCCATTCCGCTTTCCCTGAATGCCTCAAGACCGAGCAGGAACTCATATGTCACTCCCTCCATCGCCGCCCTCGCGATATTCCCATCAGTCACATTCGACTGCCTCATCCCAAGAAGGACACCTTCACCATGAGGATAATCAGGGACACGCTCGCCGTTGAAGAAAGGCAGCATCATCAGTCCACCAGCTCCTGGACCGGCCAGTTCTGCCTTCTCATCGAACTCCTTCACATCCTGTGCAAACAGATGGCGCATTGTCTCCGTGGCAACAGTGCAGTTCATCGTGCATAGAAGCGGAAGGAATGTACCGGTGGATGACCGGAAGGATGCAAGGCGCATCGCGCTGTCCACTACAGGACGGGAAGAGGAAGCGAAAAGGGTTCCCGAAGTTCCAAGGCTCATCGTTACCAGTCCATCCTCAACAGCACCGGTACCGATAGCACTCATCATGTTGTCACCGCCGCCCGAGGCAACCTTCGTACCAGGCTCAAGTCCGAAGAGATCTGAAGCCTCCTTGCTGACAGATCCTATGATCGACGGGGATCCGAGGATTTCGGGGAGCTTTTGCATCAGGCCTGGCGCAGTGGCTTCCACAGCCTCGGCATTCCATCCTCCGTTGATGGTATCCATGAGCCCGGTACCGGAAGCATCGCCGTTTTCCATTATCACGCGTCCGGTAAGGACGAAGTCGATGTAATCATGAGGGAGAAGGACATATGCCATTCTCCCATAGAGATCAGGATGATTCTTCCAAAGCCATCGTATCTTCCCTGCTGTGTACCCTGGGAGGATCGGATTGCCAAGAAGGGCATGCGTGCGTTCCCTGCCGCCGAGGGCATTCTCTATCTCAGCACACTCCCCCACAGTCGATGTATCACACCAGAGCTTTACGCGGCTCAGGACAGCGCCATCTGCGGCAAGGGGCACGAATCCATGCTGCTGGCCAGAGACGGAGATCACGCAGATCCCTTTCCTTATCGAGGGATCGATCCTACTGAAGCAGTCCCTGAGCGCATCTATCCACCATGACGCCTCCTGCTCCCTTACGCCCCCATCCTTCTCAATCAGGCGTACAGGTGACGAGGATGAGGCAATGATCCTCTTATCGGATACATCATAGACAATGACCTTTACGCTCTGTGTACCGGCATCGATTCCCGCTGCAAGCATAATCACCTCCTCGCCTATTGTACGGGCAGTGGCAGTATCAAGGCAAAAGAAAAAGCGTGTTGCCACGCTTTTTCCATGCTCTTAGTTCCTCTCTTTCAGGAGATCCCTGATCTCGGTGAGAAGCTGGACATCAGCGGGAGGTGCCGCAGGAGCAGCCGCTGCCTGCTCTGCTTTCTTCTTCTTTGCAGATTCCTTGAGCTTGTTGAATGCCTTGACCATCAGGAAGAGTGCGAACGCAATGAGGATGAAGGAAATGATCGAGTTGATGAACAGGCCATATCTGATCGCTACAGCCTCCGTCGTCTCCGTCGCCGGCTTGAGGACGATCTGGAGCGAAGAGAAATCGATTCCTCCGACCAGAAGTCCGATGATCGGGTTGATGATGTCATTGACGAAGGAATTGATGATTGCCGTGAACGCGGCGCCTGCTGCGATACCTACTGCCATATCGACGACGCTGCCGCGCGATATGAACTTCCTGAATTCTGCGAAGAAACCAGTATCTTTCATTTTCTTTTCTCCAATATGAAACGCTGGCAGTATAAAACATTGCGGACCACTAAACAAGCACCCCCGATTGATGCGATAATCCACGCAACATAGGAGTCTTGATATGTATTTTCCAAAAGGATACAAACCCCTTCTCAGCCAGCATGAGACAGAGAAGGCAATAAAGGATGCAAAGGATACCTTCGAGCGTTCCCTTTCAGGTGCGCTGAAGCTCTCCAGGGTCACTTCCCCGATCTTCGTTCCATCTGGTGCTGGAATCAACGACGATCTCAATGGCGTTGAGAATCCCGTCCGATTCAGCGTCAGGAATCTCGGCAGCGCTCCAATGGAGATCGTGCAGTCACTTGCGAAGTGGAAGAGGATGGCCCTCGCTGATTACCATGTCAGCCCCGGTCGAGGAATCTACACGGATATGAACGCACTCCGCCCCGATGATGACATCGACGCCATCCACTCCATCTATGTCGACCAGTGGGACTGGGAGAAGGTCATGAAGGATGAAGAGAGGAATCTCGACTATCTCAGGAATACCGTACGTGACATCTACAGCGCAATCAAAAGGACTGCTTTCCTCATTGAGGAGGATTATCCCGTGCTCCATGACACCCTTCCTGATGAGATAACCTTCGTGCATACGGAGGAAGCTGCGGCAGAGTTCCCTACCCTGACCCCGCAGGAAAGGGAAAGGGAGCTTGCGAAGAGATACGGAGCAGTATTCCTCATCGGCATCGGATACGGCAACCCACCTCATTCCGGACGAGCCCCCGACTACGATGACTGGTCAACGGAAACAGAGAAAGGCTACCACGGCCTCAATGGGGATCTCATCGTATGGGATACAGTCCGATCGGATTCCCTTGAGCTTTCCAGCATGGGAATCAGGGTCAGCAGCGAAGCCCTGATGAGACAGCTTGGGATCCGCGGCTGCATGGAGAGGAAGGATCTCTATTGGCATAAGCGCCTTCTTGCAGGCGAATATCCGCAGACAATAGGAGGCGGTATCGGACAGTCCCGGCTCTGCATGTTCCTTCTCCACAAGGCCCATATCGGAGAAGTACAGGCATCCGTATGGCAGGACGAAGCAAGGAAGGAAGCAGAATCAAAAGGCTTTGCCCTCCTCTAATTCCTGCTCTTTCAGGAAGATAGGAATGGCGGCATCTATTTTTCGATATTTTGCTGCCATTTCTATTGACGAAAATCCTGAAATATCCTAAATTCTTGAAACGTCGAGCGGTCGTGGTGGAATTGGTAGACACGCTAGCTTGAGGTGCTAGTGGCGAGAGCTGTGCTGGTTCAAGTCCAGTCGACCGCACTGAGGATCCTTCTGTTGGAAACAGCAGAAGGATTTTTCTTTTCAAGCCGTAAGTGAAAAGCCGCCCATTCCTGAGCGGCCTTGGCAATTATATCGGATCTTCTGTCATCTGAGCTTTTCGGAAACTACTGGGGAATCATAATTGGACTCATTTTCCCATGTCTTATCCCCGCAGCTTCCCTTGTTTGCGCTGTATCCATAGAACTCCTGTGAGTATCCAGTGACGATGCCTCCATTCCCTTTGGCAATCTGGTCTGCATCAGCAAGCACAAGGGTATTTCCGGAGACCGTTCCATTTGTATTACCACCGATCTGGCCTATGATTCCACCTACAGGAAGAGGCATTCCTTCTTCTTTCATGTAATCCAGGATTGCGAATTCAGCTTCTGGATCGCCGGAAAGATCGACTTCATTACCGCTGATTGTCTTTGCCGTCTCCTCTCCTTCATGTGAGAATGATCCAACGATTCCTCCGATATTGCAGCCGCTGTAAGTCCGGTTTCCGGCATCCAGGATAATGCTTGTACCAGTGACAACGCAATCAGTGATTGATCCTGAATCGTAGAGCTTTCCTGCAATAGCCCCCATATCCGAGTTCCATCCGCCCCGGATATCCGCATTATTGACTGTCACCTCTTCAATAACGCCGCCATTCATGAATCCTGCAACAACTGCAGCTGCAACATCTTCCCCGACGGAAATCCGCGCATCTGCGAATGTGATATTCTTTACGCCGCCACCTCCAAGGAAGCCTATGAATCCAGCTACATGCTGCCCATCAGCAATCGTTGACTGGATTTCTGAAGCTATGCTGAGATTGCTGATCGTGATCCCATTTTCACTCTGGATGATTCCCTTGAATGGTGTCTCCTCTGTTCCTATTGGCTTCCAGCTGATCCCATTGAGATCGATATTCTCCAGAAGCGCGATGGTCCTGCCATCAAAATCCTCTCCATTTTCCACGAGCTCTGAGAGTCCAGCAAGCTCCGCTGCAGTCCTCAGCGAGAACGATCTGTCAGTATCGTTGTACCATTCTGTATCCACACCTCCGACGGGGATGCCTTCGTCACATGCGATAAAAACAAACAGCAGAATCACAGAAAGAAGCAAACCAATGATCTTCTTCATGTTTCCTTTTCCTCCTATAGGATATACTTCTTTCCAAAGTCTACCCCCCCCCGGTAAAGAAATGTCAAATGAAGAAAATGGAGCGGAAATGTCAAACATGGAGCATTCGGCTATTTTATTCTAATCTTATTCTTTCATTATAAACAATTAACATAGAAATATTATTTTTAACACATGTGTATGTTGACAAATGATCTGTGATTCATCATCATGTGGCCGACAAAAGAGAGGGATTCTTTAAGGAGTCGATATGACAGAAAGCGAAAGAATCCTTGTTGAAGGAATCACTGGTATAAAGGAACGCAGCAAGACGTTTGCCCTTGCTGGGAGCATACAGAACTACAGGCGCATACAGAAGAAGAGAGGAAGGCTTCTCTCCTTCCATCAGGCCGCTGAGGAATGGCGGAGGGATATCTACCTTCCTGTGATCTCCTCCCTCAAGCATGACACGATCATCTCATTTGCCATAGGAAGATCGGTGCAGGAATACCTGTTCACCGCCCTATATGCTGTAGAGGACAATGCTTTCCGCTTCGAGGCTGCATTGGTACGTAAGGCCGTATTGGACAAGGCCCATGGTCTGAGGGCCGCGATCTCAAGGCTCATTGCCTAGAACCTGTAGTAGATCGAAGCCCTCGCCTTTTCCGCCGCGTCATCACCCTTGAGCTTCCTTATGATCTCAAGCCCGAGATCGAACGCCCATCCAGCGCTCTTCGCGGTTATGATATTCCCATCCACGACGACACCGCTATCGGAGAAGTGCGTATCAGGAGCATAGTTCTCGCACCCTGGGTAGCAGGTCGCATCGTGTCCCTTCAGAAGCCCAAGCGGCGCAAGCACTACAGCAGGAGCCGCGCAGATTGCGGCGACGATGCCTGTCTGCGCCGTCTTTACGATAAGCTCATTCACACGCCATGACTGCGAGAGGTTCACGCTTCCCGGCATCCCGCCAGGACAGAAAACAGCCTCGAATGAGGCATCTGGAGAGAGAACGTCGATTTCAATATCTGCAGTGATCGCAATACCATGCGAGGATCTGATGATCTTTCCGCCTACCCCGACAAGAACGGCATCGATTCCTGCCCTTCTCATGACATCCACCGGACAGAGAGCCTCGGCTTCCTCAAAACCCTCCGCAAGGAACACAGCTACGCTCATAGTATCTCCACCTTTCCGCCATTGTCCCTGGCTTCCCTGACCAGGCTTGCGGCATTCATCACGATCCTTTCAGTCTCCTCCCATCCGATGCATCCATCAGTGACGGAGACACCATACTCCAGCTTACCCAGATCCTTTGGTATCTTCTGAGACCCTGGGGATATATTGGATTCCAGCATGAAACCGCGGATGCAGCTTTCACCCCACCTGACCTGGTCAATGACAGAACGAAGAACACGCTTCTGACGTGTATAATCCTTCCTGCTGTTCTGATGCGAGCAGTCTATTATGATGCTTGCCCTGATCCCGGCCTTCTCCATAGCAGAGGCGGCTTCCTCAACATCATCCTCATAGTAGTTCGGCCCCTGATCGCCGCCCCTGAGTATGAGATGCGTTGCATCATTGCCGGCTGAGCGGAATACAGCAAGGCGGCCATCCCTCCTGACACCGATGAAGGATGCAGGGTTTGAAGCGGCCTTCGCCGCATTGACAGCCGCAGTGAGATCGCCTGATGTGCTGTTCTTGAAGCCGACAGCAACGGAAAGGCCCGAGGCAAGGGAGCGATGCGTCTGGCTTTCTGTGGTCCTGGCACCGATGGATGACCAGCTCATCAGCTCATCGGTGTACTGGGGAACGATCGGATCAAGGACCTCACAGCCAACAGGAAGCCCTATATCCGTGATATCCATCAGGAGGCGGCGCGCGATCATCAGCCCCTTCTCGATATTGCAGCTCTCATCCATATCTGGATCGATGATAAGGCCCTTCCACCCAAGAGCCGTGCGAGGCTTCTCGAAATATGTGCGCATCACGATGAAGAATACATCGCTGACAGCATCGGCGAGCTTTCTGAGGCGCCTGGCGTAGTCAAGGGCAGCTGAGGGATCATGGATGGAGCACGGGCCTATCACGGCAAGAAGCCGGCTGTCCTCGCCTTTTATGATTGCATTGACAGAGTGGCGGTACGAGGCTATCCTCTCCGCCTCCTCATCTGACACAGGGCAGATCCCCTCCATCTCAGCCGGTGTGATGAGGGATTCGATTGTCCGTATCCTTACGTCCTGGATATTCTTCATACCAGGGATTCTAATCCTTTTTGCCTTCCTTGTCCCCGCCCTTTCTCTTCTTCGGGTAGAGGAACCGCTTGATTTTCTGCGTAGGGGTACGCTCGAAAGGCTTTTCCTGCAGCTCGAAGCTGGACACCTTGGAGAATGCGGCAAGCTGGGAATTGACGCGCTTGCGGAGCGTCGCCATATACTTCTCCGCCTCCTTCTGTGCCTCCTGAACGGATATCTTCATCCTGTCAGCCATCAGAGCGATATCGATCTTCACCAAGGCAAGAAGCCCTCCGCTATCAGGAACAACAAGCGATTCCTCGACGAAGTCCTCGCTGTTTATGAGGGATTCAATCGATTCAGGATAGATATTCTCTCCACCCGGGCCGAGTATCATCGTCTTGACACGTCCGCGTATTGCAAGGCGTCCATGCCTGTCGATGAAGCCGAGGTCACCGGTACGGAAGAATCCATCATCGGTGAATGATTCAGCTGTCAGCTCAGGACGCTTATAATAGCCCTGCATCACATTCGGCCCCTTCACCGCGATCTCACCTACTCCCTCATCATTGGAATCGAGAAGGATGACAGTATCATCGGGAACGATCCTTCCGATGAAGCCTGGCTTCTGGTCCCGATGGCGCGAACCGCATCCCGCGATCAGAGGGGAAGTCTCCGTAAGCCCGTATCCGATCGCATATGGGAAATGCGCGCTATGGAGGAATGCTTCGACCTCTGCATCCAGAGGAGCGCCTCCTATGCCGAAGAAGCGCAGCCTATGGCCGAATGTCTTCATCAGCTTATGCCCGATCGTGCGATGCACAAATCCCCTTGTAAGCGGATTTGCCGCAAGCCTTGCGATCCGTCCATTCCCCTTCAGCACCGGCGCAACGGCAGAACGATAGACTTTCTCGATGAGCAGCGGAACGCTGAGCATCACATGCGGTCTGACCTCAGAGAGCGCCGGGAGCAGGATGGATACCGCTGGCTGCCTGCCCAGGAATGTGATCTCAAGCCCCTTCATGAGAGGAAGCACCTGCCCGATGGTGAACTCATAGACATGAGCCATCGGAAGGATCGAAAGCACCTTCTCCCCCTTCTTCAGATGGACATACATATCCGTGGCGAGATCTGCGCAACGGAGGATGTTCATATGGGTCAGCATGACGCCTTTTGAAGCGCCTGTAGTGCCTGATGTGTAGATTATTGAAGCGGTATCATTCTCGCCCGCGCGGCAGGAAAGAAGGGCTTTATCATCTATCCTGTGCGTCCTGAGAGGGAATCCAGGAAGCGCTGTGAACGGTGTATCATCCGCAAATGACGGGACATGCACGAGATCATCAAGGCGCACTACGGCAAGATCCCCAGTCTCTCCCTCGATCTTTGGATAGTTCTTCACGTTGACGGCAACTGCCTTGGCACCGCTGTCAGAAAGGATTGCAAGCATGTCACGTGAAGAGAAGTCAGGAAGGACTGGCACAGCGACAGCTCCGATGGAGACAACCGCGAGGTACATCACCATCCACTGAGGAGAGCTCTCCCCTATGATCGCGACCCTGTCCCCTTTCTGGATTCCGATCGAAAGAAGATAGGAAGAGGCTGAACGCGCGTACCAGACAAGCTGGCTGTACGAGATATCATTCTCCTCTCCTGTGCGGAATACACGATAGCATATCCTCCGGCCATAACGCGAGGCGATGGCATCCATGAAATCAGGGAATGAGTATCCTCTGACAGTCTTCATCCTCATTCCATCAGGACGCTTCGTCCTGCGGCATTCCCTTTCAGTCAGTGCTTTATTCCTCCCCATCTGCAAAACCCTCGAATAGCTCTCCCCGGCTGCAGACATGGCAGAAGATGCCTGAAGGTATCTCCTTCACAGCAAGCTCCTTCACAATCTCCGGCGCGTTGTTGTTCGCGCTGAGATGCACAAAGTAGATGCTGTCGCCCTGCCGGGAGGTCTGTCGCGCGAAGCTGACGGCTTCCCTGTTTGAAAGGTGTCCGCGGCTTCCATATATCCTAGCCTTCAGGAATTCAGGATATGGTCCATTCCTGAGCATTTCATCATCGTAGTTCGATTCTATGAACTTGACGCTTGCCCTCGATGCAAGCTGCCATGCCTCCTCCGGTATGATTCCTGTGTCCGTCATCAGAAAGCATCTGACGCCATCTGACTGGAAGGCGTATCCTGCCGCCCCATCTGAATCGTGAGAGACCGGGAATGGCGTGACAGAGAAGCCAGGGACATCGATCGTATCCCCGAAATCATAGGCATTCACCCTATCGATCTCGATCTTCTGCTTCATCATGACGCTGCCGTTCCTTTCCATAGCCTCCCTTGACATATACACAGGGATCCCCAGCTTCCGCTGCAGCACTCCCACCCCCTTGGAATGATCTGGATGGAGATGTGTCAGGAACAGCGCCCTGATGCTCTCCAGAGGGATACCATGATCCGCCATCTTCTCCGTTATCTTCCTGAAGGTGACGCCATCATCGATTATTATCGTATCATGGCATGAATGGAAAACATAGCAGTTGCCACAGCTTCCAGTTGTTATGCCGACGTAATGCATCTCTTCCTCCGGTCTGAATGGACTATACCGGTTAATGCGGCATGGTTGCAACATCAATGCCAATATTGCAATTCCGGGCTGTAGTGAGCGATAATCCAGTATCCAGACAAGGAGAGAAGAATGCAGGAGAGGATAAAGTCAATACTGCAAATGGAGCCATCCGATGCCATTGTCAGGGCTGAAGGCTGGGTAAGGACGAAGAGGGACAGCAAGAATGTCTCGTTCATCGAGATCAATGATGGATCATGCCTGAAGGGACTGCAGGGGGTGATCGACAAGGCATCATTCGATGCCGCTCTTCTCGACAGGATCAGCACCGGTTGCAGCATTGTGGCAGAAGGAAGGATCGTCGCCTCTCAGGGAGGGAACCAGAAGACGGAGATGATGATAGAGCATCTCGAGGTCATCGGTGATTGTCCCCAGGACTACCCTCTCCAGAAGAAGAGGCACACTGTGGAATTCCTCAGGGAGAAGGCATACCTCCGGCCTCGAACCAATCTCTTCGGCGCTGTGACGAGAGTCAGGAACACGATGGCCTATGCTGTGCATTCCTTCTTCCAGGAAAACGGCTTCATGTATATCAACACGCCGCTGATCTCCGCCTCTGACTGCGAGGGAGCTGGTGCACAGTTCCAGGTCACGACGCTTGATCTGGAGAACATACCGCGCCAGAAGGATGGACGCGTCGATTACACAAAGGACTTCTTCGGCAGGATGGCCAATCTCACCGTCTCCGGTCAGCTGGAGGGAGAGACCTATGCCACTGCGATGAAGGATATCTATACATTCGGACCGACTTTCCGCGCGGAGAACTCAAACACGACACGCCATCTGGCTGAGTTCTGGATGATTGAGCCGGAAATGTCATTCTGCACGCTCGAAGGTGATATGGAATGGGCTGAGAAATTCCTCAAGTACCTCTTCTCGGCAGTCCTGGAGAAGAATGAGGAGGATATGGCATTCTTCTCATCATTCGTGCTCCCTGGAGTGGAGGACACGCTTCGACATGTCATCGAGAGCCCGTTTGCACACATGACATACACAGATGCGATAGCAGTGCTTGAAAAGGAGAATGACAGGTTCGAGTTCCCCGTGAAATGGGGTGTGGAGATCCAGACAGAGCATGAGCGATTCCTCACGGAGGAGGTTGCGAAGCGCCCTGTCATCGTCACCGACTATCCGAAGGACGTCAAGGCGTTCTACATGAAGATGAACGATGATGGCAGGACTGTCAGGGCAATGGATGTGCTTGCTCCACGCCTTGGCGAGATCATCGGAGGTTCTGAAAGGGAGTACCGCTACGATGTGCTTGTCTCCCGCATGAAGGAGATCGGCCTCAACCCTGATGACTACTGGTGGTATCTTGACCTGAGGAAGTACGGTACAGTGCCCCATTCTGGTTTCGGCCTTGGGTTCGAGCGTGCGGTTCAGTATGTGACAGGTGTGGCGAACATCCGCGATGTCATTCCGTATCCAAGGTACGCTAAGAGCTGCGAATACTGATATCCAGGGAAAGCAGGGCGTAGATCATCAGCTGGCCTGATGAAAGAAGCCCTGTCTTCCTCATCAGGCGTTCCTTCGCCCTTCTCACGGAGCGTTCAGAGATCCCAAGCCGGAGTGATAGCTCCTTGCTGCATGGTCCGAATGGAAGCTCCCGGAGCATCCGCTTCTCGCTTTCAGTGAAGCGGATTTCCTTTTTCTCCTTATGGGATGACAGAGCGGAGGACAGCTCTCCACTTCTGTCAATGACGGCAATGGAAGGGAATGCCGCCTCGAGGAGCGCTTTCCTGAATGGCTCAGCGATAGCTATGATCAAAGGCTCGACGCCCTTCTCATCATCGCTCAGCATCTCACAGACGATATCCCCGATGGTGGGGTACGGAAGAACGATTGCATATGGCCGCCCGATCACAGCCCTCCCGGGAAGCACCCTTACCGAATACTCAGGTCCTGGCTCTGATAGGAACTGATGATAGTCACGGAAGATTATCTCCTTCATGCATCCCTATCCGCTCTGCATCGCTGGATCGGTCAAATGCGCATGATGCAGAGAAAGGGCATCCGGAACAGAGAGGCTTTCTTCCGCATCGTCTGATCCCGTGCTCAAGAAGCAGAAGATGGTATGAGCCGTAAAGAACGCTGTCCTCGGCGATGCCGCATGTGTAGTATGCCCTCAGCTCATCATCAGAGCAGAACGGGATGCCGAGGCGTCCTGAGAAACGGCGTGTATAGGCATCAATGATGAAGCGCGGCCGGCTGTATGCGTAAAGGAGGATGAAATCAGCAGTCTCCTCTCCTATGCCCTTGATCGACAGAAGCTGCTTCTTCAGTGACAGCGACGATTCCTCCGAAGGATGGCTGTGTGCAGGATACCACGCAGCAAGCGCCATGATCGCTGCAGCCTTCCCCTTCTCCAGTCCGCATCGCCTGATACGGGCCCTGAGCTCATCCTCTCCCATTTCCTGGATACCGGCAGGCGTCAGCACGGATCCTGACTCCCCCATGACAGAGACAACGGTATTCCACGATGACTGCTGTACAAGCACAGCCTGGACCATTGCCGTGAACGGAGTGAAGGAGACCCATTCCGAAATACCATATGATGATGAAAGGGTCTCCAGTATGCCCTTTGACGAAATCTTCATCAGCCCTTGATTCCGGCCGAGGCAACGCCCTGCACGAAATACTTCTGGGTGAATATGAAGAGGACTATGACAGGTATAAGCGCAAGGGATGTACCCGCCATCTGCACAGGCATGTTCGCTCCACCCTGCTCTTGGAAGAACTGAAGCGCTGGCGTTATGAGCTGCATCCCGATTCTGTTGATGAAGAGATAGGGATCGAGGAAGTTGTTCCAGATGTTGATGAAGCTGAAGAGCACCGTTGTCGCGATAGCCGGACCGGAGAGCGGGATGAAGATCCTGAAGAGGACCGTGCCATGTCCAGCGCCGTCAATCGAGGCAGCCTCCGTGAAGTCGCCGGGAATGGATCGGAAGAACTCCGTCAGCAGCACAAGATAGAATACCTCGCTTGTCTCCGGAAGGACGATCGACCAGAGCGTATTGAGGATATGTATCTGCTGGAAATAGAGATAACGAGGAACCATTGTCGTCTCACCCGGAACCATCATCGTCGCTACAAGGAACGCCATGATCGCGGCACGACCACGGAACCGCAGACGGCTGAATGCGTATGCGGCAAGAAGCGTTATCACAAGGCGGATGAGGATCGTCACAACGACCGTCACTATGGTATTGCGGTACCAGTCAGCGAAATTGGGATGTGACAGGACCTGGCTGTAGTTGCGCAGTGTGTGGATGATGTCCCTGCTGAAAAGAGGCATATACGCCTGCCCCGCGGGACGGAATGAAATGGCTATCATCATCACGAATGGATAGAGCATCATGATGGCAAGCACCCACATGACGGCTGTGAACAGCCTGTTCTTCCTTCTCAGCGTTTTTCCCATGCTGACCTCGCTTTCGTGAACAGCTGGTTCACGATGATGATGAAAACCGTGAAGATGACACCTTCAGCGCTTGCGATGCTGAACTTCATGAAATTGAAGGCATCGTCATAGATAAGAAGCGAAACGACCTTGCTTGATGTGCCGGGGCCGCCACCCGTAAGACCGACGATCGCTGTGTAGTTCCTGAATGAGTTGATCAGCGTGATCGTCAGGAGCATGAACAGCGTCGGTGTGAGATAAGGGAATACGATGTACCTGACCTTCTGCATGAATGTCGCTCCCTCGATCTCAGCCACCTCATACACGTCCTGCGGTATCTCCTGCAGCGCCGCGAGACATGTGATGATGTGGAAGGCAAGAGCCGCCCATGCAGCGACTACTGCGGCTGTAGGCAGCGCAAGGACCGGACTCGAGAACCACTTCGGGCCGGTTACATCAAAGAGCCTGAATACTGCATTGATCGGCCCCCTTGTCGGATTCAGAAGGTACTTGAACACGATGCCGATCGCAATCATGTTCGTGACATAGGGGATATAGAAGCATGTGCGGACGGCAGTACGTCCGGCAAAGCTCCTGTTGAGAAGGATAGCGATGATGAATCCGAAAACCATCAGGAACGCTATATAGATCACTGAGAACACGATCGAGTGGCCGAAAGCCTCCCAGAACGAATGGTTCATGATCACATCGACGTAGTTCTCGAAGCCAACGAATTCAGTGTTATGGAGCTTCATCTCCGAATTGCGGTCCCAGAAGCTGACTATGAATCCATAGAGCATCGGGTATAGCTTGAAGACTGCGAACATCACCAGGAATGGCGTGATGAAGAGATAGCCCATCCTCGCCTCCTGCCGCATCATCCCTGATTTCCTCATATCCTCTCCTTGATGCAGAAAGGGGCCTTGCGGCCCCCTCTGTCACTCTGCGCTCTCGATGGCTTCGTTCACCCTTGAGACGATGTTGCTGATCGCCGTATTGATGTCCTGAAGATCCATATTGTAGGAGGAGAGCTCCTCCTTGACGATGTTGTAGTATTCAGCCGCAGCTGTTCCGACGATATCGGAAGAGACGCTGCCAAGACCTGTGTTGACAAGGTTCTGGTAGAGGTCGTCAACCGTTACCTGTCCGTGTGATGCCTCGGCAATCGAACCGAACGCGATCTGCTGCTGTTCCTCCGTCATCGTTGCGAAAGCCGGGATTCCTCCCTCATACTTCCACTGGTTCTCTGCGATCCAGAGAGCATACTCGAGCGCTTCCTCGGGATGCGCTGCATTCTTGTTGATCGCTACATAGCCAAGGGAAACAAGGTTGTTGTTTCCACCCTCTCCTGCTGACGGAAGCGGCGCAACTCCGTAGTTCCAGTCCTTGGGATAGTCCTCCTGGCTATTGAGAAGGCGTGTAAACCAGTTGCCCTGGGGGAACATCGCCATGCGGTAGCCTTCAAGCGCGTAGTAGTTCCAGTTGGCGCCCTCTGCCTCAAGCTCTCCAACCGATGGCTGGATACAAAGCCCGTTCGAGATCTCCTTGAACCACTCTGCTGCCTCGCGGAACTCAGGAGCATCGAAGTTGCATGAGCCATCTTCCTTGTAGAACGGGATCGCAAGCTGCTGTGCCGGCATATACATCCATGGAAGATCAGCATTCATGAAGGAGCCATAGATGCCCTTGCTCCTGTCTGTGATCTTCTCAGCAGTCTCAACATAGTCCTCCCATGTCCAGGGTCCTTCCGGATAAGGAACTCCAGCTTCATCGAAGAGGGCCTTGTTATAGAAGACACAGTACATCTCCTGTTTGAAAGGAAGGGCATAGTAATTGCCATCATCCTCAACAGGGAGATTCGCGCCATAAAGCTCGTACGGATCGATGCCCGCCTGCTCCACAGCATCGTTGAGAGGCATGAAGAAGCCTGCTGAGACCTGCCTTGAATAATCCTTCGGGCCAAGCGTCTCAACGACATCAACGTCGCTGCCTGCCATGAGATCGATGTTGATCTTTGCCTTGTACTCATCCTCATCGCCGGGGACCGGGATGACATCCACATGGATGCCTGTCTCAGCCTCGAAATCGGCATTCATCGTGTTGAACCACGTCTCATTGAGATAAGTTGCGGTAACCGTTGTCGTGACAACCCTGCTGTACTGGGCGGATGCCGCCTCCTCCTTTTCTCCCATCGCCGCAGCTGATCCGATCAGCACGGCAAGTGAGAGAAGCAGAACAAGAATCCTCTTCATTCCTCACTTCTCCTGTTTTTTCTGATCTTCAAGGATCCTGATGATCCTCTCACGATAAGTCCTGTCCCTGCCTTCCCACTCCGGATAGACCTTCGATCCTTCGGCGTAGAAGTCATCCTCGTTCCTTCCTGCAAGCTGACCCTTGAGAGTATGCTTGTCAACGGCATAGTCAGGTATCTGTGGCCTGAGATGCCCTGCTGCATACTCCTTCATGATCCAGTTGTACATCTCGTCGCTGGATCTGTCCTTCTGGCTCTTGCAGAGATAGCGCACAGCGTGGATGGCAAGAAGCCCCCTGTCTCCGCTCTGGCTTGTCACCCTTCTCATCTGATCAAGCTGTCCGATAAGAACCGGTGCCATAGGATTGGCAAATCCTACGTCCTCCACGCTGATCGTCCTGAGACGGAACCAGAGGTAATCCTCCATGTCCTCACTGGTGATGAGCATCTCATATGCGAGCGTTGCCGCATTCTCCTCATGACCGCGTCTGATCTCCTTCTGCACAGCGGAGATCACGAGGTCGGCATCCAGACCGCTGATGGTCTTGCACTTCTGCCACGGATCATATGGGAATTTGTCCATACAATGGCCTCCTGATGAAATTACATTAGAATTAACATCACTATAATCCTTTTTTTTCTACCCATATGTGTAGAATAGACTTTCGGTTTTGTCGCATAATATTCCATGAAATCCTCCTGTTACCCCGTTTTTATTGCAACTTGTTGTATCAGGAGACAGACGAGGGCATGGACTGTCCGTGCCTTCATGTTGATATTGGAGAGCTGATGGAATGATCTACCAGAAGGAGATAGTGCATTCGCCGAAACGCTTTGAGCAGTGGCATTTCAGACATACGATCATACAATCCCCCGCATTCCGCGCAATGCAGGTACAGCTTGGAGGCTATGGGGTGCATGATGTGGACTTCTTCGTGGAAAGGATCGCGAAAAGAGGATTCGGAGTCATCGTTCTATGCATTTCTGGGCGTGGACGTTTCCTCCTGGAAAGCGGGGAGGAGATCATCCTCAGCCCGGGAGAGGCATTCCTCTCCTCCCCTGAGGGACAGGGACACAGGGAGGAGACATTGGGGCCGGAGCCATTTGAGCACCTGTGGCTGATTCTCTCTCCTTCATCCTCGCTCATGCCATGCTCGGTTTATGACCACAGTATCATACGCTTCTCAGGAACCGGCCTGATACGGGAGCTTGTCCGCCTGATCATCGAGGAGGATCTCAGGAACGAAGGAAGGGACACTGTCTCCCTTGAGCTTTCAGAGCGCCTCCTTCTCCAGATCCTGATGAGGATATCCGAACCAAGGGGCAGGAGCAGGAGCGAAGGAAGGAAGGCACAGCTTGCAGAGCTATGGAAGACTGTATCACAGCATCCTGAAAAACCGTGGAACGTCGCAGATCTCTGCAGTATAGCGGCATGCAGCCGGTCACAGCTTACGCGTCTATGCCAGAGCATCTACCATCAAAGCCCAGGGGAAAGGGTTCGGGAGATGAAGATGGAATACGCGAAGATGCTCCTTGCGCACAGCACGATGTCAATTCACGAGGTCGCGGAGGAAGTAGGATTCACCCGCTCTTCCCTCTTCTCCTCCTCGTTCGCCTCATACGAAGGCACCAGTCCGAGGGAGTACAGGAAGAAAGCATCAGGACAGTCGTGAGAGGGCCTTGTCGAAAGCGGCAGCGAAGGCTCTGACAGTACGCTCATCGAAACGCTGCTGCCGTCCTTCGGAGAAAAGCCCCATCTCCCTGAATCTGGCATTCGCCTCCCTTTCGGAAAGACGCTCCCTTATCCGATCGGCAGTGTATTCATTGCCCCTGTCATCAATGACGATGAGCCCTTTTCCAAGAAGGCGGGATGCAAGCGGGATGTCATGTGTGATGGCAAGCCCCGGAGCCTCGGCAAGCTCGACAAGGCGGTCATCCGCGCTTCCATCCCCGGTGGGAACGACTTCCATATGGATATTCGACCCGATTCGCCTCGCTTCCTCCCTCGTCATC
Organism: uncultured Spirochaetaceae bacterium; assembly: GCA_944392985.1. Lineage (GTDB taxonomy): Bacteria > Spirochaetota > Spirochaetia > Sphaerochaetales > Sphaerochaetaceae > Ornithospirochaeta. The sequence goes on along the minus strand of CALXYL010000006.1, from coordinate 64,089 downwards.
GTCTCCCGGACAGCGGCTCTTCTCACCCTCTTATCCTCCTCAATGGCCTTGAGGACATCGGGAAGCGCACGGTCCGCGGCGAACCATGCCTCCATGCCGGATGCGATCAGGCGGCGCAGGACGATCGTGCGATGCCTGACAGGAAGGGAATCGGAATCGATATACAGTCTTATCATAGGCATCAAGAATATGGAATTTCGCCTTTCTTTGCCATACAATACAACCTATGGAGGTTTCTATGGATATCTCACCGCTTCAGAAAGCACGTTATGGATACAGTCCGAAGCTGCCGAAGATGCTGCGCGTCGGCGTCAGGGGCATCGCTGTCACGGAGGGGGACAGGACGGAGGCAGCCTCCGACAAGGAGAAGATCGCCGCCCTCTTCCCCAACACATATGGAATGAAGGAAGTCTACTTCAAGGACGGGGATAGCACTGCCGAGAGGAAGAAGCATGTTGTCGGAGTGATACTTTCAGGAGGACAGGCACCAGGAGGGCACAATGTCATCGCAGGTCTGTACGACGCACTGAAGGAGGACAGCGAGGAGAATGTGCTCCTCGGCTTCAAAGGCGGCCCATCAGGGCTTGTTGAGGATAATTACATCACGCTCAACGCTGAGACCATTAACAAATACCGCAACACAGGCGGCTTCGATATGATCGGATCAGGGCGCACCAAGCTGGAGAAGGAGGAGCAGTTCCGCGTTGTCGCCGAGGTCGCGAGAAAGCATGACATGGATGCCATCGTTATAATCGGTGGAGATGACTCGAACACGAATGCAGCTGTCCTTGCGGAGTATTTCAAGGCAAACAGCGTTCCTGTGCAGGTCATAGGCTGCCCGAAGACCATTGATGGTGATCTCAAGAATGAGGACATAGAGATATCCTTCGGCTTCGATACGGCAACCAAGACATATTCAGAGCTCATCGGCAATGTCGCGCGTGATGCGAACAGTGCGAAGAAATACTGGCATTTCATCAAGCTGATGGGACGTTCGGCATCGCACATCGCGCTTGAATGCGCGCTCCAGACACATCCGAACATCTGCCTGATCTCAGAGGAGGTCGAGCAGAAGAGCATGGGATTGAATGCCATCGCGGACTATATCGCCGACAGCGTCGTAGCAAGAGCCGCTTTGGGATACAACTTCGGAATCGTCATAGTCCCGGAGGGCCTCATCGAGTTCGTTCCCGAGGTCAAGAAGCTCATTGCGGAGATCAACGAGACCCTTGCAAAGCATGGTGAGCGCTTCACGAAGCTGCCGACATGGGATGAAAAGCTCGGCTTCCTCACTGCCGCTCTCTCCGTTGAATCGATGAAGGTATTCAACCTTCTTCCGATGGATATCCAGGAGCAGCTCCTGATGGACAGGGATCCCCATGGAAACGTGCAGGTCTCCAGGATCGAGACGGAGAAGCTGCTCTCCACGATTGTCCGCAACAGGCTCAGCCAGCGCAAGCAAGAAGGAAAGTACAGCGGCACATTCTCCCCAATGCATCATTTCTTCGGATACGAGGGAAGAGCCGCGTTCCCATCGAACTTCGATGCCGACTACTGCTATTCGCTCGGCTATACGGCATTCCTTCTCATCAGCTATGGATACACAGGCTACCTATCTTCGATCAGGGCCCTGGACAAGGGCGTCGACGAATGGAAGGCAGGGGGCATGCCGATCACGAAGATGATGGATATCGAGAGACGCGGAGGCCAGGACAAGCCTGTGATCAGGAAGGCACTTGTCGATCTCAACGGCAAGCCATTCAAATACTTCGAGAAGCACAGGGAGAAGTGGTCACGGGAGACGTGCTATCTCAATCCAGGAGCCGTGCAGTATTTCGGCCCTGCTGAGATCGCAGACAGCACCACGATCACGCTGATGCTGGAGAAATCAGAGAACTGATGAAGGATGGGAGCTTCGGCTCCCTTCTTTCATGCCTTCATCCTCACCCTGCTTCTTCCGCTTCCGTCGGGAATGACCTCTATACCTCTCAGAATACCGTCCTTGAGGGCATCAACATGGCTGATGATCCCGATCAGACGGTCTCCGCTTCCCAGATCCGATAGAACTGCCATCACCATGCGCAGCGTGTCATCATCCAGCGCGCCGAATCCCTCATCGATGAACATCGCATCAAGCCTGGCTCCACCACTGGACATCTGGATATCATCGGAAAGGCCAAGCGCCAGCGCAAGTGATGCAAGGAACGCCTCCCCTCCAGAAAGCCCTTTTGTCGGCCTTCTCCTTCCTGTGAAATGATCGATGACATCGAGATCCAGTCCGCTTCTGGCATTTCCTCTCTGCAAGGATGACGTCACAAGTTCATAGCGGTCTGATGACATGCGCATGAGCCTCCTGTTCGCCAGATTCAGGACCCTTGCGAAGTATGACTGCTGTATATACGTCTCAAGCGTCATCCGCACGCTCCCGGGAAGCGTTCCTGAAAGCGTCATCGATAGGTTATGCAGCCACGAATCCCTTGCTGCAGCCTTCTTCCTTTCCGCGATTGCCTTCCCAAGCAGCGGGATCAGCTTCCTGTTCTGCATCCGGCGGATGGAGATGCTCCTCACCATTTCCTGAACCTTGGCTTCCTCTTCCCTCTTGTGATCGAGATCGGAAAGGATATCGGGGATGGGACGGAGACTGTCAGGTCTGGCGATGCTTGAAGCTGATGCGATCCTCGCTTCCGCTTTGGAGATACCAAGAAGGAGCGCGTCATGCCTCTCCCGTCTCGCTTTTACCTCATTGCGTAGCCTCTCCTGATCCCCTGTCAGAGATGCGATGGATGAAAGAGCCTCCTCCCGTGTTCCATAAGGCAGGGAGCGAAGGATATCGTTGATGCCGCTCTCAAGCGCTGCGATATCCCGTCTTTCCTCTCCTTCCTTCTCCGTTATCAGGGAAAGGGACTCCTCGATTCCGGAAAGTGTCATGCCGGCATCTTCCATCCGTGCCTCAAGCTCCTTCTTCCTCGCGGCGACGCGCTGGGAAGCTGCCACATGGGCCTCCTTCTCAGCGATCCTCTTCTCAAGAGCCTTCCGCAATGCATCAGCATCAGTTGCAGCCTCTTCTGCATCCTTTCCACCGGAAAGCCCATGGATGGATGACTGAAGGATGGAAACCTCTCCTGAGATAGCTCCTGCCTGCTCTGCAATCTCCCTTGCATTCCTATCAGCAGCTTCTGCCTCCGCCCTCGCCTCGTCAGCCTCTGCTTCCGTTGGCGCGTCGTGCGATAGCACAGCCAATGAAGGATGAGAAGTGGAGCCGCATACAGGACAGGGCATCCCATCCTCAAGAGAGGAAGCAAGGATCCCTGCCTGCTCACTGAGGAAATGCCGCTGCAGGGTGTGGAAGCGCAGGCTCAGACGCTCCGAAAGCGTCAACGCTTCCTCAAGCCTTGCTCTTGACTCAGCCAGATTGCGCACCTTCAGCCTGTATTCACCGACGATGGAAATGACACGGTCTGCCTCCTCCATCTTCCTCCGAAGCTGACCTATTGCCTCTCTGCACGCAGCCTCATCCGCTTCAGGATTCCCTATCGCCTTGATCTCCTCTGCATCCTTCTGTCTCCTTTCCTGCAGCGCTGCCTTCCTCCGGCTGAGATCCTCCCTTTCCCTTGCCAGATCACTGCACCTGAGAGATGCTTTCCTGAGCCGGTCCTTCCTGGACAGCAGCTCATCATATGAAGGAAGAAGCCCCCTGATGGCTGTGACCGAAGCCGAAAGCTCCTCGATACGCTTCTCAATCCCCGGTATCTCCCTGAAGCGCTGTTCCGTTCCTTCCTTCTCCTCCTCAAGCACCTTCAGATCCCTCTCTGCCTCAGCCTTCTCCGCCCATGCCGAAAGGACGGCATCAGTACGCCCTTTCTCAGAATTCAGGGCCTCCATCGATTCCCTTATTGCCGTCAGGGAGTCCTGCAGGGTCTGAAGGGCTATATCATCCTCAGAGCAGCATCTTTCCAGCGCCTTCAGCACTTCCTCTGCAGTGGGCGGGGTGTCAGGCGGAAGCACTGCGCTCCTGATCAATGCCTCGACCGCCTCCGATGCCCGCCTGGCTTCTTCTGCGGCTTTCCTGGAATCATCCGCCACTTTATCCTGCAGCGCTGTGTATCGCTCAGTCATGAACAGCCTGCGAAGTATAGCGGTTTTCTCATTTGTATTCGCCTCCAGGAATGCCCTGAACTCCCCTTGCGCGATCATGACGACCTGACGGAACTGATCCGACGTAAGCGAAAGCAGCTGCTCAATGCGCTCCCTTGCCTCATCCTGCCGTGTGACAACCCTCCCATCAGGCAGATGCAGCTCCACCTTTGCAGGAACATCCACAAAGCCCTCTCCCCTCTGCTTCGGACGTCTGTACGGAGTCTCCCTCACGATCCTGTACTCCCTTCCCCCTGATTCAAAGACAAGATCGGAAAGCCCCGGGACCCCGGGAGGAGCAGAGGCGGAGCGGAGCATACTCTCCTTCCTCAGATCCCCTGATGGTACGCCATAAAGCGCATAGGCAATGGAATCGAATATCGTTGTCTTCCCTGCTCCCGTGGGGCCGGAGATGAGGAACAGCCCGGAGGAACCAAAGCTGGAGAAATCAATCACTTCATCATCATAGGGACCGAATGAACGCATCCTGAGTTTAAGCGGCCTCATGAAGCACCTCCTTCGACTTCGTCGAGAAGAAGGCGGATATACTCCCTCTCCTCTTCTGACATGCCCCTTCCATTCTGCTTCTCGAAAAAGGATTCTACCTGCATCAGAGGCGTTGTCCCATCAAGCCTCGTCAGCAGCTCCATATCCTCATCAGTCAGCCGTGTCCTTGCGTTCTCATATGAGATCGAGACAAGATGGCTGAAGATCCGATAGAGCTCGGCAACCCTCTCCCCGACATCGCATCCATCTGTGAGCACCACGCTCATGAATGAATCGGACGGGGAAGATGAGACAATCTCCTCAAAGCTGCCCTTGCGCACCTCCATGCGGTGAAGCGGCTCAATCGGAATAGCCTCTGCAGAAGCAAGTCCATTGCCATCGAATGTCAGAAGCAGTACGGACTTCCTGTCATCCTTCTCCCCGAAGGAATATGCAAGCGGTGATCCGGAATAGCGTATCGAAGGGCTCTGGACAGACTGTGCGCGATGCAGATGCCCCAGAGCGGTGAATGTGAATCGCCTGAAAAGCGATGAGGGGATGCTGTCCAGGGTACCAACGGCTGCATCCTCGCTTTCCGTTCGCTCCGCTCCCATGACGAACTGATGTGAGACAAGGATGCTGCGCCCTTCTGCATCCCCCATCCTGCTGATCACGGCTTCCACAGCCTCGGCATGAGCCGAAGGATGCATATCAGGATACTCTGGATTATTCCATAGATCCTGTGGCCTTATGTACGGCATAAGGAATACTGTAAATGGACCATATTCATCATATGTGATGTATTTTGTATAGCAAAACGGGTCAGATGATGGAGGAGCGGCAATATGTATGCCCGACTTACCAAGTGGTATTCTGCCCACTCCGAGGCGCTCTGCGCTATCATGGTTGCCAGCGACTATGTAAGCCTCCTTTCCTTTTCTGGAAACAGCAGCGAGAAGCCTGTCAAAAAGAGCAACGGCCTCCGCAGGAGGCTGTGAACGGTCATAAACGTCCCCAGCGATGATGATTCCATCAGCATCATCAAGCAAGTCAGCTATAGCATCAACCATATGCCTCTGGTCAGGAATCAGATCATATCTTCCGAGCTTCCTTCCAAGGTGCAGGTCTGAGGTAAAGAGCAGCTTCATACCTTGCATTATATCCGCATCAGCGCGTTGAAGGACAAAACAGCTGAGCCATGCTATATTCAGCGTATGAATGGTGACTCTATGGAATTCCAGAGGATGGTCGTTCTCATTGATGCCGACAACACCCAGCTGACTAAGCTGGAGGAAGTGCTGCACGAAGTATCAGCATTCGGCCGCATCGTCGTGAAGAAGGCCTATGGCAACTGGAAGAAACGTCTTCTCGCAAAGTGGGAGGATCAGATAAAGCGTCTGGCCATCAAGGCTGAACAGCAGTTCGATTACGTGGCCGGAAAGAATACGACGGATATCGCGATAGTCATCGATGCAATGGATCTGCTTCATACCGGCATGTATGACGCGTTCGTCCTTGTCTCGTCAGACAGCGACTTCACCCCTCTGGCGGTACGCCTCAAGGAATCAGGGATATACGTGATCGGCGTCGGAGAGAAGAAGACACCGGAGGCATTCTGCTCCGCCTGCGACAACTTCATCTACCTTGAGTACCTTGAAGGTGGGGAAGAGAAGAAGGAAGCACAGCCTCAGAACGTGAAAGCACGGAAGGAAAGCAGCAGGAAGAAGGGAAAGGGAAACGATGATGAAAGCATGACACTGCGCATCGGTTTCGTTGATCCTGACATCGCGGATATACACAACCTGCTGCGAATTGCCTGTGAGAAGTTCCAGGATGATGATGGCTTCACTCCCCTTACTTCTGCAGGGAACTATATCAAGCGCGTCAAGCCTGAGTTCAACACGAAAACATATGGCTATTCAAAGCTCTCCGATCTCATAAGATCATTTCCCGACCTCTACGAGGTCAAGCGCTACTCATCTGGAAGCTCATCAATCATTGTCTACCGCTGCAGGTGACCTTCATGCGGCATCCTGGATAAGGTCAGGATGCTGTATGAAATATAGCATAACACATGGATATAAATACCGAAATCGGACTATAATACAAGATATAATCATATAAGAGAGCAAAGGATTTTTCATGACCATCCCCTATTGAAAGAATAGTTTCTATACAAAACACTCTTATTTATACTACGTAAAACTGATATTTTGATATAATTCAAAAATAATTTTAATATGGATTTTGAGTGATCTAGTTTTGAATAATATTGGAGATATAAAAAACTGCATGGAATCCCATACAGCCTACAGAAAGAGAAAACGGTCAGGCCTTTGTATAAAGCACCTGGCTTGACACTCCATTCAGCCTGCCCAGCTTTCCTGAGAGCGCTGATATCGCATCAGAAGGGGCATCAACAACAACGCTGATGATGTTCATGCCCCTCTTCTGGTACGGCAGACCCATCCGCCCGATGATATACCCGCTATACTGATGGAGGAGCGTGTTGACGCTCTCCGCCATCTCCTTATCCTCGACAATGATGCCAATGACCGCAATGCGGTTTTCCTGTACTTCGTTTTCCATGCTCACATCATACCAGCATAAGGATACTTGGAGAAGCGATCATATGATCCGTTTTCCTTTCACGAACTTTGCCACCACATCCTCATCCGGGGAGCGGTATGCATAGAGTTCAAGGCGCTCTGCGGGCGATAGACCACTGCTGATCACTGTGCTGCAGCGCTTCTCTGAAAGCACGGCTATATCAGCATCATAGCCAGGCTCGAAGGATCCCGTCCTGCCGAAGAATGAACCGCCACCCTTTGTTGCTAGATAGAACGCCTCTGGGAAGGAAAGCGGTTTCTCATCCTTCGAGATATACCTCCACCGCATCTTGCTTGAAGTGACAGCATCCTGCACGACGCGCATGATTGACAGGGTCGACCCTCCTGCCACATCAGTCGCGAGCCCTATGTTGACGTCCTTGTCTATGCATCTCCTGATCGGCGCGATGCCTGAGGAGAGATTCAGGTTCGATGATGGTGAGTGCGCGACATAGCTTCCACGCCTGGAAAGGAGATCGATTTCGCTCTCCTGCATCCAGACGCAATGGGCCATGATCGAACGCTGTCCGAGAAGGGAGAAATGATCATACGCCTCGGCGTAGCTTCCTGCCCATGGGCAGAGTTCCTTCACCCATTCGACTTCCGATGGATTCTCATCCAGATGCGACTGCACAGGAAGGCCCCTATCCGCAGCAATGCGTCCCAGCGCTTCAAGAAGGGCGTCACTGCAGGACGGAATGAAGCGAGGAGTTATGATCGGCTTCATAAGATCATGAGAGGCCCCCTCTTCAATGAAGCGCCTCACCTCCTCGACAGCCCTATCAGTCTCCTCTGTCAGGCTTGGAGGGGAATTCCTGTCCATCGACACCTTCCCTGCATACCCCGCGATCCCGGCCTCTTCGAGCTTGTCCATCAGCATCAGGGTCGCATCCGTATGTATCGTGCCGAACACGGATACATTGACTGTGGCACTACGCTTAAGATCATCAGCAAACTGCGTGTATGCCCTCTCTGCGTAGGCGGCATCGGAATACTTCGCCTCCTCAGGAAACGTGTGCTTCTCAAGCCACGTCAGCAGCTCCTCATCCATATACATACCCATGAAAGGATACTGAGGCGCATGGAGATGGAGATCTGAAAGTCCGGGTATCACAAGGTGATGCGACTCATCGATGACCTTGATGCCCTGCGGCTTCTCACTGGAAACCGAGGCAATCACGCTACCATCGACAACGATATACCCATTCTCAATGTATTCCAGCTTCCCAAGGCGTTCCGCCCATATGATATCACCATGAATCGCGAATGCTGCCATATATCCCTCCTCTGCTGTAGCGGGCTTTTTACGGCAGCCTGTAGATACGCCCCTCCTTATCAGGGGCTTATACAGCACAGCATCATCATAACACGGTTTTTCCTGCCTGTGCATCAAACCACACGCAAAACACATACTGAAGGAAGAAGCATTGATTGACAGGTGGTGGAAGCTGCAGATAGCATCCATCTATGAAAGCAGAGAATCCACGGGTGGCAAGGACAAAAGGATACCTCAAGGAAGCGATGATAGAGCTCCTGAGGACTGTTCCGTTCGAGAACATCACGATAAAGGCACTCTGCCAGAAAGCGGCAGTCAACAGAAGCACATTCTATGTCTATTATTCCTGTCCACGTGATCTCATAGAGGAGATTGAGGCGGACATACTCTCCAAGCTGCCGGATTACGTCGGAGGAAAGCCCTTCTATGAATCGATACTTCCCTTCATGCAGTACCTGAAGGACAATGCCACAACATTCCGCATCCTGCTTTCCTCCTCTGCTGACACATCCTTTGGAGAGCAGATCATCTCAGCTGCCATGGCAAAATACAATGAGATAGCGACAGTTGCTGACAAGGACGAGAAGAGAATGAGCTTCATATACTGCGTGAATGGCGTAGTCGGCATCGTCAGGGAATGGATATCAAGCGGATTCGAATGGAGCGTCGAGAGGATTACACGCCTTGTCGTTGAGCTTACCTTCCGTTCCGTCGGACTCGACGTGGAAACAGCCTTCCCTAAATAGCTCTGAATAAATAAAGAAAAAACATTCACTTTTATGCATATTTTGTTTGACACCTAGTCCTTTAACGCAAAAGATAAGGAAAAGGGGTCAATGATGGCTGGAATCCAATTTTACAGCGGGGAAAGCATCCCGCTTGAACTTCACAAGGTCCGCATCGTACAGAAGCTGGATCTTGTGCCGATCGAGAGGCGTGTGGAAGCGATGGCGGAAGCAGGCTTCAACACATTCCTTCTGAAGAACAGGGATATCTTCCTGGACATGCTCACGGACAGCGGCGTAAACGCAATGAGCGACAGACAGCTTGCCGCGATGATGGTAGCGGATGATAGCTATGCGGGAAGCGCTACTTTCACCCGGCTTACAGACAAGCTGACGGAGATATTCGGTACGGAATACTTCCTTCCATCGCATCAGGGAAGAGCTGCTGAGAACATAATCGCGATGACATTCGTGCAGAAAGGCTCCATCATACCGATGAATTACCACTTCACGACGACAAAGGCCCATATCACAAGGCTTGGGGGTGTTGTCGAGGAGCTTGTCATTGATGAAGGCATACGGATCACAAGCAATCATCCATTCAAGGGGAATTTCGATCTTGAACGGTTGGAGAAGCTGCTGAAGGAAAAAGGCGACAGGATACCTTTCGTACGCATCGAGACAGGCACGAACCTGATCGGTGGGCAGCCCCTGTCGCTTGGGAACATAGAGGCCGTTGCCGATATAACGCACAGATACGGAAAGCCCGTCGTGATGGATGCAAGCCTTCTCCAGGACAACCTCTATTTCATAAAGACAAGGGAGGAAAGCGCAAAGGATCTCTCGATCAGGGAGATCACGCGCCGGATAGCGGACAGGATGGATATAATCTATTTCTCCGCCAGGAAGCTCGGATTTGCACGCGGTGGCGGTATCGCAGTGCATGACAGGGCGCTGTATGAGAGGATGAGGGAACTCGTGCCCATGTTCGAGGGATTCCTTACATACGGCGGAATGAGCGTCAGGGAAATGGAAGCGATGGCTGTCGGGCTTGACGAGACAATGGATATGGATGTCATCTCCCAGGGGCCGCTCTTCATCAAGTACATGACCGATGAGCTTGTCAAGCTCGGGATCCCTGTCGTGACCCCAGCTGGAGGCCTTGGCTGCCACCTCGACGCAACACGTTTCATACCACATGTGAGACAGGAGGAATACCCTGCAGGAGCGCTTGCCGCCGCAGTTTATATAGCAGGAGGCATCAGGGGCATGGAACGCGGAACGATCTCAGAGCAGAGGGAAGAGGATGGCTCGGAGCACCTTGCAGCAGTCGAGCTTCTCAGGCTTGCGATGCCGCGGCGTGTATTCACGCTTTCTCAGGTCAGGTATGCCATCGACAGGATAAGCTGGCTCTATGACCACAGGGACCTCATAGGAGGATTGGAATTCATAGAGGAGCCATCCTCCCTGCGCTTCTTCTTCGGACGCCTGAAACCGGTCAGTCCGTGGCCAGAGAAGCTGATCAGCGCATTCAGGAAGGATTTCGGAGAGAGCCTGTAGCCCTACTTCGCCCCGGTCTTTCTCACAACCTCCTCCCAGTCCTGGGATGTGGATGGATTATCGCCTGGCATCTGATAGCCGGAGCGGATCACAGCAATCGTGTTGGACCATCTCACGCTTCGGACAGGGAAGGATGAAAGGAAGGATTCAAGGGAAAGGCCGCATCCGGAATAGCTCTCGCGGTAGAAGTGCTGAAGCGCCTCATCGGAAAGCAGACGATCTTCCGTCTCACGGACATACTCAAACGAAGCTGAGGGGAAAACATCCCTGACAGCCTTCTCCAGCTCATCCTTTCCCCAGGATGTCAGAGGATTGGATTCAGAGTAGATGGTGCGCTCTGCCTCCCTGATAGCTGCCGCAGTCTCAGGGGAGGCGAAGTCAGAGAGCCTCGAGGAAAGGACTGGTATGGATTCAAGGAGCGCGAGCTTGCCATCCTCCTCAAGCCTTGACCTGATCAGATTGAGGATACAGCTGTCATGAGAAAGACGCGAAAGCACATTCCGTCCTGCAATGACGGAGAACATGAGGCCATCCTCGAGGCGGGAGAACACACCGGCGGGATCGGAAACGATAATCTGTGGTCGGAGCAGCTTGTCAAGCTCAGCGGAGAAATGCCCGATGATTTCCTTCTGCTCCTCGGTACGTACAGATGCAACGGAAAGCCCTTCGGGATTACGCTTCATCAGCGGCCAGAGGAGGAGGCCATGGGAGGCATTGAGAACGAGGACATTCTCATAGCGCAGTATATCCAGGCCGCTGTAAAGCCGCCTCATCAGCTTCAGAAGGCTCTCAGAACGTCCTGACAGCGCTCTCTCCACCCATTTGCCACGTCCCTTATCGCCTGGCGAATAAGTGAGATTCTCCTTATATAGATCCTCCGTGACTGCCTCCAGCTGAGCCTCACGGCGGAGCATCACCTCATCCTTGATCCTGGCTTCATACCCTATATCCCCGGGCTTGTAGTAGATCTTTCCCTGAAGTCCTGTGGGAAGATACTGCTGAGCAACCCAGTGGTCCTTATATGAGTGGGGATACATGTACCCTTCCCCATGTCCGAAACCCTTGCTGTCGCGGCTAGCATCGCGGAGATGGTTCGGAACCTCCTCTGCCTTCTCCTTCTCGACATCGGAGAGGGCATCGAAGAACCCCAGAGCACTGTTGCTCTTCGGCGCTGTCGACAGGTATATTGCGCTATGGGCAAGATGGAAGCGACCTTCCGGCAGCCCGATCCTGTCAAAGGCAGAGGCATCCGCCTCAACAACTGCGACTGCGTAGGGATCAGCCATCCCGACATCCTCAGCCGCCAGTATCTCCATACGTCGGAATATGAACCTCGGATCCTCTCCGGCAGCGACCATGCGCGCAAGCCAGTACAGCGCCGCATCGGGATCAGAGCCGCGCATCGACTTGATGAATGCTGATATCACATCAAAGTGGTAATCACCTTCCTTGTCATAGAGGACAGCCTTGCGCTGGATGGATTCCTCAGCGGTCTCCTTGGAGATGTATATCCTTGTCCCATCAGGCGGTGGATAGGAATCAGGCGTGGTCTCCACCGCAAGCTCAAGGGCATTGAGAAGTGACCGGGCGTCCCCGGATGCGACTGCGATCAGATGCTCCAGCGCGCCCGGCTCGAACTCCACCTTGAAGCGTCCGTATCCCCTTTCCCTATCATTGATTGCCTGCATCGCTATTTCATGCAGATCATCATCCCCCAGCTTCTTCAGCTGGAAGATACGGGAGCGTGAGACAAGGGCGGCATTGACTTCAAAATACGGATTCTCCGTCGTCGCTCCGATCAGTATGAATGTTCCATTCTCAACCCATGGAAGAAGGGCATCCTGCTGGCTTTTGTTCCAGCGGTGCACCTCATCGACGAAGAGGATCGTGCGCATGCCGTACATCTCGCGCCTCATCTTTGCATCCTCAATCTCCGTGCGAAGCTCCTTCACACCGGAGAGTACGGCATTGAGTGTTGAGAAATGGCTTTTCGTCGTATTCGCGATCACACGCGCAAGCGTGGTCTTTCCCGTCCCGGGAGGCCCGTAGAATATGACTGATGAGAGCTGATCAGCCTGGATCGCCCTCCTAAGAAGCCGCCCCTTGCCAAGTATATGCTCCTGCCCGATGTACTCATCGAGTGTACGTGGCCTCATCCGCGCGGCAAGCGGCTCCTCGGTTCTGTCAGCAGCCTCGAACAGATTCAAATCGTACCCTCCCAGAAAACAGCATAAGGCGAATCCTCCGTCTCGGGAACAATGCTTTTCAGTCTGCGTTCGGCATCCCCGAGGCGGCGGAAAAGCTCATCCTCGGCTGCGAACGCAATCATCGGGAGAGGAATCGGACGGGGATCGGGAAGAGTCTCCTCCGCGCCGACGATGGAGAGATTCAGATAGGAATCCCGTACCGACGAGAAGATGGCCCTCGCCTCACGGAAAGCGGCATCCAGATTCCCCTCTTCCTCCTCAAGCACCGCAAGAAGCGCATCATAAACGGGCCTGGCTGAAGCCGCCTGCACGGCATCAGTGACCCCTTCTGGATTGATTACGGCATCATCGGATGCCTCAGATGCAATCTCCTCGATATACCCGGAGACCATCGAGTAGCAGATATCAAGATATGGCGAGACAATGCGGGAAAGCGATGCAGTGTAGGATGATGCAAGCGAATCATAGATCGGGGAGTATCCATCATAGGCAGTGAATTCAGCGGGAAGCGCCGCCATGAAAGCAGCCGCATCGATATCCCCCTCGGAGGCTGCACTCTCAATCATATCATCGCCAAGGACGATGATCGCTTCCATCCGTTCCTGAGAAGTGTAGTGATGTACCCCCTGCTCTGTCACGCACGATGCTGCGAGGAGCGGAAGAAGAAGGATCGCAATGAACTTTCCCATAGCTCTGGATTCTACACTCCGCCGCCCCTGCAATCAATATGCTTGCCGATGCAGAGGACTGGCATTACATTGTCCATAGGAGACAGATATGAAAATAGCTCTTTTTGATACAAAGTCTTATGATAAGCATTTCTTTGATGAGGCGAATAAGGAATATGGCTACGATATACTCTACCTCGATGCTGCGCTCAACCACCATACCGCAATACTGGCACGCGGCTGTGATGTCGTTTGCCCGTTCGTCAACTGCACCGTGGACAGGGATGTCATAGATATCCTCGCATCTGAAGGCGTTAAGCTCATCGCGCTTCGCTCAGCAGGCTTCAACAACACTGATTACCAGTACGCCCTCAAGAAAGGGATACCGGTTGTGAGGGTTCCGGCATACAGCCCCCATGCTGTCGCAGAGCATTCATTCGCGCTTCTTCTTGCGCTTGTGAGAAAGCTGACGCACGCATACGTCAGGACAAGGGAGTTCAACTTCTCTCTTTCCGGCCTTGTAGGGATCGACCTTCATGGAAAAACGATGGGTATCGTCGGAACGGGAAAGATCGGACGCGCCGCTATCGACATAGCCAAAGGTTTCGGTATGAAGGTACTCGCCTATGATCCCTATCCTGCAGAGATCGAGGGAGTTGAGTACACCGATCTGGATACGCTCCTGAAGGAATCGGACGTTGTCAGCCTCTACTGCCCACTCACCAATGAGAACAGGCATCTGATAAACGAAAGGACCCTTGAGGATATGAAGGATACTGCGTATATCATCAACACTTCCCGCGGTGGGCTCATCGACTCCGAAGCCCTTCTGGAGGCGCTCAAGGCACGCAGGATAGGCGGAGCCGCCCTTGATGTCTACGAGGAGGAGGCTGGCATCTTCTATACCGACCAGAGCGATGAGGGAATCGCGGATGATACCCTTGCACGCCTTATCAGCATGCCGAATGTCATCATCACATCCCATCAGGGCTACCTTACGAAGGAAGCGCTCATGGCGATAAGCCAGACAACGCTTGGGAACATCAGGGAAGCAGAGGAAGGAAAGGTGCTGACGAACCAGGTCAGGTGATCCCATCCTAATGGAAAAGCACCCAGATTGAGGAGATCCCTCGACTGGGTGCTTCCCTTTGCATGACGATGGATCAGAGATCAGCCTTCCACAGCCCATGGAGGTTGCAGTACGCATAGACAGCTACAGCATCCCCGTTATTGCAGAATACCTCTTCCGGCCTATCACCAGATTCCAGGTACTTGATCTTCACTCCCTGCTTCGTCTCAACGGCAATCCACTCGATCAGATGCTCCTCTGTCATCGGATGGGGAACGGAACCGACCTTCACATCGATCTCCCTATCCTTCACAGCAGCAACCGGAACATGCTTCTCCGTGGCGGCATCTGTAGTGTTGGCCTTCAGCTCAGCCATAGGCTTCCCGCAGCACGAAGGAGTGCAGCCGCCCTTCTTTACCATCATCACGATCTCCCCGCATTCGGGGCACCTGTAAAATGAAAGTCCCATAGTATCATCTCCTTGGCAATAGGTTAGCAAAGCAATGATGAATCGACAACACTAACGCGATACCGTTCCATGTCCTCCGCTCCTCATAAGGGCAAGCACATCATCCTTCGAAACATAGTTGATGTCCTGCTCGATCGTATGGCAGAGGCATGACGAAGCAGTCGCGAAATCCACAACTGTCTGTAGATCCTTATTCAGCTCCTCATCTCCAAGTGCATAGAGGATTCCTGCAGCAAAGCTGTCACCCGCTCCTATCCTATCGACGATCGCAGTTATATCATATGGAACATATCTTCCATCCACACATGGAGATACATACTGAAGCCCATTTGAGAGATCATAAAGCGCGGCACCCCACCTGTTATGTGTGGCGCTCAAGGACTGCCTCATTGTCGTCAGCAGCATCCTCACGCTTGGGAAGCGGCGGCTGACAGCCTCCGCGACATATGGCTGCTCATCGATGCGCGAATACGACGAGGGACATCCGACCTCCACACCGAGAAGGGCCTGCGCATCGATACGAGCCGCAAAGAGGATATCGACATACTCCATCATCTCCCTCATCACACGTCCGGCCAGTACCTCCTTCGGTGTCCCCGGCTCCCAGTTCCACAGCTTCGAGCGGAAGTTGCAGTCAAAGGAGATCGTCAGGCCGTGTTCCTTCGCCTTCTTCATGCACATCAGCTGTGCTTCCGCCGCAGTCCTCGAGACAGCTGGCGTGATACCCGATACATGGAGAATGGAAGCATCCCTGAAAGCCGTATCCCAATCATATTCCGAGCCAGAAACGGTCGAGAATGTCGATCCATCCCTGTCATAGATCACCTTGCTTGGTCTCTGGTCAGCACCTGTCTCCACGAAGTAGATCCCAAGCCTTCCCCCATCCTTCCTGATGATACCGGATGTATCGACACCGAGATTCCTCAGATTCCCGATGCACGCGGCTGAGATATCATTATCAGGCAGAGCCGTGATATAGCGCGCATTCCCACCAAGCAGCGAAACCGAAGCGGCGACATTCGCCTCAGCTCCTGCAAAGCAGAGCGATACACGTCCCGGCAACGCCTGGCGGAACGTGAAATACCCCTCAGTCGTGATCCTTGCCATGATCTCACCGAATGAAACGATTACAGCCATTTCAGATATTCTCCCTTTACAGGGAAGGAGATTAGCCCAATATGAGCGGTAGCTCAATCTCCCACAAGCTCGAATGCGACCCGGTCGGTACCATCGGAGCAGATTATGATCCCTGTCCGCACAAAGCCCTCCCTTGCAAGAGCCGACTGCATCGGGCGGTTAAGCTCATGCGTATCGATCCTGATGTGATGAGTGAACCGGGATGTGTACAGCAGGGCTTCATGGAGGACACCTTTGCGCCTTCCTGACGATGCGATCCTATGTATGACCGCATATGGAGAATCATCAAGCCAGGAACCGGTTCGTATGGAAGCATATGTGGGATCATCCCCGATGCGCATCATGAACACACCATAAATGCCGAAGTCATCATAAAGCACATATAGCTGCTCCTGATCGATGTCATACTCCAGGACAGCCCTTCCCGGGTAGCTTCCCTGCCACTGGCAGGGGTTGCCCATCTGCCTCATATACGCGCGTGCTTTATCATATATAAGGAGGATTTCCTCCAGATCACATTCATCTGCCTTCCTGACCATCTCATAGAAAGCGTAGCATCATGAAATCATCCTGCATAGCCTCTCCTCGATCCGCTTCGTCCTCTTCCGCACAGCCTCCCCGCTCACGCTCAGCTTCCTGGCGATCTCCCCAGATCCCAGCTTCCTGGAACCAAACGCGCCATAGTATGCACTGATGACAAAGCGGTCAATGCGGGAAAGACGGGCAACTATCCCCCTAAGGCGATCCTCCATCAGGACAGCCTCCGCTTCCTCCTCCACGCATTCTGCTGACGGTATGAAGGATGAAGCGCTACTTCCATCCCCGTATTCATGGTCAAGGCTCATCGGAAGCTGCATCCGTCGTGCCCTCTCAGTGCGGGCAAGCACGGTACGGGAGAAGCCGGTCCTTGCCATGAGATCCTCCTCAGCAGGATGTTCATTGCCTTCCTCTTCAAGCGTTCTGTATGCGTGGGATAGCTTCGACACGCGTTCCACCATGCCCTTGGGCAACCTTATAAGGCGCATCGACGAGCACAGGTGATCGCGGATCGCCATCCTCGCCCCGTATCGCACATACGGGATGAATGCCGGGGATATATCAGGATCGAAGCGGCGGAGCGCTAGGATGAATCCCATCGAAGCGATCTGCATGAGGTCATCCATCTCCTCCCTGCCCTCAGCGGCATCAAGATACTCGGCGGCAACGGACCTGAGCATCGGCGTAAAGGCTTCCAGCAGTGCTTCCTCAGCCTTCCTGTCCCCTTTCACAGCTTCCGCGAAGAGCATTCTCAGCGAATCAGATGTGTCCTTGTATTCGTTCATGCATTCTATATAAAAGAATAACCACGACATATGACGTCCTTGTGATGCTGAAAACCGGATTATTTTTTCTGCATAAATCATGAAAATCAATACATCATCTTGCATACATCCTCTTTGAAATGATAAAGTCAGACCATACTAATCAAAGGGAGTGCACAATGAAGAAACTCTTTACAGCTCTTATGGTTCTCGTAGTGCTGTCCTCTGCTGTTTTTGCAGATGCACCGTTCCATATCGGTATCGTAACAGGTACAGTATCCCAGTCGGAGGATGACCTGCGCGGTGCTGAGGCTCTCATCGCAGAGTATGGTACAGTCGCAGACGGCGGATACATCCAGCACATGACCTATCCTGATAACTTCATGGAAGAGCAGGAGACAACGATCTCCGTCATCGCCGGCCTCGCTGACGATCCTCTCATGAAGGCTGTCATCGTCAACCAGGCTGTTCCTGGAACAGCTGAGGCTTTCCGCCAGATCAAGGCTGTCCGCCCGGACATCCTCTGCTTCGCTGGCGAGTCCCATGAGGAGCCCTACCTCATCTCCGGCGCTGCTGATCTCGCCACATCCAATGACTTCGTTGCCCGTGGCTACCTGATGATCAATGCTGCTCACGAGCTCGGCTGCCAGACATTCGTCCACATCTCCTTCCCGCGCCACCTCGCAATGGAGAAGATGCAGAGAAGAAGGGCAATCATGATCCAGACCTGCAACGAGCTTGGCATGGATTTCGTCGATGTCTCCGCTCCTGACCCGACATCCGATGTCGGAATCGCAGGTGCACAGCAGTACATCCTCGAGAGAACTCCCGAGTGGATCAAGCAGTATGGCGAGAACTCAGCATTCTTCTGCACCAACGATGCTCATACAGAGCCTCTTCTCAGGCAGCTGATGAACTATGGTGGATACTTTGTTGAGGCTGACCTCCCGTCACCGCTCATGGGTTATCCTGGAGCTCTTGGAATCGACCTCTCCGCAGAGGCTGGCGACTTCCCGGCAATCCTTGCCAAGGTCGAGGCCGCTGTCAATGAGCAGGGTGGCGCTGGTCGCTTCGGAACCTGGGCATACAGCTACGGCTACACAACATCCGCTGGCCTTGGCCGCCTTGCTATCGAGGCTGTCACAGCTGAGATGAATGGTGAGGATTATGACTATACATCCATCCGCAACATCAGAAAGGCATTCTCGCACTATACTCCTGGTGCTGACTGGAACGGATCATACTATGTCGACGCTACATCCGGCGTCTCCTCCGACAACTTCGTCCTTGTTTACCAGGATACCTACATCATGGGCAATCCGGGATACTACATGGGCAACACTGATGTCGAAGTTCCTGAGTGGTGCTTCTACATGACAGGAAAGGAGTTCAACTGATCTTCGATCCTCAAAGGATAAGGGGAGGGTCTCCTCCCCTTTCTTCTGTGAATATAAGGGGTAAGAATGAGTGAAATGACTATGCCTTTGCTCGAAATGCAGAATGTGAGCAAGGAGTACAATGGAAACCCCGTACTGAAGGACGTCAGCTTCAAGCTGAAGCAGGGTGAGGTGCTTGGTCTCGTTGGTGAGAATGGAGCAGGAAAGAGCACCCTGATGAACATCCTCTTCGGAATGGACGTCATTCATCAGACGGGAGGCTATGGGGGAAAGGTCCTCATAGACGGAAAGGAAGTGAAATTCGCATCCCCCCTGGATGCGCTGAAGGCCGGAATCGGCATGGTACATCAGGAGTTTTCCCTGCTCCCAGGTTTCACCGCGGCAGAGAACATACTCCTCAATAGAGAACCTGAAAACAAGAATGTCCTCTCGCTCGTCTTTGGGCCCAGGACGAATACAATAGACAGGAAGGAGCTTCAGAAGAAGGCAATCGATGCCATCACAAAGCTCGGCGTCACCCTTGATCCTGACATGCTCGTATCTGAAATGCCTGTTGGACACAAGCAGTTCACGGAGATTTCCAGGGAGATCTCCAAGAGTTCGATCAGGCTTCTTGTGCTCGACGAGCCGACAGCCGTCCTTTCCGAGAAGGAAGCGGAGATGCTGCTGAAGGCAATCAGGAACCTCTCAGCACAGGGCATTTCCGTGATCTTCATCACGCACCGTCTGCAGGAGATCCTCGATGTCTGCAATAAAGTCATCGTCATGCGCGATGGCCGCATCATCAACGAGCTTGATGCCGCCTCAACTTCCATCCAGGAGATGGCAAGGCTTATGGTCGGCCGCGAGGTCAGCGCAGGAAGGGCGAAGGAAAAGGCAGAGGAGCGTCCTCTTTCCGACAAGATCGTCCTTTCCATCAAGAATCTCTGGGTCGATATGCCCGGCGAGACAGTGAAGGATGTCAACCTTGAGGTCCATCAGGGCGAGTTCCTTGGAATCGGAGGACTTGCAGGACAGGGCAAGATCGGTATCCCGAACGGAATCATGGGGCTCTAC
Source organism: uncultured Spirochaetaceae bacterium (assembly GCA_944392985.1). Taxonomy (GTDB): domain Bacteria; phylum Spirochaetota; class Spirochaetia; order Sphaerochaetales; family Sphaerochaetaceae; genus Ornithospirochaeta. The sequence continues at coordinate 43,995 of CALXYL010000006.1, read as the reverse complement.
CCTGCTGGCGGCAGCGTGAAGCTCAATGGACAGGAAATACAGCTGAACAATCCCCGTGCATGCCTCGATGCCTCGCTTGCATTCGTCTCCGAGGACAGGAGGGGCGTAGGACTTCTCCTTGATGAATCGCTTGAGTGGAATGTCGCATTCACTGCGATGCAGACACAGAACAGGTTCCTCAAGCAGTATCTCGGCGGTCTTATAAAGTGGAGGGATCAGGAAGCGATCAAGGAGATCACCGATCAGTACATCAACGAGCTCCAGATCAAGTGTACATCCTCCAAGCAGAGGGCAAAGGAGCTTTCAGGTGGAAACCAGCAGAAGATCTGCCTTGCCAAGGCATTCGCACTCCAGCCCAAGCTGCTCTTCGTCTCCGAGCCCACAAGGGGAATCGATATCGGGGCGAAAGCACTCGTTCTGCAGGCACTGAAGAGATACAACAGGGAAAACGGCGTTACGATCGTCATGATCTCCTCCGAGCTTGAGGAACTCAGGCAGTGCTGTGACCGCATCGCCATCGTCACGGACGGCGCTATCTCCGGCATCCTGCCGGCATCCACACCGAGCGAGGATTTCGGAATCCTCATGGTCGGCAAGACAGGAAAGGAGGCAAAGTGATGGAAAAGGTCAAGGAACTTCTAAGATCATTCGGCCTGCCAAGGCTTATCATTGCGGGATTCCTCCTGCTTCTCTTCATCGTGGCACCATTTGTTGAGATCAATGTCGGGGCATCGCTGAGCGATACGCTTGCACGCTTCGGAATGAACTCAATCATGGTTCTCGCGATGGTTCCGATGATCCACTCAGGCTGTGGTCTCAACTTCGGACTTCCGCTTGGCATCATCTCAGGGCTTCTTGGAGCGACGCTCTCCATTGAGACAGGAGTCACAGGGCCTCTCTCTTTCATTCTCGCTATCCTCTACTCCACTCCGTTCGCGCTGATCCTCGGCTGGGGCTATGGACAGCTTCTGAACAGAGTAAAGGGAAGTGAGATGATGATCGCGACCTATGTGGGATTCTCATCCGTCGCGTTCATGTCGATCATGTGGCTTATCCTCCCCTACAGCTCTCCGACGATGGTCTGGGGCTATTCGGGAAGCGGCCTGAGGACGACGATCTCAACCGATGGATTCTACTCCCATGTGCTCAAGGATTTCCTCCAGATCAACATCGGAACTCTCTCGATATCCTTCGGAGAGATTCTCTTCTTCGCTATCTTCGCCTTCATCATCTGGGCTTTCCTCCACACAAAGACAGGCACAGCGATGACAGCTGTAGGTTCCAATCCTATCTTCGCAAGGGCATCCGGCATCAATGTCAACAAGCAGAGGACACTCTCTGTCATGATGTCCACATGGCTTGGGGCGCTCGGCATCCTCTGCTACCAGCAGGGATACGGCTTCATACAGCTCTATCAGGGACCGATGTATATGGCTATGCCGGCTGTATCCGCGATCCTCATCGGAGGAGCTTCAGTGAACAAGGCCTCGATTGCGAACGTCATCATCGGAACGATTCTTTATCAGGGCATCGTAACCATGACACCCTCTGTCATGAACAACCTGATCCATACTGATATGTCCGAGGTTCTCAGGATCATCGTCTCCAACGGTATGATCCTCTACGCTCTGACAAGGAAAACGGGGGCATCAAGATGAGAAGGAATATAAAGGAATTCAACATCAGGGAATTTGCCATCAACAACATCGTGCCCATCATCTTCATCGTGCTCTGCATCATCTGCATCCCACTTGCCGGGTACTCTGGGCAGTATCTTGTCAGCCAGATCATCACGAGGATCATGCGCAACAGCTTCCTCGTCCTTTCACTTCTGATCCCTATCATGGCGGGAATGGGACTGAACTTCGGCATGACGCTCGGAGCAATGGCAGGACAGATCGGAATCATCTTCATCACCGCATGGAATGTCGTTGGAATCCCCGGCCTGCTGCTTGCAGCGATCATCGCGACACCGATTGCTGTGCTTCTCGGCTGGTTCTGCGGCAAGATGCTCAACATGGCGAAGGGCCGTGAGATGATCACTAGCTACATGATCTCGTTCTTCATGAACGGCGTCTACCAGCTTGTGGTGCTCTATGGAATGGGCCCTGTAATCCCGATTGAATCGGATCAGGTCATACTCCCCCGTGGCTACGGCGTGAGGAATACGATAGACCTGATCAATGTCAGGCAGTCGATCGACACTTTCTGGCAGATCTCGATAGGCGGAATAAACATCCCTATTCTCACCATAATCTTCATCGCGCTTCTCTGCGTTGTGATCATCTGGTTCCGCAAGACGAAGCTCGGACAGGACATGAGGGCTGTCGGTCAGGATATGGAAGTTGCACGCGAGGCTGGAATCAAGGTCGAGAGGACGAGGATCCTTGCAATCGTGATCTCAACGGTCTTTGCGGCCTACGGTATGATCATCTACCTGTCGAATATGGGAACACTCAATACATACAACTCCCATTCGCAGATCGGAATGTTCTCCATCGCCGCTCTCCTTGTCGGAGGTGCTTCGGTATCGAAGGCGTCGATCAAGAACGTGTTCCTCGGAATCATCCTCTTCCACCTGATGTTCATCCTGACTCCACAGGCGGGCATGAAGCTCATGGGACAGGCACAGATCGGAGAGTATTTCCGCGTTTTCGTCTCCTACGGCGTCATCACCCTCGCCCTCGTTCTCTATGAGATCAGGACAAGAAGGGAGAAGGCTGAATCAGCAAAGCAGCTTGCAGGGCTTCAGAAGGAGGGAGCAAAGGCATGAGTGACAACAAGAAGAGCATCAAGGACATCTTCAATCTGTCCTTCTATGTACGCCTCGGCGTCATCGTAGTCGTAATCCTCCTTGCCGTGTTCCTCTACTGCTTCGGCAAGCAGCATACTGTCTATATCGACAACAGGACAACGGAGATCGATGGCGTATCCTACCGCGCGCTCGACTGGGCGGAGGTCTCGATCGATGGCATGGATGCCGCGGAGTATTCACCGCGCACAAGACGTGAGGCAACTGTCATGAGGCAGAAGCATACGATCCATGTCATCTACGAGGATGAGGACTTCAACCAGTTCGAGGTCGAGGGTGAGTTCTCGATACCTCTTAACGAGACACGGGTCGTTCTCAGCCTCCCTGCTTTCGTCGCAGGTCTTGGCGAGGACAAGTTCATCACCGAGTTCATTCCTATGGCACAGCTTCTCGGACTCTCCACAGGACAGGAGAGCAGCGCAGAGGAGCAGATAACCGAGGAAGAGATGTTCGGTGATATCACGATGGATTTCTAACTGTGCAATCCACCGATTGAGGGGCCTTCGGGCCCCTTTTTCCATGAATATGCCTAATTCCTTTCCATGCATGGAGTTCATCAAGGTAGTGACTTAACCCGCCAAAATGGTTATATTACATAAGTTGCAGACATGCATTCTGAAATACAGCATATATAAGGATGGATAGCGATGATTACCGAGAAGAGCGTAAAGGAGCTTGAAAACTCCCAGGCAGCGCTTACGCTGACATTGGATGCGGCCTCCATTGAGGAAGCATACAGCAAGAGGCTACAGAAATATGCCAAGGACCTTACAATCCCCGGCTTCAGGAAGGGAAGGGCACCCTCATCGGTCATTGAAAGGAAGTTCGGCGACCAGATCCGCGAGGAGAGCACATTCGACGCCATGGAAGAGGCCCTTAAGGAAGCGTATGCGTCCCTTGACAAGAAGGACATGCCGCTTGTCTTCTCAACGCCTGTCCTGCAGGATGAGGAGAAGCTGCTCCCCTTCAAGAAGGACAGTGATCTCACATTCACCGTTGTCTATGATGTCATGCCGCGCTTCGATCTGCCATCGTACACAGGTCTTGAGGTAGAGGTTCCGTCGATCGAGGTCACCGATGCCGATATCGAGAAGGAGATCGAGAAGTACCGCGAGCAGAACGCGATCGTGCGCACAAAGGACGGAGAGGCAAAGAGCGGCGACATTGCGACTATCGACTATGTTGAGCTCGATGCGGAAGGTAACGAAGTTGAGCACACGAAGAGGGACGGATTCACCTTCACCCTCGGCTCGGGATACAACTTCTACAAGCTCGACAAGGATATCGAGGGCATGAAGGCAGGAGACGAGAAGACGGTCACGAAGTCATATACAGAGGAGGATAACATCCCTGGCTATGATGGAAAGACCATCACGCTCCGCATCAAGCTCACCACACTCAAGGAGAGGGAGCTTCCTGCAGTCGATGACGACTTTGCACAGGATGTGAAGGAAGAGTATAAGACTGTTGCTGACCTCAAGGCAGGTATCAGGGAAAGGCTGCAGAAGAATGCAGACGATGCCGCAAAGAGGGAGAAGGAGGATGCCATCATGGCAAAGCTCGCTTCCGAAGTCAGCATCGCGATTCCGGCCTCAATGCTCCAGGCTGAACTTGACAACCGCTGGAGAGGCTTTGTCCGCCAGATGGGTGTAACGGAGGAGCAGCTTGAGAAGTTCATGCAGATGCAGGGATCGACAAAGGAAGCCATCCAGAACGAGTGGAAGGAAGATGCCGAGAAAACGATCAAGACGCAGCTGATCATGGACAGGATCCGCGAGAAGGAGGACTTCGAGATACCGGAGGAAGAGCTCAACGCCGAGTGCGAGAAGCAGCTCAAGAATGTTCCGGATTCAGAGAAGGACTCATACAAGGATATGATCAAGGACGAGATGCAGTTCGCAAAGGTCCTCCCCTACCTTATCGAGAACAACACATTCAAGGAAGGCGAGAAGAAGAGCTACGGCGACTACATGGGTCTCTGAGAGGATTAGCTTGAAAGAAAGGATGAATACGCTTGTTCCCTATGTCGTAGAGCAGTCGGGAACAGGCGAAAGACAGTATGATATCTTCTCCCGTCTGCTGAAGGACAGAATCATCTTCGTTGACGGGGAGATTACGGATGCCACTGCAGATCTTGTCGTGGCAGAGCTTATTTTCCTGGAAAGCGAGAACCCGGAGAAGGAAATCAGCCTTTACATCAACAGCCCTGGCGGAAGCGTAACTGCCGGGCTGGCGATCTATGACACGATGCAGTATGTGAAGTGCCCAGTGCAGACAATCTGCATGGGGCAGGCATGCTCAATGGCTGCGATCCTGCTTGCAGCCGGAGAGGAAGGCAGACGCTCGATCCTGCCGAACGCAAGGGTGATGATCCATCAGCCTTCAGGTGGTGCAGAAGGACAGGCTTCGGACATAATCGTCTCCTCCAAGGAGCTGCAGCGCATATATGATGTCACAACCCGCCTGCTTGCTGTTCACACAGGAAGGAAGGAAGAGGATATCAGGAAGGATGCGCTGAGGGATTTCTACATGGATGCAGATGCAGCCAAGGACTACGGAATCGTAGATAAGGTGATCAGATAATATGGCAAGGAACGCGAAATACTGCTCCTTCTGCGGCCGTCCGCTCGATGGTACCGTCAGGGCCATCAACGGCCCAGGTGTCGCTATCTGCGAGGAATGCCTCAGGACATGCAACGATATCCTCAGGAAAGGTGATGGCGGAAGCGGCGGAGATGCCGTTGATGATATCAAGGAAATTCCTACCCCTGAGGAGCTCAAGGCGTATCTCGACGCATATGTGATCGGGCAGGACGAGGCAAAGAGGGTTCTTTCCGTCGCTGTCTACAACCACTACAAGAGGGTCAAGTACGCAAAGGAGATCGAGGAATCAGGCGTTGAGATTGACAAGTCCAACATCCTGATGATCGGACCGACTGGAACAGGAAAGACGCTTCTGGCAAGAACACTGGCAAAGAAGCTCGATGTTCCATTCGCCATTGCAGACGCGACAACGCTGACAGAGGCTGGATATGTCGGAGAGGATGTGGAGAACATCCTTCTCAAGCTCATAGAAGCCGCGGATTTCAACATCCAGCGGGCACAGCATGGCATCATCTTCATCGATGAGATCGACAAGATCTCCAAGAAGGGAGAGAATGTCTCGATTACGCGCGACGTCTCAGGAGAAGGTGTGCAGCAGGCACTGCTGAAGATCATTGAGGGCACTGTTGCTTCCGTTCCGCCACAGGGAGGACGCAAGCATCCGAACCAGGAGATGCTGAAGATCGACACATCGAACATACTCTTCATCTGCGGTGGTGCATTCGTTGGGCTGGACAGGATAATCGAGAAAAGGGTTGCAGTATCCGCGATGGGATTCGGCGCGGAGATCCGCTCAAGCGAGGAGAAGAACCTTGAATCACTTTATAAGGAGCTGCATCCAGACGACCTGATCAAGTTCGGGCTCATACCGGAGTTCATCGGACGTCTGCCTGTGCATGTTACGCTGAATAACCTCAGGATGGAGGATCTCAGACGTATCATCACAGAGCCCAGGAATTCAATACTCCGCCAGTATGAGACATCGTTCGGTCTCGATGGCATCAAGCTGACATTCACCGATGAGGCGATCACCGCCATTGCTGAGAAAGCATACAAGGAAAAGACGGGCGCCCGTGGCCTCAGGTCGATAGTCGAGAACCTCATGCTCGGCATCAGCTATGAGATCCCATCCATGACAGGGGTGGAGGAAGTCGTCGTCGACAGGGAGAATGTCGAGAAGAGAACGGAGCCAAGGATCATCAAGCATGGAGAGAAGTATATTCCCTGAATGCAGCGGAAAGCTGATCAGATCCATTGAACAGTCAGAAGCCGCCATCGTCATTGCACACCGCAATCCCGATGGCGACGCTCTTTATTCCTCGCTGGCTATGGCAAGGATACTCACCCAGATGGGAAAGAGCGTCTGCCTGGTCAACGAAGGGCCATTCCTGCGTGATGACATCAAGGCGCTGGAACCTCTTTTCTCCAAGGAAGTGGAAAGCGGGTTCATTGCCAGAAAGCCGCTTGTCATCGTGCTTGACTGCTCCACGCCGGATCGGCCGGGAATTCCTTTCGAGGCGTTGATGGATCTTCCACGGGTTGTGATAGACCATCATTCATCGGGAGTTCCGTTCACAGAAAGCGGGATGAGCTACATCGTTCCCGCCTCCCCTTCCACGACGATGCTCGTCGATGTTGTCAGGGAGAGCCTTGGCGTCGCACTCGACAGGACGACAGCTGATTACCTCTACAGGGGATTCGTGACAGATACAGGTTTCTACCACTTCCTTTCATCAGAAGCCGCACCGGAATGCCTCAGGCGTGCCGCAGCCTTCACCGAATGCGGCATCTCCCCTTATGAGATCTACGACGAGATGCATGATGGCCGGAAGCTCTCCGATATAAAGGATACTGCAAGGATAATCGCAGAGGCGGAAGCTGTGCTCGATGGGCGGCTCATCATCGCAGTCCAGGGCATCGAGATGAAGGACGGCCGGCTATCCGATGGAGTATACGCATCGCTACTGGAGACGGAAGGCGTGAAGGCAGTTATCCTCATAAAGGACAAGGGGGATGCGATGGAGATCGGGTTCCGTTCGAAGAACAGATCAGGCCTTGATGTCGGGGCCATTGCAGCCCGGCTCGGCGGAGGCGGACACAGCAAAGCCGCGGGAGCCTCTGTGAAGGACATGAAAATAGATCAGGTGAAGGCGATGCTGATAGCCATGATGGAAGAGGCAATGGCTGCAGAGTGACACGTGTCACCTTCACTGGAATCTGATATCTCCTTATATCCTATAGCATTGGATTGATTATCCGCATGCCCTGCGGATTCTGGTACGGCAAATGCATATGACACATGCCAGGAGGTCATATGATTTGCCGATATTTCACTGCCGAGGAAGACAGGGCCTTCACCGCCTCTGTCCTTGAATACAACGATGAGAACTGCACGGATGAACGCAGGGCAATGATGGAGAAAGGGATAAGGGACCGCACGGCCCTGCTGCTCTATCTGATCCCAATGCGAAGCCTCGCGGTGAAGGAAGAGGATGCAAGCGCATTCCTGCTGGATATGCAGAAGGACATAGGATGGATCATCAGCTCATTCAGGCCGACTGGTGCTTCATACAACGCGTATCTGACACAGCTCTGCCGCTTCCGTGTAATGCGCTTCCAGAGGACGAAATCCAGAAATGAAAGGATGGAGAATGCCATGCTGTTCTCGGATCCCACGATCTTTGAACCCGCAGTCAGCGAGCATTGCGTCCCCTACTCCGCAGATGCGGACGGAAGCCGTATTATGCGGATGGATATGAAGGAAACCGCCTCATACATAGTACGGGACAGAGGAAGATCATCAATGGCTCTCTCCAATAAGGAAAAGCAACTCTCCGATATGCTTGTCAAACCACAGCAGAGGCGCCAGTTCATCTCATACATCCTCGCCTTGCCTCAGACGGAGTCCCCAGGATTCATCGCAGGCATTTCCAGGCTGCTCCGCACGGATATCGTGGCGGTATCCCACCTGTACACGCTTCGCCATGAATTCCTCGAAATGAGAAGCGGCAAAACGATAAGAACACTTGAGGATGTATCAGGAAGGCATTGGAAGGTGATGATGCAGCTGAGACAGGCAATATGGAGCGAAACAGACGGGAATGCAAGGAAGGTGCTCACGGAGAAGTACAGGAAGCTATCGGGGATCTACAGCAGACGGCGGATCGAGCTTGGAAAGGCCAGAGCCGGCATGTCACACAAGGAGATCGCTTTGATATTCGGGGTCTCCCGCTCCGCCGTAAGCTATGGCATAAAGCGGATGCGGCTCATGATCGAAGCTGTAGCTGGCGGACTATAGCCATCGGAGGGCCAATGGATCTATATTCATTCCATGAAACTCTACTTCGCATCCGGCAATCCCCATAAGAAGAAGGAGATGTCCCGCCTCCTTGGAGGATGGGAACTCGTGCTGCCAAAGGAAGAAGGGATCGAATTCGACCCCGAGGAGACTGGCAGGGATTTCATAGAGAACGCAACGATAAAGGCAGAAGCGCTCTACTCCATCGTCCATGCGCCTGTCATCGCTGATGATTCAGGGCTGATGGTGAAAGCACTTGGAGGCAAGCCGGGAATCCATACGGCGCGCTATGGTGAGGAAGAGAAAGGCAGGAAGCTCTCTGCAGAGGAGAAATACATGCTCCTGCTTGAGAATATGGAGGGCGTCGAGGACAGGAGCGCCATGTTTGTCACAGCCCTGTGCCTTATCCTTTCTCCAGAAAGACGGTACATAATCCAGGAAAGCTGCAGCGGTTCGATTGCCCTTGCCCCCTCAGGAACGGCAGGATTCGGCTATGATCCTGTATTCTACATGGATGAGGCGGGAATGATAGCCGCAGAGCTTCCCGAAGGAGAGAAGGACAGATACTCCCACAGGGGCAAGGCCGCGCGCCTTATGAGGATGCTTATCGAGAAGGAGGCAGGAAGATGATGGACAGAAAGGATCAGCGGACAGAGGATACATGGGATCTCTCCGGGCTTGTCAGGAACGGGGATGAATGGGACAGGAGCATGAAGAAGCTCGCAAGGCTCTTCAGGAAGGCATCCTCATTCAAAGGTCATCTCGGGGATGGACCCGATCTGCTTTACAATGCCCTTGATTACTACAGAACAGTCTCAATGGAGGCGGAAAGGATCGGCAACTGGGCATTCCTGATGTATGAGACTGACAGCACGGACAGCTGCAACATGAGGCGGCTCGGCACATATCAGGCGGCCGCGGCAGAGTTCTCAGAGCGCTTCTCCTACTTCACTCCAGAGCTCCTTTCAATAGACACCAAGCTGCTCCGCACATGGCTCAGGGAACCGCGGTTCGCAGAGTACAGGATCTGGATGAGAAAGACCCTGAGGGAAAAGGACCATGTGCTGTCAGAAAAGGAAGAACATCTCCTAAGCCTCTTCTCGCCCCTCTCGGGATCATCGGAAAAGGCATTCATGGACCTGAACAACGCTGATCTCGACTTCGGCTCGATCAATGGGGAGAAGCTCACACACAGCACATACTCCATCTTCATAAGAAACAGCGATGAAAGCATCAGGGAAAAGGCCTACAGACAGTATTACAAAGGCTACAGCGATCACAGGCACACACTCGCCGATCTCTATTCCGCTTCAGTGCAGGAGGATATCTTCCTCAGCCGTGCACGGGGTTTCCGCAGCTCCCTGGAGGCGGCGCTTTTCCCAGACAGGATCCCCACTTCGGTCTACACGTCCCTCATAGATGCAGTGCATGATGCCTTCCCCGTGCTTCATGAATACTACCGTGTCAAGGCAAAGGTGCTGGGAAAGGAGAAGCTCCACCACTGGGACTGCTACATGCCGATGGTCGAAGGATTCAGGCAGCACCACAGCTATGATGAGGCTGTAGCCCTCATAGGGGAAGCCATCAGACCGCTTGGCGATGAATACAGGAACACGCTGCTTTCAGGGCTGACAGAGAGGCGCTGGGTAGATAGATATGAGAACAAAGGCAAGCGCAGTGGCGCATTCTCCGCTGGTGGCTATACAGGAGAGCCTTATATCCTCACCAATTTCGAGGAGGATGTGCTGGACTCTGTGTTCACCCTCATCCATGAAGGCGGGCATTCGATGCATACATGGTATTCCGTAAAGAACAATCCGTATATGTGCTATGACTACTCGATCTTCGAGGCAGAAACTGCATCGACATTCAACGAGAACCTGCTCTCCCGCTATCTGGTTGAGCATGCATCCTCCAGGGATGAGGAAGCATACATCATCGGAAAGAACCTCGATGATGAGGTTGCAACCCTCTTCAGGCAGACGATGTTCGCGGAATTCGAGCTGAATATACACCGCCTGGCTGAGAAGGGTCAGCCTGTCACGCTTGAAACGCTCAGGACTGAATACAGGAAGCTGCTTGAGGCATATTTCGGCCCCATGATGGAGTTCGAGGAAGAGAGCGATCTCGAGGGGCTCCGTGTCCCCCATTTCTACAGGGCGTTCTACTGCTATAAGTACGCAACCGGGATATCCGCATCGATCGCGCTTTCTGAAAGGGTCCTTTCAGGAGGAGACAGGGAAAGGGATGACTATATATCCTTCCTCTCGTCCGGAGGATCGCGCTACCCGATTGAATCACTGAAGATGGCTGGAGTGGACATGAGCACACCGGAACCGGTCAGGGCGGCGACGAGGCATTTCAGTACGCTGCTTGACCGCTTCAAGGAGCTCAGGGAGATAGACTGACAGCGCTGATGCGCCCATCGGTGAAGATGAAGGAGAGGACGGTGCCGCTTTCAAGGCTCATCACGGATACAGCGCCGTTCCTTTCCGCGGAAGCAATCAGATCAGAAAGCGGAAGCGTATCGGAAAGGAGGGAGGAATAAGCCTCTCCGAAGGAGACCTTGTCAACTGCGTACTGGTCAAGCCAGGCTTCGGTGTACTCCTCCGATGCGGCCTTGAGCGCTATCCCGGTGATTGATCCCTCCTCAACGGATGTCTGTACAGGGCCGATCGTCCCTGAAACGGGACTGCTGGCATAGAGTGAGGAAGAGAGCAGCAGGATGAGAATGAATCTGATCATAGCCGATTGTCCCATCATTCTGCCATCTTTGTAAACATCGGAACCGGGGATTATGGAAAACCCCGGATTCATGCTACTCTTCTTCTGTGACTGGAAACGAAGCATTATCCATCCTGATGCGTGGATTCACGCACACTGTAAAGGATCCTCTGTGGGGGAACATCCCCATGACGAAGGAGATAAGGGACATCCTCTCAGCTGAGGAAGTCGAGAAGCTCTCGCGCATCAAGCAGAACGGGCCCGCCTGCCATATCTATCCAGGGGCTGTCCATACACGGCTCAGCCACTCGCTGGGAGTGTACTATATCGGGCGCGCCATGATGATGGCGATTGCACAGAATGATACGGCTCTTCCGTTTACACAGCGTGGCCTGATGAGCTTCCTTGTCGCATGCCTGCTGCATGACATCGGACATTTCCCTTATGCGCATTCACTGAAGGAGCTTTCGGTACGGGAGCATGAGGAGATCGCCCGGTCACTGATCAATGGACAGGATGAGCTCAACGCCGCCATAAGGAGGGCCGGAGCCGACCCGGAGATGACGGGCCTCATCATCGACACATCCATTCCATCCTCCTCACCCGAGACGGATTTCTACAGGAGCGTGCTTTCAGGAACGCTGGATCCTGACAAGCTGGATTATCTTTCCCGCGATGCGTTCTTCGCCGGCATCCCATATGGAAGCCAGGACACAAGCTATATAATCGCATCCCTTTCATTCGCATCAGGTCGCCTGGTGCTTCAGGAGGATGCGCTGTCCCTCGTCGAGCAGGTACTGTTCTCGAAATACATGATGTACCGCAATCTCTACTGGCATAAGGGAGTGAGGGGTGCGACAGCAATGATCAAGAGAGCTGTGCTTTCCGCACTGCAGGATGATGTCATCAGGATAGAGGATCTCTACATGACAGATGACAGCAGCTTCCTTGACCTGATACGGCAGCATGATGGCTATGCCCCATTCGATCTGATATGGCGCGTGGAGCATGGAAGGATAGAGGAAAGGAAGGCCTGGAAAGCCTATGACGGGAAAGGGATCATAGAGCAGAGAGCCGGCGACATAAGGCAGAGATGGAAGCTGGAGAAGGATATATTCTCCGCTCTCTCCCCTCTTTATCCTGAGCTGGAGGAGCACGAAGTCATCATAGACATCCCGGAGCCGATCAGCTTCGAGACGAGGATCGGACTGCTGATGGAGGACGGAAGCATCTGCGATGGTGCTGAGGACACGCTGTTCCCGGAAGCTGGCGCGCTCTTCTCACGGAAGCTGAGGAAAGCAGCGCTCTATCTGCCGCAGTATGTCAGAACAGAGGATGCCCAAGGTGCATTCAGGGAGGCTTCGCGTGGATGAGAGAAGCTCATACAGGGAAATCATCAGCGGCACGATGCCACCATGGGTGATGAGGTTCATCAAAGGCGCAGGCAAGGCGATCAACCGCTACAGGATGATACAGGGCGGTGATGACATCCTTATCGCCGCATCAGGAGGAAAGGATTCCCTCGCCCTCGCCCTCGCGCTTTCTGTCAGGAGGAAGTGGCTTCCAGTTGACTACAGCCTCCGCGCCCTGATGATAAACTGGATCGAGCATCCGATCCCCGAGGAATACCGAGAAAGGCTCGCCGAGTATTTCGACGCGCTGGACATCAGCTTCACCATCAAGGATGAGCTCCAGTTCCCCTCCTCCTTCAAGGATGATTTCAACTGCTACCTCTGCGCAAGGAACAGGCGGAGGATACTCTTCAGCTATGCCGAGGAGACAGGAACCAGGCTCATTGCGATGGGCCACCATCTGGATGATCTTGCAGAGACAACGATGATGAATCTCTGCTTCAGAGCCAGTTTCTCCACGATGCTTCCTGTGCAGGAATTCTTCAACGGGAAGATGCACATCATAAGGCCTCTGATCGAGACAAGGGAAAGCATCACGAAACGGCTTGAGGAGTGCTATGACCTGCCTGTCATCAAGCCAGTCTGCCCGTATGACCAGACGAACGTGCGCGCCAGGCTCAAGCCCATCATCCAGAGCCTGAGCCACATAGACAAGCTGACGAGGGAGCACATCTATGCAGCCCACGACTTCTCCGAGTGCCTTATGGAAGAACGTTTCAGCACCGATGGAAGCGTCTGACACCTAAGATTGCTAAAATAGTGGTCTTATTTCACTCTCATGTGCTAAAATGTCTCTAGTCAGGCAAATGTGCCTGGAGGGTGTAATGCTTATGAAGAAGATCCTAACTCTGATCCTGGTCGTGCTTTCAGTGCTTTCCGCTGCATCTGCAGCACCTGTTCTCTCGCTGTATGATGGAAATATGGACGGACTCACTCTGTACGCACCGGATGGTTCCGCCGTCGACTCCCTTGCCGAAATCAATGAAAGCGGAATGGTCATACAGACCACAGGGAATCCTGCAGTATTCGTCTCCGATTATGGTGATATCCACCTTGAGGAGGATTCGCTCCTTGCGGTCACCGGCTTCAGCATCGAAGAGCCCTCCCTCTACCTTGTCTATGGTGAGATGAGCGTCGTGATGAAGTCTGATCTGGCTATGACGATCTTCACTCCAGCCAGCATCGCGATCCTTGCAGGGGAAGGCGAATACTCATTCATATCCACCGACGATGCGGAAATCTTCCGCAACTACTCCAACAACACCATCCTCGCATATGACGGAATCAGAGGCATAAGGGAAACCATAGAGCCGATGGAGGTCATCAACTACCTTGAATGGCCACGCTCCGTCGTTGCCGCGACACCGGAAGAATACTATGCGACATCAGTGCTTGGCACGCTTACTCCGCTCTCCATCGAGGAAGCAGAGGAAGAGGAAACAGAGGAAATCCCCACAGCTGAGGTGATTCCTCCTCTTGTCAGGACATACACATACGCGGGATACACCCTCACCGCTACTGTGGATGATGGCATGACAGTGATTGAGTATCCTGCAGTGGCAAGCGACAGCGATGTCCATGCGTTCATTGCTATCGAGGACAGCAGGTACGACTTCAGCAGCATGGGAGTTGCATACACAATCGAGAAGAGCGGCAAGGCTGTGTTCACCTACCCTGGGTCAATCACAAGGGAGGATGTCGTTGCACATCTCGACGCGCTAGTTGAGGATCTCATCGCATACATCACAGCGCCAGCTGTTCCTGATGCCCCGACGATGCTCACTCCTTCTGTGGATCTCATCAGGATACCTTCCGCTCCGGCTGTCTCAGAGCCATCGATCACGCCTATACCATCTGCCCCATCTGTCATGAGCAGAGTCGTGGCAGTGGCTCCTGATGAGCCTGTGATAAATACGGTAGCAGTCACAGCAGAGACACCTTCCGAACCTGTTGTAAGCGTGGAGATCTCTGCAGAAGAGAATGATACCGAAGCTGTGGCCGCAGTCGAGGAGACAGAAGCAACAGCAGAGGAAGTGCAGCCGGTATCAGCAGCAGAGGAAGAAGAAGCGGTGGTGGAAACTGCTGAAGAAACTGAGGACCATGGAATGCCATTCGACCTCAGGTTCGCCGCAAGGGCATATGGTGATACGGAAAGAAACAGTGCTTTCTCCGTAGCTCTCCGCCCATACTTCTCCCTCGGTGGATTCACCCTTGGCCTCAATCTTGATCCATATGCGATAATTGATGGTCTCAAGTCCACGACCGTCGAGGAGTGGATTGGCTTCGCCACTGATTTCATTGAGGAGATCAGCTACTCTTCAGAGAACCTCCGTCTCGCAATTGACAGGAGAAGCTACCTGAAAGGCGACACAGCCATGCTATTCAGCGGCCTCAACCATGCCTATGATGGAACCGAAAGGGCTCTTTCGCTTGATCACAGTGTAAGCACGGAGTTCTATGGCCACAGGCTCTGGGCTGATGATCTCTCCATCAGGAGGACACCAGGAACGCTTCTGAGCGGCCTTGAGTTCTCATTCAGCACAGGCGATGCCTATCCTGCCGCACTGACACTTGGTGCCGCAGCTTCTATCAGGATTTCCTCAATCGAGGATACAGTGCTTTATCCGGAAGCATCCCTTTACCTCCCGTTCATCTACAGCGACACGGCATTCGGAATAAGGTTCTCAGCAGCGACGATGATGCAGAACTTCTCCTCCAACCCATTCGAGGAGAATGGAATGCTTCTTTCTGCAACGTTGCCGTTCTCAATCAGCGGATTCACGTTTGAAGCAGGCGCTGCATGGTCGACAAAGGCAATGCATATCGGGATGCTTGATGGGCACAGCTTCACACAGGGTTCCTTCCTCTCAGTCATCGCTCGCGCCGAGTATGCCCACGATCGCTTCGGCTTCCTTGCTTCCGGCTGGATGGATATCAACACGGACACGATGAAGATCAACGCTGGAAACAGCGCTGTCGATGCATCCCTTTATGCTGATCTCTGGGGTATTAGGCTCTTCGGAGGATTCAGGACATACTTCGGGAATATCAAAGAGGAAATGGGGTACTATGCAGGTCTCAGCACCGATCTTGGACCGCTTGAATCCGTGATGATGATGGATTATTCGAAGGAAAGGGGCTTTGCCCTCTCGCTCTCCTCCTCTGTCTCGCTTCTCGGAAACCGCAGGGCGGAATCGGATTATGACTCTGATTTCCCGATCAGCACCGACATTGAGACTGGATTTGAGTATGACATCATGAATGGCGGCATGCCTCTGTTCACAATAACACCGCGTGTCACATTCGGAAATGAAGAGACCAGCGCATCCTTCCGTGCTCCGTTCAGGCTTGACTTCGACAATAACGGATGGATGATGCTTGCAGGCTTCAATGGACATGAGAAGTGGGATTTCGGAATCGGGGAGACAGATGACATCAAGCGTATCTACAAGGCGGTCGTCGACTCACTTGCCATCATCGATTCGATCAACCTCGGGAATGAGGACGAGAGCATCGCATACCTCCTTGCTGAGCGCGGCTACAGAAAGCAGGGCGCGGTATTCACCGATTTCGGAACCGATGATGCGCTCTCTGTCAGGGCGGGATTCAACTTCCCCAACCTCTCGCTTTCTGTCTATGTTGACAACGCGGAAGCTCCTCACATCACTGAAGCCGGCCTGACATTCTACCCAGGCTCGTTCAGCGGTCCTTCTTTCAGCCTGAGGATGCCAGGAGAGGTGCTCTTCACGGATATGGATAACTATACTCTTATCTTCTATCCTGGAATCCGTTTCTCGCTCCCGTTTGCTGACAAGGCATTCGAGCTCAGCATCTATGCGATGGGAGAAGTCTCCACATCATATGAAGGCGGATCAATGACGCAGTCGAAGATCATCTATGACTTCGAGAACAAGCTCATGACTGATTACATCGCAGGCGCTTCGGCCGCGATTGATCTCGACGTTTTCGCGATGACAGTCGAAGGCGGTATCCGCAATGGACATCCTGCTCCTGACATGTTCAACAGCCTTACGGCAGCGATGAACACTGTTGCTGATACGACAGCTACGGCAGATGCCTCAATGGACTTCTTCGCGAAGGCATCCATGTCGCTCAGCCTGGGATTCCTTGATGTCGATCTCTCCTACTCCGCTTCCGATCTTCTTGCCTACCCAGATGGAAATGCTGGCGACTACCTCGCGGCTTCGATCAAGGCAACGATCGCTGACAGTGTCACGCTCTACGCATCATTTGCCAAGGATGATTTCTACTCATCACTGACCAGCAAGAGCGAGTTCCTCGACTACATCACAGAGGATGCCCTCTTCACTGTTGGTGCTGACTTCTCCTTCGGCCATGTTGGCTTCACGGCAGAGCTCAAGACACTCTTCCCTGAAAGCGAAGGACAGTATCTCAACGTTCCAAGCTGCACAGAGGATCCGACAGTTTCCTTCACAGTGAAATCCAGGCTGGTATTCTGATGGCAAGGATCAATCTACTCGATCCACTCCTCTCCTCGCGCATTGCCGCGGGAGAGGTGATCGAGAGGCCGCAATCAGTGCTTCGGGAACTTCTCGATAACGCGCTGGATGCTGGAGCAGATGAGATCAGGGTAGCAATAGAGGGAGGCGGCATAGACCGCCTCTCCGTCGCTGATAACGGTTCAGGTATCGCTAGAGAGGATCTTGATCTCATCGGATCGCGCCATGCGACAAGCAAGATACATACACAGGATGATCTTTACGACATCAGGACACTGGGGTTCAGGGGAGAGGCACTCTATTCGATAGGTGCTGTATCACGGCTGACGATCTCATCCTTCTCCAGTGAAACAGGCAAGGGATCCACTCTTGTCATAGACAATGGACGACGTGAGGACATCACATCAGCATCTCCGGATAAAGGCACGATAGTCACTTCTGAGAATCTCTTCTCGGAAATCCCGGCACGCAGGGGATTTCTGAAAAGGCCATCAACGGAAGCGCTTCTCTGCCGCAGCCTTCTTGTATCAAAGGCACTCGCCTTCCCTTCTGTGCGTTTCACATTCGTTGTCGACGGAGCGATACGCCTGGACTGGCCGAAGTGTAGCTCACTCAAGGAACGCGTCATGTTCCTCTACAGGGAAAACGGCATCGCCAGTGCTGATGTAGAGGCGCTTCATGCTGATGGTGAGAACTTCTCCATTGACATCATTGCCGGCAACTCCGGCATCAGGAGATCAGACCGCAAGGAGATAAGGATATACGTCAACAACCGTCCTGTTGACGAGTATCCGCTAGTACAGGCGGTGACGTATGGCTATGGAGAACTCCTGCCTGGAGGATCATTCCCTTATGCTGCTGTATTCATCACGGACAGTCCTGAACTTGTTGATTTCAATATACATCCTGCAAAACGAGAGGTAAGGCTTCGCAACAAAGCGGAGATACACCACGCCGTCACTTCGCTGCTACAGGGTGGAATAAAGCGGAAGATCCCACAGATCACGCCTATCCAGAAGGAATTCTACCTTGAAGGAACGAAAAGGACTGAAGCGCCCTTCATCCCCTCCTCCGACAGACATGGAAGGAATGTCTACACAGCTGGAGAGGAGAAGGCTGTTCACCACTTCGAGGAAAGGAAGAGCAGCTACAGCCCTCCTGATCCGAAATGGCTGGAGAAGGCAAAGGCGCTGCAGGATGCAAGAAGCAGGATGAAGGCTGAAACGGAAGAGGAAACCCCCTCCACCGAAGCGGAGCGTGTGCCTATCAGATACATCGGACAGGCATTCAGCCTCTTCCTGATAGCAGAGCGCGGCGATGAGCTCTATCTGGTGGATCAGCACGCTGCGCATGAAAGGATCCTCTACGATGAGCTTCTGTCCCAACGGACAGTACAGAACCTTCTCATACCCATCAAGCTGGAACTTGACGAGGAAGGTGACAGATTCCTGCAGTCCCATTCAGAGGTCTACTCAAAGCTCGGAATCATGCTTTCGCGTTCTGACGATGGTGTATGGGAGGTATCAGCGCTTCCATCTTCCTGCCGTCCCATCGAAAGCGAGATCATCGATTTCATCACCTCATCCCGCCTTGATGAGAAGGAGCTTGAATCGAAGCTGTTCGCCATCATTGCATGCAGAGCCGCGATAAAAGCAGGGGATGGGATAGACAGGTGGAGTGCAGAAGCCCTGCTGGAAAAGGTCTTTGCCCTCCCAGAGCCTGCCTGTCCTCATGGACGGACATTCCTTATAAAGCTGACGGAGAAGGATCTGAGGGCGATGGTTGGAAGGACTGGCTGACGGAAACAGCATTTCCATACCTGTCCTCGTATTCAACCAGCGCGCTGAATGCATCGTCAGGAAGGATATACCCTCCGCTTCTGCTCCCGCTCCTGAGCTCTGTGCCATCATCTGCGTACTCAGTCACCACAGCATCAGAGGAGAGATGTCCCTTCAGGAACAAACGGATTGCATCATCATACTGGAGAACAGCTTCAGTGCTCATCTCCGTACCGTTATCCGAATAGATGAGGATGGAATACGTCCCCTCAGGGAAGGAGGCGCCAGGAGTAAGCAGGAGCGGCTCAGAGCGCTTCTCTCCGCCCTCCCCTGTCATCGCACCTTCCCAGACCAGATCGCCATCAGGGGAAGTGACACGGAATGTATAGACAGAATCAGGGATTGATACAGAGCACGACAGATAAAGACTATCGCTGATCATCTCTGAATCAGATGCTACAGATACGGATCTGGAGAGCGAAAGGGAAACCGAGGAAAGAGAGAACTGCTCCTCCGCACATGAGAAGAGGAGCAGCAAAATAAGGAGAGGTAAGAGGCGCCTCATGCCTCCCCTTCTTCCATAAGGCGGGAACGTACAGGATTCGCGTAGCTGTTGAGGACGAAATCGCGGACATCCGGCGAAAGATGGCTAAGGCGTGAAAGGAATGCCTCACCATCGAAATCCGAAAGCTCATCTGCGAAGCGATCGCTCTTCTCCATGTAGTCATATGCGAACATGTTCGTGTCCCAGAGCCTGTAATTGAGGTGTATCTGCCTATCGACTTCGCGGGCAACCTCCTCTGGAGTGGAGAACTCTCCCTGTATGGGCTTTCCGACAGCAAGATGAACACGTCCCTTCCAGTCCTTCATGCCCTTCGTCATGGAAATCAGATCCTCATACTTCTTCTTCTCATACTCTCCATTATGGTGCTCCCTGAGCACTTCCTCTCGGCCCTTGTTGATATCATTCGGATCATATTCGTAGCTGATCGAGATCGGAACGATGTTCATCCTGTTGATGAGCTCAGAGAATGTGATCCCCTTGCCCTTCTGCGAGAGATAAAGCATCTTGATGATCGACGGCTGCGTCAGGTCGATGCCATCCTTTGCCCTTCCGGAGCGCTGGGCAAGCCAGACGGAGGTTTTCTCCTCTGTGATCACATCAACGAAATATGATGAGAGCTCTATTGTCGAGAGGTACTTCTCCCTCATTCCAAGAGCACGGCGGACGATGATGCCGCCATTCAGGCGGAACAGATCCTCGACGAACTGGTTGGATATGAGATTGTCACCGAATGCCATCTCGCAAAGGGGCTTGGAGTTATTCAGAAGAGTATAATCCAGGAGAGCGCAATCCAGGATGATGTCCCTGTGGTTGGAGAGGAAGAGATACCCCTTGTCCTCTTCAAGGACGTCCGCGCCTGAATCGGAGAATGCTTGCATCGTGCGTCCAATGATCGTAGGAACGAATATCCCTGCAGTGATCCTCTTCTGGAACTCCGGATACGAATGGACTGAGCTGATGTTATCGAGGATTATCCCAAGATACTTGTAGATGGCATTGAAATCATTATTGCCAACCAGAATGGAGACAAATGCCCCCAGATACTCCCTCTTGTCAAGGACGCGCTGGATCGCCTCCTCGAAATCCTTGCCACGATAGGGCGCTATGTTGTTGTACGCTGAGAAATCCATATCACTGACCTATAGTCTTCAGGAACTGGGTTCTCTCCCACTTCCAGCCATCGTCGATATGCTCCTGTGAAAGCAAGCCGATAAACGAAGCAGTATCATTGTAGCCGTGCTTCTCCATCCACTCTGAAATGAAACGGTTGATTGATGTGATAGCAGAGAAACCATGCTGTATTACCGCAGTGCATACCTCGACCGCCTTCGCACCGGAAAGCAGCATCTTCACTGCGGATGCTCCATCATGGATTCCGGTATTGCCGCAGAGATCCGCCTTGATCTCACCGCTCATCAGTCCTATCCACCTCAGTGCCTCCCCATACTCATCACTCTGGGAGACAGGGGACCCTGCCGCGATCTCGATCTTCTCGATATCGATATCAGGGCGGAAGAAGCGGTTGAAGAGCACAAGCCCATCGATCCCGATCCTGTCAAGCTGGGAGATCAGGTATGCAAGCGACGAATACTTGTATCCCATCTTGATCGAAAGAGGTGCATCAATGGCATCCCTCGCCTTCTGGGCAAAGGAAAGGAAGCGCTTGTCGACATCCGCTCCAGAAACTGAAGCATCGGATGAGATCGGATAGTAATTGAGCTCGATTCCATCTGCACCGCACTTCACAAAACGCTCGGCATAATCGATCCAGCTATCCATGGTCTTTGCAGAAACCGATGCGATGACAGGAATGGAAAGCGTCTTCTTGGCCTCTGCAAGCAGCTTCATATACCTGTCGATGTAGCGATCACGGGATGAGGAGGCATAGAAATCCTCGGCAGATGAGTGCGTAAGGTATTCAACGCTCTCTTCCATTTCACGGCTGACATCGGATTCTATCTGCTCCTCGAATATCGACTTGAGGACAACTGCTCCAGCACCCGCCTCCTCTGCCTTCTTCAGCGACAGGATATTCTGCGTAAGCGGCCCAGAAGCCACTATGACGGGGGATGACAGCTTAAGTCCCATATATTCTGTTGAAATCATCAGGAAAATCTCCTTCTATCCATTTGATTATATCATGAAAACACATAATAGATGAAAGCCCCGTGCGGGGCCTTCATCAGATGCAGTATGGAATCCAGAGCTGATGTGACTGGTAAACAACGAATGTCTCGACCTCCTGCACCTCAGAGATCTTCACAAGCTCGCTCTTGAAGAAATCAAGAAGGGTGATCCCCTCCTCCTCTGCAAGCTGGAGCTGGACTATGAGATCATAACGCCCCGTGACGACGGAAGCGGAGAATACGCCTCTGAGCGAAGAAAACTCGCGGGCCTTCCTCTCCAGCTCCATCGTCTTCAGCTTGACCCCCATCACAACGACCTGCACACCCGGCATCAGGGAAGGATCGACAAGGGCGGTGATCCTCATCACCCCATCCTCGATCATCCTGTTGACACGTGCCCTGACCGTGTTCTCTGTGATGCCCAGCTCCTCGGCAACGGCGGAATACGGACGGCGGCCATCAGAGAGAGCCTTTATGATGGCCTTGTTCGTCGCATCGATCTTCCTAGCCATTACGCCTCTCGAATTCCTTCATGAACATCGCGAGGGAGGCCGCATCCTCCATCGGAAGCGCATTGTAGAGGCTGGCACGGAGCCCTCCGACGGAACGATGGCCTTTAAGCCCGATCATTCCTTCCTTCTGTGCCTCCTGTACAAACTTCGCCTCAAGCTCCTCAGTCGGGCACCGGAACACGACATTCATCCTGGAGCGATACCTGGGATCGACCGGAGAGCGATAGAAACCGGAACCATCGATGACATCATAGATGTATCCAGATTTCATTATCGCATTCCTCTCCATTCCCTCAGCTCCGCCATTCTCCTTGATCCATTTCAGGACGAGGCCGACAGCCCAGATGGAGAATACAGGAGGCGTGTTATACAGTCCCTTGTCCTTCGCATGCTTCGCGTAATCCATATAAGCAGTGAGGCCAGGATTGCGATGCTCAAGCATATCGTGGCGCATGATGATGAACACAGCTCCCGCCGGCCCGAGATTCTTCTGCACTCCGCCATAGATCATGGCGAATCGGCTTACATCGACAGGACGTGAGAGGAAATCAGAGGACATGTCAGCGATCAGCGGTACCGATCCCGTATCGGGGAAAGACTGCCACTCAATGCCTCCGATCGTCTCATTCGAGCAGAGATAGAGATAGCACGAACCCTCAGAAGGCTTCACTTCAGCAGGATCAGGAAGCGATGTGTAATTCCCATCCTTGCCATCGAATATAACATTGACATTGCCCAGCTTCGCAGCATCATCGGCAGCCTTGTTCGACCATGAACCTGTTCTCGTGTAATCGGCATGCCTGCCGGAAAGCAGGAAGTTCATCGGGATCATAGTGAACTGCAGCGTCGCGCCGCCGCCAAGGAAATAGACATCATAGTCATCAGGCACACCCAGGATCGAGCGGAAGTCCGAAAGGCATTCATCATACATCTCCTCGAACATGCCGCCCCTATGGGAAGCCTCGACCATCGAAAGACCCTTGCCGTGGTAATCAACGAGATTCCTCTGCAGCTCCTCCAGCACCTCAAGCGGCATGACCGACGGACCTGCCGCGAAATTCATCTTCCTCATATCCTTCCTTCCTCCTTGAGCTTGCCTATCGTCTCAAAGACCTCCTCTCCGATCCTCAGGAGATTCTCCGTCGTATTCGCACCTACATGCGGCGTGAATGTCACATTCTCGCAGCCGAGAAGAGGATTATCCGCAGCAGGAGGCTCTGATGAATACACATCAGTGCAGAACCATGAGAGAGCGCCGCTCTTAAGCGCCTCAGCGACCGCTGCCTCATCAACGCACTTGCCTCTGCCTGTGTTGATGATCACCGGATGATGCTCCATCTTCCCTATAAGGGAAGCATTGACCATCCTGTCGGTCTCCGGAGTATATGGCAGATGCATGGAGATGTAATCGGCGGAGCTTACTGCAGCTTCCAGATCCATCATCTCTGCCAGATCCGAGGACTCGACATACTTGTCATATGCGACGACTCTCATTCCGAATGCCCTGGCTCTTTCTGCGACCTTCCTTGCAATGTTGCCCATACCGAGAAGGCAGAGTGTCTTGCCATAGAGCTCTGTACGCTTGACGCTCTTCTGCCACTCCCCCTTCTTCATCGTGCTGTCATAGAAAGGTATATGGCAGGGGACGGAGATCATCAGGGCAAACGCCAGCTCGGCGACTGCTATCGCTGAGGAGCGTGGAGTATTCAGGGCAATGATCCCCTTCTCCTTGCAGTATTCCCTGTCGATATTATCCATGCCGACACCACCGCGTATGATCAGGCGAAGATTCGGAGCAGAGTCGATATACTCCTTCGTAGCCTTGGTCTTGGAGCGGATCAGGACGACATCAGCCTCAGGAAGCCGGGATTTATCCTCAGTCACTTCCCCGTAGACAGAGAGCTTTCCAGGAAGGCTCTTGTCGAATGCATCGGAGATAAGAATCAGCATAGACACTCCTTTTTTGATGTTTTACGCATTCAGTATCACATGGGTTGCGGTAGCTGTCAAACCAAATAGGAGTTTCTGATGTAAACGCTCAATCACCTTTTCCACATTTGAGTGGTATGAGATACATGGGGAGCCAGCATATAAGCGCGATGGCCGGCATAGCCAGAAGATACCACCATCCCACGATGGATTCCAGCATCGAAAGCGGATTGACACCATCGCCACCGCCATTGACGAAGAAGAAATCCGTGCCGAGCGCCCTGTTGACGAAATGCATGATGAAAGCAAGGACGATGACGATGGGGATTATCATCAGAAGCAGCTTCGATGAAGGGCGGAAGCCACCATACAGGAGAAGGCAGGGATAGAGCACAAGAAGGAGATGGATGGAGAAGGAATGGATGCACATGAGGTTCAGAACAGGCAGCCTTCCTGTCCAGTCAGGAAACACCATCGCCATAGCCGCTGTCGGAAGCGTGATGGCATAGAGATACTCCGCAAGCAGCGCTTTCCCTGTCAGGGCATGGAATAACACGATGAATACAGATATCGAGCAGAGATGAAGGGGCAGGAAGCTCCAGTCCCACTGCCCTGTGAAAGGCATGACGATATCCTTCACAGCTTCGTCAATGAGGATGAGGACAGCTACAGTCCATCTGATCGCTTTCCGCCTACTGTCATCAGACTTCCTGTAAAGATAACCAACAGAGAATATAAGGGCGAAGAGAAGGATAAGCCAGGCAAGATGCCCCAGGGAATAGCTTCCCATCCCCTTCCCTGCATCGATTGTGAATCTAGACTTCCAGAAATCTCCCACATCTCGATACTAGCAGGGATGGGAAAGCAAGTTAAGAGCAACCCCTAGTAAAGAAACGAAGCTCCTACATATGGGGCGAGGAAGAAGGTATCGCTCTTTCCTGAGCCACTTCCTCCAATCCAATCGTTCACTTTGAAAGTACCCTTGGTCATCACATTGCCACCTGCCAGTACGCCAGCATTGATACCGAATGAATCAGCGACATCAAGCGTGATTCCGAGACGGCCATAGAGGTCAAGACAAAATACTGAGAGAGAATCCTGAATCCAGTAGTCACCGAATACACCGAGGCCACCGACAAGGGCGAATGTCTTGCTGAAGAGGTGCTTATAGCCAAGACCGCCATTGAACAGGAAGCGGGCATCCTCATAATCCTCAGTAGGGATAGTGGCGCCAAGGCCATACTCAACACCGAAGCCACCACCCTTCTTTCCGAGGTAGTTGGAGCCTTCTGCAAGGATTCCAAGGCTGAAGCTGCTGCTTCCATTGCCTTCAAGCGGCCAATCCCACCGTGGGAATACCATCACGCCTACTGCGTTGTCAGAAGCGAATGCGAAGCTGATGGAAAGAAGAAGCACCAATGCGATAAGAATCGATTTCCTCATAGGAACCTCCTTTTGCAATTCCTTTTCATTATTATACCTCATCTACGAAAACCATAGCTGTAAATAGACAGAAGCAGAAAAGTGGACTAAAGGGAAAGCCTAGTAGAGGAACGAAGCTCCTGCATACAGGGCGACGAAGTATGAATTGAATGAGTAATTGAGAGATCCTCCATCTTCGATCCTGGAAGTGAGCAGGTTCCCACCGGAAAGCACCCCTGCATTGACTCCAAATGAATCGGAGACATCGTATGTGATGCCGAGACGTGCATAGAGATCCAACGTAAGGATCAACAGATCTGTCCCTTGCGGCTCTGATAAAATACCAAGGATACCAATGCCAGCGACAAATCCCATCTTCTCTTTGAGAGGGTGCTTATAGCCAAATCCGACATTGCCGACCAATGCAGCCTCAGTATCGGTTTCACCCGTGGATATGCCAAGCCCTGCACCATACTCTATTCCGAAGCCACCTCTGTTCTCGCCGAAATAATTGGATCCTGCCGCAAGCACTCCCAGGAATGACTCTTCAGCGCCCGGCACTGAATACCACGTCCTATGAGGCATGAAACCCACGCCTATGGCATTGTCTGAGGCGGATGCAAAGCTGATGGCAAGGAGAAGGACAAGGAAGATAAGAATCGATCTTTTCATAATGGTCTCCTGTTGAGGCTGAAGCAACGCATTTTAATAGAAGAATGATGCGCCAACATATGGTGCGACTATGATACCGGGGTAATAAGCAATGCCGAAAGCTGGATTCGCGGGATCATTCGATGTCGCCATCAGGAATGTAAGGGCACCTACATGAGCTCCTGCGTTGAGCCCGAAGTGCGGTGTGAAGCGGATGTCCGTACCTACGCTTACATAGATATCCAGAATCGACATCCCAAGAGATGCTTCATCCAGGGAAATGAAGCTCGTCCTTCCCTGGATGCCGCATCCGACTGTCAGCGCGACCTTCTCAGAGAAAGGACGCCTATAAGCCATGCCGAGTTTGTACAGAAGGAAGGGAACCGTGTCTTATGATTCACTGTTCCCTGAAATATCCGCAACGGGAAAATAAGCGCCAGCGCCATACTCTATGCCATAGCGTCCTTCCTCATCAAGGAAATTCGCGCCTTCCGCCATTGCTCCGACACCGAAGCCGCCGCTGCTGACGAGGAACATGAAATCAGGATAGGCATTGATACTGACACGGCCACCGGCAGCGGACACCGATGAAATGGCAACTGCAAGGATAAGGACTATTGCTACGGCTTTCCTCATGAACCCTCCTAATAGACAAATGACAGTCCGACAAAGGGTGATGCCGTGATAATAGGCACTCCGTCCTCGGCGGGGAACAGTGATACATCTCCGCTTCCCATCAGTCCGCCGAAGAGCGTGCATCCTGCAGTAAGTCCTGTCTTGATCGCCAGTGTTTCATTGAGATCGAACGATGCAGTGACAGTACCATAAAGGTCGAATATGTTGACGATTACAAGCGTTCGCAGCTTAAGGCCAAGACTGAAAACAAGATCAAAGGCCTCACCGAGCGGAAGGTCATATGCCAAACCGGCTTTTCCTGCGAAAAGAGCACCTCCGAAGCTGAATTCAGCTCCTTCTGAGGAGATATTGGCAAGAGGGAACCATCCGCCGAGGCCATACTCTATTCCGAAGCCACCATCAGCACCGAAGTAGTTCGCACCTTCCGCCATCAGGATGACTCCCAGCACTGTCGTTCCATCAGATGTTGATATCATCGCATCGGGATACAGAGTTCCGCCGATCTCTCCTTTGGCTGCGAATGCGGATGAAGATGCTATGACGATAATGAGAACCGCAATCAATGCTCTCTTCATGATGACCTCCCCTTTTCTCTGGAAAACAAAAAACCAGATATTCTTACCTGATTATATCCGAATCAACGACAGTGTGTAGGAAAATCAAAGGGACGAAGCGAGAAAACGACGTAGAAATAACATTCACTCCCTAGTTGAGTATGAAGAAGATCCTGACTGAACAGGATAGACGGAAAAGCGACCGAACTTGTATTTCTTTGCGGATATTTTCAGACGACCATAAACCGAACTGCCGCTCTTCCCCCTTATCCGGGTTATTCTACAGTCCGCTGGTCATCCGCTTCATCCAAAGAAATTTTTGCTTGACAGATGGAAAAGGCAGTTTAGAATTTTGATTGAAACGGTTCAAAAGGAGGACTGCCATGGGGAAGATAACCATAAAGGATGTTGCAGCTCTTGCTGGTGTCTCCGTGGGAACCGTTTCAATGGCACTCAATGATTCTCCGAAGGTCTCCACAAAGACGAAGAAGAATGTGATGGCAGTTGTCCAGAAGCTCGGATACCGCCGTGATCCTTATGCAAGGTCTCTCAGCCTCTCTTCTTCGAGATCGATAGGCTTTCTGGCTCCGGGATTCCGCAATCCGTTCTTCGGAGAGGTTGCCGAAGCGCTGCAGTTTGCGGTTGAGGAGAAGAACAACAGCCTGATGTTCGGCATCACGAATGACAGCACAAAGCAGGAGGCGAAGCTGGTCGACCAGTTCCTGGACAGGGGTATCGATGGCCTGATCATCATTCCTTCAGAGGACAGCAATCCCGATCTGTCACATATCAGGAATCTTCTTAATCATGATTTCCCGCTTGTATTCCTTACCGGTTATTATCCTGAGATACCCTTCCATACGGTCATGGCAGATCTTGCTGATGGCTCATATGAGCTGGCGAAGGGAATGATCAATGCTGGGCTCAGGAACATCATTATAATTGCAGGGAATCCCTCTCTGACGCCATTCCGGGAAAGGATCGAGGGTTTCAGGAGAGCATTGGATGAATGCGGTGTTGCATTCGATGAGAACAAGGTGATTATCTCCGATGGCATGAGCTATGAAGGCGGATATGCCGCTATCGACAAAGTATACGATGAGATAAGGCCCGATGGGATCATCGCGATAAACGATGTGATGGCAATGGGTGTCATCGGCCGTCTGAGATCCAAGGGAATAAGGGTGCCGGAGGATGTATCTGTTGCCGGCTATGACGACATCTCAATCTCCTCAATACAGGAGACGCCGCTTACGACAGTCGAGCAGCCGATAGCCCTGATGTGTTCGGAAGCTGTGGATATGCTCTTCTCTCTCATAGAAGGGAGGATTATTGCCGACGGAGTCGTGAGGCTTCCGGTATCGGTGAAGCACAGGAGGTCTGCTAAGACTGGCTGAATGATCTCCGACAAGGTTCAGAGGTCCCCTTTAGCTGGAATCATGAATCGGCTGAATCATCAGGAGAAGCGGAGGCTCTCGATGATTGAACTGATTCAAAAAGGAGGTAGCTATGGATTTCAAGACAGTTCGCAAGGAGCTGTTCGATACTCTGCAGAAAGAGATAATACCGTTCTGGCTCAACAATTCGATCGACAAGGAATATGGCGGATATATCACATCTTTCGATGAGGATGGCCATTTCGATGGTAACGGAATAAAGAACATCGTTACCCAAGCGAGGATGGTCTGGGGCTTCTCAAGACTCATGCCCTATGCAGCAGAGGAGGATAAGCCTCGGATGAAGGAAGCTGCCGAGCATGGCAAGCGCTTCCTCATCGACAGATTCTGGGATAAGGAATTCGGTGGATACTACTGGCTTCTCAACCGGGATGGCTCAGTGCATGATGATTCAAAGCTCACCTATGGTGAAGGCTTCGCTGTCTATGCGCTTGCGCAGTGCTATCTGACATATGGGGACAAGGAAGCGCTTGAGTACGCGGAAAAAGGCTTCGATTATCTTCTCAAATACAGTGCTGATACACTCCGCGGCGGTTATTTCGAGAACGTGGAACGCGACTGGACACTCTCCCCTGCCGGCAAGGCCGCAGGTGATCGCAAGTCCCTGGATATCCACATGCATCTTCTCGAAGCATATACGACGCTCTATGAGGCAACAGGAAAGGAAATCCATGGAAGAAGACTCCGTGAGGTCTATGAGCTCATAGTGCGCCACATGATCAATGCAGCGGAAGGCTATGGCTACAACCAGTTCGATCTCGATTTCAATAAGGTTCCAGCCGTGAACATCCCGCGTACCTGGAACGCTGAGCGCGAAAGCAATGAGAAGATCGATACACCTACCGATACGACAAGCTATGGACACAACGTAGAGCTCAGCTGGCTTGCCGATCTTGCGCTCAAAGTTCTTGGATCACGTACAGAAGAGGATCAGGAACTTCTCATAAAACTTCTCGATCATGCGCTTGCCCATGGCTATGACTGGGAACATGGCGGCGTATTCCGTGATGGAGTCGGCACAGGTCCGGCTCTCGTAAGGGACAAGGAATGGTGGCAGAACTTCGAGTCCATGACCGGCTTCCTCAATGGCTACATGATGACTGGCGATGAGAAGTACTACGATGTTTTCAGCCGCACATGGGATTTCGACAACAGGTATTTCATGAACCATAAAGTCGGTGAGAGCAGACAGCTCCTCAGAGAGGATGGCTCACCTCTTGTCGCGAATATCGGGAATCCGTGGAAGGGAATCTACCACACGGGCAGAGCATTCGCAGAGTGCATCGACAGGCTCGACGAGTGCATTGCGAAGGAGGGATGAGTGGCAGACAGCATTGTACGCATGGAGCATATCTCCAAGTCTTTCCCAGGCGTCAAAGCGCTTGATGACGTCTCATTCGAGCTGAGGGCCGGAGAAGTCATGGCTCTCCTCGGCGAGAACGGAGCAGGCAAATCGACGCTCATGAAGATACTCAGCGGCATCTATACCCGTGATGCCGGCGACATCTATCTCTATGGGAACAGAATCGACGTGCTTACTTCAAAAGCCGCGAAGGAGAACGGTATTGCAATCATCCATCAGGAGCTCAACATGTGCCAGCACCTCACTGTAGCCGAGAACATGTTCCTCGGGCGTGAGATAGGCAAAGGCTTCCTCATTGACAAGGGTAAGATGAACGAAGAGGCCGAGAAGGTGCTTTCAAGCCTCCATGTGGATATCTCACCGAAGACGCTTGTCGGCAACCTGCCTGTCTCGAAGCAGCAGATGGTAGAGATCGCAAAGGCGCTTTCGGTCAATGCCCGCGTGCTTATCATGGATGAACCTACCAGTGCTCTCTCAAGCAAGGAGATCGATGATCTTTTCGTGATCATAAGGGATCTCAGGGCTGCCGGGTGCGGAATCGTCTACATCTCGCATCGTCTCGAGGAACTTAGCCACATCGTAGACCGCGTCACTATCATGCGTGATGGGCACTTCATCAGCAAAGGAAATTTCTCCGACTACACGATGGACTCGATCATCGCTGATATGGTCGGGCGCGAGATCAAGGAGAAGTTCCCCCATGTTGACTGCAAGCCAGGCAAGACCATCTTCGAGGTCAGACACCTCAATGCTGGCCGTATGGTCCGTGACATAAGCCTTTCTGTCCGTGAGGGAGAGATTGTCGGAATCGCAGGTCTCATGGGCGCCGGGCGCACGGAGACGACGAGAGCAATCTTCGGCATTGACCCGAAGGAGAGCGGACAGATTTTCGTCGATGGCAAGGAAGTGACGATAAACAAGCCCATCGATGCAATAAAGCACGGCATCGTCCTTGCACCAGAGGACAGAAAGAAGGACGGTCTCTGCACGAAGCTGCCTGTGAAGCACAATATCTCGCTTCCGAACCTGGACCTGCTTTCAGATAAGATCGGCAAGGTAAGCAGGGGCAAGGAAGATAAGATGACATCCGATGCGATCAGCAACTTCAGTATCAAGGTCGCTTCCCCAGAGGTCGCGGTTGCGAACCTTTCCGGAGGAAACCAGCAGAAGGTCGTTGTCGCGAAGTGGCTTTCCAGGAAATCCAGGATCGTCATATTCGATGAACCTACGAGAGGAATCGACGTTGCAGCGAAAGTTGAGATCTACAACCTGATGAACCAGCTCAAGGAGGAAGGAATCGGCGTTCTCTTCGTCTCATCCGAAATGCCTGAGATCATCGGCGTGTCCGACCGTGTGGTCGTCATGTGCGATGGACGCATAACAGGTGAACTGATGAGGGGTGAGGCTACGCAGGAGAAGATCCTTACACTTGCAACGCATTTCGAGAACAAAATCGAGGAAAAAGGGGAAGAAGATGGAGAGAACTGAGACAAAGGCAAGCCTCAAGAAGAGGATTCTTTCGATAAACGGAATGGGTCAGGTCCTGACCGTCAGCGCAGGTCTGATCGTTCTGTGCATAGTATTCGGGATAATAAATCCGACATTCTTCTCCACGAGGAATCTCGGAAACCTCCTGAGACAGATAGCGCCGTTCATCCTTATCGGTATCGGCCAGTCCTATGTACTCATCACCGGCAATATTGATCTTTCAATCGGATCGGTGATCGGTATGTCGACGATGCTCAGCGCCACGATGATGACGAAGGGAGTGAATCCCTGGGCGGCGGTATTCATCACGCTCATCGCATGTCTTGCCGTCGGTGTCCTCAATGGATACCTCGTAGCGGGATTCAGCATTCCTCCGTTCATCGCAACGCTCGGAACGATGACGATCGCAAGAGGCATCGCTCAGATAGCCAATGGCAACTACAACACGAACAGCATCGGCGAAGCAGCTGAAGGCTTCAGGAACTTCTTCTACTATGGAAAGACGATAGGCATCTACAATACATTCTGGATTGCTATCATCATCTTCCTTATCTTCAACTTCTACCTGAGCAAGACGAAGACAGGACGCCATATCTACGCAGTAGGAAGCAACATCAATGCCGCCAAGCTCTCAGGCGTGAGCGTCACGGCTGTAACAATCAAGGTCTATGTCGTCTCCGCTTTCTGTGCAGCCCTCACAGGCTTCACGCAGTGCGCTTCAGCGGGCATGGGTGCCATGGATGCAGGCAACTCCTATGAGATGTACGCTGTCGCAGCTTCTGTTATCGGCGGCGTTTCCACGCTCGGCGGACAGGGCATCCTCTTCGGAACCGTCATCGGTGCGGCCATCTGGGCTGTCCTTCAGAACGGCCTTCAGTTCGCAGGAGCTCCTGTTGCTATCAGGAATATCGCGATCGGAATCATCGTCATCATCTCTGTTCTTATAGACATAATCGTAAGAGGACGCGCACCGAAGAAGGGAACGCATAAGAAATCGAAATAGCATTGCCTGGCAATGTCTATATAAAACACAAAAAGGAGAAAAGAATGAGTAAGAGAAAAGTTTTGCTTACCGCTCTTGTCATGGTTCTGGCAGCAGTATCAGTGTTCGCCAGTGGAGCAGTTGAGGATTCAGGAAACTATAGCGTGTACCTCATCACCATGGATCAGATGGACCAGCACTGGGTGAATGTGAACAGAGGTGCAGAGGATGCCGCCGCAGAGCTCGGCGTTGACCTCACATGGCTTGCTCCTGACGTCAAGGATGATGCCAAGCAGATCGAGTGTATCAACAATGCTGTCGCAGCAGGTGCTGACTGCATCCTTCTCGCAGCAAACGGACCTGAAGCCTGTGTCGCAGCTCTCAAGGAAGCATCAGAGGCCGGAGTAGAGATCGTCTACGTTGACTCAGCAGCTAACTTCCCTGGAAGAAGGCTTCTCGCAACTGACAACCGCGCAGGCGGAAAGCAGATCGGCGAAAGACTCATCCAGGAACTCACTGCCAATGGAATCACATCGGGTATGATCGGTATCATCGGCGTCAACGCAGCTACAGAGTCCTGCAACCAGCGCGAATATGGTTTCAGGGATGCCTTCGAGGGAACGGATTTCACTCTCCTCGAGACACAGTACTGCCAGGGCGATGCTGCTCAGGCAAAGGATATGGCAGCTAACTTCATCGCACAGGGATGTATCGCTGTCTACGGTGCTAACGAAGGCTCGACAGTCGGCGTCGGCAACGCAGTCATGGAAGCAGGATCCGGCGTCATCGGCTGTGGTTCCGATTCTTCCGATATGAACCTCTCGCTCGTCGAGAGAGGCGCTCTCCTCTGCATCATGGCTCAGAACCCGTATGCAATGGGATACGAAGGCGTCAAGAGCGCTGTTGAAGTTCTCTCCAGCGAAATGGCTCCTGAGGCAACGCTTGATCCGTACTATGTCGACACGGGCGTCGAGGTCATCACAAAGGACAATCTTCCGAAGTGATCGATGATTGCTTAGAAGCAGATGCCGGGCCAGGAAAGGCCCGGCATTTTTCACATCTTTCATGGCTGTCAGCAAATAAGCGGATAGTGGATCATAATGCTTCTTCCTCTTGAATATTATATTCTCCATGCCACGTCCGGTGATGAACTGCCTTGCTTTGATAGATCGTGGTACGGCATGAACCCATGATAAGCCCCTGCTTCCATATTCAATCACTGCAATCTGCAATGCTTCAGCTAGAGTATTGAGATCAGCGGTTATGGTAAGTAGTGGCAGAAGCCATAGGAGATCGATATTTATATGATCCCAACATGATGAAGCGAAAAAAGAACCGCTCTTCCGAGCGGCTCAGAGTGATCAATACGACTTGGAAGCATGCATCTTCCTGACCTTCTTCATCTGCTTGCGCGCAAGAGCCTTGTTCTTGCGGTTCTGGATGGTAGAGGGCTTCTCGTAGTACTCGCGCTTCTTCCACTCGCGGATGATGCCTTCCTTCTCGACCATTCTCTTAAAACGCTTGATCGATTTCTCGAGCGGTTCGTTCTCGTCTACTTTTACATACGCCATATTGATATCACCTCCTCTCCCATCTGGGTCAGAATCTACCGGAAATTACCATTTTCCTGACGCGCTGTCAATGCATCACGTCCTTATCTCCCTATTGAACGGCTTGCCAAGCGCTGTAGGTGCCGTCGTCTGATTGCGGGACGTGAATGAAAGCACGACTATGACAAGGACGTATGGCAACATGACCGCAAGCTCATACGGGAAGGAGATCCCCATGCTCTGCACGATTGTCTGGAAAGTCTGGGCAAGGGTGAACAGAAGGGCACCTCCCATGATCTGAAGCGGATGCCAATGCCCGAAATAGACAAGTGCGACTGCAATGAAGCCCCGCCCCGATATAAGTGTATCGGAGAACATCTTCGCCTGGGCAACCGAAAGATACGCTCCGGCAAGACCTGCCAGCGCGCCCCCGACGACAAGCGCCTCATAGCGTGTGCGGCTCACATTGATCCCCATCGAGTCGGCAGCTCTCGGATTCGTCCCGACAGCGCGCACCTTCAGTCCCCATGGAGTCTTGAAGAGTATATACCAGGCGATAGGAACGAAAATGTAGGCAAGATATGCCGCCACATTGTGCGAGAAGAGTATATCTCCCAGGAATGGGATCCTCGACAGGAGCGGGATATCCACATCGGGGATACCGGGAATAGACTGCGTGCCTCCGACAAAATGGCGGAAAAGCGTTCCTGCAGTTCCAACGCCGAACATCTGCAGTCCGATACCCGCTATTCCCTGCGGAGCGCGGAACGTCACGGTCACAAGGCCGAAGAAGAGCCCGAAGAACGCACCGAGCAGAGCCGCGGCAAGGAAGCCGAGGGCATTGTACCACTGGGGGACGCTGCCACCGCCACCTGCGAGGAACGGGATAAGCATTCCTACAAACGCCCCCATCGCCATGACTCCCTCGCATCCGAGATTGAACACGCCTGCCCTCTGGTTGAACATCTCCCCTATCGAGGCCAGAAGGAGCGCGACGGAGAATGGGATGCACATTGCAAGCATATTCGTAATGATGTCGATCATCTCACACCTCCTTCTTCCTCAGGGCCTGATACTTCCTCCAGACCCTGTCCTGGAAATAAGTATTGGAAAGCACCATCTGGGCTGTGACGATAACGATGATGATGATTCCCTGCATGACCTGCACGATATTGGCAGGCACCCCTACCTTTGTCGGAGCCAGCGTCGAGCCATAGATAAGAAGACCGAAAAGGAATGAGGCAGGTATGATTCCGAACGGATGGAGACCGCCGAAGAGCGCCACGACGACTCCTGAGAACCCATAGTTGTTTGTGATTCCCTCAATCGCCCTTCGATGCACACCGGCAAGCTCCACTCCCCCAGCAAGGCCGGCGAACGCGCCGGAGATTGCCATGGAGACCGCAAGGTAGAACCCGACGCTTATACCGCCATAGCGGGCAGCCCTGGCGCAGGAACCAGAGGCCCTCATCCTGAATCCAATGGATGTCTTCCACATCAGGATGAAGATCAGCACGGCAAGGATCAGAGCCAGGAGTATACCATAGTGCAGGCGTCCTGTGATGCGTCCAAGCCAGACATTCTCAGTCAGCTTCATCGACTGCGGCGTTCCCGTTCCATAGACCTGCTCGGCAGGATCAAGATAGATCGTGCGGAGGCAGAGCGAATAGAACTGCGCCGCGATATAGTTGAGCATCACCGTCGAAAGGAGCTC
The DNA here is from genome assembly GCA_944392985.1 of uncultured Spirochaetaceae bacterium. Classification (GTDB taxonomy): domain Bacteria; phylum Spirochaetota; class Spirochaetia; order Sphaerochaetales; family Sphaerochaetaceae; genus Ornithospirochaeta. The sequence continues at coordinate 7,937 of CALXYL010000006.1, read as the reverse complement.
CGATACATTGAGCTTTGCCTTCAGGATACCAGGGATGAATCCCCAGATACCTCCTCCTATCATCGAGGCAAGAAGGGCAAGAGGAAGCAGCAGCGGACGGGGAACATCAGGAAAAGCGAGGGCGACGCCAGTGAAGGCAAGAAGCCCCATCGCCATCTGCCCCTCAGCTCCGATGTTGATGATTCCTGATCTGTATGCGACGGAGATTCCGACAGCGATGATGCACAGCGGAATCGCCCTGATAAGCACTTCCGAGATATGAAGCATCTTGGTCAGCGGCTCAAACACGATCGTATAGAAAGTGTCTGAGACATCTGCCCCGATCATCCAGAGGATGATGGAAGCCATGAGGATCGCTGAGATGGCGGCAAGCGCCATGATCACGACCCTGAATGCGATACGGAAACCTCTTGTCATTCTTCCTTCACCCCCGCCATGAGAATACCAAGCCTCTCAGCTGTTGCCTCGGCCTTCGGAAGCACACGCTGGATCGACCCCTTGTATATGACAGCGATCCTGTCGGAAAGATCCATGATCTCATCAAGCTCCTCCGAGATAAGGAGGATACCGATACCGCTCTCCCTGATCTTCAGAAGCTCTGAATGGATGAACTCAACCGCACCCATATCCAAGCCCCTTGTTGGGTAGACAGCCACGAGGAAGCGCGGCTTCCTCTCAATCTCCCTGGCAAGTATGACCTTCTGTATATTACCGCCTGAAAGGGATCCAGCTGCCGTTCCCGTACCAGGACAACGAACGTCGAACCGTTTCACCAGACGCTCAGCACTCTCGTCTATCTTCTTCTGTTTAGTGAAGATACCAGAAGAGAATGTCTCGGAAGAGATATCCTTGAGAACGAAATTCTCCTTGATTGAGAAAGAGGGAACGATACCCTCGGTGTTCCTTTCCTCTGGAATGTAGCCCATTCCCTTTGCTATGACATCATGAGGGGACTTATTGACGATATCATCTCCGAAGAACATGATTGATCCGCTTTCCGCCTTCCTCAGGCCGTTGATCGCCTCAGCAAGCTCCCTCTGACCATTGCCCGAAACGCCGGCAAGACCAACGATCTCCCCCGCGCTGACATCAAGTGAAAGATGATCAAGCGCCACTGTCTTTCTATCTGACATGACAGTGAGGTCCTTGATGGAAAGAACAGCCTCACCTCTATCCTGTCCGCCTGGATTCCTTGGAAGCACGATCTCATGGCCCGTCATCTTCGCGGCAATCTCCTTAGAGGAGAAATCATCGGTGTTGCCGGAGAACACGACCTTTCCATGGCGGAGTATCGTGACCTTGTTCGAAAGTGCCTTGACCTCCTGCAGCTTGTGGGAGATGAAGATGATCGAAAGCTCCGCTGTCATCCTGTGCAGAAGGACTATGAGCTCATCCACCTCCTGTGGCGTCAGGGCCGATGTCGGCTCATCAAGGATCAGGAACCTTGCGCCAAGGCAGAGCGTCTTTACAAGCTCGACCTTCTGCTGCTCTCCGACAGAGAGCTGCCAGATATAGGCATCGGGATTGACGCTCAGTCCATAATGGCTGGAAACCTCCATTACGCGGTCCCTCACCTCCTTCATATCGAGGCGAAGGTGCTTCCATGCCTTCTTGTATCCGAGCGCGATATTCTCCGTTACAGTCATATTCGGAACGAGCATGTATGTCTGATGCACCATTCCAAGGCCGGCGCGGAACGCATCCTCCGGGCCTCTGAAACGGACTGGCTCATCATTGATGAGGATACTGCCCTCATCCGGCTGATAAAGCCCCATCAGGATATTCATAAGCGTCGTCTTGCCTGCGCCATTCTCTCCGACGAGAGCCAGGACTTCCCCCTCTGAGACGCTTATGGAGATATCGTCGGATGCAAGCACACCAGGGAATCTCTTGGTGATATGCTCCATCCTGAGTGATCTTATCTTATTGTCCATAGCTGATATGAAAGAAAACAGGCAGGGCGGGAAAGCCCTGCCTTCGGTCATCACAGCGTAGAGTAATCCACGGCTGCCCAATCTGCCAGAGTCCCATCGGAATCTGCCTTGAAGGAAGCGATTGCCTCATTGATCATGGCCTCAAGCTCCGGTGATACCCAGTCAGCCTTGAGATCCGGGTTGTAGTCGAATACGAATCCGCCATTAGCGAAATTCATCGGGATGCATTCTCCACCCTTGGTTCCGCTCTCGATCTTCTCAACAAGCTCCTTGACGACAGCAGCATAATTGTAGGCAGAGGCTGCAATGCACTTCAGCTTGCCTTCCTCCGTCGTCAGCTGCGCAAGATCCTGGCCAACCCACATCGCTGTCGGTGACTCTGCCGTAGCGCGGAGAGCTCCGATAGCCTGCTGGGATGATCCTGTGAGGATATCAGCGCCGCTTGAGAGCTGCGATGTGGCAACCTCAGATGACTTGACGTAATCGGAGAATGAGCCAGTATGAGCCACAAGGATCTTCGCATCTGGATTGACCGCCTGCACTCCAAGGACATAGCCACGGTTGTAGCGGGCAGAATCACCGGAGTCGACAGGACCGACGAGGCCGACAATGCCAACCTTCGTATCAGTTCCTGCGATCAGGCCGTTGATGTATCCCGTCTCCTCGGATTCAGGCATGTATGTAAAGACATTCTCAGGCCCGATCTCGGAGGATGTTCCGAATGCGAACGATACGTCTGGATACTCTTCAGCGATCTCCATCACGAGGTTCTTGTACTGTGCACCATGTGCGATGATCAGGTCATAGCCCTCAGCGACATACTGGCGGGCAATGGAACCTGCATCGACGGGAAGCAGCTTCTCCGCATAGGAATACTCGATGTTCCTATCCGGCATCTCTGCAATCGCCTGGGTAATGCCGTCATGCATTGACTGGCACCAGCCCTTGTCATCGATGGTGTTCTCTATGATAAGCGCGATGCGGAAAGCATCGTCAGCTGTATCACCGGACTCAACGCTTCCACCGGCAAAAGCCGAGAACGGAAGGATGAGAACAAGAGCGAGCACGAGAAGGTTCTTCATTTGTTTCTCCTTATGTTTGATGTGGCTTCAGTATAGCAGAGGTTAGGACTTTGTGAAGCCACTGCATGCATCATCACATAGGAAAAAGCTGTTTTTCCATGCAATCATAGCCATTGATTACAGAATCTGTATCCTTTTAGCAATTATCCATGCTCTGGAATGTGATACACTTACTACAGGAGGAAGCAATGAAAGGAATCGATGACATTGTCGCATTCCTCAAGGAAGCGGGGACATATTATCTTGCGACCGACGACGGCGGACAGCCGCGCGTGAGGCCATTCGGGACAGTCAATCTCTTTGAGGGACGTGTCTACATCCAGACAGGCAAGCGCAAGTCCGTTTCGATGCAGATGCACAGCAATCCAAGGATAGAGATCTGCGCTTTCACAGGAGGAAAATGGCTGCGCATCGCCGCAACAGCGGTAGAGGATGACAGAAGGGAGGCCAGGAAGAGAATGCTGGACGCTTATCCTGATCTAAGGGGGATGTACAGCGAGGATGATGGGAACACGGAGGTGTTCTTCCTCACTGATGCCACTGCGGTCCTCTCCTCCTTCACCGAATGCGATGAGACAGTGACCTTTGGCTGAGCCGATTGCCATCATCACAGGACGGATTGTCCATGGAAAAGGACTGGGAAGGACTGTCGGCATGCCGACAGCGAATCTCAGTCCGGAAAGGGGTTGCGAACTGCCTCCTCAGGGCGTCTATGCCTCGATCGTCCATCTCAGGTACGGCATTTTCATAGGCATGACGAATATCGGGGTGCGTCCGACAGTCGATAGCGACAGCAGATTCACGATCGAGACGAACATCCAGGGCTTTGACCGCGATATATACGGTGAGATGATGAAGCTGGAGATCATGTTCTTCATTCGTCCGACAAGGAAGATGAAGAGCCTGGAGGATGTAAGGAACCAGGTGAGGATTGACATGCAGCAGGCGGAAAGGCTCCTCTACCCTCTCCTTGCTGAAAAAACATAAAGCACGAGCGCCTGTAATGCCTTATACTCTTCGCAGGAGGACTTATGAGGCGCTTTATCGCATTCCTGCTCATCGCAGCTTCGTTGCTGTCTGTCTCGGCGGCTGACAGATCGAATTATGAGAAGATATATCCCATCTATGATGAAATAGTCGAGGACATGAAGGATCTGTACATCCTGTCCGGTCTTTCGCTTCCATCCACCGCTGGCCCATACAGCGGAAGCGAGCTTAAGATGGCGCTTGAACGCATTGACCCAGCTTTACTCGAAGGAACGGCGGCACTGCTCTATTCGCGGATTGAGAACAAGCTGGACGCTGACGCTGCCTCTGCGGTGTTTACCGGCGGAATCACCGTATCCCCTGAGATATACCTTCATTCAAATACATCAGAAGCGTTCCAGACTTGGGACAATTGGCTGATGGGGGGGGGTAAGAGCTGGGCTGATAACAAGACTCCCCTGAGCCTCGTCGCTGAACAGCATGTCGGAAGCAGCTTCTACGGTTTCTTCGATTTCTCCATAGGCACAACAAAGACAAAGTATCCGCTTACATCACCATTCGGTTCCACAGTATTCGATACGAATATCCCAATCGACATAATGAAGAATCTCGACTTCAACTTCCCGTACCGCGCTTTTGTCGCCGCAGGAGGGAAGAACTGGAGCCTGCAGGTGGGAAGGGAACGCTACTCATGGGGTCCCGGGCAGACAGGGAACTTCATCCTCGGGGATCATATCAAATACCACAACTCAGCAAGGATCACTGCATTTGATGACAATTTCAAATACACATTCCTCGTACTGAGCTTCATACATCCTCAGAATTATTATCTGGAAGGAGGGCTAAATCAGCTTGGAGACGGCGGACAGAGTGCCTATCTCAATGGAATCAGCGCATTCATCGCCCATCGCCTTGAGTGGCGGTTCTTCCAGGACAGGTTCGGCTTTGCTCTTACAGAGGGAGTGATGTACATGAGCAAGGACAACAGGATCGACCTCATCGCCCTCAGCCCCGCCCACCTCTTCCACAACTCATACACAAGGAGCCTCACGAACTCCATCCTTGGATTCGAGTTCGACTATACACCGATGAAGGGCCTAAATCTCTACGCACAGCTTGTCGTCGACGAGATGCTGCTTCCAGGGGAGCCGGTTCCAGGGAAGGAAGGGGACAGACCAGCAGAACCCACTGCAATGGGATACATGCTTGGCGCGACCTATGTCATGGGCCTTGGGGATGGAATCCTCACGCTCAATCTCGAAGGAGCCTATACCGATCCATACCTCTATCTCCGCGATGGAAACCAGCAGGTGGAGGCAGGAAATGGACGGGAGCAGAAACAGGGGGACTGGGGCATCAACTTCGTTGTCCCCACAAGGGAGATGATCGGCAACGGCGGTACGCAGTTCTTTGACGAGCAGTTCCTTGGCTATCGCTATGGCGGGGATGCGATCGTTGCACAGCTTTCTGCGTCGTACAGGATGCCGGATAAGTTCTTTGCCGGCGGCTCATTCTTCTATATGGCACATGGAACACATGACCAGTGGACTACATGGACGCAGGTGAACAAGGAGGGGGTGGAGAATGTCACGACTCCAACCGATCATCATCAGACAGCGAACAACAAGGATCCGAACGCCTCAGAACGCGATGCTGTAAAACATGTCATTGATGTTGGTCTCAATGGCGGACTGTACCTCCCCTATGGATTCTCTGTCTACACCGATGTCCATTTCCTCACTGTCATCAACCCAGGGAACATAAAGGCAAACGGGACGCAGTTCGATGTGCAGTGGTCGCTCGGATTCGCATGGAGCATGTGATGGGTAAAAGGATAATCGCCTTGTTCCTGCTTTCCGCATGCCTCCTCTCGCTGGGGGCTGTTGGAGGCAGGATCATCCCCATTGGAGATCCGCTGTATACCAAGATGGAGGATCTGTACCTCATCAGCGGAAGATCAGGACTGCAGTCATCCAGGCCCTGGAGCGAGGGAGAAGCAAGGATGATGCTCGACCGTCTCGACTTCTCCTCCCTCAACGGCATAGGCCAGATGCTCTACAGAAGCATTGAGGAGGATCTTGAGAACAGAGCATACTTCCTCACCCCATCGCTTGAAGTCTCACCTGAACTCTATGCTCATATCAACAGCGAGGACTTCTGCACGGATCAATACTGGGCATATGGATTCAACGACAGAAAGCCTTTCGCCTCCGCCTCCGTCGAGGCAGGAATCGGGCCATTCTACACCTATACTGAACTTGCGTATGGCTATGGCAGGGTAACGAACAAGGACGGTTTCTCCGAAGTAGGCGATCTGGCAGAGGATGGCTTTCATGGCATCGGCGCCATTGTTGGCAAGGATGAAGACACGCTGCGCATCCCTGTCTCTTCTGCTGTCTACTCCCCCAACCTCATGTTCAACTTCCCGCAGGTGGACATGCTGGAGATTGATATCCCAAGGCGGACGTCGTTCACCTTCTCATTTGACTCAATCACATTCGGATACCTTCGTGACCGTCTTTCATGGGGACGTTCAAAGATCGGGAACTTCATATTCGACGACCACGTGAGCCGCATGGACTATCTTTTCCTGAAGCTCTATTGTGATCGTTTCAGCCTCGATTACATCATCTACCTTCCCGAGGTCGACTACTCCAACGGCAATTCAAATGACTTTGATGGAAAGACGAGGATCATGCTCGCCCATATGCTCAGCTTCAGGATACTTGATAACCTCTCCTTCTCCATCTCTGAGAACGTGATGTACTCATTCACTGCAGCGGAGCTGGCATACTTCAATCCTGCCATGATCTTCCACAACCTCAACAACTCAAAGACACTCAACGCAATAGCGCATCTTGAGCTTGAGTACATTCCTGTGAATGGGCTGAGGCTGTACACGCAGTTCGCACTTGATCAGGCCACAGCACCGACTGAAGATGATTCCCAGCCAATGGCGCTCGGATTCAACGCAGGTGCAGAATATGCTTTCGCAATCGATGACTCGATCATCTCGTTCTTCATTGAGGGATCATACACAAGCCCATACCTCTACAGGCGCAATCATGTCGATTTCCTCGTTTTCAACCGCTATTCGATCAACAGGCCATATGGCAAGTTCCCTATCTTCACGTACCTTGGCTTCCCATATGGAGGCGACAGCATCGCGCTATACGCAGAGTGTGGGTACAGGAAAATCGATTCTCTGAGCGTCACGCTCAGTCTCCTCTATCTGCTGCATGGCGAGGTCAGCATCATGAGCCCGCATTCTTCCAGTGGAAACAACAACTCTGCACCTGATATAAAAGGAAACACACCCACCGGGGATGCGTATCATAATCTCTGCATATCACTCGATGTGAGATATCCTTTCAGCATATCGATCTTCGATATCGAAGGATTCATCAACGCCGCATATGCAATGAGCAGGGAAAAGGCGGATGCACAGCTTTCTGTTGGGGTAAGCGTAAGAATCTAACGAAAATCGTATATTACCTCTTGCATCTATCGCAGTAAATTGCTATCCTCCCCTTGTTGCGAAAATTCAGCGCCGCTTTAGCTCAGTTGGTAGAGCAAAGGACTGAAAATCCTTGTGTCCCTGGTTCGATTCCTGGAGGCGGCACTAAACCAAGAAATTTAACTCCTTGCAGTGCAAGGAGTTATTTTTTAGAAAAAGCAAAAAAGAATCAGTTCAGAAAATTGTGTGATTTCTGAGATCTATATACGATCCTGAATTCTGGCATAATAACTATGCAGCAAATGCCCATTCAAGATTAATTCCATGTATTTTTTGAAATTGTCTATCAAAACAGGCTTGTGTGTTTCTTGTTTTCATAGTAATATTAATAACTATGAGGAAGGACGAGAGAACCGGCTATTACATCAACGAGGTCAACGGCCGCAAATATGCATACATCCAGAAGTCGCATGTCTG